>NZ_JBVHDI010000010.1:0-302801 GCF_055563465.1 Amycolatopsis sp. NPDC000009
ATGCCTCAAAACCCACACCCACTACAACGAAAACACCGCCTGGGCCCACCACACCACCACCGCTTGACACACAAAACCCAGGGATGTCTTCACGGACATTCAGACCCGCTTGGTGGCGGCCTTCAGAGAGGCCTTCGAGGCAGCCGAAGCGCCGATCGTGTCCAGCGCGAACAACGCCGCGCCGACCACCGGGGCCACGTCGACCACCTGGATCGAAGCCTGCGGCGCCACCTTCAGGCACCGCCGCTCGATCTCCGCGATCACCTGCGCGCCGACGCCGGTCAGCACTCCCCCGCCGAGGATGACCTCCGGCGCCTCCTCGGTGAGTTCCAGCCGCCGCAGGATGACCGAGACCAGCAAGGCGACCTCTTCGACGAACCGGTCGACCACGTCCTGCGCCACCTCGTCGCCGCCCGCCGCGACGGCGAACAGCAGCGGGCACAGGCCGTGGATCGCGTCGGAGTGCAACTCCTCGAAGTGCAGGCGCTGCACCACTTCCAGCACCGAAGACGCCTTGAAGTGCGCGGTGACGGCGGCTTGCAGGGCCGTGCCGGGGCCCCGGCCGTCCTCGGCTCGGACGGCCCACCACAGTGCTTCCTCGCCCAGGCGGTAGCCGCCGCCCCAGTCGCCGGAGATCTTGCCCAGCGCGGGAAACCGGTGCTCACGGCCGTCGGCGCTGACGCCTGCGCCGTTGATCCCGGCGCCGCAGACCACCGCCACCCCGGTCCCGTCGGAGCTGCCCGCACGCAGCAACGCGAGCGTGTCGTTGCCGACGATCAGCGTGTCGCTCCAGCCGCGCGCGGCCAGCGCGGCGTGCAGGATCGCTTCCTCCTGCGGGAAATCCAGCCCCGCGAGATAGGCCGACGTATGTGTCGCGAACGGACGGTCGGCGGGAAGCCCTGCCCCGCGAAGGGCTTCCAGGACCAGCTTCTCCAGCGCCTGCACGCTGCCGTCGACCCCGATGTTCTGCGGGGACGCGCCCGGCCCTCGCGACTGTCCGAGCACCCGTCCGTCGCGGGAGACGATCAGGACGTCGGTCTTGCTGTTGCCGCCGTCGATCGCGACGACGACGTCGGACGAGCCGGCCGTCATGCCCCCGCCCACGGGAGGAACTCGCGATTGATCCGCACCAGCGAGTCGGCGAGCTGATCGGCCTTGGTGTACTGGCCGACCAGCGGATGCGCGAGCAACGCGTCGGCGACCCGATCGCGGCCGCCTTTGATCGCCGCCTCCAGCGCGAGGTGCTCGTACGCGGTCACACCGGCGATCAGCCCGGCGAACCGCTGCTCCACCGGCGGCTGCGGGATCGGACGCGGCCCAGCACCGTCCACAAGGGACGGAACCTCGATGACGGCGTCGTCCGGCAGGAAGTCGAAGGTGCCTTCGTTGCGGACGTTGACGACGTGCTCCTCCGCCGGCCCACCCGAGGTGAGCGCGTGAACGAGCTGCACCGCGGCCTCGGAATAGTAGGCACCGCCCCGCTTCTCCAGCTGCTCCGGTTTGGTCACCACCTCCGGGTCGAGGTAGACCTTCAGCAGTTCCTCCTCGACGTCGCTGACGACGTCCGCGCGCGGCCGCTCGGTGCGCTGCTTCGTGACCTGCTCGTCGTGCCCGTAGTAGTACTTCAGGTAGTACGACGGCACGACGTTCATCCGCCGCATCCACTCGACCGGCGCGGTGACGTGCTCGCCGAGGAATTCCGCGTGCTCCGCCAGCAGTTCCGGCAGCCGGTCCTCGCCGTCGACGAGCACCTTTCGCTCCCAGCTCAGGTGGTTCAGCCCGGTGTGGACGAGTTTGACGTCGTCGACGCCGGCCCCGAGCAGATGCGCGAACGTGCGCTGGAGGTGGATCGCGACGTTGCACAGCCCGACGGCGCGGTGCCCCTCGTTCAGCAGCGCCCGGGTGACGATGCCGACGGGGTTGGTGAAGTTGACGATCCACGTGTCGTCACCGGCGATCTTCCGCACCCGGTCGGCGATGTCGAGCACCACCGGAACGGTGCGCAACGCCTTCGCCAGGCCGCCCGCGCCCGTGGTCTCCTGCCCGACACAGCCACAGGCGTGCGGGAACGTCTCGTCCCCGCGCCGCGCGCGCTGTCCGCCGACCCGCAGCTGGATCAGCACCGCCGACGCCCCGTCGACACCCTCTTCGAGACTCGACGTGGTGCGGACCCGCGCCGGATGCCCGGCGTGGCCCAGCAAACGATTGCTGAAGTCCCCGACCGCCTCCACCCGGTACGCGTCGGGATCGATCAGCACGATCTCGTCGACGTCCAAAGTGGACCGCCGTCCGGCGATCCCGTCGATCAGCTCGGGCGTGTACGTGGACCCACCACCGACGACTGCCAGTTTCATCCCTTGACCCCTGTGAATGTGATGCCCTTGACGAAGGACTTCTGCGCGAACACGAACAACACGATCACCGGCAGCATGATCAGCGCGGTGGCCGCCATGGTGAGGTTCCATTCCACGTGGTGCATACCGCGGAACGACGCGATCGCCAGCGACAGCGGCCAGCTGTCCCTGGTCTCACCCGTGTAGAGCAGCGGACCGAAATAGTCGTTCCAGGTGAACAGGAAACAGAACATCGCGGTGGCCGCGATCCCCGGCTTCGCCATCGGGATCAGGACCTTGACCATCGCCTTGAACTCGGTGCAGCCGTCGATCTTCGCCGCTTCCAGGTAGTCCTTCGGAATGGTGAGGAAGAACTGCCGCAGCAGGAAGATCGAGAAAGCGTCGAAGAAGAAGTACGGCGCGATCAACGGGATCAGCGTCCCGGTGAACCCGAGCCGCACCCACAGGTCGTACAACGGCACGACGGTGACCTGCGGAGGCAGCATCATCGCGGCGACGGTCAGCATGAAGAACAGGTTCTGCCCGCGGAACTTCAGCTTCGAAAGCGCGTACGCGGCCGGGATCGCCGAGACGAGCGCCCCGACGGTGGCCAGCGTCGAATACAGCATGCTGTTGCCGAAGTACTGCAACAGCGGCGCCTTTTCGAACACCTCGACGAAGTTCTCGAAATGCCATTCCTTCGGCCAGAAGTTCGACGAAAGCGCCTGGTCGCTGGACATCACCGCGGTGAGGAACACGAACAGGATGGGCATCATGAAGATCACGCCCATCGCGATGCCCACGCTGTGCGTCGCGATCCAGTAGAGCTTCTTGTCCCATTGGCGCCGCATCCGCACCTTCGGCGGTTCGGATGCCGGGGCGGCGTGTCGAGGTTCTGCGAGTGTCGTCATCCGCCCTCCTCCTGATGCTGGGACTTACGAAGCTGCCGCACGAGAATCCACGTGAAGCCCGCCGAGACGACGAACAGCAGGACCGCCATCGCCGCCGCGTAGCCCATGTTGAAGTACCGGAAACCCTGGACGTACAGCCAGACCGGATAGGTCAGCGTCGAGTTCTGTGGTGCGCCGATGAACTTCGTGTTGCCCGCGACGTCGGCCGCGCCCGCCGCGGCCGATCCCGCGACGATCGCCTGCGTGAAGAACTGCAACGCGAAGATGATCGAGTTGACGATGCCGAACAGCAGCACCGGCGAGATCGACGGGAGCGTGACATGCCAGAACCGGCGGACCGGCCCGGCGCCGTCGAGCTGAGCGGCTTCGTACTGCTCCTGCGGCACGTCGAGCAGCGCCGCCAGGATGATGATCATCAGCTCGCCCGAACCCCACATCACCAGCAGGGTCAGCGCCGGCTTCGACATCGCCGGGTCGTTGAACCACAGCCCGCCGTCGATGCCGACGAAGTCCAGGAACGCGTTGACCGGGCCGTATTCCGGGTTGAACAGGAACACGAAGGCCAGGGTCGCCGCGGCGGGCGGGGCCAGCGAAGGCAGGTAGCACAACGTCCGGACCAGGCCGACGCCCGATTTCAGCCGGGAGATGACCGAGGCCACGCCGAGCGCGAACACCACCCGGCACACGGTCAGGACGATCACCAGCCACAACGTGTTGTACGCGGCGGTGCCGACCAGCGGCTCGCTGGTGAACATCCGGACGTAGTTGTCGAAGCCGATGAACTCCGGCGCGTTGATCAGGTCGTACCGGGTGAACGAGTAGTACACCGTGGCGATCAGCGGGTAGCCGAAGAAGATCAGGAAACCCAGCATCGCCGGGGCGATGAAGTAGAAGACGGTGCGACGGCGGCGCGCCGCGTTCCCCTTCCGCGTCCGGGTGGACGCGGAAGGGGAGGCGACCGCCCTGGAATCCAGGGTCGAAGTCATGCGATCAGCCGCCGGCGCGCTTCTGGGCCAGCTCGTCGTTGATCTGAGCGTCGACCTGCTTCAGACCAGCGACCATGTCCGGGACGTTGCCCGCCTGCCACTTCTCGGCGAAGTCGTTGACCGCCTTGAGGTGCGCGTCGCCGATCGGCGTCGACGGGTTCGGCATCAGCTTGCCGCCGTTGTACAGGTCGAGGAACGTCTTGAACTCCGGCGTGACCTCGAGCTTCGGGTCGGTCAGCGCGGCCTTGGTGCTCGGGACGTTCTTCAGGCCGTTCGACAGCTCGACCAGCGTCGACGTGTCGAGGGTGACCTGCTTGATCAGTTCCCAAGCCGCGCCGGGGTTCTTCGCACCCTTGGGGATCGCGATGATCGTGCCCGTGGTGAACGCGCCGCCGTAGCGGTCGGGCTTGCTGTCGAGCACCGGCGGGGCCGCGGTGCCGAACTTGAGCTCCGGCACCTGGTCCTTGATGAACGCGGTGCGGTACTCGCCGTCGATCATCATCGCGAGCTTGCCGCGCTGGAAACCGTGGTCCGCCGAGTACTCCTCGCCGAGACCGGCCTTGAACTGCTCGACCTTGGCGTGGCCGCCGTAGAAGTCCACCAGCTGCTTCTGGAAGTCGAACATCGCCTTCCACTCGGGGCTGTCGGCGAGGTGCGACTGGCCGTCCGGGCCGAGGTAGGTGGCGCCGAAGTTCGGGGCCCAGTACTGCGCCATGTTGGCGTAGAACGGCATCGACGGCAGGAAACCGGCGACCTTGATGGAGCCGTCCGCGTTGAACTCGGTCAGCTTCTTGGTGGCCTCGAACAGTTCCGAGGTCGTCTTCGGCGGCGACGTGACGCCCTTCGCCGCGAACATGTCCTTGTTGTAGTAGAAGCCGTAGACGTCGGCGAGCAACGGCATGGCGCAGCGTTTGCCCTGGAACTCGGTGTAGCTGCGCACCGCGTCGGGGATCTGCGTCAGGTCGATCTTGTCGCGGTCGATGTAGGGCTTGAGATCCTGGAAGCTGCCCGTCGAGCACCACGCGCCGAGGTTGTCGGTGAAGAACGAGATCGCCACGTCCGGCGGGTTGCCACCGCGGATGGACTGGGTGATCTTGTCGTCGTCCTGCTGGCCTTCGTGCTTGATCTCGATGTTCGGGAACTTCGCCTTGAGCTTGTTGAGCCCGGCGGTGACCACGTTGTACTCGCGGTCGGTGAACTTGCTGTAGACGGTCAGCGTGAGCTTCGCGTCCGCGGCGGGGGCGGCCGCCGCGTCGCCCGCCCCGCCGTTCGGGCCGCTTGCGGCGCCCGAGCAAGCGGACACCAGTGCGGCGACGGTGACCGCGCCGAGCACTATCGAGCCGCGCCAACGGCGGCCGCTTCTCCGAACCTGGGTCGTGGAACTCATGACCCTCCTCCTAGTTGGTTGGGGCGGGAGACGGTGGTTCTGTTCGTGAATCCGGGATCGCCACGATCGGATTGGGCTCTCCCGCCCCGGACCGTCTCGGCCCGAGGAGCGAAGGGGTGTTGACGCCGAAGATGTCCCTGCGGACGGTGGCGAGCGCCGATTGGAGCGCACCCGCGCGGACCGCGTTGCCCTGCACCGAAGCGACCCCGACGGGGGTGCGGGGCAGGACCAGTTCGTGCAGCCTTTTCGCGACCAGCGCGGCGAATTCGTCGCCGCCTGCCCGGCTGGTGTCACCGGAAAGGAGCACGAGTTCGGGGTCGACGACCGCGATCAGGCCCGCCGCGCCGCCCGCGACACGGCGGGCGAGGTCGTCGAGGAAGGCTTCGTTGTGGCTTTCGCGCGCCTTGGCGACGGCGTCCGCGCCGGTTTCGGCCTCGATGCCGTGCGCGGCGGCCAGCTCGACGACGGCCGGCGAGGCGACGAGATCGCCGAAACGATCTCCCGCGCGCGGCTTTTCCTTCGGCGTGGCAACGGAAACCGGATCGGGCACGCGCATCCAGTCGATCTCGCCGCCACCGCCGGTCGCGCCGCGCAGCAGCCTGCGGCCGACCACCACCGCGCCGCCGACGCCGTCGCTGAGCCAGATCATCACGAAGTCGTCGAGGCCGACGGCCTGGCCGACCGTCATCTCCACGATCGCGACGAGGTTGACGTCGTTCTCGATGGTGACCTCGACGCCGAGCTCTTGGCTGAGCCTGCGCGGCACGTCGAACCCGAGCCAGCCGGGGATGTGGGGTGCCGAGGAGAGCAAGCCGGTGCGGGGATCGAAGGCGCCTTGCGCACCGATGACGACGTGGCGGAGATCGGTGATGGCGAGCCCGGCTTCGGCGGCGACGTGGGTGAGCGCCGCGCCGAAGGTGCCGACGACGTCCGCGCCCTCGTGGACCGGCAGCGGGACCTGGTACTCGGCGAGCACCGCGCCCGTGACGTCGGCGACCACGAAGTCGGCCCGCTGCGGCGTCAGGTCCACGGCCGCGACGTAGGCGACGCCGCCGTTGACCTGCCAGAGCTGCGCCCTCGGGCCGCGGCCCCCGCCGCGGACGCCCGCCTTGGTGACGACGTCGTCCTGCTCGAGGCGAGTGAGGAGCTGTGCCGTCGCGGGTTTGGACAGGCCGATGGCGACTTCGAGCTCGGAGCGCGTCAGAGGGCCGTCCCTGAGGAGGACCTCGATGGCCGCGCGATCGTTGATCTCGCGCAGCATTCGCGGACTACCGGCTCGCACTTGGGCTCGCTCCCGACTTCGTTAGGAAACTTTACAGACGGTTTCCGGGGACTGTAGTGAGCCGAGCCACAGCCGTCAACGGGGCCGGGAAACGGGGAGGTAACGCTTGGCGTGTTCCGCACAGTGGGTATACGTACCGGCGCGGAGGGTGTCCGCTCACGATCACCCGTGCGACCGATTGGACGACACGCGTGATCCGGCGGACGACACGCGTGACTGGATGGACGACTCGAACATCAGCCGCGTGTCGTCCGTCCAAGCACGAGAGACGGCCATCGGAGTTCTTGACCGGTCATTCTTGAATGACTATTCTCAAACTCATGGCCCGACCACGCCAGTTCGACGAGAAGACAGCGATCGAAGCCGCGGCGGCGGTCTTCCGGCAGCGCGGATACCACGCGACCTCGGTCGATCACCTCGTCGAGGCGACGGGTGTCCACCGGGGGAGCCTGTACGGCGCGTTCGGCAGCAAGCACGGGTTGTTCGCCCGGGTGCTGGAGCACGTCGCCGCCGACCGGCACGACAGCGCCGGACGGCTCGACGTCCTGCTGATCGCCCTGCTCGAACTCGCGCCCGAGGACGAGCGGTTGCGCGCCCGGGTCCAGGCCGTCATCCAGGACCTCGGGACCACCCCGGACGAGCTGGGAAGACGGCTGCTGGCCCGCGCCGGATTGCCGCATATCGACAACGGAGGAACGACATGAGCAACAACCGCGTCACCATCACCGGAGACCGCCTGGTGGTCGAACCGGTGGGGATCGACAAGATCTGGTCATTCACCCGGCGGCTCGAATTCCCGCTCGCCCACGTACGCGGCGCGACACACGACCCGGGAATGCGCGACGAGCCGAAGGGGTGGCGCGGGCCGGGTCTGCGGATCCCCGGGAAGCTCAGCGGCACCTTTCACGCCGACGGTGACCGGCAGTTCTGGAACGTCTCCGGCTTCGACCGCACAGTCGTCATCACCCTCGACGAGGCCGAAGACTTCAACCGGCTCGTGCTCACGGTCGACGATCCCGCCGGGACCGTCACCGCCGTCAACAACGCGATCGCGCTCGCGTGAGCGGCCTTCACGCATAGCCCTGGTGACTGCTGGTGCGGGTGGGGCGAACGCGGCGGAGGCCTTCACGTTGTCGGCCCTATCCTGCCCACAAGGGAAACCGATCCTCGTCGCAGCATCCGATGCCCCCAATGTGGCATTGGAGACACTCAGCGTCCCCAATGCCACATTGGGGACACTGAGCGCCGCTCAGGAGGTTCGAGGCCTCCCGCGCGGCCCTTCGGCGACGGCGAACCGCCGCAAGGTGTTCTTCATGTTTCCCCGTGATCAAAGGCGTAACTCGCGTGCTTGGAGACGGAACTCGTTCAAGCACGTGAGTTACGCGTTCAAGCACGCGAGTTACGCCTTCGGGCCCGGTATCAGACGCCGGCCCAGGCCGCCAGCATCACGCGCGCGATCGACGAGTTCCCCGGCAGCACCAGCTGCCTGGTGCCGCCGGCGATCGGCGTCGGCACGGCGCCGGCGTTCCGCAGCTGACTGTTCGCGAAGGCGGCCCGCACCTCGGAGCGCGAAACCCAGAACGCCTCTTCGATCTCGCCCTCCGCCGGTACGAGCGGAGCGGAGATGTCGGCTCGCGCGGTGAAGCCGAGCATGATCGACCGCGGGAACGGCCACGGCTGGCTGCCGAGGTAACGCACATCGCGCACCTCGACGCCGACCTCTTCGCGGATCTCCCGCTCGACACAACCTTCGAGCGACTCCCCCGCCTCGACGAAACCGGCGAGGATCGAGTACCGGTCCGGCGGCCAGATCGGCTGCCGCGCCAGCAGGACGTGCTCGCCGTCGACGCCGGCGTCGTCGTGCACGAGGCAGATCACCGCCGGGTCGGTGCGCGGGTACTCCTCGCGGCCGCAGCCGGTGCACTTGCTGGCCCAGCCCAGCTGGATCAGCTCGGTCGGGCTGCCGCAGCGCGTGCAGAACTTCGCCTGCCGCCGCCACGCCTGCAGCGCCTGCGCGGTGGTGAACAGCCCGGCCGACGTGTCGTCGAGCAGATCGCCGTAGCCGCGCAGGTCGACCCAGATCTCACCATCGTGCCGGGCGACCTGTTCCACGACGCCCCAGCTGCCCGCCATTTCGACGGTCTCGGTCTCCCCGGCGGGGCGGCCGGGCATCGACCAGTAGTCGGTGCCCTGCCATTCCCCCAGGAACACCGCGTCGGCGGGCGGCTCGGCGCCGAAATCCTGCGACTTGCGGGTCGCGAGGGTGCCGGAGCCCTCCACCACCGGGGTGCGCGCGTGCTCGTCGAGCAGCACCACGCGGGCGTTCGGCCAGCGTTCGGCGAGCCTGTCCGGGTTGGTGCGCAAGGATTCCTGACGGTCCGCCGTGGAGCGCGAAAGCGTCGGGAGCGCGCCCAACCCGAACGGCGTCTCCATCAGGAGGGCTCCCCGACGGTCACGTCGCCCAGCGCCGTCAGCTTCGGCGCGAGGACCTCGGCGTCGCCGACGACGACGCCGGTGAACCGCTTGGGCGCGAAGAACTCCAGCGCCGCGTTCGCCACGTCTTCGGCGGTGACGGCGGCGAGGCGCTCCGGATGTCCGGCGAGCCATTCGACGCCCAGCCCCGTCGCGGCGAGCGCGGACAGCTGCGCGGCCAGGCCGCCTTGCGACGACGCCGCCGTGACCAGCGAACCGATCGCGTACTGCCGCACCGACTCGACCTCGTCGGCGGTGGGCGGCACGAGACCGAGCCTGGCCAGCTCGTACCGCGTCTCCATGAGCGCGGCCGCGGTCGCGTCGGTCGCGGTGTCCGCGTCGACGTTCACCACGGCGGTCTGGTCGGTGAACTCGAATCCGGAGTGCGCGCTGTAGGTGTAACCCTTGTCCTCGCGGATGTTCTCGACCAGCCGCGACGAGAAGTACCCGCCGTACACGAGGTTCGCCAGCTGCAGCGCCGGGTACCGCGGGTCGGTACGCGACACGGCCTGCGCGGACAGCCGGATCTGCGACTGCACGGCACCGGCCCGCGGCACCAGCAGGACGTTGCCGCCGGCGAGGTCGGGCAGCACGGGCAGGCGGACGGCGGAGCGGTCCGAAGCCCAGCCGCCGAACGCCTTCTCCAGGTCGCCGATGACGGTCTCGGGGTCGATGTCGCCGACGATCACCAGCACGGATCCCCGCGGCAGCACCGAAGCCCGGTGCAGCGCGCGGACCTGGTCCGGCGTCACGACCGCCACGTCTTCGGCCTGCGGGACCTCGCGCACCGCGGGGTGATCGCCGTAGCGGTGCTTCTGCAGCGCCTCACGGGCGATCGTCCTCGGCTGCGTGCGGGAGACGGCGATCCGCTCGATGAGCCGCTCGCGTTCCCGCTCGACCTCGGCGTCCGCGTACGACGCGCCGGTGAGCGCGTCGGCGAGGACGTCGAGCATCGTCGGCAGGCCGTCGGCCAGCGAGGTACCGGTGATGATCAGGCGCTCCGGGTCGACGCCGGACGCGAGGTCGCCGCCGATCAACGCCAGGTCCGCGTCGATCTCGATGCGGTCGCGGCGGGCGGTGCCGGTCAGCAGGGTTTCGGCCAGCACCTCGGCGGTGGCCGGGTGCAGCTTGTCCTCACCGGCGAACGGGATCCAGACGCGCAGCTCGACCAGCGGCACGGTGGGCTTGCGGACGGCGAGCACCCGCAGCCCGTTGCTCAGCGTGGTGTCCACATGGGACAGATCGGCGGCGGCGCGCTGTGTCCCCAGCGAAGGGACCGGACGCGGCCCGGTGGCCGTGCGGCCGATCTCCTCGGCGGTGCGGTGCGGTGCGCTCACTGCTCGGAACCTTCCTGATCGGAACTGCCGGGGCGGATGACGAGGACGGCGCGCGAGTCCGGCCGCAGTGCCTTCGCCGCCGCCGAAACGGCTTCCGCGGTGACCGCCGACATCTTCTCGGCCAGCCGGTACACCAGCGACGCGTCGCCGTACAGCAGCTCGAACGAGCCGAGGGCCAGCGTGCGGGACACCAGCTTGTCGTGCTCGGAGTGCAGGCTCGCGGCCCAGCGCGCGGTGACCTTCTTCAGTTCGTGGTCCTCCGGCGGGGTGGCCGCCAGCTTCTCCAGCTCCTCGTCCAGCGCGGTGAGGACCTGGTCGGTGCTCACCTCGTGCGGGTGGATCGCGGTGATGGTGAACGTGTCCGGGTCGCGGGCCTCGAACGGCCCGAACAGCCCGGCGCCCGCGCCGATGTCGACGACCAGCGGCTCACGGTGCACCAGGCGCTGCTGCAGGCGGGAGCCGTCGCCGTCGGTCAGCACGCCGGCGAGCACGAGGTTCGCCAGGTAGCCGTCGAGGTCGTTGATCGGGTCCGGCATGCGGTAGCCGACGCCCACCGCGGGCAGCGGGGCGTGCGGGTCCACGTGCTCGCCGCGCAGCTCGCCCTCGGGGGCGGGCTCGGCGAACGACGGGCGCTCCGGCGCGGGCCGGTGCGGCACGTCGCCGAAGTGCTTCTCGATCAGCTCGCGGGCCTCCTCGACGGTGAAGTCACCGGCGACGGTCAGCACCGCGTTCGCGGGCGAGTAGTAGGTGTCGAAGAAGGCCGCGCAGTCGTCCAGGGTGGCCTGTTCGAGATCCTCGAAACCGCCGTAACCGTTGTGCGCGTTGGGGAACGTGGAGTACAGCACCGGCGGGAGCAGGATCCACGGGAACCCGCCGTACGGCCGGTTCAGCACGTTGAGGCGGATCTCCTCCTTGACCACGTCGATCTGGTTGGCCAGGTTCTCCTGCGTCAGCTTCGGCGCCCGCATCCTGTCCGCTTCGAGGAACAGGGCGCGCTCGAGAGCCGCGGCGGGGAGGACCTCGAAGTAGTCCGTGTAGTCCGGATGGGTGGAGCCGTTGAAGCTGCCACCACTCGACTGGACGTACCGGAAATGCGCGAGCTTCTCCAGGCTCTCGCTCCCCTGGAACATCAAATGCTCGAAGAGGTGCGCGAAACCGGTGCGCCCTTCGGGCTCGGAACGGAAGCCCACGTCGTAGTGGACGCTGACACCCACCACCGGAGCGGTCGCGTCGGGCGCGAGCACCACGCGCAGACCGTTGTCGAGGGTGAATCGGACAAGCTCGGGATCGGCCATGCGCACCACCCTACGGGCTACTCAGGCCTCCAGGCGACGACCCTGGCGGGTCGCGGCGAAGGTTCCCACTAGCGCGGCCGTGAAGTCGCTCACCCGCTCGATCGGGACCTCATCGCCGTCTTCCTTGCCGTACCAGTAGATCTTGGGCGGCCCCTTGAGCTCGGCGAATCCGGCGACCCAGGATTCTTGTTCGCCGAGAGCGAGCGCGTACGGCAGCGCCCGGGAAAGCAGCACCTCGCGATCGAGCTTCGGGACGGCCGCCGCCTTGGTCGCCAGCAGCGCTTCGCGGACGCCGAGCAGCCGCCGGTGCAGCACGACACCCGCGCCGGTGCGCACCGGCAGCCACCGGGCGGCGACGGCGAGTACCGCGCCCGCCGCGATGACGATCACCCCGAGCTGGGCATAGCCGACGGTCAAGGCCAGCAGGACGGTGAGGAACAGACCGTAGAAGCAGATCCGCAGGCCGGCGCGGGACAGCCTGCCGGGCAGCCGCGAGTACCAGCGGCGCTCGACCACGCTGTCGTCCAGCGCGTCCCGCACCGTTTCGATCCCGATCCGCGCCGACTGGATCTCCGACAGCAGCACGGACTCGCGTTCGCCGGGCAGGAGCGCGTCGAAGACCGCGCGTTCGTAGGCGGTCAGCTGGTCGTCCGGCTGGTTGCGGCGGACGAGCCGCCAGCCGGTCAGTTCGCCGGGTTCCTCGCTCACCCAGAGGTAGTTCCGGACGGCGAGGTCGACGACCGTCGCGGCCAGGTCGACGGCGTCCGCGCGACCCGTGAGGACGGTTCCGACCTGTCCGGGCAGCACGCCGTCGGGTGACGAGAACGCCTTGCCGGTGAGCAAGCGGACGGGGAGCGCGCCGCCCGGGTGCTCGTCCCGCCGCCGCAGCAGGACCAACGCCACGACGGCCGCGACCAGCACGAATGCGAAGCCGAACCAGGCCCAGCCGACCGGAGCGGTGAGCGCGAAAGCCCCGGCGAAGGTCTTCGACGGCTCCAGGCGCGCGTTCGCCGGGACGGTCCCGCCGGGCAGCTCGACCGAGATCTCCATCCGCTGCCCGGCCGCGAGATTCTGCTGGCTGAACCTGGTCAGCCCGGAATGCGCGATCTGGGCGGTACCGCAGCGCGCGCGAGACCCCTCGGGCCCGGCGTGACACGTGACCGCGTTCGGGACGGACGGCGCGGCGAAGCTCGCCCGCACGAGTTCGAGCCGGGAGTCCCAGCCGCCCGCGAGCTGCCAGCTCACCCGGGTCAGGCCGTCGGCTTCGGAGACGGCACCGTCCACTGTGTACCGGACGATCGAGGTGCCGCCCTTGAGCTTGACGGTGAACTCGTCGTCGGTCAGCTCGGCATTGCCCGCGCCCTCGATGACGACGTCACGGATGCCGATGATCCGGTCGCGGTCGTGCGGGGCTGCCGTGCGGAGCGGGATCCGGCGGGTCATCGTCGCCTCGCTCGGCACGGACACCGCCTCGACGACCGAGAGCGCGCCGTCGCGTTCCACCTTGAGCGAGATCTCCGCGCTGTTCGGCAATGCGGGCAGCTGCGGTTCGCCTTGCGCCCCCGCCGGTGCCGCACTCAGCACCAGCAGGGCGAGCACCAGTGACAGCACGCATTTAGTCCTCTGAATGCGGTACTTGCGTGTGCAACTACCGCATTCAGAGGACGAATTGCGAGTGTTCACGTCAGGCGGGGACCGGTTCGGGGCGAAGCGAGCGCAGGTGCCCGGATTCGGCGAGCAGACCGTCCAAAGCGGACAGGAACGACGGCAGGTGCGCGGCGAACCGGCGCAGGTCCCGGTCGCCTTCGAGGCCGCCGAACCAGTACAGCCCGGCCGAGCCGTCCGCCGACGGGTCGAGCCCTTCGAACGTCCGGAGCCAGCGCTCGACGTCGCCGAGCACGATGGCGTACGGCAGCGACCGGGAGAACACCATTTCCCGGTCCCCCACCGGAATGTCGGCGACCTTGACGGTGTGCAGGTACTCGAGCAGCCCGCGCACCTGGCCGACCAGACGCCTGCCGCGCGAGGTCCGCGGCGGCACCCACGAAGCGCCCAGCAGCGCGGCGACCCCGGCGAGCACCGTCGCGACGCCGAGCAGCGCGTGCCCGACGGTGAAGGTCAGGACGGCGGTGCCCACGAGGCCGAGCGCGATCAGGCCGATACCCGCCCACGTGAGTTTGCCCTTGCCCCTGTCCGGGCGGCGCGAGAACCAGCCCCGGCGCACCACGTCGGCGTACATCGCCTCGCCCGCGACACGGAGATCGACGGTGCCGCGACCGCGGAGTTCCGACAGCAGCACGGAATCGGTGCCCTCGGGCAGGATCGCGGTGCAGATCTCGCGTTCGAACGCGGCGAGGTGCTCGTCCGGCGCGTTGCGGCGCGCGATCCGCCAGTCGACCGTGCCCGCGCCGCGGACCTCGGCGATCCACAGGTAGTTGCGGACCGCGAGGTCGACCACCGTGCCGCTGACGTCCACGACGTCGACCGTCTCGTCGACGACCGTGCCGACCTGTCCCGGCAGGACACCGTCGGGCGAGGCGAACGAGACCCGATCGCCTTCGCGCATGAGGACGTCGACCGGACCGGTGCCCGCGGTGAGCGCGCCCTTGTCGCGGCGGCGCAGCAGCCAGACGGCGAGCGCGCCGAGAACCAGGATCAGTGCCAGCGCACCGAAACCGAGGCCGGCGAGGGTGGTGAGGGCGAACGCGCCGCCGACCGTGGCGATCTGCTCGAACCGCGCGTTCGCGGGCACCGTGCCCGCCGGGAGCTGGACGGCGATGTCGACCCGGTCACCCGCCGGGAGTTTGTCCTGTTCGACCCGGACGACGCCGCTGTGGTCGGTCTCCGCGAGCGAACACTGCCGGTCCGAACCGAGCGGCCCGGCGAAACAGTCCACTGTAGGCATTTCGCGCGTCGGCGCACTGAACGAAGCGGAAACCCGGGACAGCTCGCCGTCCCAGCCGCTCGCGACCTGCCAGCGGACCTGCTGCGCGCCGGCGACGTCCGCGACCGCTCCGTCCACTTTGTACTTGAGGGTGGACGATCCGCCGTCGAAGGTGGCGACCAGCTGTTCGCCGTTCGGCTCCGCCTTGCCCGCGCCCTCGACCGAGACGTCACGGACGACGTACACGCGATCCTGCTCTTCACCGGCGGGAACCTTCAAGGGAATCCGGCGCACGAGGTGCTGTCCACCCGGGACGGTCACCTGCTCGGTGATCGACAGCGAACCGTCGCGTTCCACCTTCACCGAGACGTTCGCGGCCGCGCCGATCGGCGGCTGGAGCAGCCCGAGCTGACCGCGCGCGCCGATCGGCGGCGGCTTCGGCAACTGTGGCGCGTTCGTCAGCGAAGGGCCCGCCGCGGGCGCCTCGGGAACGTTCGTATCCGACGGCGGGGCCATCAAGGCCGTGCTCGCCGCGACGGCCACGACCGCCGCCCCCCATTTCGTCAACACAGCCACACACTCTAGGGCAGCCGATCTATGCTGACCGCCGAAACGCCGAATCCGCCACCTGGGCGAACGGCGTTGCCGAATACATGGGGGATCCACTCGATGAACCAGCAGCCGCCCGGCGCGCCCGATCCGCGGCGCAGGCCGACTCCGCCACCACGTCCGCCACAGGGCGGCCGTCCGCTCCCGCCGCCGGGAGCGCGTCCGCTGCCGCCGCGCGGCGGCCCGCCGATGCCGCCGCCGAACCGGCCGGGCCCCGTCCCGCCCGGTCGCCCCCGGCCGCCGGTTTCGCAGCCGCCGCCGTTCCGTCCGGGCCCGCCGAGCGGTGGTCTGCCGCTGCCCCCGCCGGGCGCGGCGCCGCTGCCCCCGCCGCGGATCGGCGCGCCGGTCCCGTTCCGGCCCGGCGCCGTCGGCCCGCCGCAGCTTCCGTACGGTCCGCGTTTCGCGCAGCCCCCGTTCACGCCCTACGGGGGTTACCAAGCCAAGAAGTCGAACGGCGGGGTGATCGCGGCGGTCGCGATCGTGGCCTTGATGGCGGTGATGGGCGGGCTGCTCATGGTGGTCACCATCGCCAACGGCGGCTCGAGTCACGTCGCGGACGTCGGATACTCGAGCTATCCCACGACCTCCACCTCCACTTCGGACCACACGACGACGACCACGTCCAGCGACACGTCGACGACGAGCACCCGTTCACGCGATTCGACCGCCTCACGCGAGACTTCGGCGGGCTCGACCCGCGGGACGTCGGCCAGCCGCGCGCCGTCCGGCCCGCGGCCACACCTCAAACTGGCGGACAACCCGCTGTGGCTCGATTCCCGGGTCGGCTTGCCGAACCAGCCGTGCAACCTCTCGCGCTGGGCGAACAACCCGGACGCGGCGTCGGCCTTCTTCGAGAGCGCGCGGCCGTGCCTGGACAGCGTCTGGCAGCAGGTCATGAACTACACGAAACTGCCGTTCCGG
The DNA here is from genome assembly GCF_055563465.1 of Amycolatopsis sp. NPDC000009. NCBI lineage: Bacteria > Bacillati > Actinomycetota > Actinomycetes > Pseudonocardiales > Pseudonocardiaceae > Amycolatopsis > Amycolatopsis sp. NPDC000009. The sequence continues at coordinate 16,418 of NZ_JBVHDI010000010.1, forward strand.
GTCCCGACCGTGAAGTACCCGTCCGGCAAGAACTGGTCGAGCCCCTGCGGCGACGCCAGCGGCGGTTCGGTGGCGGCGTTCTACTGCTCGCAAAACGAGACGCTTTACATGCCGTACGAAGGCCTTCAGGTCTCCCAGTACGGCAGCCGGCCGGGGGTCTATCTGGCCGTCTTCGCCCACGAGTACGCGCACCACGTCCAAGCGCTTTCCGGAATTTCGGAGGCTTATTGGACCGCACGGTACGAAGCGGGCACCGACTCGGCGGCGGGTCTGGAGATGTCACGGCGCAACGAGCTTTCGGCGCAGTGTCTTTCCGGGACGTTCCTGGGTTCGACGGTGGGCCGCGGCGGCTCGGTCGACCAGGCGATGTACCGCGACGCCTGGCAGACCCAGGACCGCGGCGACCACAACGGCGGCCCTCGCGACCACGGTTCCGACGCGCACGCGGTCTCGTGGTGGCAGCACGGCGCGCAGAAGAACCGGATGTTCGAGTGCAACACCTGGGCGGCGAAGCCGGCCGACGTTTCCTGACCGGTCCGTGAAGGCCTCCTTCCCTACCTTGAGGGTAGGCAAGGAGGCCTTCACGGACTTCTGGCCAGGCGCAAGGTCAGCCCGGCGGCGCGAAGGGGTTCTCGGGAACCGGCGCTGACGGAGGTTCCGGCTGGGCGACCGCCTGCGGAGCGGCATGCCCCGGCGCGGCGGGCACCGGCTGCCCGTACTGGACCGCCGGTTGCAGCTTCGCCTGGTCCCGCCGACGTCGCTCGGCGAGCACCGCCGACAGATACGCCCATGACGGCACCCCCGGCGGCACCGGCGCCCCGATCGCCTCCGCGACCTGCTGCGCGAGCCCGTACCCGAGCGCCTCGACCGCTTCGGGGCGAAGCTCGCTCGTCCGGCTCAGGTACTGCCGGACGGCCAGCGCGAGGTCGTTCGAAAGCCGGGTCAGGTCGAGCTGCGAGGCCCAGTACGCCAGCTGCGGCGGCATCCCGACGTACGGCGTCCTGGCGGCGGGCATGCGTTCCCGGATCACCAGCGTGCCGGCGAGATAGTCGCCGACGCGGCGGCCGTTGGGCGAAAGCAGCGACGTGACCACCGCCACGACGCCGAGCATCCCGAGCGCCCAGAAGTCGATGAAGAACCCGGCGAGCCCGCGGACCAGCGCGTGCCGGAACCGCACCGGGCCACCATCGGTGCGGACCACGCGCAGGCCGAGCGCCATCTTCCCGAGGGTGCGGCCGCGGCTCAGTGTCTCGAACATCACCGGGTAGCCGACCATGATCAGCACGACGGTCACCAGGAAGAGGGTCAGCGCCAGCGCCTCGTCACCGAACGCGGCGACCTGGCTCAGCACCAGCATCGCGACGATCAGGGCGATGAGCTGGAGGGCGACGTCGAGCATCATGGCGAGCCCGCGGCTGGCCAGTTTCGCCGCGCGGACGTCCAGGACGACGGCCTCGCCGGTGACGAGTTCGGACTCTTGTTCCACCGGGCAAGCGTAGTGACGAATAGGCTGGGCGACCAAGGACGATCGCCGGGAGGGCTCCGAGTTGGACGTGGACGTGTTCGTCGCCGCGCATCAGGCCGAATGGAACCGGCTGCGCGACCTCGTGGGCCGCGCCGGCAAGCTCAGCGGCCCGGACGCCGACGAGCTGGTGACGCTGTATCAGCGCGTCGCGACGCATCTGTCGATCATCCGCTCGGTCGCGCCCGATCCCGTGCTCGTCGCGCAGCTGTCCGGCCTGGTCGCGAAGGCGCGCTCGGCCGTCACCGGTTCGCACAGCCCCGCCTGGCGCGAGTTCGGCCTCTTCTTCACCCAGCGGTTCCCGGCGGCGCTGTACCTGAGCCGTCGCTGGTGGCTCGCGTCGGCGGCGGCGTCGATCGCGGTGATGGCGATCGCGGCGGTGTGGATCGCCGGTGACCCGCAGGTGCTCGCGTCGCTGGCCTCGCCAGAGGAGTTCAAGGACCTGACCGCGCCGGGCGGGAAGTACGAGACGTACTACTCGTCCGACCCCGCGGGCTCGTTCGCCGCGCGCGTCTGGACCAACAACGCGTGGGTGGCCGCGACCTGCCTGTTCCTCGGCGTGGTGCTGGGAGTCCCGGTGATCTACGCGCTCTGGGTGAACTCCCTGAACCTCGCGATCGGCGCGGCGCTGATGTCCTCGGCCGGGCGGCTCGACGTGTTCTTCGGCCTGATCCTCCCGCACGGCCTGCTGGAGCTGACCGCGGTGTTCGTCGCCGCCGGGACGGGACTGAAGCTCGGCTGGACGGTCATCGACCCGGGACGCCGTTCCCGGACGGCGGCGCTCGGCGAACAGGGGCGGTCGGTCGTGGTGATGGCGCTGGGGCTGACCGTGGTGCTGCTGATCTCCGGCGTGATCGAAGGGTTCGTGACCCCGTCGGGCCTGCCGACCTGGGCGCGTATCGGCATCGGAGTGGTCGCGGAGGTCGCGTTCTTACTGTACGTGTTCGTCGTCGGGCGTCGCGCCGCGAAAGCGGGCGAAGTGGGTGACGTCGACTGGCGATACGCTGGAGATTCTCGACCGGAAGCCGGCTGACCTGGTTAGCTCCTTTCATGGGGAGAAAACGGTTACGTGTCTTCGCGATCGTCGTCCTGTCCGTGCTCGCCTCGACGCTCCTCGTCGGCGCGTCCCAGGCGCAGACCGGATCCGCGCCGTCGGGCAAACAGAACTGGGTGGTGAGCGTCGGCGGATTCCGGACCGACGCCGACCGCAACTACGTCCGTCTCGGCTACCTCGTGTTCAACCCGGCCGACAACACCGTCGCGCACAACTTCTGGACCTGGAGCCAGGCGGGCTTCCCTGTCCCGGTCGACAGCGGCGACGTCTACTACTGCGGAGACTGGGCGCCGGGTACCAATCCCCGCAACAACTGCCCGATCAAGACCGCGCCCGGCTTCACCGGCGCCCCGAACGGCCACTTCACCGGCACCTACGCCGAGACCTCCGGGCAGGTGGCCATCACCTGGACCAGCAGCACCGTCGACGGCACCACCACCGCCGTCGACCTCGAAGAGACGTGGGCGGTTTCGGAGACTCGGCCGGGTCTCGGCCGCCTGCGACTCGTGAGCGACAACTACTCGATCACCAGCGGCATCGCCTACGGCAGCAACGCCTCCCTCGCGCAGACCAGCAAGGCACCGATGAGCTCGGTCCGCGCGACCCAGCGGTCGTACCTGCTCGAAGGACAGGGCGTGAATCGCCGCGCGATCACGAACTGGACCCGGGGCGGCAGCGGTGCCCTCGGCGTCGGCCCGGGGTGGAACGAATGCGACGACGGCTCCTGTCTCGGATTCGTGCAGTACGACTCCGGATGCGACCCGTCCTCCTGCTGCCCCGCCGGCCCCGGCTACGAGGCCTGCGCGAAGAAGATCGCCGACACCGGCGACAGGCGGTTCTACTACCTGAGCGACGCATTCGGCGGACGGCGCAACAGTTACGAGTTCTGGTGCGAATGCCTGTCCTACAACGGTTGCTACCTCGGGAACAGCCACGTGCGGCCGCTCCTTCAGGTGATCGACGACGCGGGCGCGTTCCAAGGCTGGGTCGGCGCCGAGGTCAGCCCCGACCGGAGCGGCTCACGGGATCCCTCAGGCGAGTACTACTCGAGTTTCGCTCTGGTGGCGTAGTTGGGGTTTGCCGGACGGTCGGGGGCGTGCTCGTCAGCTGGGCCGAAGGGGCCTTCGCCGAAGCGCGTGCTTAGCAGCTGCAACTACCTTCGAAGGTGATGCTGTTCCCGTCCTCCAGGCTCGCGCTGCCCGTGAACCGGATCTCGAATTCGCCCGGTTCGGTCAGGACGATCTTCGGGCTCGCCGCCGAGCCGTCGGCCCCGGTCTTCGCGGTCGCCGTCTCGGCACCGCCTTCGAAGACCAGCACGTTCTTCGGCCGCGCCGCGCGGACGAAGAAGTTCACCGGCACGTCGGCCGCGGGCTGACCGTTCTCCCCGACCACGCGCACCACGAACGGCTGCCCGGGCGTCTTCGTCGACAGCCGCTGCCCGTTCCCCGACAGGATCGCGAGCGTCCGCCCACCGGCCGCCCAGGTGTTGGAGAGTCCGGACAGCGAACACACCTCCTGGTACAGCCGGGCCCCGACGACCGGCGCCTCCGCGGTCAGGCAGCGGGCGGTCGCCACGTTCGCCAGCAGCACCAGCCCGGGCAGCCCCGCGTTGCGGCGCCATTGCTGGTGACGGTCCTTGCCGTCGCACGCCACGAGTTTGACGCCGACCCCGTCGACCGGGCTGATCGCCGCCAGGCACTGTCCACTCGCGACCTGCTTGTACGAAAGCGCGGCCTTGTCGTACACCCACTGCGCGTTGGCGTCCTTCGCGTCGGCGAGGGCGAGCTTGCCGTCGGCCGCGGCCAAGGAGATGGTGCCGCCCCCGTCGGCGAGGTAGACCGGCGCCCCGGCGGGCTGCGCGAAAGCGGGCGACCCCGACAGCAGCACCGAAACCACCGCGAAGAACAGCACGAACCTGCGCAAACCTGGCCCCTATCCCGTCGGTCCGGATCTCTCCCGAGCTAACCGCCCGCGACCGCCTTCGCCAACCGGCACCACTCCATCGGGTTCAGCCCGACGCCCGCTCCCCCAAGCCGGACCAGGGTGCTCATGTCGCGAACCGCCCGACGTCAGAGCCGTCCGGCCGCCTTCAACGCGAGATACCGGTCCGCCAGCCGCGGTGGCAGCTCCTCGGGCACGGCGTCGACGACCTCGACCCCGTGCCGCGCCAGCCGCGCGGTGACCTGACGCCGTTCGGCCAGCACGCGCTCGGCCGCGGCCGCGTCGTACACGGCTTCCGCGTCGCCACGGCCCGCCGCCATCTCGGCGACCCGCGGGTCCGCCACCGAAGCGATCATCAGCTGGTGCCGCGAAGTCAGCTTCGACAGCACCGGGAACAGGCCTTCTTCCAGCGGTGCCGCGTCCAGCCCGGTCAGCAGGACGACCAGCGCGCGCCGCCGGGTCCGCCGCAGCACCTCCGCGACCATCCCCCGCGCGTCGGTCTCGACCAGCGACGATTCGAGCGGTGCCATGGCGTTCACCAAGGCGGGCAACAACTCCGTCGATCCCTGGACCGCGGTGCGGACCTGCCGGTCGTAAGCGAGGAGGTCGACGCGGTCACCCGCCCGGGCGGCGAGCACGGCCAGCAGCAGGGCCGCGTCCATCGCCGCGTCGAGCCGGGGCGCGTCCCCGACCCGGCCCGCCGAAACGCGGCCGGTGTCGAGCACCAGCACCACGTGCCGGTCGCGTTCGGGGCGCCAGGTCCGCACCATGACGTCGGACGCGCGCGCCGAAGCACGCCAGTCGATCGACCGGACGTCGTCGCCGATCACGTACTCGCGCAGGGAGTCGAATTCCGTTCCCTGGCCCCGGATCAGCACCGCGTTGCGGCCGTCGAGCTGCTGCAGCCGCGCGAGCCGCGAAGGCAGATGCTTGCGGCTGTGGAACGGCGGCAGCACCCGCACGGTCCACGGCACGTCGTGCGAACCCTGCCGCGCGGCGAGCCCCAGCGGCCCGGCCGACCGGACGGTCACCCTGGCCGCGATCCGGTCACCGCGCCGGGTCGGCAGGAGCCGCGTGGTCACGACGCGGCGTTCGCCCGGGGGCAACGTCAACCGGTGCCGGTCGTCCGCGCCGGCGCTGGGCGGCCAGGCGTCCCGGAGCCACGCGCGCACCGGGCGGCCGCCGGGATTGGCCACGGTGAGCGTGACCTCGCACGCCTCCCCCAGCCGCACCGACGTCGCGCCGGAGCGCGCGAATTCCAGCCGCCGCACGCTCCCGGCGAGCAGGAGATCCAGCACCACCAACAAAAGCAGCACCGCCGCGGCCAGCCCGATCCCGGCCCACGAGGGCAGCAGGAAACCGACCACCGGCGCCGCGAGGAGCGCCAGCAGCCCGAGCCGCCCGGTGACGGCCATCAGCGCGGAACGGGCACGGACGCGAGGACCCGGTCCAGCACGCCGTCGGCGGTCGCGCCTTCGAGTTCGGCCTCGGGCCGCAGATCGAGCCGGTGCCGCAAAGCCGGGCGTGCCAAGGCTTTGACGTCGTCCGGGGTGGCGTAGTCACGGCCGGCGAGCCACGCCCACGCCCGGGTCGCGGCGAGCAACGCGGTCGCGCCACGCGGGGAGACGCCGAGCCGCACGGACGGCAGCGACCGCGTCGCCCGGCAGACGTCGACGATGTAGGCGAGCACCTCGGGGCGCACGGTGACCCCGGCGACCGCGCGCCGCGCGGCGTCGAGCTGGGCGATCCCGGCGACCGGGGTGACCCCCGCCGCCGACAGGTCGCGCGGGTCGAAACCCTGCGCGTGCCGGGAAAGGATGCCGAATTCGTCCTCACGGGACGGCATCGGCATGGTCAGCTTCAGCAGGAACCGGTCCAGCTGCGCCTCGGGCAGCGGGTACGTGCCCTCGTATTCGACCGGGTTCTGCGTCGCGATGACGATGAACGGGTCGGGCAGCGGCCGCGTCTTGCCGTCGCTGGAGACCTGACGCTCCTCCATCGCCTCCAGCAGCGAGGACTGGGTTTTCGGCGGGGTGCGGTTGATCTCGTCGGCCAGCAACAGGTTCGTGAACACCGGGCCCTCGCGGAACGAGAACTCGCCGCTGTGCGCGTCGTACACGATCGAACCGGTGATGTCGCCCGGCATGAGGTCCGGCGTGAACTGCACCCGGGCCGTCTCCAGATCCAGCGCGGCCGCCAGCGCCCGCACCAGCAGGGTCTTCGCCACCCCGGGGACGCCTTCGAGCAGCACGTGCCCCCGGCACAGCAACGCGATGATGAGCCCGGTGACGGCCGCGTCGTTGCCCACCACGGCTTTTCCGACCTCGGTACGCAGCGCGATCAGCGCCGCCCGCGCGTCGGCCGCGGCGTCCATATTGGACTGTTCGGTACTCAAGACCGCTCCACCTCTCGTTCCACGACATCGAGTCCGTCCGCCAGCCGCACGAGCGCGGGGTCATCGGCGGGCGGGTCCCCGTACAACAGCGCGCCGATCTCGGCGGGCGCACGGCCGGTCCGCGCGGCGACGGACTCCACGAGCGCGGCAGGCTCGGCGTCCCGGGTGAGCCCCAGCAACGGCCGAAGCCGCGCGCGGGCCGCCTCCCGCAGGGTTTCCCCGGCGTGCGCGGCGGCCTTCGCCTTGCGATACAACCTCGCTCGTCCTTCGGTGGCTTCCGCCGCGCGGACCACGACCGGGATCGGTTCCGTCACCACCGGCCCCAGCCGCCGCGAACGCCACAGCGCCAGCAGCACCACCGCGACCCCGGCCTGCAACGCCGCGTACGACCAGCCCGCCGGGATCAGCTCGGACAGCGGCTTCTTCTCGGTCTCCAGCGACGGATCGGCGGCCGTCGGCAGATACCAGACCAGCCGCTCGTGCTTTCCGAGCAGCCGCATCGCCAGCGCCGCGTTGCCCTCGTCGGCCAGCCGGTCGTTGGTCAGCGGGGCGGGGGTGCCGAGTACGGTCACCGTCCCTTGTGGACCCGGGACTTCGAGATACGAGCCGCCGTAGCATTCCTGCGCCCTCGGCTGCGTGGCCGAGTATTTCAGGCCGCCCATCGTCGCGTTCCCCGCCGCGACGGGATCCTTCGCCTCGCAGTCGGGCGCGCGAGTCTCGGTCTCGGCCTGGCCGGTCACCCGCACGCCGGGAAGGATTTCTTCGACCGCGCCGGCGCCCGGCTGCACAAGCACGATGTGCTCGGCGTTCTGCCTGATCTCCGTGAAGGCACTCTTGGGGACGTACTCCGGCCGGGTGATCAAGACCGTCGCGCCCCTCGCGACCCCCTTGGCCTCGGCGGCGGTGCGCACGACCGGGATCTTGACACCTTCCCGTTCCAGCAAGGTCGCCAGCGCGCGGCTCCCGGCAGGCTCGTACGAACCCGGTTCGAGCGCGCCGGTGGTCTGGTCGCCCCGCAGCAGGACGAGCAGTGTCCCGGTCAGCACGATCAGGAGCACGACGGCGAGCGGGAGCCGCACCCCGCGCCAGATCCGGCGGGCGTCGGGCGAGACCGAGGTCATCCGGCCGCCAAGGCGACGGGCCTGGCACGACGGCAGCTTTCGTCCAATTCGGACAGTGACCGGTAACTCGCCTCCGTGGCGGGGATCCCGCCATAGTGGACGTCGTCGAACAGGCGGGCGCCCGCGCGCAAAGGACCGGCGACGCCGGGCAACAGCCGTCCTGCTTCGATGGCGGCCTCGTCGGCGGTCCGGCCGGACTTCTCGTCCAGCAGCGCGCGCTCCTCCAAGGACCGCACCACGGCACGGAACCGCTCACGGACCGCGTCGTCGAAGTCACCGCGCGACGCGGCCTCCTCGGCCGCCTTGCGATGTTCGCCGGACGCCTTGCGCTGCCCGGCGAACACGGCTCGCCCGCTCTTGGCCGACGTCGCCAGCGGACCGGACTTGAGCCGGATCACCACGACCAGCACGATCAGCACGACGACCAGCAGCACCACGGCGAAGATCCCGCCGGGCACCGCGCTGTCCACCGTTTCGAGGAAGCCCAGCAGCTTTTCGACCACCCAGTTGAACGCTTCGGACAGCCAGCTCGGCCTCGCGGCCTGATAGCCCTCGCCCGAGAGCTCCTCGGCCGCGCGCAGCCGCGCGGTGTCCCGGTCGATGTCGACCGGGACCTCGGCGAGGAAACGCGTCACCATGCCCGCGGCGGGGGCGGCGTCGCGATCCCGGCCGCGCGGGCCAGCTCGATGTCCATGCCCTCACGGCGCATCCGCTGATCGATGTAGAGGATCACGGTGACCAGCGCGGTGAAGGGGCCGACGATCGTCTGCGCGATCACCGTGCCCACCGACTGCAGGATCAGGTCACCGGTCGACGGGACGTACATCTGATCCAGATCACCGAAAATGGACAGGAAGGCACTGAAGCTGAACGGGATCGTGATGATGGACGCCAGGAACGACGAGATCACGGTGGCCAGCAGCAGGATGCCGAAGACCCGCCAGAACATCCCCGACACCAGCTTCACCGACCGGCGGAACGCCTCCATCACCGTGCCGCGTTCGAGGATGAACGCCGGGCTGGCCAGCGCCCAGAAGGTGTAGGGGATGATCGCGGGCAGCAGGCAGAAGATCGCGGCGACCATGATCGCCAGCGTGTAGAGCACGGTCAGGCCGAGCAGCGGCAGCAGCCGCGGCGTCGCCTCACGCAGCGCCTCCTTGAAGGTGACCGGCTTGCCCAGCACGGCCTTGCCCATCAGCACGGTCAGGAATCCGGTGAGGATCGTCGTCCCGAGCAAGGTGGCGACCAGGCTGATCGACGACGACGCCAGCGTCCCGCCGAGAACGCCGAGCATCTGGTTCATCAGTTCCTGATCGGTGGCCGCCGGGCCGAGATCGCGCATCCGCTCGAGGTCGGCGGTGGTGTCGACCAGCAGCAACCCGACCAGGTTGATGGCCGCGGTGAGCACGGCGGTGACCGCGGCGGCACCGAAGACCATCCGCCAGTACTTGCGCATGGCGGTGACCGCGCCGTCGAGGATGTCGGTCAGGTTCAGCGGGCGCAGCGGGATGACGCCGGGCCTGCCGAGGCCGACCTTCCAATTCGGATACTGCTGCTGCGGCGGCGGCTGATACGACGGCAGCGGAGGAGGCGGCGGCGTCGCCCCGGACGGGGACTGCCACTGCTGCTCCGGCGCCGGAGAAGGCGGTACTTGCCCCTGCGGCGGCGTCGGCGTGTCGGCGGACGACTGTGCCGACTCCCCCGCCTGCGACTGTGCCGATCCCCCCGCCTGCGACTGTGCTGGTCCCCCCGCCTGCGGCTTCGGCGTCTCGGTGCCTTCAGGCCCGGACGATCCGCCGGTCTCCGTCATGCGACAGCCCCTTACCCGTTCACGTTGCTTGCGCCCACTCTTCCAGAGGGTCCGACACCCAGCCAGAGCTGGGGGGAAGACACTGATGGGTGACCGCTCGCCTCACGCTGGATACCCTCTGCAGCCGAGCTGTGGGTGGGGACACCGTTAGCTCGTTATGCTGAACATCGGGCCGGGTACCCCCGGTTCGCCCCTAGAACCACCGGGACCGACTTGATGACGCAACCGCCCCACGGCCAGTGGCCGCCACGCGGCGCCGTCCAGCCACCGCCGGTGCACGGCCAGCACCCTGCCCAGTGGCACGGCGCGCCGCACCACTTCCCGCCTCCGCCGCCGCGCAGGTCCGTGGGCGCGATCATCGGTATCTGCCTCGGCGCGGTCGCCGTACTGGTCCTCGGGCTGGTGGCGATCGTTTCACTCAATCGTGACGACTCCGATCACGTAGCGAACGCGGGCTACAGCACGCTGCCGAACACGTCCTCGCGGGCGGAACTGCCGCCGAGCGGGTCTTCGTCGCCCTCGTCCTCGACGAACCCGTTCCCGACGTCGCCGTCCCGGGCGCCGTCCTCGTCGAGCGGCCCGCAGAAGATCCTCAAGCTCGCCGACCACCCGATCCTCCAGGATCCCAACGCCGGCCTGCGGAACCGCGTCTGCACGCTGCCGCAGTGGCAGAGCAGCCAGCAGGCCGCCGAGGCGTTCTTCACGGCGGCCGGCAAATGCCTCGACAACGCCTGGGGCCCGTTCCTCGACGCCTACGACCTGCCGTTCACCCCGCCCGCGCTGCACTTCCCGACCGGGGCCAGCTTCGAGACCGAATGCGGCACGATCCAGGTGGGTATCGCGACGGCGGCGTACTACTGCGAAAACAATCTCTACGTGCCGTTCCGTGGTCTTCAAACCGACCAGTACGGCAACAACCCCGGCGTCTACCTCGCTCTTTTCGCGCACGAGTACGGGCACCACGTGCAGGAGGTCGCCGGGCTGATGGACGCGGCCTGGCAGAAGATCTACGACGCCGGCCAGAACAGCCCCGCCGGGCTGGAGATGTCGCGGCGCAAGGAACTCCAGGCGCAGTGCTTCTCCGGGATGTTCCTCGGCGCGCACGTCGACCAGGGCGGCACGGTCAGCCGGGACATGTACAACAAGGCCTGGAACGACCAGGAGACCCGGGGCGACAACACCTCGCGCAGCCAGGACCACGGGACGAACGCGCACTACGCGTCCTGGTGGCGGGCGGGTGCGAGCAACAACCGGATCGCCGACTGCAACACCTTCTCGGCCCCGGCGAGCGCCGTTTCCTGACCTTTCGCGCGTGAAGGCCCCCTTCCCTCGGCTGAGCCGAGGGAAGGGGGCCTTCACGCGCTTGGGGTGGTGGGGTGGCGTCACGACGGAGGTGTGTGGTTTCAGAGACGTTGAACGTCCCACTCACGTCGAGTATCCGGTCTCGTGAGTGGTAAGGACGGTTAGAACCGTCCTTACCACTCACGAGCCAGGGATCAGGCGGTCACCGGCACCCGCGGCCCGCGCACCACCAAGAAGACGTACATTCCGCCCGCGAAGCAGCTGAAAACCAGCAGCGCCAGCCCGAGCGGCCGCCGCGCGTCACTCGCTCCCGCCGTCGCGTCGGCCGCGTGCACCGGAACCGCGTCCCCCGAAGCACCGTCGGGGACGACGACCTCGAGGCGCTCACCCTTGCCGTGACCGCAGCCGTTGAGCGAACCCTCCATCGGCTTGCCGCCGAATTCGAACTTGACCTTCTCGGTCGAGCCGCCGCCCGCGCAGGTCGCGGGCTCGACGACCTCCGCCTGCACGGTCGTCCCCTTGGTCTCGTTCGTGATGCCGAACAGCCCCGGCCCGGCGAGCCAGGCCAGGAAGATCACCAGCAGGCCGGCACCGGCCGCCACGGCCAGGGAGTTCCACCCCGGGGTGAGCCCTCTGGCGGGGTCCGATCGCTTGCGCACGAACGCCATGCTCCCAGAACCTCGCGGCAAAACACAGGAGCCCCGGGAGGCGGCGGCAGAGCAGAGGAGCCCTTCTCGTCCGGGGAGGGTGGTAGCAAAGGTCCCTTGCTACCGCTCGATCGTCTCCGCCGAGGTCACCTTCCGGATGTACAGCAGCTTGTCCCCCGGCTCGATCGCGTCGGCCTGCGGCGCGTCCACCCGGTACAGGACACCGTCGCGGACGACACCCAGCACGATGTCCGGCAGGTGCCGCGGCGAACCGCCCTCTTCGGACGGCTCGACCGGGCGTTCGGCGATCGCGAGGCCGGATTCGGGGGTGAGCAGGTCCTCGACCATGTCGACCACCAGCGGCGTGGACGTCGCCATGCCGAGCAGGCGTCCGGCGGTCTCGCTCGACACCACGACCTGGTTCGCGCCCGACTGCTTGAGCAGGTGGACGTTCTCCGCCTCCCGCACCGACGCCACGATATGCGACTTCGGCGCCAGCTCACGCGCGGTCAGCGTGACCAGCACGGCGGTGTCGTCCCGGTTCGGGGCGACGACGACGGCCTTGGCCCGCTGCACGCCGGCGACGCGCAGCACGTCGGCGCGGGTGGCCGAGCCGTGCACGGTCACCAGGCCGAGTGACGTGGCCGCTTCGAGGGCCTGCTGGTCGGTGTCCACGACGACGATGTGGTCGGGTTCGACGTTCTCGTCCCCGAGCAGCGCGTTGACCGCCGACCGGCCCTTCGTGCCGAATCCGACGACGACCGTGTGGTCACGCACCTTCGTCCTCCACTTTTGGATCTTGAAAGCCTGGCGGGAGCGCTCGGTGAGCACTTCGAGTGTGGTACCGACCAGGACGATGAGGAAGAGCACCCGGAGCGGGGTGATCACCAGGACGTTCACCAGCCGCGCGGACGGCGTCGCGGGCGCGATGTCGCCGTATCCCGTGGTCGACAGCGACACCGTCGCGTAATAGAGGCTGTCGAGGAAGGTGAGCCCGTCGCCGTTGGCGTCGCGGTAGCCGTCCCGGTCGAGGTAGACGATCAGAACGGTCGCGAGCAGGGCGAGCATCGCGCCGATGATCCGCTTGGAGATGGCCCGCAGCGGGCTGACCGTCAGTTCCGGCATGCGGATCACGCCGACGAGCTCGTGGTCCGGTCGGTCGCTCAGCCGGACCGGGAAACGCTTGAGAACCTTCATGCGCAGGCTCCGGCCTGGTCCGCGTCACTCACGGTCGGGAGGATAGCCGAAGATCCTCGCCCTGAGCGCGGTATGCGAAGCTCAGGGCATGTCTTCGGATTCCAAGCCGTCTCAGCGGCCCGCGTATTTCCTCGCCGGCCTGCTCGGCGCGGCCGGTGTGCTGCACTTCGTCCAGCCGAAGCCGTTCGACGCCATCATCCCGAAGCAGCTCCCCGGCTCCCCGCGCGCGTGGACCTACGGCTCCGGCGTGGCCGAGCTGGGCGTCGCCGCCGCGGTCGCCAACCCGAAGACGCGACGGCTCGGCGGGCTCGCGGCCGCGCTGCTGTTCGTCGTGGTGCTGCCTGGGAACGTCAAGATGGCCGTCGACGCCGACCGCCGTAAAGCCCCGAAGCACTGGCGGGCGGCCTTCTGGGCCCGCGTGCCCCTCCAGATCCCGCTGGTGGCCTGGGCCCTGAAGGTGCGCGACCGCGCCTGATCCCCCCGCATTTCGTCCTCTGGATGCGGTAGTTGCACGCGCAAGGACCGCATCCAGAGGACTAAATGCTAGATCGTCGGGACGCTCCGCAGGAGTTGACGCAGGCCTTCGGCGTCCAGCAGATCCGCCGGCCGGACGGTCTTGTCGTGCTTCACGTAGTGGAACGCCGCCCGGACCTTCTCCACCGGCACCTTCTTGAGTGCCGCCCAAGCCAGCCGGTACGCCGCCAGCTGCACGGCCAGCGGTTCGAGCCGGTCCTTGTCCGGCACGGCTCCGGTCTTCCAGTCGACGACGGTCCAGCCGCCGTCCGCGTCCGCGAACACGGCGTCCATCCGCCCGCGCACCGTCACACCCACGACGTCCGCCGAGAACGGGACCTCGACGGCGTGCGGCACCCGATGCGCCCACTCGCTCTTCTCGAACGCGGTCTGCAACGCCTCCAGCTCGGTATCGGGCGCCTCGTCGACGTCCGCCGCGCCCGGCAGGTCGTGGATCTCCAGCAGCTGCTCGCCGCCGAACCGTTGCTCCAGCCAGCCGTGGAACGCCGTCCCCCGGCGCGCGTAAGTGTTGGGGCGCACGGGAAGCGGCCGCCTCAGCCGTTTGGCCAGCGCGGCGGGGTCGGCCGACAGTTCGACCAGCTGACTCACCGAAAGATGCGGCGGCAGGACGACCTGCTGCACGCGATCCCGCGCCCGCGCGCGCTCCTCCAGGAGCACCTTGGTGTCGGAGATCCAGCCGTCCGGATCGTCCTCTTCCTCTTCCTCGGCGTGTTCGGCGTCTTCCATCGCCCCGAGCACCAGGTCGACGCCGTTCGTGACGCCTTCGCGCCGCGGCCACAGCGGATCGACCGGCCACCGCGACCGCCGGGAGTCGGCGACCAGCGGATTCTCGCCGTCGGTCTCCGGCTCGTCGGCCCAGTGCTCGATCCGGCCGACCGAGTTCGCCCGCATCACCTCGCCGATTTCGAGCAGGAACTCCGACGGCCCCTTCGGCCGCGCGCTGCTCTCGTTCCACCAATGACCGGAGATCAGCATCGTGTGCTCGGAACGGGTCAGCGCGACGTAGCAGAGCCGCCGCTCCTCGTCCGCTTCACGCGCGACGAAGCCTTCCTCGTGCAGCTCCAGCGCTTCCTGCACTTCCTTGCGGTCCGCGCCTTCGGGAATCCGCAGCTCAGGCAAGTCCTCGGAGTCACCGCGCAGCGCGGCGGGCAACGAGGTCGACGTCCGCAGCCACGACGACGAACGCCGCCTGCCGGGGAAGACCTCCTTGACCAGATGCGGGATCGCGACGATGCGCCATTCCAGCCCCTTGGCCGAGTGCACCGTCAGCACCTGGACCCGATCCGGGACGACCTCCACCTCGCCGGGCGTGAGCCCGTCCTCCGCGTGCGCGGCCGTGTTCAGATAGTCCACAAAGGACAAGAGGGTGGCCGTCGGCGACGTTTCGGCGAAATCCGTGACGACGTCGGCGAAAGCGTCCAGGTGCGCGCGCCCGGCGGGTCCGGGGCGGGCCAGCGATTCGACGTCGAGCAGCATGGTGCGTTCCACGTCGGCGACCAGTTCGGGCAGCGACTGGTCCAGCCGCCGTCGCAACGCCGAAAGCTCGGCGCCGATCTTCCGGATCCGCCGGTAACCCTCGGGCGAATACCGTTCCGGCGTCCCGGGATCGTCGATGGCGTCGGCGAGCCCGGCCTGCTCGACCCGTTCGGTCACCAGCACCGGTTCGTCCACATCGGACTTCCCCGACGGCGGAACCGGCGACGACAGTTCGCCCGCTCGGCGCCACAACGCCGCGAGGTCGGCCGCCGCGATCCGCCAGCGCGCCCCGGTCAGCAACCGGGCGGCGGCGCTGCCCGCGAGCGGGTCCGCGAGGACGCGCAACGTGCTGACCAGGTCCGCGACCTCGGGTTCGTCGAGAAGGCCGCCGAGACCGACGACCTCCACCGGCAGCCCGCGTGCCCGCATTTCCGCCGCGATCGGCGCCATGTCGGCGCGACGGCGCACCAGTACCGCGGCCGTCGGCGGTTTTCCGGTCTCCTCTACGGTTTCGAACCAGCGTTTCGCCACCGCGTCGGCCACCCACTCGCGTTCGGCGCGGACGTCCGGCAGCAGCGCGGCGGCGATATCGGCCGACCCTGCGCCTTCCAGCGCGCGCAGCCGGGCGACGCCGAGACCGCGTTCCCGCAACGGTTCCGAGATCGCGTTCGCGAGTTCGAGCACCTCCGGTGGATTGCGAAAACTGGTCAGCAGCCCGAAATCCCAGGCCGGGACGAGCCGTTCGCCGTTGTCACGCGGGAAGTCCGTGGTGAACCGGGGCAGGTTCGCCGCGCTCGCCCCGCGCCAGCCGTAGATGGCCTGCGCCGGGTCACCCACCGCCGTCACCGGCATCGGCGGATGTTCGACACCGCCGAACAGCGACCGCAGCAGGATCCGCTGGGCGTGCCCGGTGTCCTGGTACTCGTCGAGCAGGACGGCGCCGTAGCGCTCGCGCTCCCCCGCGACCACCGCGGGATAGCTGCTGGCGAGCTGCGCGGCGAGCGACATCTGGTCGGCGAAGTCGAGCGCGCCTTCCGCCCGTTTCCGCGTGTGGTACGCCTCGACCAGCGGCAGGAGTGCGAGCCGGAACCGTTGCGCGGCCATGACTTCGGCCAGTTTCTGCGGCAACGACGCGCGCTGCCCCTTCGCGCGCGGCGCGTTCTCGATGACCTCGCACAGCCACGACGTGTACTCCGCGAGCCGTTCGGTCTCGACCAGATGCTCGCCGAGTTCCCCGGCCAGCGCCAGCAACTGCGCCGTCACCGTCGCGGGCACGCGGTCGGTGTCCAGGTCATTGTCCCAAGTGGACACGACCCGATGCGAGAACTGCCACGAGGACGTCTCCGAAAGCAGCCGGACGCCAGGCTGGACGGGCAACCGCAGGCCGTGTTCGGACAGCAGCCGCCCGGCGTACGCGTGATAGGTGAGCACCGTCGGCTCGCCCGCGGTCACCGTGGTGCGCAGGTCGCCGGTCGGGTCGATCTTGTCGAGCAGGCCCGATCCGACGAGGCGGCGCAGCCGGGTGCGGACGCGTTCGCCGAGCTGGCGGGCGGCTTTCCGGGTGAAGGTCAGGCCGA
This sequence comes from Amycolatopsis sp. NPDC000009, assembly GCF_055563465.1. Taxonomy (NCBI): domain Bacteria; kingdom Bacillati; phylum Actinomycetota; class Actinomycetes; order Pseudonocardiales; family Pseudonocardiaceae; genus Amycolatopsis; species Amycolatopsis sp. NPDC000009. The sequence goes on from NZ_JBVHDI010000010.1 coordinate 32,994, forward strand.
GCACGCGTTCCGGCGGCACGACGCTGTTGGCCACGAGCCACACCACGCGCGCGGCCATCGTCTCGGTCTTGCCCGCACCGGCGCCCGCGACGACCAGCGACGGCTCGATCGGCGCGGCGATCACCTCGGCCTGCTCGTCGGTGGGGCTGTGCAGGCCGAGCGCGCGGGCGATCTCACCCGGCTCGACCTGGCGGCGCTGGAGTTCGGAGATCACGGGCCGGTCACCTGCCTGCCCTCGGGCCGCAGCGGGCAGCAACCCCTTGCCGGGCAACGGTCACAGTCCGGGTTCTCGGTGACGCCGTACTCCGGTCCCGCGGCGGATCCGGCCGCCGAGCGCACCAGTTCGAGCCACTGCTTGCCGCCGTCCTCGTCCAGCGGCGCCTGCTCACGCTGGGTGGATCCGGTCTTGTTGTTGGACTTCGCGACGTAGACCAGCCGCGCGCCACCGGGTTTCGAACCGCCCTCGACCGCGCCGAGCAGCACGGCGAGCTGGTACGCGGCGAGCTGCGGATGCTGTTCGGCGTCGGCGGCCGAGATCGGGACCTTGCCGGTCTTGATGTCGATGACGACCGGACGGCCGTCCTTGTCCATCTCCACGCGGTCGACGCGGCCGCGCAGGAGCACGCGGACGTCGTCATCGCCCACCGGGAGCTCGACCTCGATGTCCTGCTCGACTCCGGCTTCGATCAGCTCCTTGCGGCTGGATTCCAGCCAGGTGATGAAGTTCCGCAGCATCTGCTCGACCCGCGACCGCTCGCGGCGCGAGAACCACGGAGCTCCCGCGTCGACCCGCACCCACGCTTCGTCGAGGGCGGCGCGGATCTGTTCGTCACTGCTGCCGCCCGCCACCGCCTGCGCGAGACCGTGCACCAGCGTCCCCGTGACCGCCGCGAGCTGCGCCGGGTCACTGCCGCCGTGGCGTTCGATCAGCCAGCGCAGCGGGCATTTGACCAGAACCTCCACAGTGGACGGTGAAATCCGGATGAGATCGCCCGGCCCGTGCACGGGTTCGCCGGTGGAGGGTTCCAGCAACCCGTACCAGGTGCCCGGATGCGCGCCCGGCACCCCGGCGGCGGCCAGTTTGGCGAGCTGACGCGCCGCCCGCTGGCGCCTTTCCGGCTCGCTCGATTCGTCGCAGACGACCTCGCGCAGTTCGCCGACGAGTTCGGCGAGCACCAGCGAGCGTCCCGCCGGCTTCATCCGCGAATCGAGGCCGCCGTCGTCCGCGCCGTTCTCCTCCAGATCGTCGATGAACCGCGAGGGCTGCTCGTCCTCCCCCGCGACCGCGCTGACCAGCAACGTCTTCCGCGCGCGGCTCGCGGCCAGGTAGAACAGCCGCCGTTCTTCTGCGAGGATGGGCGCGGTGGCGGACACCTTTTCGGCGTCCACGCCGGACATGAGGTCGACCAGCCGCTCGACGCCGAGCACGGAACCGCGCAGCCGCAGATCCGGCCAGCTGCCCTCCTGGACACCGGCGATGGCCACGACCGTCCACTCGCGACCGGCGGACGCGTGCGCGGTGAGCAGCGAAACACCGTCACTCTTCATGGCCGCGGGCGCCAGTGTGTCACCGGCGATGTTCTGCGAGGACAGGTAATCCGCGAACGAGGCGACACTCGCCTTCGGCAATCTGTCGACATAGCGACCGGCCGCGTCGAAGAGCGCGACGATCGCGTCGAGGTCGCGATCCGCCTGGGAGCCGAGCGAACCGCCACGATCGACCAATCGCAGCAGGCGATCCTCCAGGGCACTCGCCTGCCAGAGATCCCACAGCACCTGCTCGACGCCGTCCCCGCGCACGACGGCCTGGTGCGCCGCGTGCAGCAGGCCGCCGATCCGGCGCATCGGCAACGCCTCGGCGTCGGCCAGACCGGTGAGGACATCGTTGGCACGTAAGGCTTCCACCAGCAGCTCGTCGCTCGACCGCTGCCCGCCACCGGCGAGCTCCAGCCTGCGCAGGCCGCGACGCAGCCTTCGCAGGGCGAGCGGATCCGCGCCGCCCAAGGGCGAGGACAGCAGCATCTCGGCCAGGTCGACGTCCAGCAGCTCCGGATCCGCGGCGAGCCGCAGCATCGCCAGCAAAGGACGAACTGCGGGCTGCTTCGCGAGCGGCAATTCTTCGGTGGCGGAACCGATGGGCACCCCGGCAGCTCGCAGAGCGCGTTGCAGGACAAGGAAAGTACGAGCAGGCGAGCGGACGAGCACCGCCATCTCCGACCACGGCACGCCGTCGACGAGATGCGCGCGGCGGAGCTGATCGGCGATCCAGCTCGCCTCGGCGGCGGGGGTCGGCATCAGGCGGACTCGGACGGCGCCGCCCTCGGCGTCCGGCGCGTCGACGAGTTTGCGCTGCGGCGACGAACCGGGCAGCACGGAGCCGAGTTTCGTGACGGCCGTGCGGATCACCGGGGCGAGCCGGTGGGCCGTGGTGAGCAGGACGGTGCGCTCGCCGTCCTCGTCCGCGTCGGCGAACAGGCTGGGATCCGCGCCGCGGAAGGAGAACACGGACTGATCGGGATCGCCCGCGACGACGAACTCGTCGGCCGCGTGCCCGATGAGCCGGATGAGCTGCGTCTGCAACGGGTCGAGATGTTGTGCGTCGTCGACGAAGAGGTGCCGGACGCGGCGCTGTTCGCGCTCACGCAGATCGGGATCGTCCTCCAGCGCGAGCAGCGCGGAAGTGACCAGCTCGGCGGCGTCCAGCGCGGGCGCGCTCGCCACGCCGAGCGCGTTGCCGCCCGCGCCCTGCAGCAGCGTGACCTCTTCGTACTGACTCCAGAAGCGCCCGGCCGCGATCCATTCCTCACGGCCGCGGCGCCTGCCGAGCTCGGCCAGATCCTCCGGGCCGAGCCCGCGTTCGGCGGCGCGGAGCAGGAGGTCTCGCAGTTCCTCGGCGAAGCCGGGCACGCACAGCGCGGGCCGCAGCTGCTCCGGCCAGTCGAGCGCGCCCTCTTCGAGGTCGCCGGCGAGCAGGTCTCGGACGACGACGTCCTGTTCCGCTCCGGCCAGCAGGCGGGGCGGGGGGAGATCGTCGGCCTGCGCCTCCATCCGTAACAGCGCGTACGCGTACGAGTGCACCGTGCGCACGAGCGGCTCACGGATCGTGCGCGGCAGCGGATCCTCTTCCGGGTCGGTGGTGAGCCGGTGGGTGATGTCGGCGCGCAGGACCTCGGCCGCCTTGCGGGAGGTGGTCAGGATGAGCACGCTCTCCGGATTCGCGCCCTCGGCGATACGCCGCGACGCCGCCGACGCCAGCAACGCCGTCTTGCCCGTGCCCGGCCCGCCGAGGACCCGGCGGAAGCCGTCCGGGGCGGCCAGCAGGCGGCGGGCGCCGGAATCCCACTGGAAGGACGGCGTGCCGGTGACCGGCGTGCGGACCAGCCGCGCGTCGGTTCCTGCCGCTGTTCGCCGCCCGTTCACGCCCACGATGGAACCACGCCCCGCCGACACAACCTCGCAGCGGCACGGCAAAGTGGTCCCATGGATGACGAACTGCACGAGCGGGTGCGCGAGGTCATCGCGAGCGTGCCCGCCGGCTCGGTCGCGACTTATGGGGATATAGCGTCGGTTTCGGGAGCGCCGTCGCCGCGGCTGGTGGGCCGGATCCTCGGCGAGGACGGCCACGATCTGCCGTGGCACCGCATTCTGCGAGCCGACGGGACACCCGCTCCGCATCTGGTCGACGAACAGTTGCAACGGCTGCGCGCGGAAGGCGTGATACCCGACGGCCAGCGCGTCGACCTGCGAAAATACCGCTGGCAGCGTGATCCGGGCGACGACGCTGGTTCGGGCGGACTGTTTTAGGTTAGCCTCCCCTAATGAGCTACATCGAGGCGAAGGTGACCGGGGTCCGGAGGCTGACCCCGCATATGAGCAGGGTGACCTTCTCGGGGGCGTCGCTGGTGGACCACGCGCCCGACCAGTACCTGAAGGTGTTCTTCCCGCGCCCCGGCCAGGCGGAACCCGTGCTGCCCGCGCCGCTGGCCGGCGACGAAGTGCTGTCCTGGTACCGGACCTACCTCGCGATGCCCGACGACGTCCGCCCGGCGATGCGCACGTACACCGTGCGCGCGCTGCGACCGTCGGTACAGGAGGTCGACATCGACTTCGTACTGCACGGCGACGAAGGCCCGGCCTCCGCGTGGGCTTCGCGCGCCTCGGAGGGCGATCGGGTCGCTTTCCTCGGGCCGCACGGGCTCTACGACGTGCCCTCGGACACGACCTGGCAGCTGCTGGTCGGCGACGAGACCGCGATCCCGGCGATCGGCGCGATCGTCGAAGCGCTGCCCGCCGGGACGCGAGCGGTGGTCTACGTCGAGATCAGTGATCGCGAAGATCGGCAGGTCTTCGAAACGAAGGGGACCGTGGAGCTGCACTGGGTGGTGCGGGGCTCGGGCCCGGTCGGCGACGCGGTGCTCGAAGCCGTGAAGAAGGCGGAGCTGCCGGGCGGGACGCCGTACGCGTGGATCTCCGGCGAAGCGAACATGGTGAAGCTGGTGCGGCGGCACCTCGTGCGGGAGCGCGGGATCGACAAGCGGGCGATCTGCTTCACGGGGTACTGGCGGCAAGGGGTGAGCGAAGAGGCCGCTGGGCGCGAAGCGATGAGGCAGGCGGAGGCGGGAGAGACTCCTTCGCCCGACGAGGACTGAGCTCTCGCGCTGGACGTGGCGCACTTCGGCTACCGGCGCCAAGAGGGGTGTGTGGAAATAGGGACGTTGAGTGTCCCTATTTCCACACACCCCGCACTCCGCGTAACGACGCCTACCGACCGTGTGGATTTTGGTGCGTCAGATGACCCGAAATCCACACAGTCGCCGCTCTGACCTGCGGAAAGAGAGCAAGGGACCTTTGCTACCACTTACGTAGGCATGCTAACCAAGCGATAGCAAAGGTCCCTTGCTCCCCCAAGCCGAGGCCTCAGTGCGGCACCCACAACGTCACCCGGGTCCCCCGCCCCGGCTGCGAATCGATCGTCCCCCGCCCGCCGACCTCCGCCAGCCGCGCCATGATCGACTGGCTGATCCCGAAGCCCGGCGGCCGGTCCAGCATGCTGAAGCCGGTCCCCTGGTCCCGCGCGATGACCGCGACGCCGCCTTCGCACTCCTCGACGCGAAGCACGACCTGTTTCGTCCCAGCGTGCTTCACGGTGTTTCGGAGCGCTTCGCGGACGGCGTCGCGGATGGCGGTCCGGCGCGCGTGCGAGAGACGGTAGTCCTCTTCGGTCTCGGCGGCGACGAGCTGCGTGCGGAGGCCGTCGCGCGCCATTTCGGTGGCGACCTCGGCGAGGTCCGCCGCGAGGCCACGCGCCGACGGCACATCGGGACCCGTCAGTTCACGCCGCAGTTCGGCGGCCTGCGCCCGCGCCGTCGCGCGCACCTCCGCGAGCCTTCCCGGGGCCGCGGATTCGTCGTCCGGTGCTTCCAAGCCCATCGCTTCCAAGGTCTGGAGCACGGAGTCGTGCATGACCCGCTGGGTCCGCAGGCGTTCGGCGCGCTGCCCGCGGCGCATTCCGATCCCCAGTGCGAACCGGGTCCCGACGCCGAGCAGGATCAGGATCCCCGCCGTGGTCACCATCGCCACGACCAACGCGACCATGCACCCCACCGACCGGCTCACCGCGAGCGGGTCGTCGATCGGGAGCCCGCCGATCCAGGTCAGGAACGCCCGGAAGGGAACGGCCACGACCACCAGCAGGGACGCGGCAGGCAGGCCGAACGACAGCGTCCACAGTCCCACCGTCCCCACCAGCCAGGTCCACGCGACGTCGACGGCGAACGGCTGGATCTCGGGCGGCGCCGTGGCGGCGGCGACCGTCGTGAGCACCATGCCCACCGCGAGATCCGCGTACATCAGCCGCCCGGACGTCTTCGCCCGGATCCCGCGGCCCCGCACTACCCACCAGATCGCGAAGACGTTCAGCAAGACCGCCAAGATCGTCGTGCTCAGCACCGGGACGATCCCGGCCGATCCGTTCGCGACCAGAAAACCGATGTACACCTTGGGGAACGCGGCCACCCGGTAGAAGATCGGGCCGAGTGCGGAGTAACGGATCGCGCGCATCAGCAGCGAATCGCCGGCGTCTTCGCGATAGCGCCAGTCGGGGACGGAATCGGGGTCGGGTGCTTCGTCGGCGGGGCTGGCGCCCAGCACCGAAGATCCCTTCCGCAACATCGCGCGCACGAAGGTGACCGATTGAGACTCGGACATCCGCCGCCCTCCCGTGCGTCCGGTGTGTCGAGCCTGGCAAAGGGGGCCACCTCCGTCAAGACGGCCGAATGCGCCGACCGGAGTCGCCACTCACGACCCTTCACTGCCCCCGCGAAGCTGGATCGACGCGAGCGAAGGTCAGCAGATCGACCATCGTGAACGTGTGCCCCGCCCTTCGCGGCAACGTCGGCCTCCACGAGCGATTCACCGACAGGTACGACGACGGATCCAGTTCCAGCATCGCGAAGAACACCTCGCCCGTGATCCGCGCGCCCACCCCGGCGAGCGTGATGCCATCGCCGAGATACTTGCCCTCTTTCAGGACGTAGTACCAAAGCGGGGTGTTGGCCTCGAACCCCACGCCGAACTGCCGCAACTCCGGGAAGATCTCCGCGGTGAGCACCGGGATGCCCATGAACCGCGCGACCTCCTGCCCCGAGGGCAGCGACCAGGTCACGTGCCGCAGCAGGTTTCGCTGCGGCAGCGCCGTCGGCGCGTCGCCGGTCGGGATCGCGGCCAGTGGCAGGGTGAACAGCGGTGAGGAGATCAGCGTGTCGATCCGTTTGTTCGGCCGTATCTCGCCGTCACCGAAGTCGAAGAACGTCTGCCAGCCGATGAACCGGCGCCGGGCCCGCGCGCGGCCACGCAGGTCGACCGGGTCCGCCTGACCCTCGCCCGCCGGGTCGAAGATGAACCCGAAGAACGCCGGTGCCCCGGTGGCCGGATCACCACCGACGTCGCCGCGCAGATTCGCCCGGTAGGACGGCCGGACCATGCTGTGCCCGAACCGATACGCCGCACCTTGGAATTCGACCGGCATGAAGTGCTGCCCGGGCGCCGGCTTGAAAAATCGCCTGCCGTGGGTGAGAAAGTCCTGCGTCAGGCCATGTCCGATGGTCTGCGGCAGGAACTCGTGCACGATGATCCACTGGTAGTGCCAGGTGACCAGCCGCCGCGCTTCGGCGAACACCTGCGGCGTCGGCACTCCCTGGGCACGAAGGTGGTCCACGACCCGGTTGTGGAACAACAGGAACGCCGCGTGCATGCCGCCGATGATCAGGTTCTCGTCGTTGCGCGGGTCGGCGATGATCGCGACCCGGTCCGCGCGGCGGGGCAGGTCTTCGAACAGGCCGCCGTTCTCCACCCGGAACTTGACCCGGTCGGCCGGGTCGTAGAACTCGGGCGTCGCGTCCGGACCGCCTCCGTACACCGAATCCAAGGTCAGCGTCGGTATCCGTGTGTTCGGTGAGGTCTCCGGCGCGGTGGGAACGCCGAGCCGGGAATCGAGATCGAAGGTGAAATCGTGGTCCACGAATTGCCCGAAGAACGTCGTTCCTGCCGTGTGGAACGGGTTGTCGGTGTTGTTCGGGCTCAACTCCGGGTTGGTGATGAGCCGGACCGGGCCCTCGTGCAAAGGATCTCTGGCGTCCATGATCCCGCCCGGTCTGCCCAATTCCCTCAATGCCGCCAGCACCTGGGGTGTGGGCTGCCGGAACGGCGGCAGGGAGGGGAACATCCGGCCGAAGAACCGCGGTGACGTCGCCGTCACCGCTTCCTGCGCCCGCGCGGTGCCCGGCAAGGCCACGGCCGCCGCACCGGCGGTGATGCCACCGAGGACTCCTCGACGGCTGATGGTCGTCGCTCGACTGCGATCTTTTGCGCTCACAAGGAGAACTTCCACCCAGCCGTGATCGCCCGCCATGACGAGTACGACCTAGGACTGCCTCGGGACACCTAGGTCGAGCAGGCCGAGCCGGAGCGCCCGGGTGAGGGCGTCCGGCCGGTTCCGCGCGCGGAGCTTGGTGAAGAGCTGGCGCTGTTCACACTGGACCGTCTTGATCGCGATACCCAAGGACTGCGCGGTCTGGCGGACCGAATCACCGCGGGCGATCGAATCGAGGATCTCCCGTTCGCGTCTGGTGAGGTCGCCCGCCCTGGGCCGGATCTCGCCGCTGTCACCGGAAACCTCACCGGGGAGCCGCAAGCCGAGGCGCGCGACCTCGGCCACGGCTTCGGTTCGGCTCTGTACCTGGAGTTTCGTGAAGATACGACGTTTGTGGTTGATGACCGTATGCGGGCTGATCGCCAGGATGTCGGCCGCCTCGTTCGCCGAATGCCCGGCACAGATGAGCGCGAGCACCTGGAGTTCGCGTTCGGTCAGGCCACCCGTGACGGCCTGCCCCCGGGCCCCCCGCGCTTCGTTCAGCGCTTCCAGGAGCCGCACGAGCCCGGAACGCATGCTCACCACACGATCCACTCCGGCCTGGAACAGCACGGCGACGGCCTGCGCGTCCAGCGCGTTGTGCATCCCGACCACCCGTAGCGAGCCGTACTTCTTCAGGCAGGCAAGCAGATCAAGCTCATCGGAACCGGCGTCGCGGAACTCCACGACGGCGATGTCGGGCGACCGCAGTTCGCACAGGCGCAACAATCCCGTGCCGGTCGCACTCGCTCCGGCCACCGTGTAACCCGGCTGGGCGCCGAGCCAATCGGAAAGCGCGTCCCGGAGCAGTCCGTCACGGCAGCGGAGGACGATCTTCGCAACGCGGTCACAGGTTGGAGAATGAGGTCCGGACATGATCGGCCTGCTTCCTGCCCACACCGCAGGGTGGACACAGGGTAGCCGAATATGCGCCGACAGGTCTGGACCAAAAGGGGGAATCGGGCGATTCGGTCAGCCGAGTTCTGCGGCGAGCAATTTGACCAACGCGCCGAGCCGCTGACGTTCGGGCTGGACGGTCGGTACCCCGGCCGCTTCCAGCGGAGCGGCGGTCACCGGTCCGACGCACGCGCACAGCACCGGACCGCGCAGTGCGTCGAGGAGCTCCTCGCGACGCGACCCCGCCAGCGTCAGCAGGTTCGCGGCCGCCGGAGCGGAGGTGAAGGCCAAAGCGTGCACGCGTCCGGAAATGACGCTTTCGACGAGTTCGTGCACAGGTGCGACGTCGGCGGGCGAAAGCCAGCGATACGGCTGCGCCTGGACGACCTCGGCGCCCGCGTCCCGCAGCGAACCGGTGAGTTCGGGCAACAGGGTGCCGTGCAGTTGGACGGCGACCCGTTCCCCGCGCACCCCGGCGTCACGCAGCCCCTCGAACAGTTCCGCGTTGCTCTCCTCGGGTGCCGAGAATTCCTCGCGCAGCCCCTCGCCCCGCACCGCGCCTGCCGCCTTCGGTCCCCGTACGAAGATCCTCGACGCCGCCAGCCGGTCCAGCAACGGCTCGCGCAGCCCCCAGCCTTCGGCCGCCGAAAGCCAGCCGCGAAACCCGGCGCCGGTGGTGACCGCGGTGAACCCGACCGGTCCGGCCAGTACGGCGTCCGTCGCCGCCCGCAGTTCGGTGTCGTCGGGCAGCGGGACGATCCGGATGGTGGGCGCGTGCAGGACGGTCGCGCCGCGCCGCGTCAGCGCACCGATGAAGTCGTCGGCCCGCCGCTCGGCGGTGATCCCGATCGTGATGCCGTCCAGGTCAGCCATAACGCACGCCCATCTTCCTGATCTCGTCCGCCAGCCGCTCGCGCAGCTCCGGCGGTTCGAGCACTTCGAGGTTCCCGCCGAACCGCAGTAGTTCGCCGACGGCCGATTCTCCCGGTTCCACCGGCAGTTCCATCGTGAGCCAGTCGTCTTCGTCCGGCTCTGCGTCCGTTTCCCGCAACGCCCGGGCCCCGACGGCCCCGAGGTAGAACGGCAGAAGAGTGCGGGCGAACCCGTTCAGCCGCACCACCGCCGTCCGCGAGTACATCCGCTTTTCGAACTGCTCCGACCATTCGTGCCAGTAGCGGGCGAGGTCGAAGTCGGACGGCCGTTCGAAGGTCTCACCGAGGTCTTCGAGCTCCTCGATCCGGGAAACCCGGTAGGTCCGGTCGCTCCCGTCGCACCGCGCCGCGAGATACCAGTTCCCGACCTTGAGGATCAACCCCAGCGGTTCGAGGACGCGATCGACCTTCCGCTGCCCCCAGCGTTCGTACCTGACCTTGATCCGTCGCGCGTGCCAGACCGCGTCCGCCAGTGCGGACAGTCGCGGCAGGCTTTCGATCCCGCGGTGCCAGCCGGGGACGTCCAGGTGGAACCGTTCGGAGATCTTGCTCGCCCCGGAACGCAGCTCCGCGGGCATCGCCGCGTGCAGTTTGAGCTGGGCGGCGGCGAGGACCGTACCCAGCCCGAGCTCGCCGGCCGCGCCCGGCAGGCCCGCCAGCGAAAGCGATTGCGCCTCCTCCTCGGTCAGCCCGGTCAGCCGCGTGCGATACCCGTCGACCAGCTGATACCCGCCCGTGCGGCCGCGATCGGCGTACACCGGCACGCCGGCCGCGGACAGCGCCTCGACGTCGCGGTAGACCGTCCGGACCGACACCTCCAGCTCGGCCGCCAGCTCCTCGGCCGTCATCCGGCCGCGGTTCTGCAGCAGGAGGAGAACGGACAGGAGCCTGCTCGCGCGCATGAACCGAGTATCCCAGAAAACCTGACACATCCTGACAGGTATGGCTGACAGGGTGAACCCATGAACACGTTCGCCATGAAGAACTGGGAAGAATCCATCGTCAGCGGCACCGAGGGAGCGCCGCGAGTCGCCTACGCGCACGCCACGTTCGCCTACAGCGGGCTGATCGAAGGCGAGTCGGTCATCGACTACCTGCTGTACTACGCGGGTGAGGGCTACGACGGCGGCGACACGACCTCTCCCGGCCTGGAACGGATCGAAGGCAGTATGGACGGACGTAAGGGAAGCTTCGTGATCAAACACGAAACCGGCTTCGACGCGCAGGGGATCACGTCGGCGTTCACGGTCGTCGAGGGCTCCGGAACGGGTGAACTCGCCGGGATCACCGGCACCGGCACCACGACCGGCGCGCTCGGTGAGCCGACGATGTCGTACACGCTCGAATACGCGCTCTAGGGAGGAATGGTGATCGAGGTCGATCGCGAGCAGGTGCTGGCGTACCGGATCGCGGCCCACGGGCTGCACCGTGAGGAGACGGATCCGGCCGCGGCGGCCGTGTTCGACCTCGGGCTGCAGGATTCCGTGCGGGACACCGCGCTGCTGGGCCTCGCCGCCCGGGTCGACGGCGACGTCACGCCCGCGGTCTGGGACGACGGACGTTTCGTCCTCGCATGGACGCATCGCGGCGCGCCGCATTTCCACCGCCGCGCCGAACTGGACGCGATCCGGGCCGCGCTCGTGCCGCTCGACGAGAAGGACGCGATGGCGCGGGTCCTCTGGCAGCGCAAGCAGGTGGAGGACGCGGGCATGTCCGCGACGGACGCGCTGTTCACCGCGGCGAAGGCGATCCGCGAGGTCGTCACCGGCCCTCAGACCAAGGGCACGGTCAGCGGCGCGGTCACGAAACTGATCCCCAGCGGACTGTCGTACGCCTGTCGCGGCTGCGGTGTCGTGCACATCTACGAGCAGCTGATGCGGGTCGCGTCGATCCATGGCGGGGTCCGGCTGGAAGCGGGCGCGACGCCGGCGACGTTGGCACCGCTGGAAAGGCGAGGCCGTCTCAAGACCTCGCCGGACGTCGAGGCGGCAAAACGCGTCGTCGAGGGCTACCTGCGGATCAACGGTCCGGCCGCCCCTGGCGACGCCGCCGCGTACGTCGGGACGACCCGCGGCGGCGTCGACGCGATGTGGCCGGACGGCCTGGCCGAGGTCCGGGTCGACGGCAAGAAGGCGTACCTGCCGGAAGACCGCGTGCCGCTGCTGGAGAAACCGCCGGAGCCGGACGTCGTGCGCCTGCTGCCGCCGCTGGACCCGTTCGTCCAGGCGCGCGACCGCGCCGTGCTGGTGCCGGACAAGGCCCGGCAGAAGGAGGTCTGGAAGATCCTCGGCAGTCCCGGCGCGCTGCTGGCCGACGGCGAGATCGCCGGCGTGTGGCGGGCCAAAGCGAGCGGGAAGAAACGGCTCGACTTCACCGTCACCTCGTTCGACGCCCTCCGCCCGTCCGTGCGTCAAGCGGCCGAAGCGGAGGCGGCCCGCGTCGCCGCCGCCCGGGGCTTCCCCACCCACCGCGTCACCTTCTCCTGACCGACCTCCCGCATTTCGTCCTCTGAATGCGGTAGTTGCACGCGCAAGGACCGCATCCAGAGGACGAAATGCGGGCGTCAGGGGTCGACGGCCAGGCGGTAGCCGCGTTTCACCACCGTCTGGACGAGTTTCGGTGCCCCCAACGAGCTCCGCAGACGCCCGATGGCGGTCTCGACGGCGTGTTCCTCGCCGCCGTCGGGCAACGCCGAGATCAGCTCCCGCCGGGAGAACACCCGCCCCGGTGACTCCGCCAGCGCCCGCAGCATCGCCATCGGCGCGGGCGCGATGTCACACCATTGCCCGTCCACCAGCGCTGCCTGCCCCCGCAGTTCGATACTCCGGCCACCCGCGGTCAGGTGAGGCGAACGGGATTCCAACGCCTCGGACACCGTCCGCGCCAACGCCCCGATCCGCGACCGCGCGGGCTGGACCGTCGGGATCCCGAGCGCGGCCAGCGGCGCGGCGGTGATCGGCCCGACGCAGGCCGCCACGACCCGCTTCTCCAGCGCCCGCACGATTCCCGGCAATCGTCCGGTCCGTTTCGCGACCGCCAGCATGGACGCCACCGCGGGCGCGCTGGTGAACGGCAACGCGTCCACCGAACCGTCGAGAACACCGTCGAGCAGCCGGTCCAGCGGGCCGGGATCGGCAGGCCCGACCCAGCGGTACACCGGCACCTCGATCACCTCGGCGCCCGCAGCGCGCAGACTGTCCACAAAGTACGGAAGCGGTTCGCCGTGCAGCTGCACCGCGATTCGCTGACCGTCCACACCGGAATCGAGCAGATGCCGAAGCACTTCGGCGTTGCTCTCCGAGGCTGGCGAGTAATCCTCCGAAAGCCCGGCCGCGCGGATCGCGCCCTTCGCCTTCGGACCGCGAGCCAGCAGCGACGACTTCCCGAGCCGGTCGAGCAGCTCCTCCCCCAGGCCCCAGCCTTCAGCCGCCTCGACCCAGCCGCGAAAGCCGATCCCGGTCGTCGCGACGACGGCGTCGACCCGGTCTTCGAGCAGACGCTGAGTGGCCGCCCGCAGTTCGGTGTCGTCGGCGAGCGGCACGATCCGGATGGCCGGGCCGTAGCGCACGGTCGCACCCTTACGCACGAACAGCGCGCCGAGCTCGTCAGCCCGCCGCGCCGCCGTGATCCCGATGACGAATCCCGCCAGGGGAAGGACTTCTGTCACGGTGAGAATTCCACCTCCACGATGCCCTCGGTGACCCGCACCGGATAGGCCGCGACCGAGACTCCTTCGGCATCCAGGCACGACCCGGTCCGCAGGTCGAAGCGTTCCTTGTACACCGGCGACGCCACCACGGGGACGCCGCCCGCGTCGCCGACGATGCCTCGTGAAAGCACCGCCGCGCCGCTGATAGGGTCCACATTGGACAGCGCGTACCACCGGTCTCCGGGCAGCCGGAAGATCGCCACCTGCGTCCCGCCTTCGAGCAGGGCGGCGACCCCGGACCATTCGGGGACGGCACCGGCCGCGCAGACGGCGGTCCACGTGCGCTGGATCGAGGTCGTCACTGTTTCACCTCCGGGATGCCCAGCAGCACGGGCACCTTCTGGTCGCGTTCGGTGCGGAACGAGATCGTCGGGTCCGGCGTGCCCGGCGCGTTGACGAACGAGCTGAACTTCGCCAGCTTCTCCGGGTCCTCCAGCACGCCGCGCCACTCGTCGGCGTAGTCGCCGACGTGTTTGGCCATCGCCGCGTCGAGGTCTTCGCAGATGCCGAGCTTGTCGTCGACGATCACCGCGCGCAGGTGGTCGAGTCCGCCCTCCATCTCCTCGACCCACGGCGCGGTGCGCTGCAAGCGGTCGGCCGTGCGGACGTAGAACATCAGGAACCGGTCGATCGTGCGGATCAGCGTCTCGGTGTCCACTTCGGACACCAGCAGATCGGCGTGCCGGGGGGTCGCGCCGCCGTTCCCGCCGACGTAGAGGTTCCAGCCCTTGTCGGTGGCGATGACACCGAAGTCCTTGCTCCGCGCCTCCGCACATTCCCGCGCACAGCCCGAGACGGCCGACTTCAGCTTGTGCGGGGAACGCAGGCCGCGATACCGCAGTTCGAGCTCGATCGCGAGCCCGACGCTGTCCTGCACGCCGTAGCGGCACCACGTCGAACCGACGCACGACTTCACCGTGCGCAACGACTTCCCGTACGCGTGCCCCGACTCGAACCCGGCGTCGACGAGCCGCCGCCAGATCAGCGGGAGCTGGTCGACTCCTGCGCCGAACAGGTCGATGCGCTGACCGCCGGTGATCTTGGTGTACAGCCCGAAATCCATCGCCACCTGAGCGATCACCATGAGCTTCTCCGGCGTGACCTCGCCGCCCGGAATCCGCGGAACCACCGAGTAGGTCCCGTTGCGCTGCAGGTTCGCGAGGAACTTGTCGTTGGTGTCCTGCAACGTCGCCTGCTCGCCGGCGAGGATGTGTCCGTTGCCCAGTGTGGCCAGGATGGACGCGATCGCCGGTTTGCAGATCGCGCAGCCGGTTCCGGTGCCGTAGCGGTCGATCATCTCGCTGAACGTGGTGATCCGCGTGGCCTGGAGGATCTGGAACAGCTCCGCGCGCGACTGCGTGAAGTGCTCGCACAGCGCCTTCGACTGCTCGACACCGCACGCCGTCAGCAGCTTGCCCAGCAGCGGGACACACGATCCGCAGGCCGTGCCCGCCCGCGTGCAGCCCTTGATCTTGGCGACCGAATCGCAACCCTCTTCGGTGATCGCGTGCGTGATCGCGCCCTTGGAAACCGCGTTGCAGGAACAGATCTGCGCGGCGTCGGGCAGGGCGTCGACACCGACCGCCGCCCCGCCACCGGCCGGAGCGAGGATCGCGCCCGGTTCGGCGGGCAGCGGCCTGCCGACCATCGCGCGCAGCGTGTTGAACTCGCTCGCGTCACCGACCAGCACGCCGCCGAGCAACGTCTTCGAGTCGTCCGAGACGACGAGCTTCTTGTACGTCCCGGCGACGGCGTCGTTGAACGCGACCTCCAGCGCGCCCTCGGTCGCCGCGTGCGCGTCGCCGAAGCTGGCGACGTCGACCCCCATGAGCTTGAGTTTCGTCGACATGTCCGGTTCGGGGAAGCTGCCCTCGCCGCCGGTCAGCCGTGCCGCGACGATCTCCGCCATCGCGTACCCGGGCGCCACGATGCCGTACACCTTGCCGTCCACGGCCGCGCATTCACCGATCGCGTACACCGCGGGATCGGACGTCCGGCAGGTGTCGTCGACCAGGATCCCGCCCCGCGCGCCGACTTCCAGGCCGGACGAACGCGCCAGATCGTCGCGCGGACGGATACCGGCGGAGAACACGACCAGGTCGACGTCGAGTTCGGTGCCATTGCCGAGCTTCGCGATGTAGCGTTCGCCGTCCGACTCGATGGCGTCGGTCGACGTTCCCGTGTGGACGGTCACGTCGAGGTCGGTGATCAGCCGCCGGAGCAGACCGCCGCCGCCTTCGTCGACCTGCAGCGGCATCAGGCGCGGCGCCATCTCGACCACGTGCGGCGAAAGACCCATGTCCCGCAATGCCTTCGCGGCTTCCAGCCCCAGGAGCCCGCCGCCGATGACGACCGCCGAACGACGTCCACGGCCGGGACGCTGAGCGGCTTCCCGGATGGCGTCGAGGTCTTCGATCGTCCGGTAGACGAAGCAGCCGGGGAGATCGTGCCCCGGCACCGGCGGGACGAACGGCCGCGAACCGGTCGCCAGCACGAGCGAGTCGTACGGCTGCTCGTATCCGGCCTCGGTGAGGACTACCTTGCGGTCCCGGTCCACCGAGGCGACGGCGTCACCGAGCCGCAGCTCGACCAGCGGATCGTCCGCGTAGTCCGCGCCTTCCAACGCGAGGGACGCGGGATCCCAGGTGTCCACATAGGACGTCAGGGCGACACGGTCGTAGGCGGGCCGCGCCTCCTCGGCGAGCACCACGACCTGCCACTCGCCCGCCTTGTCCTCCGCGCGCACCGCTTCGACGAGCCGGTGCGCGACCATGCCATGTCCGACGACGACGAGTTTCCGCATCAGACCTCCGCCCCGGCGAGCGCCAGACCTCGGGTGCTCGCCACCTCCGACTGCTGTTTGCGCAGGTACACCGCCCAAGTGACGGCGAAGCACAGGCCGTAGAAGACGAGGAAGGCGACGAACGCCGGCACCCCGCTCTTCGTGTCCGCGAACGACTGGCGGAAGGCCAGGTTGATGAAGAGCCCGCCGAGCGCGCCGATCGCCCCGGCCAGCCCGATCAAGGAACCGGAAAGCCTGCGGGCCTTGAGCATCTCCAGCGTCTCGTCCGCGCCCTCGCTGATCGCGACCTTCGCCTTGGCGCGGAAGATCGCCGGGATCATCTTGTACGTCGAGCCGTTGCCGATACCGGTGAGCACGAACAACACGATGAACGCGACGGTGAACAGTGCCAGCGAGTTCGACGTCGACGCGAGGATCAGCACCACGGTCGCCGCGGCCATGCCGACGAACGTCACGAAGGTGATCTTGCCGCCGCCGATCCGGTCGGCCAGCCAGCCGCCCGTCGGCCGCGAGAGCGAACCGAGCAGCGGGCCGAGGAACGTCACCGCGGCCGCCTGCAACGGCGTCCGGCCGAACTGGTTCTGCAGCACCAGGCCGAACGCGAAGCTGTACCCGATGAACGAACCGAACGTGCCGACGTAGAGGAACGACATCACCCAGGTGTGCGGATCCTTGACGACCTCGCGCATCGCCTTGGTGTCGCCCTTCATCGAGGCGAGGTTGTCCATGAAGAAGTACGCACAGGTCGCGGCGACCACGATCAGCGGAATGTAGATGTAGAGGACCACCCGCGGCGCGGTCGCGCCGACGGTGCCGATGACCAGCAGGCCGATCAGCTGGATCGCCGCCACGCCGAGGTTCCCGCCGCCCGCGTTGAGCCCGAGCGCCCAGCCCTTGTGCTTCTCGGGGTAGAACGCGTTGATGTTGGTCATCGACGACGCGAAGTTCCCACCGCCGACCCCGCCGAGCGCGGCGATCAGCAGGAACGTGCCGAGCGAGGTGCCCGGCTGCATCGCGATCGCCGCCAGGATCGTCGGCGCCAGCAGCAGCAGCGCGCTGACGATCGTCCAGTTCCGTCCGCCGAACCGCGCCACCGCGAACGTGTACAGCGGCCGCATCAGCGCGCCGATCAGCGTCGGCGTCGAGACCAGCAGGAACTTGTCGGCGGCCGAGAACCCGTACTGCGGGCCCATGAACAGGACCATGACCGACCACAGTGTCCAGACGGAGAAGCCGATGTGCTCGGCGAGGACGGAGAACCAGAGGTTCCGCCGGGCGACCTTCTTCCCGGTCTCCTCCCAGAACCGCTCGTTCTCCGGATCCCAGTGCTCGATCCAGCGCTTTCCACGAGCTGCCATGCGGTCCTCCTTGGTGGATGCGTTCGGGTTCACTGGGCGGCCAGCCATTTCGCGACCCCGCCGACGGCGTCCTTGCAGCCGCCGCAGCCGGTCGTCGCGCGGGTCGCCCCGGCGAGGGCGGCGACGTCGGTGGCGCCACCGCGCCACGCTTCGACGAGCCGCCCCTTGGTCACCGCGTTGCAGCGGCAGATGACCGCCGACGCGGGCAGATCGGCCGGGCTCGCCGCCGACGGCGCCCCGGGCGGCAGTGATCGTCCTAAAAGGACGGCCAACCGGTCTTCGGGCACCGGGGTGCCCCGGTCGAAGAGTTGCGTGATCGTCGCGGCCGCGTCGGGCAGGCCGAGCAGGATCGCGCCGGCCACCCGGTTCTCGCGGATGACGAGTTTGCCGTAGCGGCAGCCCGCCGGGTCGCTGAAGGTGAGCACTTCGGCGCTCGGGTCGTCCGCACCGGTCATCGTCTCGCCGAGCGCGGTGAGGTCGATGCCGCGGGCCTTGAGCCGCGTCACCGCCTGGGTGCCGCGATAACGTGACGCGGATTTCGTGCCGGTGACCAGATCCGCGACGACGGTGGCCTGTTCCCACGCGGGTTGCACGAGGCCGCCGAAAGCGCCCGGATGCTTCGCGCAGTCGCCGATCGCGTGGATCCGGCCGTCGCTGGTGCGCAGCAGATCGTCGACGACGATGCCGCCTTCGACGGTCAGCCCGGCGTCCACGGCCAGCTTCGTCTCGGGACGGACACCGGTGGAGACGACGATGAGGTCGGCGGGAACGTGCGTGCCGTCGTCGAGTTTGAGCCCGTCGCCGCTGACGTAGCGCGCGGCCCCGACGCCGAGCCGGAAGGCGACGCCGAGTTCTTCGAGTTTCCTGGTCAGCACCCGCGCGGATTCCGCGTCGAGCTGGCGTTCCATGATGTGCGGCATCGGATGCACGACGGTGACGAGGTTCCCGCGTCCGGCGAGGCCCCGCGCGGCCTCCAGGCCGAGCAGCCCACCACCGAGCACCGCGACCGGCGCGCCCAGTTTGGCGGCGTCGAGGATGCGCGCGCAGTCGTCGAGCGTGCGGAACGCGACGACGTCCGGGCCGGGTTCGAGCCCCTCGACCGGCGGCATCCACGGGTTGGCGCCGGTGGCGAGCACGAGGGCGTCGTAGTCCACAGTGGACCCGTCGTCGAGGTGGATCCGCCGCGCGTCACGGTCGATCGACGTCGCGGAGACACCCCGGCGCAGGTCGGCGCGGGTGCGGGACGGCCATTCGTCGTCGTGCAGCCGGACGGCCTCGGGCCGCATGGTGCCGGCGACCACCGACGAGAGCAGCACCCGGTTGTACGCGGTGTGCTCCTCCGCGCCGACGACGGTGAGCCGCACGCGTTCGCCATCGGGATCGCGTCGCTGGATCTCGTCCGCGAGCCGCGCGCCCGCCATCCCGTATCCGGCGATGACCACCGACCGGGGGCTCACGCGACGTCCTCGGCCGGGGCGAGCGCGACCGCGCACACCTTGAACTCGGGCATCCGGCTCGTCGGGTCGAGCGCCGGGTTGGTCAGCAGGTTCGCCCTGCCCTCGCCGGGGAAGTGGAACGGCAGGAACACGAGGTCGGGACTCAGCGACGCCACGCAGCGAACCCGCGCGACGGTCTCGCCGCGCCGGGATCGCACGACGGCGAGGTCGCCCTCGGCCAGTCCCGCCCTCGCGGCGGTGTCGGGATGAACTTCCACGAAGGCCTCCGCTACGACGTCGTTCAGCTCCTTGACCAGCCGGGTCTGTGCCCCCGACTGGTAGTGCTGCAGGACCCGCCCGGTGGTGGCCTGCAAGGGGAATTCGGTGTCGGGCAGCTCGGCCGGGCCGACGTGGTCCACCGGGACGAACCGCGCGCGGCCGTCCGGATGGGCGAACCGGTCGAGGAACATCCGCGGCGTGCCGGGATGCGATTCCGCCGGGACGGGCCAGTAGAGGGCCTCGCCGTCGCGGAGCCGGCCGTAGGTGATGCCCGAGTAGTCGGCGACACCGCCCTTGGATGCCTGGCGGAGTTCGGTGAAGACCGTCTCGGCGTCCGCTGGGAACCGGCCGTCGGGCTGGCCGAACCTGCGGGCGAGCTCGGAAAGCACGTAGAGATCGGTCTTCGCGCCGGACGGCGGGTCGATCGCCTTGCGGCGCAGGAGGATCCGGCCTTCGAGGTTGGTCATCGTGCCGTCCTCCTCGGCCCATTGGGTGACCGGAAGGACGACGTCGGCCATCGCCGCCGTCTCCGAAAGGACGAGGTCCGAGACCACCAGGAAGTCCAAAGAGGACATTTTGTCCTGGATGTTCCCGGCGCCGGGCGCGGAAACGACGAGGTTGCTGCCGAACACCATGAGCGCGCTCGGGCCGTCCTCGGTGCCGAGCGCGTCCAGCAGCTCGACGGCCGACCGGCCCGGCCCCGGCAGGGATTCCGGCGGCACGCCCCACACCCCGGCGACGTACTCGCGGGCCGCGGGGTCGTCGATCTTGCGGTAGCCGGGCAGCTGGTCGGCCTTCTGTCCGTGTTCGCGTCCGCCCTGTCCGTTGCCCTGCCCGGTCAGGCACCCGAAACCGGAACCCTTGCGCCCCGGCAGTCCGAGGGCGAGCGCGAGGTTGATCCAGGCGTTGACCATCGCGGTGCCGTTGGCGTGCTGTTCGGTGCCGCGCGCGGTGAGGACGTAGGCGTTGCGGGCGGCGGCGAGCTTGGCGGCGACGCGGCGCTGGTCCGCGGCGGATACGCCGGTGATCTGCTCGACGCGCTCCGGCCACCAGGCCGCGACCGAACGCCACAGCTCCTCGAAACCGTTGGTGCGCTTGTCCACATAGGACTGGTCCAGCAGGCCGTCGGCGACGACGGCGTGCAGGATGCCCTGCGCCAGCGCGAGGTCGGTGCCCGGCGCGGGCTGCAGGTGCAGTCCGGCGAGTTCGGCGGTCGGCGTGCGGCGCGGGTCGACGACGATCAGGTCCGCGCCCCGCAGGTGCTGGGTGAACGGCGGCATCGTCTCGGCGGGATTCGCGCCGATCAGCAGGACCGCGTCCGCGTCAGCCAGATCCGTGACCGGGAACGGCATACCGCGATCCGCGCCGAACGCCTTGATCCCGGCGGCCGCCGCCGACGACATGCAGAACCGGCCGTTGTAGTCGATCTGCGAGGTGCCCAGCGCGACGCGGGCGAACTTCCCGAGCAGGTACGACTTCTCGTTGGTCAGCCCGCCGCCGCCGAAGACGGCGACCGAATCGGCCCCCTTGGCCGCGCGGATCTCGGTGAGCCGCTTCGCGACGAGGTCGAGGGCCTGGTCCCAGGTCGCGGGCCGGAGTTCGCCGTCGACCCTGATCAGCGGTGTCGTCAGACGGGAGGGCGAAGTGAGGAGCTCCCCCGACGTCCAGCCCTTCTGGCACAGGCCGCCGGCGTTGACCGGGAAGTCACGCGGGGCGACGCGGGCGCCGTCGAGGCTCATCCCGCACTGCAGGGCGCAGTACGGGCAGTGCGTGTCCACCGCGGTCACGGTGGGGGCGGCGAGCGGCACGGGCACCTCCTCCAGGCGTCGATAGCGCTTGAAGGTAGGTAGGCCGTGTTACCTGGAAACTCCCGAATGTTTCAGGCGTTTGACATTGCCCGCCGCCGATGGACGTCACACCGTGAGGACGCGGGGGCCCTTTCAGCAGCTATACACACCGTGTATAGAACGTGTGTATAGTCGCCCGCATGTCCATCGGGAACACGTTGCTCGGCCTGCTCGAAGCCGGCCCGAAGCACGGCTACGACCTCAAACAGCTTTACGACAAGCAGTTCCGGCAAGACCGTCCGCTGCACTACGGGCAGGTCTACTCGACGCTGAACCGGCTGCTGAAGAACGGCCTGGTCGAGGAGAACGGCGTCGAGGCGGGCGGCGGCCCGGACCGGAAGCGGTACGCGATCACCGAGGCCGGCGTCACCAACGTCGAGGAGTGGCTGAAAAGCCCGGAAAACCCCTCGGTCTACCTGCAGAACACGCTCTACACCAAGGTCGTGCTCGCGCTGCTGTCCGGCCGCGGCGCGCAGGATCTGCTCGACGTCCAGCGGAGCTCCCACCTGCGCGCCATGCGCGAGCTCACCGCCCGCAAAACCGACGGCGACCTCGCCGACCAGCTGATCTGCGACCACGCGCTCTTCCACCTGGAGGCGGATCTGCGCTGGCTGGAGCTCACCGCCGCGCGCCTCGACGACCTCGCGCGCCAGCTGGCGCGCTGATCTGGGGACCACACAGTGGAAACACCGTTGTTACACGGGCTCGGCCTGCACAAGGCCCTCGGCCCGAATCAGGCGCTCGACGGGGCCGGGCTGACACTCGAAGCCGGCGAGATCGTCGCGATCATGGGCCCCTCCGGCTCCGGGAAATCGACGCTGCTGCACTGCCTGTCCGGAATCATGCGGCCCGACGAAGGTCAGGTGCTGTTCCGCGGACGAGATCTCGCGAGCATGTCCGACACCGAGCGCAGCGCCTTGCGGCGCACCGAATTCGGCTTCGTCTTCCAGTTCGGGCAGCTCGTCCCGGAGCTGACCTGCCTGGAGAACGTCGCGCTGCCGCTGCGCCTTGGCGGCATGAGGCGCCGCCACGCCGAGCGGATCGCGCGGACCTGGCTCGACCGGCTGGCGGTGGGCGACGCCGATGACAGCACACCCGGCCAGGTCTCCGGCGGGCAGAGCCAGCGTGTCGCCATGGCCAGGGCGCTGGTCACCGAACCGTCGGTGATCTTCGCCGACGAACCGACCGGCGCGCTGGACACGCTCAGCGGTGAGCTGGTCATGCGTCTGCTGTCCGAGACGGCGAAGCAGACCGACGCCGCCGTCGTCCTGGTCACCCACGAACCGCGGGTGGCCGCCTACTCCGACCGGGAGGTCATCGTGCGAGACGGCCGGACCCGCGAACCGGTGGTCACCCGATGACCGGGCGCGAAGACCTGCTGCTCGGGTTCCGGCTGGCCGTCGGGGGCGGCCGGGGCTCGATCGTCAGGCTCGTCCTGAGCACCGCCGGCATCGGGCTCGCGGTGGCGGTCCTCCTGGTCGGCGCCTCCGCGGGCACCGTGAAGGAGAACCGCGACCAGCGGGCGTACGCCGCCGCCCCGCGGCACGAACCGATCCCGGGTGTCGCACCGCTGAACCACCACGCGACGACGACCGACTTCCGAGGTCAGGCGATCTCACTCGTCCACCTGCACCCCACCGGGCCGAACTCGCCGGTCCCGCCGGGGGTGGACCGGCTGCCCGCGCCGGGTGAGGTCTTCCTTTCCCCGAAGCTGGACGAACTCGTCGCGGCCGACACCAGCGGGCTGCTGCGGCCCCGCTTGCCTGGCAGTCCGGTCGGGATCATCGCCGCGGAAGCCGTGCTCAATCCGAACGATCTGGTCGCCTACGTCGGCACGGCCACTCCGCGCAACGGCGCCGCGACCTACGCCTTCGGCGCCCCTCCCGGCTACGAAACGTCGTTCGAACGAGGGATTCTCTCGCTGCTGCTGGTCGGCCTGTTCGTCCTGCTCACACCGGTGTTCATCTTCGTCGGGACGGTCTCCCGGCTCGGTGGTGCGGCCCGCGACCGGCGGCTCGCCGCGCTGCGGCTGGCGGGCTCGTCCCTCACCCAGCTGCGCCGGATCACCGCGGCGGAATCCCTCGTGGGCGCCGTGGCCGGGCTGATCGCCGGCGCCGCGGCGTTCCTGCTCTTCCGTGGCGCGGTGGCGGACTTCCAGGTGTTCCGGTTCGGGGTGTACCCGAAGGACCTGACGCCGTCGTGGCCGCTGGTGGTGCTGATCGTGCTCGTGGTCCCCGCCCTGGCCGTGGCGGCGGCATGGGCGGCCCAACGGCATACGGTCGTCGAACCGCTCGGAGTCGTCCGCGAGACGGCGCCGCCGAAGCGGCGGTTGTGGTGGCGGCTGCTGCCGATCGTGGTCGGAATCGCCTTGACCGCACCGGATCTCGGCGTCGCGAGCGAATTGGGCCGCACGGCGCTGATCGGCGGTGCCGTGCTGCTGATGCTCGGGATACCCGCGGTTCTGCCGTGGCTGCTGGAACGCGCCGTCGCCCGGATCAAGGGCGGACCGCCGTCGTTCCAGCTCGCGATCCGCCGCCTGCGGAGCGACAGCGGGACCGCGGCGCGGGTGGTCGCGGGGCTCTGCGTGGTGCTCGCCGGGGCGATCGCGGTGCAGAGCGCGTTGGCGGGACAGGCGGCGACGGCCGCCCTCTACCAGGACCGGTCCGGTGGCCGGACCACCGTCCATGCCGACGGCTCGGTGGCCGACCAGGCGATGGCCGCCGTCCGCGCGGTCCCCGGCGCGACCGATTTCCAGGCCATGCGCTCACTGTTCGTCGACGCGGACAGCGCGCTCGTCCTGTTCGCCGTCGCCGACTGCGCCACGATCGAGGCGGCCACCACCGCGACCGGATGCCGGGACGGAGACGTGTTCTCCCGCTCCGGATCTGTCCACAAAGGACAGGCGATGAAGGTCACCGACGGCGACAAGCGGGAGCAGACCTGGACCGTTCCCGCCACTCCGCGCCCGTTCGACGCGAAGCCGTCGGGGCTCGCCGAGCAGCTCGGGCTGGATGTGCTCGCGACGCCTGCCGCGATGACGGGCGTCGACCTGGCCGGGGCCTCGGTCGCGGTGAGCCTGCGGGGGCCGTCCGGGAATCCGGACTTCGTCGAACTGGTGCGGAATTCGGTGGCACCCTACAGCGGGCAGCTCACCGTGGCGTCCTACAACGACGAACGGGCCGCCGACGAGACCCGGATGTTCGCCGACGCGCGGAACATCCTGCTCGGCGGCGCGTTGCTGGTCCTGCTGCTGGCCGGGGTGAGCCTGCTGGTGCTCGCCCAGGAACAGGTCCGGGAACGACGCCGGGCGCTCGGGGCGCTGTCCGCCACCGGCGTCCCGGTGCGGGTGATCGTCCGGTCCCTGTTGTGGCAGAACGGGATTCCGCTGCTGCTGGGCATCGTGGTCGCGACGGCGACCGGGATCGCCGTCGCCGTGCTGGGCAGGCGGCTGTTCTGGGACGGGCTGTACATCGACTGGTCCACGGTCGGGATGCTCGCCGCGGCGGCGATCGCGATGGTGCTGCTGGTGACGGCGTCGACGGTGCCGTCCGTCTTCGCGGCCGCGAAGACGGAGAACCTGCGCACCGAGTGACCTACAGAACGGCGCTCACGTCCCGGGCGGCGGCACGGAGTCCGTCGTGCGCCGCCCGGGTCGACCGCGGGTCGAGGGCGTTGGCGGCCAGACGGAAGAGGACCGCCCGCAGGAGAAGCTGAGGCCATTCGGGCAGATGGGCCCAGCGTTCGAGGAGATCGATGGTGGCGCCGCCCCAGGCCAGCGCGTCGACCGCGACGATCGCGGCGCCCCATTCACCGGGCCGGTGGTACGGCACGAAATCGACGATGCCCGGGGGCGCGTCGCCGTCGAAGAGCACGCCGGCGAGAAGCTCCCCGTGGACGACCTGGTCCGGCAGTTTGACCGGTCTTCGTGAACCGGCCAGCACCTCGAACCAGCGGCCGCCCTTGTTCTCGTCGAGGGACATTTCCGCCTCGCCCCAGGCGAGTTTGTCCGCGAGTGCCTCGATATCGGTGCGCCGTCCCAGGAAATCCGGCCGCGGCAACCCGGCCGTGGCGCGATGCAGCTTGACCGCCGCGTGCACGACCTCGTCGTACCGGTGCTCGGCCGTACCGGACACGAACCGGTTCGCCGACCAGCCGCCGACCACCCAACGGCCGTCGCTGGACCGGACCGGCTTCGCGACCCGCAGGCCCGGCTCGTCGATGGCTTCCAGCGCCCGCGCCGTCCACAGGGTCCGCGACTTGTCGACGACGGGTTTGAGCACGAGATCGTTGTAGCGCCAGGCGTTGGTGCCGGGCAGCGGTTCCGCGTCACCGGTACGTCCGCCGAACGCCGAACAGACGTGTTCCGGAGGGCTTTCAAGGGTGGCACGCACGGCTCGGGACGTTACCCCGTCTTCCGCGCCACGAACGAGAAGACGCGCTGGACTTGAGTAGCGATACTCAAGACAGGATCGCCGCTGACCTGCCATTCTTCGACCGTGGTCCCCCGAACGGCTCAGCGTCGCCTCACCGCAGGCCAACTCACCGCGCTCGCGCTCGGCTCACTGTGGCTGCTCGCCACGCTGGGGGCGCTCACCGTGGGCCTGTTGCTCCCGCTCGCCGCTTTCCTGCACGTCCCCTGGATCGCGTTGCCGGTGCCGCTCGTCTCGATCGGGGTGGTCTACCTCGTCGGTTTCGCGGCACCGGAGGCTTTTCCGTCCGTCGCGAAACCTTGGCCGCGGCTGGCGTGGGCCTTTCTCACCGGGATTTGCGGCGTCTTCGGCGCGATCTTCGTGCTGGAGGTGGCGGAAGCGTTCGACCCGTGGTTCGCGGTGCCGTTCCTCGGCGTGCCGGTACTGCTCGTCGCGGGGCTGTTCACGCGTGATCTCGGGATGCGGGTAGGCGCGGGTGTCCTGTTGACCGCCCTGATCGCGGGTGGGATCGCCGTCCCCGCCTCGCTGCCTTTGGACACCCCCGCCCGGCGGCTCGCCTCGACCGGCGTCCCGCACGATCGCACCCTCGCGGTGGACCTCGGCCCACGGCGACTCCCGACCAAGACGACCGAAGACTCCGGATCGCTGATCGTCGAGTACGCGCCGCAGCTGTGGATCTCGCCCGTCTGGACCTTCGCGACCGACCCCGTCGAGAGCTGCGAGACGTCGGTGAAGACCGCTTGGCGCCTGGAAAACGCGACGTGCGCTCAAGTCGGCGAAGGCGAGTTCATCCGGCGGAACGCGGACCGGATCGAGTTCATCCAGCGGCGCGGCGCGCTGTCGGTGCACCTCGCGGGGAACCACAACTGGAAGCCAGAGGAACTACGCGAACTCGCCGGGAAGACCCACCCGCTGACCGACGCCGAGATCATCGCCGCCGTGCCGAAGTCACCGCGCGGGAACCGGACGGACGTCGTCGCGGGGTTCGGTGCTTTCGTGCGGGCGATCTTCGTGGGCCGGTCCGTCGGGTACTGAGGGGAGCAAGGGACCTTTGCTACCGCCTCGGTACCTGAAGGACCCCTTGAGGGAGCCAGAGTCCGTGAAGGCCTCCTTCACTACCTTGAGGCCCAAAGGTGCTCCACCATCCACAAGGCACCAAAACTTGGGCAGTTTGTCCGAATAAGCCCCGTTGGACGTGTTCTCGAGTCCGTGAACCGTCAAGCCTGGCGCCCTGACCGGGGGCGTGTGGAAATAGGGACACTCAACGTCCCTATTTCCACACACCCCCCACTCCGCGTAGCGGCGCCTACCGACCGTGTGGATTTTGGGACGTCAGATGTCCCGACTCCCACACAGTCACCGCGCCGACCTGCGGAAAGAGAGCAAGGGACCTTTGCTACCACTCGCGCGTGAAGGCCCCCTTCCCTCGACTGAGCCGAGGGAAGGGGGCCTTCACGCGCATCCGCGAGACGTCAGTAGGTCGGCAGGCTCTGGTCGATCTGCCGCGCCCAGGCCAGCACGCCGCCCCCGAGGTGGGTCGCGTCCTTGAACCCGGCCTGGTGCAGCGCCGCGAGCGCCTCCGCCGAACGCGCACCCGACTTGCAGTGCAGCACGATCGGCTTGTCCTGCGGCAGTTCCGACAGCGCCTCGCCCGAGAGGATCCTGTCCTTCGGGATCAGCGTCGCGCCCTTGATGTTCACGATCTCGTACTCGTGCGGCTCGCGGACGTCGATGAGGGCGAAGTTGTCGCCGTTGTCGAACTTGGCCTTGAGCTCCGCCGGAGTGATCGTGTGGCCCGAAGCGGCCGAAGCGGCTTCGTCGGACACAACACCGCAGAACGCTTCGTAGTCGATGAGCTCGGTGATCTTCGGGGTCTCGGGATCCTTGCGGATCTTGACCTCGCGGTACTTCATCTCCAGCGCGTCGTAGCTGACGAGCCTGCCCAGCAGCGGCTCACCGATACCGGTGATCAGCTTGATCGCCTCGTTGACCATGATCGAGCCGATCGACGCGCACAGCACGCCCAGCACGCCACCCTCGGCGCACGACGGGACCATGCCGGGCGGCGGCGGCTCGGGGTAGAGGTCGCGGTAGTTGAGGCCCTTGCCGTTCGGCGCGTCCTCCCAGAACACGCTCGCCTGGCCCTCGAACCGGTAGATCGAGCCCCACACGTAGGGCTTGCCGGTGAGCACGGCGGCGTCGTTGACCAGGTACCGCGTCGCGAAGTTGTCGGTGCCGTCGAGAATCAGGTCGTACTGCTCGAACAGCTCCAGCGCGTTGGACGACTCGAGCCGGTCGGTGTGCAGGTGCACCTTCACGAACGGGTTGATCTCGGCGAGCGACTCCTGCGCGGACGCCGCCTTCAGCTTGCCGATGTCGGACTGTCCGTGGATGACCTGGCGGTGCAGGTTGGATTCGTCGACCTCGTCGAAATCGACGATGCCGAGCGTGCCGACCCCGGCCGCGGCGAGGTACAGCAGCGCCGGGCTGCCGAGGCCACCGGCACCGATGACCAGCACCTTGGCGTTCTTCAGCCGCTTCTGCCCGGTCATCCCGACGTCCGGGATGATCAGGTGACGGCTGTACCGGGCCACCTCTTCCTTGGTGAGCTCGGCGGCCGGCTCGACGAGCGGCGGCAGCGTGCCTGACATCGGGTCCTCCATCTCGCGTGGATCGCGGGTCGCATCCCAGTATCTACAACACGGAAAGGCCCGGACGCCTTCCCCTGTCCCAGATCATGGGACCGGCCCAGCAGGTGAGACGGCGTGGCCTAGGGTGTCTGGTTCGGCCAGGAGCCCGGCTTGCAGACCTTGCCGTCCGCGGGCACCCTGCCGCGGTCACCGCCCGGGAGATTGTTCAGCTGCGCCACGAAGTCGTTGGAGACGCCGAAGGTCTGCTGCATCATGACGGGCGCGACCGCGCCGTTCTCCGGGCAGCCCACGTGCTTTCCGCCGAGGGCGTGCCCCACCTCGTGGTTGATGGCGTACTGGCGGTACCCGGTCATGTCGCTCTCGAAGGCCAGCGCCCCCCGCACCCAGCGGGCGAGGTTGATCACCACACGCTTGTCGAAACTCGAGCGGTAGCAAGACGTCTCGTAGGTGATCTGGAACATGCAGACGTCCGCGCGATGCGTGGTGTTCGGTGTGGTGAGACTCACCCGGAAGCTGGGGTTCGGGTAACTCGCGTCGACGCGCTGGAGCGCCTTCTTGCCGTCCCACGTCCAGCTCTTGGGGTTGGACAGCGTGCCCTGAACCATCGTGGCGAAGCTGTCGTCACCGCCGTAGCTGGCCGGGTCGATGCCGTCCTCGACCTCGACGGTGTACGTGTACAGCTGGCCCGTGCCCACCTTTTCGCCCTTGCCCGGCACCACGTGGAAGGTGCCCTGGCCGGACTCGGTGAACGGACCGCCCTTGGGCAGGTCCGCGGTCGGGATCTTGAGGTCGACCGGTTTGGCCGGGTTCTCCGGGAGGACGTCGCCGCCCCCGTCGACACCGGCTCCCGGCTCGCCGCCATTGCCTGCGGAGCCGTCGGCGGAAGCGAGACTCGCCCCGTCGGTGGCGATCGGCTCGGGCGGGCCGGTGGCGGTGTTGAACACGACCAGCGCGGTGATCACCACGAGGATCGGCAACGCGTACACGCGCCAGCCGTAGGTCTTGGCGAACTGGCCGATGCCGCCTTTGCTCTTGCGCTTGGCGGCGGCTTTGGCGGCGCCGGTCTCGTGCGGCTTCCAGGACGCGCTGAGCGGCTGGGCGCTGGTCCGGCGGCCACCGGGGCGGTAACGGTCTTCGTCGAGCCGCTGCGACGGCGGCGGCGCCGGCCGGTACTGGCCGGTGCGCGGCACGTCGGTGGTCCGGGGCTGGGCGCGCGGTGGACGACGGGCGGAGGCGGAGTACTGAGACCGCCGACCTTCGCCCTGCGCGCCTTGCTTTACCCGATCCACGCGCACCAGGGTGCCATAACCGAACTGTGATGTTGTGAGCGACCGGCGCTTCGCGCGGCGTGTCCTCCTCACCCGAATGGGCTACCAGGTGCCCGATTCGACCGATTCCCACATCCCCAAAACCGCCTTCGCTACGACATTCGGGCGTTCCATCTGCGCCACGTGGCCGGTTCGGGGAAGGACCAGCAACCGCGCGTGCGGGAGCAGCCGGGCGGTGCGCTCGGCGCGCCGGACGGAGATCACCCGGTCGTGCTGCCCCCACACGACGAGTGTCGGCGCGTCGACGCTCGGCGCGACCGCCCACAGCGACGCGGGCCCGCGGGCGGACCACGTCCGGAAGATGCCGAAGGTGCTGCGGGCCAGCGCGGGGGCGGCCCACGCGAAGGCGGCGCGCGCGCTGTGCTCCTCTTCGAGCTCGTCCAGCCTGCTGTCGGCGAAGCGGCTCGGATCGGCGAAACACAGCTTGATCACCTGCATGGCACGTTCACGGGGGCCGAGCGCGGCCAGCTGCCGTCGCACCCTCGGACCGATCAGCGGCAGGTACGCGAACGCCATTCGCGGGTCGGACAGCCGTTTCATACTGGGCCGCAGGTCCGGCATCGCGGGCGAGATCAACGTCAGCGTCTTCACCAGCTCCGGACGGCGGGCCGCGACGAGCAGGGCGACCGCGCCGCCCATCGAGTTGCCGAACAGATGCACCGGCCCCGCTTCGAGGCTCTCGATATGACTCGCGACGATCTCGGCGTGCGAGTCGAGGCTGAAGTCGAACCCGTCGGGTGGCTCCGAATAGCCGAAACCCGGCAAATCGACCGAGGTGCCGCTCGCTTGGGGCGCCAGCAGCGCGGCCAGGTCGGTCCAGTTCGTGGACGAACCGCCGAGCCCGTGGACGTAGACGGCCGTCTCCGGGCCGCCCGGGGTCCGGCGGATGTGCAATTTCACCCCGGCGACACCTATTGTTTCCCCGGGCCAAGGGGGCGGCGCGGGGTCCAGCGACGGCAACGACCTGCGCGAAAGCGGCACATGGGTCAGCGGCGGACGACCCCCGGCGGCCCGGGAAACTGGAGAAGACACAGCATCAAGGATGCCTGACCCTTGGCGGTCCGGCTGTACCGGCGAGTAATCTCGACCTCACTTCACGCGGTGGTGACCCCGCCCCGGGAAGGCCCGCTCGACTGCGCTATGCGTTCTCGGCGGAGACGAGTGCCTCGAACTGGAGGAACGATGACAGACATGGCGCGACTGCAGGCCCGAGGTGTTCGCCTGCCCAGAACGGAACGCCGCGCCCAGCTGCTGGCCGCCGCGCAGCGGGTGTTCGCCGCGAACGGATACCACGCCGCCGCGATGGACGAGATCGCCGAAGAGGCCGGAGTCAGCAAGCCGGTCCTCTATCAGCATTTCCCCGGCAAGCTCGACCTCTACATCGCGCTGTTGGAGAGCCACGTCGACGAACTGGTGCGGCGGGTCAAGGACGCGCTCGACTCCACGACGGACAACAAGCAGCGCGTGCCGGCGACCGTCGGCGCGTTCTTCGACTTCGTCAACAACGACGCCGGCGCGTTCCGCATGGTCTTCGAGTCCGACCTGCGCGGCGAGCCCGCCGTGCAGGAAGCGGTGGACCGGGCGACGTCGGCCAGCGTCGACGCGATCACCGAGACCATCACCGCCGACGCGGGCCTCGACGAGGACAAGGCCCGGCTGCTCGCCGTCGGCCTTGTGGGTCTCTCGCAGGTCAGCGCGCGGTTCTGGCTGGCGCACCACAAGTCGATGAGCCGCGAAGAGGCCGTCGCCCTCACCGCCAACCTCGCCTGGCGGGGCATCGGCGGTGGCTTCCCCCTTCAGCACTGACCCCGCGTTTCGTCCTCTGAATGCGGCCCTTGCGCGTGCAACTACCGCATTCAGAGGACGAATTGCGTCAAGGCAGGAGCTTCTTGATCCGGTCCGCGGCTGCCTGGGCGTCGGCGACGACCTTCGCGGTGTCGATACCGACAACCCGTCCTTCGCGCTTGAGGGCGCGGCCGTCGACGAACACCCACGAGACGTTCGCGGGCTGGGTGTTGAAGACCAGCTGATTCACCCAGTCCACCTTCGGCGCGAAGTTGACCGCCTGGGCGTCGACCAGCTGGAGATCCGCCCGCTTGCCCGGCGTCAGCGACCCGATCTCTTTGTCCATGCCGAGCGCTTCCGCGCCGCCGAGGGTCGCCATGCGCAGGACGTCCGCGGTGGTCGGATAGACCGCCGGATCCGTCGTGGTCGCCCGCTGGAGGCCGACGGCCGCGCGCATCACGTTGAACATGTCGCTCGTGTCGTTGGTGCCGCCGTCGAGGCCGAGCCCGACCTTCATGTTCCGCTTCTTCATCTCCGGCAGCCGGATCACGCCCGACGCGAGCCGCATGTTCGACAGCGGGTTGTGCGCCACGCTGACGCCGGCGGCCGCGAGCTCGTCGAGGTCGGCGTCGGTGGTCTGGATGACGTGGTTCGCCACCAGCCCGGGGTGCAGCGCGTTCGCCCGCCGGAGCGCGTCCATCTGCCCCGCGGTCAGATCGGCCTTCGATTCGAGCAGGTGGACGTTCAGCGAGACGCCGAGTTCGCGCGCGAGCTTCTCCGACGCCTCGACGCTCGGGAAGTTCCCCGTGGACGGATGGGTGCCGATCTGCAGGCGCGCCAGCGGGTTCGGATCGATGACCTCGCGCTTCACGCGGCGGATCTCGTTCTGCAGCGCGGGATCGGTGGTGCCGTTGTAGGAGTAGAGGAACCGCAGCTTCGACTCGCCGAGCGCGCGGAGACCGCCCTTGGCGAAGTCGGTGTTGAACGCGTGCGACCAGTCGGTGACCGTGGTGATGCCGGTCGAGACGACGTCGGCCGCGGCGAGTTTCGTACCCGCGTACGCGTCCGCGTCGGTCACCGGCGCGCGGTACAACGGGATGACGCATTTACCGAGCCAGCCGATGAGTTCCTTGTCGGCCGCGCAGCCGCGGATGAGTGACTGCCAGAGGTGGTTGTGCAGGTCGACGAAGCCGGGCAGCACGATCTTGCCGCGGCCGTCGACGACCTTCGCGGAGCCCGCGTCGAGGTCCTTGCCGACCTGTTTGATCTTGGTGCCTTCCAGCACGACGTCGGCGTCGGCGAGGGCGCCGAGCGGTCCTTCGCCGAGGGCCGGATCCATCGTGAGCACCATCGCGGCGTCACGGATGACGACGCGGCCGGACCCGGCGAATTCGGCATCGCTCCCGGCTTCGGTGGTCTCGCCGCCGAGGTTCGTCAGCAGGGCGGCGCCGAGGACCACGGCGAGGGTGAGGGTGAAGACGGACAGGATCGATCCACGTTGTTTCATCGTTTCAACTCCCCAGTCGATGAGATCACGTTAGCTCACCTGACGCGGACGCCCCGCAGAATTACCGCGACGGGATGTTCCAGCTGTCCGAGGTCTTGGCGCGGATCCTCCGCATAGACGACCGCGGACGTCCAGCGGTCGCCGTCGGCGTAGAGATCGACGTACTCGCCATCGGGAAGCGCGCGCCCCCGGACCCTGATGATCACCATGCCCCCTCGCTCACCTTGTCGAGCAATCCAGCGGCAGCGCGCCGAGCCGGGTTTCGGCTATGAATCGAGTTGACCGCGTTGCCGATCCGCGAGGAGTCACCATGCCCCATATCGCGCTCGACGAGAACCTTCCCGGCATCACCGCCTTGTTCGCCTACCGGCCGGAGACGGCCGCGCCGCTCGGGCAGCTCGCCGAGGTCCTGCTTCGCGGCCCGAGCAGCCTCAGCGTGGGCGAGCGCGAACTGATCGGCGCGGTCGTCTCGCGCGGTAACGACTGCACGTTCTGCTCACGCAGTCACGCCGCCGTCGCCGCCGAAGCGCTCGAAGGCGGCATGCCCGTCGTCGAAGCGGCTTGGAAGGACGTCGACGGCGCACCCGTGTCGGCGAAGGTGAGGGCGCTCCTGCACGTCGCGCTCGCCGTCCGCGACAGCGGGAAGTCCGTGGGCGAAGACCTGATCGAGTCGGCTCGGGCGGCGGGCGCGACGGACGTCGAAATCCACGACACGGTCCTGATCGCGGCCGCGTTCTGCATGTTCAACCGCTACGTCGACGGGCTGGCCACGGTCGCCGTCGACGACCAGGACGCCTACCGGGAGACCGGTGTCCGCCTCTTGGAGCACGGCTACACGAACCTCTGAGGAGAGCAAGGGACCTTTGCTACCGCCTCGCCGCGTCCCACGTCGCGAAAGCCACTTTCGCGACGTCTGATGTCCCGAAAGTGGCTTTCGCGACGTCCTCGAGTGCGCCATCCGAAGCCCTGACCTGCAAGAAAAGAGCAAGGGACCTTTGCTTCCACTTGTCTCAATGCCGAGAGAAGCGGTAGCAAAGGTCCCTTGCTCCCCTTTCAAGCCCTCGCGGCGCGGCGGACGAGGGCGGCGATGCGGTCCGAAACCTCTTGCGCCCGTTCCTGCGGGAGCATGTGCCCGGCGCCCGGATAGCGCACGAACTCCGCCTCCGGCAGCTCGTCGGCGATGACCTTGGCGTGCGGCGGCGGACAGAGCCGGTCCCGCTCCCCCGCGAGCACGACCACCGGTTTTCCCTGCAGCGCGGCCAGCGTGACCCGGCAGTCGTGCCGCGAGATCGCGTCCTGGAAACCCGCGACGCTCGCTGGATGCGCGCACAGCAGCTGTTCGGCGACCGAGTCCACGTCGGCTCGCGCGGGCCGCCGCCCGAAGACGAGCAGCCGGGCACCCGGCCGCACCACCGACAGCGGCAGCGGCAAGGCGTCACGGCGGTTCTTCGCGAGCAGCTTCGCGAGCCTCCGTTCGAACCTCGCCGCGCCGCTGCCCGCGATCCCCGGCAGGCCGAGGGTGATCCGGTCCATCTCACCGGACGATGTGGCGACGAACGCGACCCCTGCGACGCGCCGGGCCACGAGATCGGGATGCCTGCGGGAAAGTTCCATGATCGTCATGCCGCCCATGGAGTGGCCGGCGAGCACGAGCGGCCCGTCCGGGACGTGGTCCTGGATCAGCTCGGCGAGGTCGTCGGCGAGGGTGGCGATCGTGGCCGTCCCCGGTTTCGCCGGCGCGGAACCGCCATGGCCGCGCAGGTCGTAGCGCAGGGTCCGGACGGAGTCGCCGAGCCGCGACACCACGCCGTCCCAGGTCCGGTGGTCCTGGGTCCAGCCGTGCACGAGCACGAGCGTGAGTTCGGAGTCGGCGGGGCCGCTCGTCTCGATGTGCAGGGCGGTGCCGTCCCCCGTCACGAACCGGTGTTGCCGCGACGGGTCCCATGAGACGGCGTCGCGCTGCTTGACGCTCCTCATCGCTTCCCCGGCAGCAGGAAGGACTTGCGCCAGAAGTACATGCCCGGCTTGCCGACCAGACCGGATTCCTGCAGGAACGGCATGATCTTCTCGCCCGCCCACTGGATGCTTTCGCGCCAGTTGGGGTTGTTCAGCGCGGCTTCGACGCCGTCTCGCGGACGGATGCCGACGGCCTTGTAGACGTTCGGGTTGATGAAGGCCCGCGTCACGAAGTAGGAAATGACCGCGATGATGAACTGCTGGTAGAGGATTTCCTTCTTCGACAGTTTCGCCATCCCGCGTGTCACCTCTTCGCGGGCGAAGGTGACGTGCCTGGCCTCTTCGAGCACGTGGATCCGGTTGACCATACGCACCAGCGGCTGGATGTCCGGGTCGTTCATCTGCTCACGCTGAAGCCGGTCGAGGACCTCTTCGGCGACGAGGATCGCGCCGTAGCGCGCGGGGCCGTAGCTGATGCTCGGCATCAGTTTCGCCAGCCGCCGCAGCCACGGCACCGGCCCGTAGTTCGGGCAGCCGATCCGCGAAGCCATCCGCGCGAACATCGTCGAGTGACGGCATTCGTCCGCGATCTCGGTCAACGCATACTGGGCGTGCGAGCTGGTCGGGTCCTCTTCGTAGACCTCCTTGAGCAGCATCTGCATGAGGAGGATTTCGAACCACAGCCCCGTCGTGGCGACGCTCGCGACTTCGTGCTTGCCGAGTTCGATGCGCTGCTCTTCGGACAGCGAGTCCCACAACTCGGTGCCGTAGAGCGAAGAACGGTGGGCCGGGATGAAGCGCTTCCCGTCGACGAGCGGGGCGTTCCAGTCGATGTCGACGTCGGGATCGTAGAACTTGTTCGCGGAGGACTTGAGCAGCCGCTCGGCCGTCTTCTCCCGGTCTGTTTCTTTCAGCGCCCGCGTCATTGCCGACACACCCCTATCTGTAACTCGTGGTAACAGTTACCTCTGGTAGCATGACTTGGGTGATCGAACGTGTCAAGCGCAACAGCAAGCAGTCGAGCAAGCACCCCACGGCGGGTGAGGCCGACACGGGTGACGCCCGTCGCGACCGCTGGCGCAAGCACCGGATCGCGCGCCGCGCGGAGTTCGTCGAGGCCGCCCTGCGCGCGCTCGACACCCACGGGCCGGACCTCGGCATGGAAGACGTCGCCGCCGAAGCGGGCGTCACGAAACCCGTGCTGTACAGGCATTTCGACGACAAGGCGGATCTGTACGTCGCGCTCGGGCAGCGCGGCACGGAGATCCTTTTCCAGCGGCTGATCCCGGCCATCAACTCCGAGCTCGCCCCGGTCCCCCGGATCCGGATGGCGCTCGACGCGTTCTTCAGCGTCATCGAGGAGCACCCGAACCTGTACCGCCTGCTCGCGCGCGGCGGCCTTCAGGAGAAGGTGGTCGTCAAAGCCGACGTCGTCGCCGAGGACAAGGAACTGATCGCCACCGCGCTGACCGCGCTGCTCGGCGACTACATGCGGATGTTCAACATGGACTCCGGCGCCGCCGAACCGTGGGCGCACGGCATCGTCGGCATGGTGCAGAGCACCGGCGAATGGTGGCTGGACCGGCGCTCGATGGGCCGCGACAGCGTCGTCGAGTACCTGACACAGATCATCTGGGCCGCGATCGACGGCCTCTCCCGGCAGCAGGGCATCGTCATCGACCCGAACCTGCCGCTCGAAGAGAACAAGGTCGTCCAGATGCGGAAGGAATCGGAGGCGCAATGAGCGAGCACGACGAAGACGGTTACTCCGGCGAAGCGGTTCTCGTGATCGACGGGACCGAGATCGCGACCACGGTGGAACTGAGGGGCTACTTCCAGCCCATCGACGGGTACTACCGCTGGTACGGCCGGGTCGCCACCAACGAGCAGGTGTCCGCGGCGGCCGGTGGCAAGAAGACCGCCGTCGAGATCCGCGCGGGCGAATACAGCGCGAAGGGCGAGCTCTCCGACCCGGACCCGTGGGACCGCTACCGCATCATGGGCACCAGCACGCCGCCCTTCCACGTGCCGACCAGCCTCGAAGAACTGAACGAGCTCAACGCCTGACCACTGAGGCGACAGCAAGGGACCTTTGCTCTCATCCGTTAGCACGCTAACAAACGAGAGCAAAGGTCCCTTGCTCTCTTTCCGCAGGTCAGCCCTGCCGTTGAGCGGGCACCCTAGTCCGCGGCACCACGTACTTCGGCCAGCTCGACAGCTTGTTCATCGCCCATTCCAGCGGCCCGCGCCCGACGAACTTCCGCCACAGCACCGCGGCGGTCAGCGCGACCACGGAGAACTCGACGAAGTGCAGCACGCTGAAGATCGAGTCGCCGTCGCTCTCGTCCCACAGCAGCGCGATCGCCACGAAATGCAGCACGTACGCGCTCAGCACCCGCCCGCCCAGGTCCGAAAGCGGCCGCAGCACGCGTTCGAACTTCGGCATCAGCAGCTGGCAGCCACCGATCACCGCCGCCGCGATCCCGATCGAGATCAGCAGGTCGAACGGTGTGTACGAGGTCCCCGTCGGCAGCAATTCCCAGGCCCAGCTGGTGGTCGGCGGCGTGCCGTGGATCCAGGTATGGTGCAGCCGCAGGAATTCCGGCGGCGTCATCCCCATCTGCGCGGCCGCCGGTTCCAGCGAGCGGTACACGGCCTGCATACCGCCGAGCGGCCCGGTCGCGATCCAGGACACGACGTACCCGCCCACCGCGAGCGCCGAGCCGCCGAAGAACAGCCGCCGGCACACACTGCGTGAGGTCAGGTCCATCCGCCCGATCGCCATCCCGGCGAACACGTACGCCATCAGCGTCAACGCCGGGAAGGTCCCGGTCAGGACGAGAACGGTCGCGGCCTTCAGCAGCCCGGTCGACGTGACGTCGTCCGCGGTCAGGTCCGGCGCGAAGAAGAGCAGGTCGCGGGGCAGCAGTTGCGCCCTGATCAGATGCGAGAGCAGCGGGCCCGCCACGGCGACGACGACCGCCGCGATCGCCAGCGCCTTCGCGCCCGCGCGCAGCCACGGGATCGCGAAGAGGAAACAGGCCCCGTAGTAGGCCAGGATCACCATGTAGCCGGTCTCGAGGCTGGTCAGCCACAGCCCCAGCGCCACCAAGAGCGGGGCGCGGGTCGCCAGTTTGAGCGCGACGCGGGTCCGGTCGCGGCCCTGTTTGGGACGGCGTCCGCCGGACATCAGCGCGATCGAGACGCCTGCCAGCACCGCGAACAACGCCGCGGAGTGGCCTTCGAACGGTTTGAACAGCACCCCGACGCCGCCTTTGGCCGGATCGGGGCCGACATGCACCGCGTACATGCCGAGGACGGCCAAGCCACGGGCGACATCGATGCCGGTCAGCCGACTCGCGAGCCGTTCGCCTTGTTCGGGAACTGTGCGCACGCCTTCGAGCAGCGCGCGGTCGATCACAGTGACGCCGTCCACCTCATTTCTCGGCTAACCCCCTGCCGTCCCCGCCATAGCGTGACGATCAAATCTGAGAGCTGGCTGAGACGCGGCGGTGACGCCACTGTGACATCCGACTACAACCCGATCGGGTTAACCACCAACAGCGAAGCCGACCTTGCGAACATCCGACGGCGCGATCTCGACGTAGGCGATGCGGTCGGTGGGCACGATGTACTTACGGCCCTTTTCGTCGTCGAGGCGGAAGATCCCGTCGCCGGCCCTCAAGGCGTTCGCGACCAGTTCCTCGACCTCGTCGGGCGACTGGCTGCTGGACACCACGAGCTCCCGCGGCGTGTCCTTGATGCCGATCTTGACCTCCACGTGGGACCTCCGCTTGAAAGTTCGAAATTTACTGGTGCGCCAAGGCTAGCCGAAGTGACCTCAGCCGAGGCCCAGCACCTGCATGCGCTTGGTGTGCCCCTGCTGCAACCGGCGGAACAGCGCGGCGATTCCCGAAAGGTCGCCCGAGCCCTCGACGATCAGCTCGGCGAGCCCGTCCCGCTCGGCGACGACGTACTGGGCCTGCGTCAACGCCTCGCCCAGCAGACGGCGGCCCCACAGCGCGAGTTTGTCCCGCGCCTTCGGGTCGGCCTCGATACCGGCCGCGACTTCGCGCTCGGCGAACGCCGAATGCCCCGTGTCGGCGAGCACGGTGAGGACCAGATCCCTGGTCTCGGGGTCGAGCCAGCTGGCCATCTCGCGGTAGAGGTCGGCCGCGAGCCCGTCTCCGACGTAAGCCTTCACCAGGGACTCGAGCCAGGAACGCGGCGCCGTGGAGGCGTGCCAGGCGTCGATGTGCCCGACGAACGGCCGCATCGCGTCCTCGATCGCGACGCCGTGCCCCGCCAGGTGCTTGGTGAGCAGGTCGTAGTGCCCGATCTCGGCGGCCGCCATGGACGCCAGCGCGGCCCGGCCGGACAGCGTCGGCGCGGTGCGCGCGTCCTCGGCCATGCGATCGAATGCGGACAATTCCCCGTAGGCGAGTACGCCGAGCAAATCGACTACGCCCTCACTGATCTGCTTTGCCTCCGTCACGGCGGAAAGGGTATCGCCGAACACACCCGACCGGCCGGGAAGAGACCGATCCCATACGCCCCCGGCGCGGCGGGGGTATCGAAAAACCGCAGATCAGGTAGACTGGCCGACGGAAACGACGGATCTTCCGTCCGGACCGGGACGCCGCTGCGGCTGAAGGACAGCCGGTGTGGCCCTGGTCAGCACAAGAATGATGTGCGTGCACGCCATCCTGCGGCATTCCCACGAAGGGCCGCTTCAGCGCCAGTAGCGCGGAGCCCGAGCGAATTTTCGTGGTCGAGTGTCGATCGGTGACCAGGGCAGTGCGCGCTGGTCACGAGAGAGGCGAGCACCCTGACCACGAACGAAACCACAACCGAAGAGAACACCACCACCGGCGTCCCGGAGGCCGTCGCGCTGGAGCACAGCGAGACAGGCCCGGCCGCGCTGGACACCTCACACCCGCTGCAGGCGGGCGCGCCGGTGGAGCCCGAATCCCCCACCTTCGCTTCCTTCGGCGTCAAGCCGGAGATCGTGAAGGCGCTGGGCGAGGCCGGGATCGAGCGCACCTTCGCCATCCAGGCGCTGACGCTGCCGCTGGCCATGGCCGGCGACGACCTGATCGGCCAGGCCCGCACGGGTATGGGCAAGACGCTGGGCTTCGGCGTCCCGCTGCTGCACCGCGTCGAGGTCCCCGGCGACGGCACCCCGCAGGTGCTGGTCGTCGTGCCGACGCGTGAGCTGTGCATCCAGGTCGCGAACGACCTCAAGGGCGCGGGCAAGCACCTCGGCATCCGCACGCTGGCCATCTACGGCGGCCGCCCCTACGAGCCGCAGATCGCGGCGCTCCGCAACGGCGTCGACGTCGTCATCGGCACGCCCGGCCGCCTGCTGGACCTGGCCGAGCAGAAGCACCTCGTGCTGGGCAAGGTCCGCGGGCTGGTGCTGGACGAGGCCGACGAGATGCTCGACCTGGGCTTCCTGCCCGACATCGAGCGCATCCTGCGGATGGTCCCGGACAAGCGCCAGACGATGCTGTTCTCGGCGACCATGCCGGGCCCGATCATCACGCTGGCCCGCACGTTCCTGACCCAGCCGACGCATATCCGCGCCGAGGAGAACGACGCCGGCGCGATCCACGAGCGCACCACCCAGTTCGTCTACCGGGCGCACTCGATGGACAAGCCCGAGCTGATCGCCCGCGCGCTGCAGGCCGAAGGCCGTGGCCTGACGATGATCTTCACCCGCACCAAGCGCACCGCGCAGAAGGTCGCCGACGAGCTCGTCGAGCGTGGCTTCGCGGCCGCCGCGGTGCACGGTGACCTCGGCCAGGGCGCCCGCGAACAGGCGCTGCGCGCGTTCCGGGCAGGCAAGGTCGACGTGCTGGTCGCCACCGATGTCGCCGCCCGCGGTATCGACATCGACGACGTCACGCACGTGATCAACTACCAGACGCCGGAGGACGAGAAGACCTACGTCCACCGGATCGGCCGCACCGGCCGCGCCGGGCGCACCGGCGTCGCGATCACCCTCGTCGACTGGGACGAGGAGCCGCGCTGGAAGATGATCTCGGACATCCTCGGGCTCGACATGCCCGAGCCCGCCGAGACGTACTCGTCGTCGAAGCACCTGTTCAGCGACCTCGGCATCCCCGAGGGCACCACCGGGCGCCTCCCGCTGTCGAAGCGGACCCGCGCCGGTCTTTCGGCCGAGGTCGAGGAAGACCTGGGCGGCAAGCGCCGCGGCCGTGGACAGGGTCCGGCGAAGGACGAAGAAGCGCCCCGCAAGCGCAACCGCGCGCCGCGCAAGCGGACCCGTGGTGGCGCCGACGCGGCCGCCAAGATCGAGGCCGCCGACGCCGCCGCGAGCGCTTCCGCGGACAGCGCGGAAGGCCAGAGCGAAGCCGTTTCGGAGGGCCGCACGCGGACCCGCCGCCGCAGCCGTGGCGCCGCGAAGCCGAGCCCGGAGGTCAGCGGCCCGGCGGTCGAGAAGGAGGCAGGCGACAGCGCCGAGCGTCCGGCTCGCCGACGCCGCCGTCGCCGTCCCTCGGCGACTTCTGATACACCTGCGTCGGCAGACTGAGCTTTCATACTGCGGACATGGGGAGCTAGGGGCACGTGAGCGAACGCTGGGACGCCGCGCCGGACGACGAACCGGCGCGGCCCGTGCCCGCCGATCCCGGGCAGCCGGACGGCAGCGAGCCGGAGACGGCCGAAAACGCGATCGGCACCGAGGACGTGCTGGACGCCGATCCCGCCCAGCCGGTGGCCACCGAGCCGCCGCTGGGCGGGAAACGCGCCCGGCCCTCGCCGTGGAACCGCAAACGGGATCGCGTGATCGCCGCGGCGATCGTGGTGGTCGTCGCGGTCACCGGCGTCGTCATCGGCGTGACCAGCGACAACGCGGCGACGGTCGCGCAGGTCGCCACCACCCTGCCGCCGGGGCTCCCGCCCGCGCCGGCGCAGGTTCCCGGCTCCCTCAGCGAACTGTGGCAGGCGCCGAGTTCGTCGACACCGGTCCCGATCGGCGAAGCCAACAATGTCGTCACCGCGGACAAGGGCGAAGTCCTCGGCCGGGACCCGTACACCGGCGATGTCCGGTGGCGCTACTCACGCGATCTCGAACTGTGCACCGTCGCGCTCGCCGGGATCAAGGTGGACGCGGTGTACCGCAAGGACACCGGCTGCAGCGAGGTCACCCAGCTCGACGCGGGCACCGGGCGCCGCACGGCACAGCGCAACGGCGACGCCGAGCTCGGCACCCGGCTGGTCGTCGACGGATCGCACGTCACCACGACCGGCAAGAAACTGCTGAACACCTGGCGCGACGACCTCGTCAAGAGCATGGAGTACGGCCAGGTCCCCGCCATCGTGAACCCGAACAAGCAGCCGAGGACCGGCTGCACCTACGGCACGGTGGCCGCCGCGGCGGGCAAGATCGGCGTGATCGAGCGCTGCCCCGGCGATCCGGCCGACCGCTTCACCGTCTACCGCGCGACCAACGACGAGGCCGACGACCCGAAGGTCGACTACAGCACCGTGCTCGCCGGGAAGAACGCGAAAGTCGTCGCGATGTCCGGCGATCTCGCGCTGATCGTGCTGCCCGAACAGAAACTGCTGGTCATCTATGGCGGCGACGGCCTGCAGAAGTCGGCGTACCCGCTCGACCTGCCCGAGGCGGAGATCTCGCAGGATCCGGTGGGTGGCGTCATGACGACCTCGTGGACCGCGCAGGGCGTCTACTGGTTCACCGGCTCGAAGACCATGGCGTTCTCACGGGACGACCTCACGCCGCGCTGGACGCTGAACAACTCCACCGGCGCCGGGGTGACCTTCGGGGAACAGCTGGTCGTGCCGATCCAGGGCGGGCTCGCCGTGCTCGACGAGACGACCGGCGCCACGATCCGCACCGTCGGCGTCGACCGGCGCGGCTACACCGGCCCGGTGTCGCTTTCCTCGGTCGGGCCGGTGCTGCTGGAGCAGCGCGGCCCCACCCTCGTCGCCCTCAAGTGACCGGCAGGCGGTAGCAAAGGTCCCTTGCTCCCGCCGGCCGTCAGCGCGTCGTCGAAGTCCTGGAAGTACGCAGCCTGCTGACTTCCTTCCAGCACCACTTGCCGCCTTCGCTGACGAGTGTGCCGGTGGCGGTGCCCGGCCGCCCAGAGACGGTCAGCGTGACGGCGACCGTGTACTTGGTCTCGGAGACCTTCGTGACCGGGCCGAGCGAAGCGTCCGAAGCTTCGTTGACCCGATCGATGATCTGGTCGATGTCCTTTTCGGCACTACCGCACTTGAGCGCCGTCAACGCGGCCCTGTCATTGGTGTTGATGCCGTCGATGATCGCCTGCGCGGTCCCTTCCGGGCCGGACGCCTTTTCGGCCTTGTCGTCGCTGAGGAAGAACCCGGGAGCGACGAATCCGGTGATACCCAGCGTGAGCACCACGACGGCAGCGGCGGCGATGCCCACGATCAGGCCGGTCTTGTTGTTCTTCGGGGGCGCGGGTGGCCCGCCGAAGCCCTGTCCGTACTGCTGCTGCCCATACTGCTGCTGGCCGTAGCCGGGGTACTGCTGCTGGGGGTACTGCTGCTGCGGGTACGCGCCGCTCTGGTCGTAGCCGCCCTGCTGGTACTGCGGCTGTCCCGGGTACTGCTGCTGGTCCGGATACGGCTGGCCGGGCTGCTGCCCTGGGTACTGCTGCTGGCCCGGCTGCTGCTCCGGATACGGCTGCCCCGGCTGCTGCCCTGGGTACTGCTGCCCGCCCTGACCGTGGTCGGGCTGTCCTGGCTGGGGTGGGTAGGTCATCGACAGTGCCCTTCGTCCTCGCTGCGGGGCAGCGTGTTCATCCACGACATGCCCAGTGAGCCACATTTTCGCGGAGATGGGACGCTTTTTCGGGTCAATGACACCTTCCTGCCGTGTCAGCTCCACCAGAACAGGCTCAGCGCGGCCGTCACGCTCACCACGACCACGAGACCGGCGCAGCCCGCGGCGCGGCCGTTGCGCGAGTCGGCGACCCGTTGTGCCAGCAGGGCGACGACCGCGGCGACCGGGTGGCCGATCAGCATCAGGAGCCCTGGCCCCGGCGCGCCGGTGAACAGACAGAGCGAAGCGATCGCGACGACACACGCCGCCAGCACGGCCATACCGGCCGCGAGCGATCCGGTCAGCCCGCGCCAGAACCGGCCGCTTTCGGGTGTCACGGGTTCGTCCGCGGGCGGAATGATCGCGAGCTCTTCGGTGTCCGGTGACGACACGTCCTCGCCTGTCCAATCGTCGGGTTTCGAGAATCTAGGGCGCCAGCAACTCCCACGGCTGAGCCGCGGGCCCGGCCTCCTGGCCTGCCGCGCAACTGGGCCGGAAGTCGCACCATGAGCAACGACGGCCAGGGCGCGCCGGGAACAACACGTCCTCGTCGCCGCCGGCGTCCAGGGTATCCGCTGCCAGCCGCAGATCCCCGGCGGTCTCGTCGGC
The DNA here is from genome assembly GCF_055563465.1 of Amycolatopsis sp. NPDC000009. Lineage (NCBI taxonomy): Bacteria > Bacillati > Actinomycetota > Actinomycetes > Pseudonocardiales > Pseudonocardiaceae > Amycolatopsis > Amycolatopsis sp. NPDC000009. Next base: position 77,263 of record NZ_JBVHDI010000010.1, read on the forward strand.
GCGTTGGAGATGCCGCTTCAGGCTCTCTTCGGTGTGCTCGGCGGCCGCGATGGTCCCGGTGGGCACGTGGTGCAGCTCGACCTGGTAGCACGGCGTCCGCAGTGTCCTGGCGGCCGCGACCGCGTACAGCGCCAAGGCCTGCGACGAACGGGCCTCGTACTCGTCCGGCTCGCGGCGGCCGGTCTTGTAGTCGATGATCACCAATTCCCGGCCGCGCTGGTCGATCCGGTCCGCGCGGCCTTCGATGATGAGGCTGGGCCCGCTGCCCGGCTCGAGCGTGACCGGCGCCGAAACCCAGCGCTCCAGCCCGACGGGATCGACGCTGACGTCGTTGTGCTCGACGTACTCCGCGACCCATGCCTTGGCCCTGGCGCGGTACCGGGCGGCCTGGTCGGCGTCTTCGAACCCGGCGTCCTTCCAGTGTTCGGCGACGAGCGCCATCGCCCGCTGCGGCACGCGCTTGATCACCGGCAGGTCGAACAGCGCCCGCAAAGCGTTGTGCACCACCGCACCCAGCGTGCTGTGCGCCCACGCGCCGGTGCGTACCGGCGACGGGCGGTCGAGATACGCCATGCGGTAGCGGCGCGGGCAGTCTTCGAACGTCGCGAGGCGCGCGGGCGAGACCTTCGTCAGCTTGCGCGGCGCCTCGACGCCGAAGTCGAAACCAATCTGCTCCATCGGATCACCCCGCGCGCAACGCTACGCACCCCCACCGACACTTTTCGAGGGGATCCCCAGGAAGGGAGCAAGGGACCTTTGCTATCGCCGGTTCTGCGATCCGGCGAAGCCCGTGGAGGGTTGAGTGTCCCCAACGTGGCATTGGAGACGCTCAGTGTCTCCAATGCCACATTGGGGACACCGGACGAACCGGGACCCGGACCTTATCGCCGGGAGCAAGGGACCTTTGCTACCACTCGCGGCCGGTCACGTGCCCGAGATGAAGCCCTTCACCGAGTTCGCCACCAGCTCGACCGCGATGGCGGCCAGCAGCAGGCCGGCGATCTTCGCCAGCAGCGTGATCCCGCTTTCCTTGATCAGCCGGATGACCACGCCCGAATACCGCATGCACAGGTACAGCACGAAGTGCACCGTCACGATCGAAAGCGCGAGAGCCACGTACGCGCCGACGTGCCCATCAGCCTGCCGTACGAAGACGATGGTCGCGGCGATCGCGCCCGGGCCGGCGAGCAGCGGGGTCCCGAGCGGCACGAGGGCGACGTTGACGTCGTCGCCTGCCGCCTCGGCCTCGCCGCCGGTCTTGCCGGTCAGCAGTTGCAGCGCGATGAGCAACAGCAACAGCCCGCCCGCACCCTGCAGCGCCGGGATCCCGATGCCGAGATACGACAGGATCGCTTGTCCCGCAACGGCGAACAGCGAGATCACCAGCAAGGAGACCAGCACCGCCTGCCGCGCGGCCTTGGCGCGGAAGGCCACCGATTTGCGGCCGGTCAGGCTCAGGAACACCGGAACCGTGCCGGGCGGGTCCATGATGACGATCAGCGTGATCGTCGCGCTCATGAACAGGCGCGCGTCGAAGAAGTCCGTGATCGTCACCGCGTCACGACCTGGTAGCCGGTCGACCGCGCGACGAGTTCTTCGAGCGCGAGCGGGTCGGTGGTCTCGTCGCCGAGATCGATGGTCTTGTTCGTGCCGTGGTAATCGCTCGAACCGGTGCGCACGAGCCCCAGCTCCCCCGCCAGCCCGTGCAACCGGACGCGCGTCTCCTCGTCGTGGTTAGGGTGGTCGACCTCGACGCCGGTGAGCCCGTGCGCGGCCAGCCCGGCGAGCACGTCGACGGTGATGGTCGCGCCGCGCGTGTAGGCGAAGGGGTGCGCGATGACGGTGACGCCGCCCGCCTCCGCGATCATGTCGATCGCGTCCTCCACGAGGGTGTCCCGCCGCGCCACGAAGTAGCCGCTGCCGTTGCCGAGATAGCTCGCGAAGGCCTCGTTCACCGACGAGACGACGCCAGCCCGCACCAGGGCCTGCGCGAGATGCGGCCGCCCGGCCGAACCGTCCTCCGGCAGCAGCGACATGACCTCGTCGGGATCGACGGGGAGTCCGTCGGCGGCCATCCGCTCGGCCATCACGCGCAGCCGCCACCGCCGCTCCGACCGGAGCCGGGTCTGTTCGGCGACGACCGACGGCGACGCCGGGTCGAAGAGGTACGCGAGCAGGTGAACGCTGATATGCCGCCCGGTCACCGGATCGACGGAGATCGTGGACAGCTCGGCGCCGGGGACCAGCGTCAGTCCCGGCGGAAGTGCCTCGGCGGCCGGGGCCCAGCCGGCCGTGGTGTCGTGATCGGTGATCGCGACTACGTCGAGGCCCGCCTTCGCGGCGGCGGCGACCAGCCCGGCAGGGCTGTCGGTGCCGTCGGAGGCGGTGGAGTGGGCGTGCAGGTCGATGCGCATCGCCGCTCAGTATCGACGATGCTCCAGGTCACAGCGACCCCGGGACCTGCGCTAACCGACCTTCTTCTTGCCGCGCGCCGCACGCTGCGCCTTGATCATCGAAAAGCGCTCGGCCTGCTTTTGCTTGTCGCCGAAGACGAGCTCGGAAATCGTGTCGTAGAACTCTTCCGGCTTGGGCAGGTAGTCGATGCGGTTCAGCGCCTGGATCTGACCGGCGGACTCGACCACCATGGTCCCGTACCCCATCATCCGGCCCCACGCCGAACGCTCGTAGGTGAGGTCGGTGACCTTGGTGATCGGCATCATCAGCACTTTCGTGGTGAAGACACCGGTGGTCATGACGAACCGCTTGTCCGTGACCACCAGGCGCTCGACCCACCACTCCATCACCACGTACGCGAAGCGCAGGATGATGAGCAACGCGGCATACCAGAGGATGTTCTGGATGACCCACGCGGCGGGCGGCAACAGGTAGGAGACCAGGACGCAGACGGCCAGCAACGCGGCCGTCTCGAAGGTTTCCCACAACAGCACAGCCCAGTGCCGGCGGATCCTGATGACCCGCCGCTCGGTGTCGAGGAGATACTCGTCTGGATCGCGTGGGGCGAACATACCGATAGAGTATCCGCTCCCCCGCTAGCTGAAGACGTTGCTGACGAAGGTGATCACCGATTCGGCCGAGTCACGCAGGAAGCCGATGATGTTTCCCACGAGGCCCGCGGCCTGACCTGGCTGCGCGATCACGAAGAACAGCACCAACGCGATTCCTGCGAAAGTGAGGAGCTTTTTCGCGTTCACAGCGATCAATCCTGTCTCTTACGGTGACTGACTGCGGATACTGACCATTCATTTTGTACCGCACCTTCCACCGGCGCGGGAGGGAAGTCCCGCGCTTGGGTCAGCCGGCGAGGAGAAGTGTACCGTACGGCTACTCTCCGTGTACAGGACAGCCATTGTCAGGAAGCCCGCGTCTACCATTCGGGAATGAACACCGTTTCGGACAGCACCGTCCGCTGTGTAGGCGGCATCGTCTACGACGAACTGGGGCGGATTCTGCTGATCCGCCGCGCGAATGAACCCGGACGTGGACTCTGGTCGGTCCCCGGCGGGCGTGTCGAACCAGGCGAAACGGACGAAGCGGCCGTTATCCGGGAGATGCGCGAAGAGACCGGGCTCGACGTGATACCGGGCACACTCGTCGGCAACGTCCGCCGCGGCTCCTATGACATCCACGACTACGCCTGCGCGGTCACCGGCGGCACTCTCCGTGCCGGGGACGACGCCACCGACGCCCGGTGGATCGACGCCGGAACCTTGATCGAACTCGACGAAGACGGTCACCTGGCCGAACTCCTGTTCGTCACTCTCCGCGATTGGGGAGTGCTGCCGTCCGAGGTCGCGCCGTCACCTTGACACCCGCTGTGCACGACTCGGCAAAAGCCGCGAGGATAAAGCAGCGGAAGAGGTGAAAATTATCCTCGCCGACACATTCCCGACATCTCGCGAGAGAGCGGAACGCTAAACCGGCAACCAGGTCATCCGCTGTCCGTGCGGGGCCGTCCGGGCCAGCGCTCGCACGTCCGGCACACCGGCGTCCCAGCGGACGAGCCCGAGCACGGCCTGGTCCACCGGTTCGGCCAGTTCGGTCCTGCCGGGCACCAGGGGTTCCAGCGCCGCGGCGTAGAACTCCTCGCTGACCCACCACAGCGGCCGGTCCGCGGCCAGTTTCCGGAGCTCCTCGAGGAAGTCCGCCCGCCGCTCCCCCAGGTACGCCAGCACGTGACTGGTCAAGACCACGAGCGGAGCGTCGGCGGGCAGGGTGGCCGCCGCGGAGGCGAGATCGTCGACGGCGTCGCCCGCGATCAAGTCCGGCCGCTGCTTGCCCTGTGCCGCCGCGGCCGTGCGCAGGAGCCGGATCCGGTCCGGCTGGTCGGCCCAGACGCAGGCTTCGAGCCAGGCCAGTTCGTCCTCGTCGGCCAGGTCCACCGGGGCGCGGTCGAGGCCGGCGCGGGCGGTGATCGTCAGCTTCTTCGGCACCTTCGGCGTGACGGCGCCGGGCGCGAGGTCCAGCGCGCAGTGCAGGCCGACCGCGGTCTTCGCGGGCCCGGCGGTGAGCTGTTCGCCGCCGTCGCACTGGTAGCGATAGGCGTATTTGTCCATGCCGAGGAGCAGCCCAGCGCTGCAGCCGACCTCGAGCAGCGCGATCTTCCCGCCCGCCTCCTTCGCGGCCGTCGTCATCGCGGGGTAGAGCAGCGCGGCACGGCGGACCTCGTTGGTCTGCGTGTACCGCGAGGAGATGATCGCCCGGGCCTTGTCCGCCCGTTCCAGCAGGAACGAGCGGAACAACGGCCACGTCTCCGAGTCCACGCCGTCGAAACCGCCGACGGACGGGTAGTACCGCGAGAGCGGGTGGATGGGGTCGGCCTGGATGAGCCGGTGCGCCGTCGCCATGAGCAGCGTTCCGCGCGCTTCACCGCCACGTGCGCCGGTCAGGAGACCGGCGACGTCGTCGTCCTCGGCCGCCTTCGCCGCCAAGTGCTCGTACAGCGGCGAAACACCGGCCGCCTCGACCGTCGCGAACTTCCGCAGACGGCTCTTGATCTCATCCAGCCCGATGGGCATCGACGCGCTCCCTCTTCCCGTTCGTGGCACCTATTATTCGTGCGGGACGGGGCGGCCGGGCTGTTCACCACCCCTGCTGTCACCGTAAGACCGCTTCGGCACCATCACCTTGCGACGGAAGACACACACGATCGTGCCGTCCTGCTTGTAGCCGCGGGTCTCGACGTAGACGACGCCCCGGTCGTCCTTCGACTTCGACGGCGTCTTGTCCAGCACCTCGGTCTCGCCGTAGATGGTGTCACCGTGAAAGGTCGGCTTCACGTGCTTCAGGGACTCGACCTCGAGGTTCGCGATCGCCTTGCCGGACACGTCCGGCACCGACATCCCCAGCAGCAGTGAGTAGATGTAGTTGCCGACCACGACGTTCTTGCCGAAGTCGGTGGTCTCCCCGGCGTAGTGCGCGTCGAGGTGCAGCGGATGGTGGTTCATGGTGATGAGGCAGAACAGGTGGTCGTCGTACTCGGTGACCGTTTTGCCCGGCCAGTGCTTGTAGACCGCACCGACCTCGAACTCTTCGTAATAGCGACCGAACTGCACCCATTCCTCCTGCACGAGTAACGCGGCGTGAGCCTGGAACGACAGGCCTTCATGTTGAGGAGTACCCTCGACCATTGGTGTCAGGTCGTCAACGCGACCCACACCACTGCGTAACCGTCCGCCGAGCCGAAGGAGGTGAGGAACCCGATGTCCAGTGGCGATAGTCCGCTTCCTAGTAGTCGCAGCGTTTCCGCCTTCACATCTCGCCGGATCCCCACCTGGCAGGGCTGACGAAACCGGGAACGCTGGCCTAGCCGAGCGGCCCCCCGACCGCTTGGCCCGTCGTCTTCGCGCATCAACGCACGACGTCTGCCCAGGAGATCCCATGCCTGCCATTCCCTCGCTCGGCGGCCTTCGCGGCCGGAGCAACGGCCGCGCCAAGAGCGTCCCCCAGCGCCCGCTGCCCGTCCCCCTGTCGGCGTACGTCGTCGATTGCGCGGTGTACGTGGAGGGCAAGCGCCTGCCCGGCCGCTGGACGCACGCCGAGGCCATCAAAGAGGTGCGCAAACGGCACGCCGGGTTCGTCTGGATCGGCCTGCACGAGCCCGACGCGGTCCAGATCCAGGGCATCGCGGACACGTTCGGCCTGCACGAGCTGGCCGTCGAGGACGCGCTCGAAGCACACCAGCGGCCGAAGCTGGAGCGCTACGACGACACGCTGTTCATGGTGCTGAAGACCGTCCGGTACGTCGAGCACGAGTCGCCCGCCACGGCGAACGAGATCGTCGAGACGGGCGAGCTGATGGCCTTCCTGGGCCGCGACTTCGTGATCACCGTGCGGCACGGGAACCACTCGGGGCTCGCCAGGCTGCGCCGCGAACTCGACCAGGACCCGGAGCGGCTCGACCTGGGGCCGTCCGCGGTGCTGCACGCGATCGCGGACCACGTCGTCGACCACTACCTCGACGTCACCACCGCGATCGAGGCCGACATCGACGAGATGGAGACGCACGTCTTCGCGCCGCGGTCCAAGGTGAGCGCCGAGCAGATCTACTTCATGAAGCGCGAGGTGCTGGAGCTGCGCCGCGCGGTCATGCCGCTGGGCACCCCGCTGCAGCGCCTCGCCGAGGGGTACACGCGGCTGATCCCGGACGAGGTCCGCTCGTACTTCCGTGACGTCTCCGACCACCTGACGACCGTGGCGGAGCGGGTCGCGAACTTCGACGAACTGCTGACCACCCTGGTCGACGCGACCCTGGCGAAGATCACGCTCCAGCAGAACACCGACATGCGCAAGATCACCGCGTGGGCGGCGATCATCGCGGTCCCCACGGCGCTGGCCGGCATCTACGGGATGAACTTCGACTACATGCCCGAGCTGCACTGGCGGTTCGGCTACCCCGTGGCGATGACGGTCATCTTCGGCGTCTGCATCCTGCTCTACCGAATATTCAGGAAGAACCGCTGGCTCTGACCTCTTCCCGCTTTCGGTAGTACCTGGAGTTCCCCATGCCAAGGATCCTGACCAACCTCAAGTTCTGGGCGCTGGCGTTCTGCGTCGTCTGGCTCGGCATCGTCGTCGCGATCATCGCCAAGGACCCCGCGTTCGCGCACGGCCCGAAGTAGCGTCACCGGGCTTACCCTGGAGCGCGTGAAAGCGCTGGTGGTCGCGGACGAGGTCGAAGAGCGGCTGTGGACGTCCGCCGTCCGCAACCACCCGGCCGACCTCGTGATCGGCGCCGGCGACCTGCCGTACGACTACCTCGAGTTCCTGGCGGGCGCGCTCGACGTGCCGTGCGTGTTCGTCCCCGGAAACCACGACCCCGATCTGTCCGGCTACACCCGTTACGGCGGACTGTCCATGAAGGACGGTTTTCCCACCGTGTGGCCCGGGCCGGCGGGCGGGGTGAACGCGGACGGCCGGATCGTCGACGTCGGCGGGCTCCGGTTCGCCGGGCTCGGCGGTTCGGTGCGCTACAACGACGGCCCGAACCAGTGGACGCAACGCCAGCAGGCGCGGCGTGCCCGGCGGCTCGTGCGCCGGGCCCGGCTCCGCCGCTGGCGGGACGGACGAGGCGTCGACGTCCTGCTCACGCACGCGCCGCCGCGGCACTGTGGCGACCGCGAGGATCCGCCGCACCGCGGATTCGACTGTCTCCATCGCACGATCGAGTTGTTGCGCCCGAAGTGGTTGCTGCACGGGCATATCCACCCGCACGGTGAACCCGTGCCGGACCGGGTGGTCGGCGGGACCACGATCCGCAACGTGGTCGGGCACCGGATCATGGAGTTCTCATGAAGGACACGGGCTTTCCCCGCGCGGACGCGGAGCACGACTTCCTCCGCGCGCGACGGCGTCAGGTGCTGTCCCGGCTGGCGAACTGGCTGCGCCGCGAACCCGACGACGTCAACATCATGCTGCCGTTCCACGAGGTGGTCGACGCGCTCGGCTATCTCGGCGAACGGAAGATCGGGGCGCGGGTGATCCGGCTCGACTCGATCGTCGGCAGCGTCGACCGCGGCCGCGACTTCGACCGGCGCTTCCGCCCGACGTCCGGGCGGGTTCGCGAACGCTGGGAGCGGCTGGCGCTCGCCACCCGGCGCGGCGAGTCGATTCCGCCGATCGAGGTGTACCGCGTCGGCGAACTGCATTTCATCATCGACGGCCACCACCGCGTTTCGGTGGCGCACGCGATGCGACTGTCCACAATAGAGGCGATGGTCACCGAGGTGCGGACCGAACTGGACCCGAGCGGGATCCGGTACCGCGGCGACCTGATCGTGAAGGACTACCGGCGGTTGTTCCTGGAACGCGTCCCGCTTTCGGGGCACGCGCGGGCTTCGGTGGTGTTCACGGATCCGTGGGACTACGCGCGGCTCGGTGAACACGTGGAGGCGTGGGGTTTCCGGCTGATGCAGGACGAAGGCGCGTACTCGGACCGCGCGACGCTGGCGCAGCGGTGGTTCGACGAGGAGTTCGTGCCGGTGGTGGCGATGCTGCGGCAGGCGGACCTGATCGGCTCGCGCACGGATGCCGAGGCGTATCTGTGGGTGGCTTGCGAACGGTACCGGTTGATCCGGACGCACCGGTGGGACGACGAGGTCTTCGAGGCCGTGCGATCGCAGTCGCGGCCCACCTAGGTACATGAAGGCCCCCTTCCTGTACCTAGGCGCAAGGAAGGGGGCCTTCATGTACTTGACTACATGTGCACGGCGACCGGCGCAGCATCCGAAGAAGTATCTTCGGGAGCCTTCGCCGGAGCACCCGACCGGAGCAGCAGCCCGCAGATCACCGCACCGATCACGAAGATCCACCCGCCCCACACGAAAGCGGTCGTGTAACTGTGCACAGCCGCTTCGGCCGCAAGCTGCGGCGAAGGCGCCTTCCCCACCAGGAACGACGTCGCCGCGTTACCGGCCAGCGTGCTCAGCAGCGCGGTCCCGATCGAGCCGCCGACCTGCTGCGCGGTGTTGACCGCCGCCGACGCGACACCGGCGTCGTGCGTGTCGACGCCGAAGGTCGCGACGCTCATCGCGGGCGCCATGGCGAGGCCGATGCCGACGCCCATGATCATCAGTGGGAACAGCACCCCGCCGGCGTACGTGCTGGTGGTGTCGATGGCCGAGAGCCAGAACAGGCCGGCGCCGGCGATCAGCATTCCCAGTGACACCAACGGTTTCGCGCCGAACCTCGGCAGCAGCACGGCCGTGGCCGAGGTCGCGCTGGCCATCAGGGTGGCCACCATCGGCAGGAACGCGACACCGCTCTGCACGGGCGTGAACTGGAGGTTCAGCTGGATGTAGAAGGTGAGGAACAGGAAGATCGAGAACATCCCGATGGCGAGCAGGAACATCGCGAGGTAGGAGCCGCCGCGGTCGCGGTCGAGCAGCACGCGCAGCGGCAGGAGCGGGTGTTCGGCACGCTGCTGGATCACGACGAACGCGGCCAGCAGGACGACACCGGCGGCGAGGAAACCCCAGACCGACACCGAGGACCACGAGTCGCGCTCGGCGTTCGCGAAACCGTAGACGAGCGCGAAGAGACCGGCCGACGCTGTGATCGTGCCCGGGATGTCGAGCTTCGGGCGCGGGCCATCGGTCTCGGAGTTCTTCAGCAGCACGGCCGAACCGGCGAACGCGATCACCGCGAAGATGATGTTGACGTACATCGACCAGCGCCAGTCGAGGTACTCGGTCAGCACGCCGCCGAGCAGCAGGCCGATCGCCGCGCCGCCACCGCCGATCGCGCCGAAGACGCCGAACGCCTTGCCGCGTTCCTTCGGGTCGGTGAACGTCGTGGTCAGCAGCGAAAGGGCGGCCGGCGCGAGAAGCGCGCCGAAGACGCCCTGTGCGGCACGGGCGACGAGCAGCATTTCGATGCTGGTGGCGGCGCCACCGATCGCGGACACGATGGCGAAGCCCGCGAGCCCGACGAGGAACGCGCGTTTGCGGCCGAAGAGGTCCGCGAGCCGCCCGCCCAGCAGGAGCAGGCTGCCGAACGCGAGCGCGTAGGCGGTGACGACCCACTGGCGGGCGTCGTTCGAGAAGCCGAGGTCCTGCTGCGCCGACGGGAGCGCGATGTTCACGACGGTGGCGTCCAGCACCACCATCAGCTGAGCGAGGCCGATCATCACCAGGATCAGCCATCTCCTGGCGTGGTGCGGGTTGGTGTGCTGCGCGGCCGCGTCCCCCGGCGGCGTGGCGACAGCGGTGGATGAATCAGGCATACGGGCGGTTTCCTCACCGATAGTGACGAAGAAGCTATGTGGAGTAGGTATCTCCCCTTTCCGCGCCCAAGGTACACAAGAAGTGGAGAAGTGTCCTCTACTTCGTTTGTTAAGCTGGACGAATGGCTCGGGAACTCGCTCCCGCCGCACCGGCGCGGCCGCTGCGGCGCGACGCCGAACTCAATCGGCAGCGCATCATCGCGGCGGCGCACACTGTCTTCGGCGAGCGCGGGCTCGAAGCGACTCTCGACGATGTCGCGCATCACGCGGGCGTCGGCGTCGGCACCGTCTATCGCCGCTTCCCGAGCAAGGAACACCTGGTCGAGGCCATGTTCGTCGACCAGTTCGAGACGATCCGCGAGTTCGCCGAAGAAGCGCTTCGCGCCGAAGATCCCTGGGAAGGGTTCGCGGGCTTCACGTGGCGCGCGGCCGAGCTGCACGCCGGTGACCGCGGGTTACGTGAAGTCATGCTGTCGAACGCCTTCGGCCAGGAGCGCGTCGCCGAGGCGAAATCCCGCATGGTGCCGTTGATCACAGAGCTCGTCGAACGGGCTCAGGCGGCAGGCGCCCTCCGCGCAGACTTCATGCCGACGGACATACCGCTCCTGCACCAGATGCTCGGCTCGGTCATCGAGTTCACGCACAGTATCCAGCCGGACCTGTGGCGCCGATGCCTCGCGATGCTGCTCGACGGCCTGCGCGCCGAACCCGGCCGCGCCACTCCACTGCCGCACCCGCCCCTGGACTTCGAGGCGCTGGACGAGGCGATGTGCTCCTTCCGGCTGCCCCGGCTGCGCTAGCCTCCGCATTTAGTCCTCTAAATGCGGGGCCTTCACGTGCTCAAAGGCGTAACTCGCGTGATTGAGGACGAAACTCGCGTGCTCGAAGGCGTAACTCGCGTGGTTGGGAGCGCAACACCCGTGTTCAGACGGCGAACTCGCGTGTCCAGACGGACGACACGCGCCGAACCCGACGTCAGGCGTGTCGTCCCCCAATCACATGAGTTACGCCTTCAGTCACGCGAGTTACGCCTCCAAGCACGTGAGTTCCGGCTTCGTGCACGCGCCCCGGAGCCCAAGCCCCGCACTTAGTCCTCTGGATGCGGTAGTTGCACGCGCAAGGACCGCATTCAGAGGACGAAATGCGTCAGGGGAGCTTCGGGAAAACGGCGACGGCGACCTCTCGCGCCGCCGCGCAGGTGACGTCCTCCGACGCCCCGTCGACGCCCACCACCGAAAGCATCGCCTGCTCGACCCGGTCCGGGGTGCCCGGGATCGGCCGGTGCGTGGTCACCTGGCAGAACGCGCCGGACGTGGTGACCTGGACCTGCCGCCCGCCCAGCGCCTCCGTCGCGCCCGGCGTGGTGTCCGCACCCACCGACAGCGAGAAGCTGACCTTGCCGCGGATGCAGCTGTGCCCGGAAAGCGCCGGGGCCGGCTTCGTCTCCGGGCCGGCGGCGGCGTCGAGCTCGTGCTGGTCGAGCGGCGCGCACGGGGCGACGCGGCCCCACGAACGCTGGTCCAGGTTCAGCCGCCCGGCCTTGCGCGCGCCGATCACCCCGGCCGCGCCGTCGACCGTCGCGTCGGCGATCCGGCAGCGGTCGGCCTGATCGGCGGGCGCCGTGTCGTCGGAGGTCACCGTGATGGACAGCCTGATCCCGTCGGCGAAGGTGAGCAGCCGGGTGCAGGCGGTGTCCTCGTTGAACGTCGACCGCTGGACGCTGACGCCTTCCGGCAACGGCCCGGCGTATTCGTACGGCTGATTGTTCGGATCCTGCCCGGAAGTGATCGGGCCGGTGGTCACGGTGTAGCGATTCGCGCCCTCGACGAATTCGAGACGGCAGAACTCGAAAGAGGTCAACGGCGGTTTGACCGCGTTTCCACCGCCGATCACTTTTCGCTGGTCGACGAGGCTGCAGTAATCGAGCGACGAGTATTCCCCGAGCGCCTCGGAAGCGGTCAGGGCCTCCTCACCCGCCGTGGTCGACGGCGTCACCGCCGGTTCCGGGGTGGCACAGGCCGCGACGAGGAACAAACCGCAGAACACCGCGCTGAGTCTCTTCAGGGGCACCGGAGCAGTATCGTCAAAAGATCGCGGAACGCCAGCCCCTACGGGCGAAGAACACAGGGTCCGCCACGTTTTCCCAGGTGACCGCTTTACCGTGATTTCACGCCCTTAAGGGTGCGTTTCGTTCCGCGGTGGGATGCGGCAGGGCCGTCACGAGACGAGAATGGGTTTCACACACCGTGATGACAGAGAGGGAAGACCCGTGACGAACCCCGTAGCCGCCCGCTTGACCCGACCGCGCCAGGGCCGCATGATCGGCGGCGTCTGCGCCGGGATCGCCAAACGTTTCGGCACCACACCGGGCAAGGTCCGCCTGCTCGCCGTGCTGTCCTGCCTGCTGCCCGGGCCGCAGTTCATCGTCTATCTCGTGCTGTGGCTCGCCCTGCCCGAGAGCGAGTACTGATCAGGCGTTGGGATCGAAGGGGATACCCGCCGGTTTGGCCTTCCCCAGGTTGTACTCGAAGGAGCCGTCCTTGATCGCCAGGCTCGCGCTGCCGAAATCGGCGCGGACGAGCGTGTCCCGGATACCGGGCGGGAACCCGTCCCAGCTGACGAGGTCCGGGTACTGCCAGGCGTTGTAGTGGTTCTCCGGCGGTTCGGTCGCGCTCGCGATGCGGAAGCAGTGGGTGCTCGCGCCGTCCTTGTGATAGACGATCTTCGGGTGGGTCCCCTCCCAGGAGACCTTGGAGCGGTCGTACGTCGAGTAGTTACCGTGCGCCGACGTCGAGACGTACCGGGCCTGGCCCTCGTTGACCCAGACGACGACGTGTTCGATGTCGTGCCGGTGCCCGCAGCAGTCGATGAGCGGGACGGCCTGGTCCTTTTCGAAGTACAGGTCGTAGAGGTGGGCGCACCAGCCGTTGTTGCACTTCGACCGCGCGTAGGAGTTGGTGTTGTCCAGGTCCGACCGGTCGCGGCATTGACCGTTGAGGGCTCCGGAGTTCTTGAGCCCGGTGGCCACCGCGCCGGTCGGCGAGATCGCGGGCGTCGGGTAGCAGCCGTCGGTGTCGTAGTCGAACGCGGGCTGCCACTTGCGGTCGGCCTCGGTCGCGTTCGACGGCAAGGCCTGCGGGGGTTCGGCCCAGGCGACGGCCGGGGCGAGCGTGGTGATGAGGACCGCTCCGGCCAGGCCCTGCAGGAGACGGCGTGTCAGCTTCTTCGGCAAGGCAGGCGCCCTTCTCTAGGTACCGGCAGAATTCCCGATCACCGCATGTGACGTAAACCGCCGAGCGCGTGAAGGCCCCTTCCCTCGGCTGAGCTGAGGGAAGGGGCCTTCACGCGCTACAGGAAGGGTTAGTCGGTGTAGGTCAGGTTCTTGCCGCTGGCCCCGTCGAACAACTTGATCTTGTCCGCGTCGAACCACAGCTGGACGTCCTGGTTCTCCGCCGCCGACGAGGCCGCCGAGAGGCGGGCCACGATCTGCGACTCGGAACCGGGAACGTCCGAGGAACCGCTGTCGGCGGCGAGATCCGCGAGGTCGGACGACGACGCGGCCTCACCTTCGACCGAGAAGTGCGCGAACTTCTCCGAACCCATCGACTCGAGGACGTCCACATGGGCGGTGAACGTCGCGCCCTGGCGGGCGGCGGCGTCCACCAGCGCGGCGTCCTCGAAGTGCTCCGGCCGGATGCCGACGATGACGTCGCGCGGCGCGTCGGCGGCCTCGACCAGCTGCCGCACCCGGTCGGTGAGCGGGATGTCGCCCAGCGCGCTGCGGGCCGCCCCGTTCTCCAGCGTCGCGGACACGAAGTTCATCGACGGGCTACCGATGAATCCGGCCACGAACAGGTTCGCCGGGTTGTCGTAGAGGAACTGCGGCGACCCGATCTGCTGCACGTGGCCGCCCCGCAGCACGACGACCCGGTCGCCGAGGGTCATCGCCTCGGTCTGGTCGTGCGTGACGTAGAGCGTCGTCGTGCCCAGCTGTTTCTGGATCTTCGACACCGAGGTCCGCATCTGGCCGCGGAGCTTGGCGTCCAAGTTGGACAGTGGCTCGTCCATCAGGAACGCCTTGGGGTTGCGGACGATCGCGCGGCCCATCGCGACGCGCTGCCGCTGCCCGCCGGAGAGGTTCGCCGGCTTGCGGTCCAGATGCCCGGTCAGATCGAGGATCTTCGCGGCTTCTTCGACCTTCGCCCGCACCGTCTTGTCGTCGACCTTGGCCAGCCGCAGCGGGAACGCCATGTTCTCCCGCACGCTCATGTGCGGGTACAGCGCGTAGGACTGGAACACCATCGCGATGTCACGGTCCTTCGGCGCCTTCTCGTTGACGCGCTGGCCGTCGATGCGCAGTTCGCCGGAGGAGATGTCCTCCAGGCCCGCGACCATGTTCAGCGTCGTGGACTTCCCGCAGCCGGATGGGCCGACCAGGATGATGAACTCACCGTCGGCGATCGTGATGTCCACTTCGGACACCGCGAGGGCGCCGTCGGGGTACTTCTTGGACACTTTTTCGAGAACGATTTCAGCCATGGGTCAGCCCTTCACCGCACCGGACGTCAGCCCCGCCACGATGCGACGCTGGAAGAACAACACGAACAGGATGATCGGGACGGTGATCACCACGGCGGCCGCGGAGATCGTCCCGGTGGGGTCTTCGAACTGCGAGGACCCGGTGAAGAACGACAACGCCGCCGGGACCGTGCGCGAGGCCTCGGTCGAGGTCAGCGAGATCGCGAACAGGAAGTCGTTCCAGCAGAAGATGAACACCAGGATCGCCGTGGTGAACACCCCCGGTGCCGCCAGTGGCGCGATCACCTTGCGGAACGCCTGCGCCGGGGTCGCGCCGTCCATCTTCGCCGCCTTTTCCAGCTCCCACGGGATTTCCCGGAAGAACGCGGACAGCGTGTAGATCGACAGCGGCAGCGCGAACGTGATGTAGGGCAGGATCAGCCCCGGCCAGGTGTCGAACAACCCCAGCTCACGTTCGATGTTGAACAGCGGCGTCACCAGCGACACCTGGGGGAACATCGCGATCAGCAGCGACATCCCGACCAGCACCCGCTTGCCGGGGAAGTCCAGCCGCGCGATCGCGTACGCCGCCATCGTGCCGAGGACGACCGCGATCACCGTCGCGATGATCGCGATCCCGATCGAGTTCACCAGCGCCCTGATGAACTCCGTGGTCTCGAAGATGTCCGCGTAGTTCTGCCACGTCCATTCCGACGGGATGAAGTTCCCGTCGGCCAGGGTCTCCTTGGTCTTGAACGAAAGCGAGACCACCCACAGCACCGGGAACAGCGCGAACACCAGGACCAGGATGTCGACGAGGCCCCATTTGAACTTGCGGCCGGGAGTGACCGCTCCACCGATCGCCATCAGCGCTTACCCCCATTGTCACTGCCGGGTGCGGCCGTGCCGAACACCTTGATGAAGATGAACGCGATGATCGCCACCGTGATGAAGATCAGCACCGCCATCGTCGACCCGATCCCGAGGTTCAACCCCTTGACCAGGTTGTTGTAGGTCTGCATCGACACCGACGACGTGTCCTGCGCGCCGTTGGTGAGCACGAAGATGTTGTCGAAGATGCGGAACGCGTCCAGGGTGCGGAAAAGCAGCGCCACCAGGATCGCCGGCTTCATCACCGGCAGCATCACCTTCGTGAACCGCTGCCACGCCGTCGCGCCGTCCATCGCCGCGGCCTTCAGCAGGTCGTCCGGCACCAGCGCCAGGCCCGCCATCAGCAGCAGCGCCATGAACGGCGTCGTCTTCCACACCTCGGCCAGCACGATGATCGCCAGCGACGGCCAGTACTCGGTCAGCGGCGCGCTGTCCGGGAAGAACAGGTTGGCCAGGTAGCCCGTGTCCGGCGTCCACGCGTAATACCAGGAGAACGCCGCGACCACCGTCACGATGCCGTACGGGATCAGGGCGACCGTCCGCACGAGGCCCCGCCCGACGAGCGTCCGGTGCATGATCAGCGCCAGCCCCATCCCGAGGACGAACTCGATCACCACCGAAACGATGGTCAAGCCCATCGTCGTCCCGAACGCCGTCCACCAATAACCGTTGGACAGCACCGCGATGTAGTTGTCGAGGCCGACGAACTCCTGCTGCGCCGGGAACCTGAGGTCGTAGCGCTGCAGGGAGAGCCAGATCGAGTAGATGATCGGGTACCCGGTGACCGCGATCATCACGATCGCCGCCGGGGCGCACAGCCACAGCCCGAGTCTGCGCTCGGCCTTCTTTCCTTCACTGAGGACGGGTTTCGCCTTCTTGCCCGGTTTGGCCGCGGTCGCGGAACCGGTGGTTTCCTGCACGGTCACGGGATCACCCCCTTCGACTGGAGCGCGTCGGCGAGTTCTTCCTTCAGCTTCTCCGCCGTCTTCCGCGGATCGATCTCGGACGGCGGGGAAAGCACCTTCGACAACACCGTCGAGGCGTTCTGGTAGGCCGGGGTCAGCGGACGCACCGCGGCGTCCTTGAGGGCCTCCAGGATCGTTTCCCGCATCGGGTACTTCGTTTCCATACTCGGGTTGTCGTCACTCTGCGGCGCCGTCGCGTCGAGGGGCAGCGTGTCCGTGTAGAGCGATTCGATGGTCGGCGGGACACCGTCCTTGAGCGCGGAGAACTTCTGGTTCTTCGCGCTGCGCAGGCACAGCGCGACCTCGTAGGCCTCCGCCTTGTGCTTCGAGGTCGAGCTGACCGCCAGGTTGTAACCACCGATCGTGGTCTTGGCGGGCTTGCCCGCTTCGAACTCCGGATAGGTGGTCCACTTGAAGTGCTGCAGCTCGTCCTTCTTCTCCTTGGCGTAGGAGGCGTAGACGAACGGCCAGTTCAGCTCGAAGGCGGCGTTGCCGCGCTGGAACGCCTGGCGGACGTCGTCCTCCTTCATGTTGGTCAGCGACGGGTCGGTGATCCCGGCCGTGGTGACCTTCTTGAGCATCTCCAGCGCCTTGACCGCGCCCTCGTCCATCACGACCGACTTGCCGTCGTCGGAGAGGATCCTGCCGCCCGCGGACTCGACGAGCGTGTTGTAGATGACGACCAGGCCTTCGTACTGCGCGCCGGTGAACACGACGTTCGCCGGCTTGCCCTGCGCCTTGAGCGCCTGGGCCTGCTGGATCATCTCGTCCCAGGTCTTCGGCGGCGTCGGGGTCAGCCGGTCGTCGTACCAGAGCAGCTGGACGTTGGTGTTCTTGGTCGCCGCGTAGAGCTTTCCGTTCCACGTGGCGGTTTCGAGCGGTCCCGGCAGGACACCCTCGGTCGCCTCGGCCTTGGCCGCCCCTGTCCACTCCTCGGCCCAGCCCGCTTCGGCGAACTCGGCGACCCACGTGACGTCCAGCCCCAGCACGTCGAGTGAATCGTCCCCGGCGGCCAGCCGCCGGACCATCTGCTCCCGCTGACCGTCGGCTCCTCGCGGCAGCTTGTTGTAGACGACCTCGTAGCGCCCACCCGATGCCTTGGTGCAATCGTCCACAACGGACTGGAAATTGTCTTCGGGCGCGTAGTAGACGTTGATCTTCAGCCCGGCATCCGAACCGCAACCCGCCAGCAAACCGGCCGTCAGCGCCACCGCGCCGAGTAGCGAGCCGGTGCGGCCTGGTGAGCGGCCCCTCCGGCTCGCGCTCATCCTCTTCCCCATGAGGCCTCCTCACCCGCGCACGCTCGGGGAGCGGCGGCACTAGGACGCGTTGAAGAAGCCCGCGCGCCAGCACCCCGACGTGCTAGTGCTCGGGCGGACACGCTGGAGTACGCGACCGCCCGACTGGTGTTGTGCAACCTATTCCGGGCGATCACCGCCCGCAAGCAGTATCGGTAACGATTCAGCGGACCGCACGACGAACAGGTGAACGAGTACCGCCGAATGTCATCCGGTGGGGCGGCCGCCCAACGCCAGCTGGGCGAGGAGCTCTCGTCCCTGTTCGGCCGAACGCGGCTGGCAGAGCACGTCGTAACGGCCGGCGACCAGCTGGCTCGCGGAGGAGAAGTCGCGGCGGGACATGCTGTAGCTGATCGCCGCGAAGACCGTCCACGCCAGGATGCCGAGCACGAGCCCGCCGAGCATGGGCTGCCAGGCGAAACCCTGGTTGTTGAACATCCCCAGCAGCAACCCGATGATCAGGCCGAACCACGCGCCGGACACCGCGCCGGTGCCCAGCACCCTGCCCCAGCTCAGCCGCCCGACGACGCGCTCGACGAGCATCAGGTCGACACCGACGATGGTCACGTCGGAGACTCCGAACTCCTTCTCCGCGAGGAAACCGACGGCTTGCTGGGCTTCGCCGTACGTCGCGTAGGAACCGATCGGCCAGCCGGAAGGCGGTGTCGGCAGCCTGGGCAGCCCACCCGCGGCCCGGCCGCTTCCGCCAAAGGGAGCACTCACGTAATCACCTCTCGCCCGTCCTGGTCCATCTTCTCAAGGACGGGCGAAAGGCGCGAATGTGAGCTGAAGGACGCCTTCCCCGCATAGGACGCGGCGAAAGGGTCCTTCAGCTCCCTCAGGAGCGGGACTTGTACTCGCGGAGCAGGCCGCGGCTGATGATGGTCTTCTGGATTTCGCTGGTGCCTTCGCCGATGAGCAGGAACGGCGCCTCGCGCATGAGGCGCTCGATCTCGTACTCCTTCGAATAGCCGTAGCCGCCGTGGATGCGGAACGAGTCCTGGGTGACCTCGGCGCAGTACTCGCTGGCGATCAGCTTCGCCATGCCGGCTTCGACGTCGTTGCGTTCGCCGGAGTCCTTGAGGCGGGCGGCGTTGACCATCATCAGATGCGCGGCCTCGACCTTGGTGGCCATCTCGGCGAGTTTGAACGCGACCGCCTGGTGCTCGGCGATGGCCTTGCCGAAGGTCTTGCGCTGCTGGGCGTACTCGACGGCGAGCTCGAAGGCGCGGATCGCGATGCCGCAGGCTCGGGCGGCGACGTTGACGCGGCCGACCTCGACACCGTCCATCATGTACGCGAAACCCTTGCCCGGAGCTTCGCCGAGGACCTTGTCGGCGCCGATCTTGTAGCCGTCGAACACGGCTTCGGTGGTGTCGACGCCCTTGTAGCCCATTTTGTCGATCTTGCCGGGGATGGTGAGGCCGGGCGCGACCTCGCCGAAGCCCTCGGGCTTCTCGACCAGGAACGTGGTCAGGTTCTGATGGGCCTTCTCGGCGCCTTCGTCGGTCTTGACGAGCAGCGCGATCAGATTGGAGCTGCCGCCGTTGGTCAGCCACATCTTCGAACCGTCGATGACGTAACCGTCGTCGGTCTTGCGGGCGCGGGTCTTGATCGCGGCGACGTCGGAGCCGAGGTCCGGCTCGGACATCGAGAACGAGCCGCGGACCTCGCCGGTCGCCATCCGCGGCAGGAAGTGCTGCTTCTGCTCCGGCGTGCCGTGTTGCTTGATCATGTGCGCGACGATGAAGTGCGTGTTGATGACACCGGAGACGCTCATCCAGCCGCGCGCGATCTCCTCGACCACGAGCGCGTAGGTCAGCAGCGATTCGCCGAGGCCGCCGTACTCCTCCGGGATGGTGAGCCCGAACAGGCCCATCTCCTTCATCCCCTCGACGATGTCGGCGGGATAGGTGTCGGAATGCTCTAGTTCCTGCGCGCGCGGGATGACCTCCTTGTCCACGAACTGGCGGACCGTGGCCAGGATTTCGGACTGCACGTCGGTCAAGCCGGCGGTCTGGGCGAGGCGAGCCATCGCTGCTCCCTAAATTCGCGCGCGCCGGGCTCCCGGCGCTGGGTTACCGGTGAGTATGACGCCTGGCGTGGGACCTCGCTATGAGCGCAGTCACGCGTACGCCATCCGTGACCATGGCACTACGGTGACAGGTGGCCCAGCCGCCCTTTGGCGGTTCCCGCCGCAGCAGCAGTACGCCGTCCCGAACCAGCCTCCGGCGCGGAGCAAGGAATCCGGCTTGGCGATGGCCCTGATCTTTCACTCTTCGGGCTGGTGTCCGTGATCCCGGGGATCGTCCTGGGCCACGTCGCCTGTACGCCATCGCGATCCCGGTCGCGATGGACATCGCCGCGGAACACGGCGCTTTCCAGTAACGCTACGGTCCTCGCCTACGAGGGGACCACCATGACGAATCCGCACGACCCGTACGGCCGACAGCCGTCCGGGCAGTTCGAGCAGCCCTACGGACTCCAGCCGTATCAGCCGCCGCCACAGCAGTACTACGTCCAGCAGACCTATGTGCGACCGCCGGATCAGGGCATGGCCGTGGCGTCGCTGGTGTGCTCGCTGATCGGGCTCGTCATGTGCTTCCCGGCGATCCTGGGGATCATCTTCGGGCACATCGCGCTCTCGAAGGCCAAACGCGGTGAAGCCGGCGGCCAGGGCATGGCGCAGGCCGGAATGATCATCGGGTACGTCGTGACCGCGCTTTGGCTGATCCCGGTCATCCTGTGGTTCGTTTTCGTGGTGCTCGCGATCGGAGCCGCGGGAGTCTCGTGACCCGTTCGGACGATACGGTGGTGTCCCGCACGAACCAGGGGGCAACCGGATGAGCAGTTCCGACTCGCAGGACACACCGTCGACGTCGTCCTACACCGACTCGAACACCTTCTCGGACCCGACTGTGGTGTCTTCGGCGCCCGAAACCGTGTCGGGCCCGCAGCCCTTTCAGCCGCCTGAGCCCTTCAGTCCACCCCCGCCGTTCGAGCCGCCCGCTCCGTTCGAGCCGCCTTCGGCTTCCGCCCCGGATCCCGCTCCCGAGCCGGCTTCCGTTCCGGTTCCGGTCGAGACGTACGGGCAGGCCATCGACCCGCTGACCGCCGAACCCGTGCCCCCGCCCTACGCGGCCCCGGAGCCGCTGGCCCCGCCGGTGTACACGCCCGGGCCGTTGCCCGCGGCGTACCCGTCGCCGCAGCCGTACAACCCGTACGCGGCGGTCGCTCCCCCGCGCTCGCAGGACAACGGGATGGCGATCGCCGGGCTGGTGTGCTCGCTCGTCGGGATCTGCTCCTGTGTGACGGTGATCGTCGGGCTGATCCTGGGACACATCGGGCTGGCGCGGGCGAACCGCGGCGAGGCAGGCGGGCGCGGCATGGCGCTCGCGGCGGTGATCATCGCCTACGTCGTGATCGCGCTGTACGTCGGTTTCGGCGGGACGATGATCATCCTCGGGGTGAACGGCGAGCTTGAGTGAGCGTTGGGTCTCGTGAGTGGTAAGGACGGTTAGAACCGTCCTTACCACTCACGAGACCTGACCGACGTCGCCCGGCTCCCTGGGCGCCGGCGCCACCTGACCGTTGCCCTCTGAAACGTCCGGCTCCCGCTTCGGCGTGTTCGCGTCGAGGAAGCGCAGCAGCTCCACCGGGAACGGCAAGACCAGCGTCGAGTTCTTCTCCGCCGAAACCTGCACGACGGTCTCCAGCAGCCGCAGCTGCAACGCCGCCGGCGTGTCCGCCATGGTCGCGGCCGCCTGCGAAAGCTTGTGCGACGCCTGCAACTCCCCGTCGGCCGAGATGACCCGTGCCCGCCGTTCGCGTTCGGCTTCGGCCTGGCGCGACATCGAGCGTTTCATCGACTCCGGCAGCGCGACGTCCTTGATCTCGACGCGGTCGATGTGGATGCCCCAGTCCAACGCCGGGCTGTCGATCATCAGCTCCAGGCCCTCGTTCAGCCGTTCGCGGTTCGACAGCAGGTCGTCCAGGTCGCTCTTGCCGATGATGGACCGCAGCGAGGTCTGCGCGACCTGGCCGACGGCCGACCGGTAGTCCTGCACGTTGACCGCGGCCAGCACCGGGTCGATCACCTTGAAGTACACGACCGCGTCCACCCGCACGGTGACGTTGTCGCGGGTGATGCCGTCCTGTGCGGGGATCGGCATCGTGACGATCTGCATGTTGACCTTCTGCAGTCTGTCCGCGATCGGCACCAGCAGCGCGAGCCCCGGCTCCCGGATCGCGGGGCGCACCCGCCCGAACCGGAACACGAGACCGCGTTCGTACTGTTTCACCACGCGAAGGCTGGTCGCGAGCCAAGCACCGCCCGCGACCGCGACCGCACTGAGAATCTCCACCACCATGGCTGCTCCCGGGGTTGTTCTCGCTGTTCACGGTACGCCCGGCTGGTCACGAGGGAAACACGGTGGACAGGCCTGCCAAGGTGGGCTCGTGACCGGTTTCAAGATCCCGCCCAAGTTCCTCGACCGTGCCGCCGACCTCGGACCGGGAGCCGCCGAGTGGCTCGATTCCCTCCCGTTCCTCGCCCAGAAGTACACCGCCGAATGGCAGCTCGAATACGACGGCGAGGCCATGCACGGTTTCGTCGGCGTCGCGCAGCCCGTGCGCCGCGCGGACGGCTCCCCCGCGATCCTCAAACTCGGCTGGCCGCACGAGGAATCCGCCGACGAACCGCTCGCACTGTCCACTTGGGCCGGTCAGGGCGCGGTCCTGATGTACGACAACGTGCCCGAGGACGGCGTGCTGCTCCTGGAGCGGCTCGACGCCCGCCGGTCGCTCGAAACGGAGCCGATCCAGGAGGCCGTCGAGACCGTCGGCGCCCTGGCGCGACGGCTGGCCGTCCCCGCTCCCGCGACGCTGCGGCGATCCCTTCGCGAGGAAGCCGCGGAGCTGGTCACCGAACTCCCGGAGACCTGGAGCGAACTGGGCGAACCCTTCGATCGCAAGTACCTCGACGCCGCCGTGGAAATCTGCGTGCACCTCGGACCGGAGGCCGGTGAGCTGATGGTGAACGAGGACCTGCACTTCGAGAACGTCCTCGCCGGGGAACGCGAACCGTGGCTGGTGATCGACCCGAAGCCGCTTTCGGGTGATCTGGAGTTCGGCGCGATCTCGATCCTCTGGAACCGGGCAGAAGAGTCCACAATGGACGAAAAGATCGCGTGGTTCGCCGCGGCCGCCGGGGTGGACGCCGAACGCGCGCGGGCGTGGACGCTGGTCCGCGCGGTGCAGAACTGGACCTGGCTGTACGAAGACCTCGCCGAGGGCGCCTCGCCCGAAAGTCTCGCCGAAGACCCGGCCTACGCCGCCGTCCCCGGAATCGCCGCCTGGGCATTGCGGTGATCACACGAATCGTCTCCGGCCCCGGGAGCGGATAACCTTCGGGCATGGCAGCCGTGAACAGGGTATTCGCAGCTCAGCTGGCCGGTTTGCCGGTTTTCGGTCCCGATGGCGAATCGATCGGCAAGGTGCGGGACCTCGTGGCGGGCCTGCGCCTGGACCAGCAACCGCCGCGGATCCTGGGCATCGTGGTCGAGCTGACGACGAGGCGCCGCGTGTTCGTGCCGATGTTGCGCGTGACCTCGATCGAACCCAGCGCGGTCACGCTCGCCACCGGATCGGTGAACATGCGGCGGTTCCATCAGCGGCCCAACGAGGTGCTGGTGGTCGGGCAGCTGTTCGACGCGCACGCCACCCTCGCCGGCTCGGACACGCGGGTCACCGTCGTCGACGCCGGCATGGAGCCGACGCGCACGCGGGACTGGGTGCTCGCGAAACTCGCGATCCGGGAACGGTCGAGCAGGCTCGGCCTCGGCAGACGGCGTTCGCCGATGCAGGTGCTGCCGTGGGCGGAGGTGTCCGGGCTCGGGCTCACCGACCTGACCGGCCAGACCCAGGGCGCGGCGCAGCTGCTGATGCTGTTCGACACCATGCGCGCGGCCGACGTCGCCGCCACGGTCCGCGACCTGCCGCTCAAACGACGGCACGAGGTCGCCGACGCGATGGACGACGAGCACCTGGCCGACGTCATCGAGGAGCTTCCCGAAGACGATCAGAAGGAACTGCTGTCCTACCTCGCCGAGGAACGCGCCGCCGACATCCTCGAAGCGATGGACCCCGACGACGCCGCCGACCTGCTGGCCGAGCTGGCACCCGCCGAGCAGAACCGGTTCCTGGAACTGATGGAACCCGAGGAGTCGGCACCGGTGAAGCGGCTGCTGAAGTACTCCTCCGACACCGCGGGCGGGTTGATGACGCCCGAGCCGGTGGTGCTGACGCCGGACGCCACGGTCGCCGAGGCGCTCGCGCACATCCGGAACGCGGACCTGCCGGTGGCGCTGGCGAGCATGGTGTTCGTCTGCCGTCCACCGACCGAGACGCCGACCGGGCGCTTCGTCGGTGTCGTCCACTTCCAGCGGCTGCTGCGCGAACCACCCGCCGAGATGGTGGCCAGCGCCGTCGACACCCAGCTGCCCGCGCTGAAGCCGGACGCTTCGTTGTCCGAGGTCACGCGGTACTTCGCCGCCTACAACCTCACCTGCGGCCCGGTGGTGGACGCCGAAGACCACCTGCTCGGCGCGGTCACCGTCGACGACGTGCTCGACCACCTGCTCCCGGAGGACTGGCGCGAGACCGGGCTGCACGACATCACCGGCGAGATCACCGAGGAGGCCGAACGTGCCTGAACTTTTGCCCGGGCGGCGGCTGGACCAGCCCCGCGGCCAGAGCCGGTTCAGGCTGAACATCGACCCCGATTCCTTCGGCCGGTTCACCGAACGGATCGCGCGGTTCCTCGGCACCGGCAAGTACCTGTTCTGGCAGACGCTGATCGTCATCATCTGGATCGTGCTGAACCTGGTCGCGGTCTCGCTGCGGTGGGACCCGTACCCGTTCATCCTGCTGAACCTGGCGTTCTCGACACAGGCCGCGTACGCCGCGCCGCTCATCCTGCTGGCGCAGAACCGGCAGGACGACCGCGACCGCGTCTCGCTGGAGGAGGACCGGAACCGCGCCGCGCAGACCAAGGCCGACACCGAATACCTCGCGCGGGAGCTGGCGTCGCTGCGGATCGCGCTCGGCGAGGTCGCCACGCGGGACTTCCTGCGGGGCGAACTCGACCGGCTCCGCGAGGATCTTGACGCCAAGCCGCGCAAGGCCAAACCCGACCGCACGCCTACCGGTACGTAACATGGACCTGTGACCAGTACGCAGCAACTCCCCAGCGTCGACGATGTCCGCACCGCGCTGAAGGCCGTGTACGACCCGGAGATCAAGAAACCGATCACCGAACTCGGCATGGTCAAGGACGTGGAGGTCGGCTCGGACGGTGTGGTCACCGTCGGGATCTACCTGACGGTCGCCGGCTGCCCGCTGAAGGCGACGCTGACCAACGACACCACCGAAGCCGTCAAGAAGCTCCCCGGCGTCAGCGACGTCCGGGTCGAACTCGACGTCATGAGCGACGAGCAACGCACGGAGCTGCGAAAATCGCTGCGCGGTGATGCCGCCGAGCCGGTGATCCCGTTCGCGCAGCCTGGTTCGCTGACGCGGGTCTACTGCGTCGCGTCCGGCAAGGGCGGCGTCGGCAAGTCCTCGGTGACGGTGAACCTCGCGGCCGCCATGGCCGAACGCGGGCTTTCCGTCGGTGTGGTGGACGCGGACATCTACGGGCACTCGGTGCCGCGGATGCTCGGCGCGCGGGAGAAGCCGACCAAGGTCGACACCATGATCATGCCGCCGCAGGCGCACGGCGTGAAGGTCATCTCGATCGGCATGTTCACCCCGGGCAACACCCCCGTGGTGTGGCGCGGGCCGATGCTGCACCGCGCGCTGCAGCAGTTCCTCGCCGACGTGTTCTGGGGCGACCTCGACATCCTGCTGCTGGACCTGCCGCCGGGCACCGGCGACATCGCGATCTCGGTGGCGCAGCTCATCCCGAACGCGGAGATCCTGGTCGTCACCACCCCGCAGCAGGCGGCCGCCGAAGTGGCCGAGCGTGCGGGCGCGATCGCGCTCCAGACGCGGCAGCGGGTGGCCGGGGTCATCGAGAACATGTCGTGGCTGGAGACGCCCGACGGCCAGAAGATGGAGATCTTCGGCTCCGGCGGCGGGCAGTCCGTCGCGGACTCGCTGTCGAAGTCGGTCGGATCGACCGTGCCGCTGCTCGGGCAGGTCCCGATGGACCCGCGAGTGGTCTCCAACGGCGACGCCGGGACGCCGATCGTGCTGGCCGAGCCGGACGCGCCGGCGTCGCTCGTGCTCAAGGAGGCGGCGAAGAAGCTGACCGTCCGGGCGCGCGGGCTGGCCGGGATGATGCTGAACGTCACTCCCGCGGGCCGCTGAGCACCCCGTTCTTACGCATTTAGTCCTCTGGATGCGGTACTTGCGTGTGCAAGGACCGCATCCAGAGGACTAAATGCGTGGGGTGGTCGTCAGGTGGCGTCCGGGTCGACGGGAGGGCGCTCGCCCGGCTTCAGCGGCTCCGGCTGCGAAGCGGTCGCCGGGTGGCCGTTGGGCTTGGCGGCGCCGTTGGTCCCGTTGGCGCCATTGGTGCCGTTGATGTTGTTGATCCCCAGTGGATCCGAGTCGCCGTCGAACAGGTGCTGGGTGACGACCCGCTTCGGGTCGAAGTTCCGCAGGCCCCTCAGGTCCTCCAGCGGCTTGCGCAGCTGATCGAACTCCGGGCCCATCTCCTCGCGCAGCTGCGTCTTGGCCCCGGTCGCGAAGTCGCGGACCTTGCGGACGCTCTTCGCCACCCAGGACGCCGCTTCGGGCAGCCGTTCCGGACCGAGGATGAAAAGACCCGCGACGACGATGATGAGGATCTCTCCCCAGCCGACACTCTCGAACACCCGTGTGAACCTCCGCCTCGGCGTCTTCCCCGTTCAGGGTACCCGGCCCGAACCCGCTAGTCCGAGGCCAGTTTCACGTCCACGACGAGAGAAGACCCATCCCGGACAAGGCGGACAGGGACCACTTCGCCGACTTCGCGGGCGCGGACCGCGACGAGCAGTTCCGCCGAGTCGCGCACGAGCCGTCCGCCGACCTCCGTGATGACGTCGCCTTCTTTGATCCCGGCGGAGGCCGCGGGGCCACCAGGGGCGACGTTGCGGACCTGTGCGCCCATGGTGCTGGAGCCCGCGACGGTCGACGAAGCGTTGATGCCGATGTCGGGGTGGACGACCTTGCCGTCCTTGATCAGTGTTTTCGCGATCTTCACCGCGTAGTCACTGGGGATGGCGAACCCGATGCCGATGCTGCCGCCTTCGGCGCTGGACGAGCGGATCGCGGAGTTGATCCCGACCAGGGCTCCGGTCGCGTCGACGAGCGCGCCGCCCGAGTTGCCGTGGTTGATGGCGGCGTCCGTCTGGATGGCCTCGTAGATCACCGGCGCGCTGCCGCCGTCGCCACCTGCGGTCACCGGGCGGTTGAGCGCGCTCACGATGCCCGCGGTGACCGAGTTCTGCAGCGCCAGCGGCGAACCGACGGCGATCACCGAGTCGCCGACGGCGAGTTCGGAGGACTTCCCGACCTGCAGCGCGGTCAGGTTCTTGACGTCGACCTTGACCACGGCGAGGTCGGTTTTGGGGTCGGCGCCGACGACCTTCGCCTCGACGCGCCTGCCGTCGAAGAACACGGCGGTGACCTTGGTGGCCGCGTCGGCCGTCGCGGCGGAGATCACGTGTTCGTTCGTGAGCACGTAGCCCTGGGTGTCGATGACGACACCGGAGCCCTGCTGGCCCGCGTCGGCGCCGGGTTTGAACACCTCGAGCGAGACGACGGCGGGTGCCACCCGATGGGCGATGTCCGCGATCGAGCCGGCTGGGCGTTCCTTGGCCGCGTCGGCTTCGGAAATGCTGGCCTGTCCGGTCAGTTCGGTTCCGGTGTCGGCGAACCACCAGCCGATCAGCCCGCCGGCGGCGCCGATGACCACCGCGACCGCGGCGAGCATCGCCAGCGCCTTCGTCTGCACACGCCGCCCGAAAAGGACCTCCGGAAGGCTCAGCAGCGCACCTTGCGGGCGCTTCGCGTCCTTCTCCTCTTCCGAGTCCTGGTGCACGGCGGGCCCGGCGAGCACCGCGCCGGACGACGGGTCGCGCCAGGGATCCGAGGTCGTGGTCCACAGCGGGCCTTCGGCGCCGTTCGCGGACGGTTCGGAGCCGTTGGTCCCGTTCGGCCGCTCCAGCACGACACCTTCGGCGCCCGGCGGGCGGCGGAAGGCTTCGGCGAGCGACTCCGGCGTCGGGGGTGCGAGGTTCAGGCCCGGCGCGGACTGCCCGTTGGTTCCGGGCTGGTACAGCTTGTCGAAGGCACCGTCGACACCGCGCGGCCTGCCGAACGTGGCCGCCTGCGCCGGATCGACGGCGGGCCTGGCCAGCGGGCGCGGTGCCAGCCGATCCCCCGCCGGGTCACCAGGCTGCTGCGGATTCGCGTTCGGCTGCTCGGTCATCATTCCCCGGGGCTGAGATCAGGTTGGCCGGACGCGAGAGTACGCCAAGCCTCACCCGGGATTCTGCCGTGACCACGGTGAAGTGCGCGTTGATTCCCCGAACCCGGCGAGAAATGTGACACTTGAGGCAACCATGTCTCACGTCTGGCAGTCTAACGGGCATGTCGGAGAACCCGGGGGCTCCTTTTCCGCCCCAGAACGTCCCTCACCAGCAATGGCCACAACAGCAGTGGCCTCAACAGCAGGGCTGGCCGCAGCAGCCGCCCAAGAAGAAGGGTCTGTCCACCAAGGTGAAAGTGCTGCTGCTCGTCGCCGCGCTCGTCGTGGTCGGTGGCGGGGTCGGCTTCATCTTCGTGATGAAGGCGGCCGCCGGGCCGGAGAAGCAGGCCAAGGCGCTCACCGAGGGCGATTGTGTCGTGCTGACCGGATCCGGCAAGGAGGCCGACGCGGTCAAGACGCCGTGCGATTCACCGCAAGCGCCCTACGCGGTGAGCCTCACCGGCGTCGACAAGGGCGAGTGGGACTGCAAGGACGGTTTCTACAAGTACGCCGTCCCAAGGGGGGCGCGCGGGGACGGCGTCGCCCTGTGCCTGGCGATCAACGCCAAGGTCGGCTTGTGTTTCGACGACATCGAGACCAAGACGCCGCCGCCGTTGAAGGACTGCGGCTCGGCGCGGCTGAGGATCAGTGAGGTCTTTCCTCAGATGAGCATCGTGAACAGCCCGTGCGCGGAGGGCACCGCGGACGTCATCTCCTACGCCAGCTACGGGACTTCGAATTTCAAGAGCGCGACGATCTGCTTCGTCAAACCCTGACGAAGCTGCTCAGCGGGCGGACACCGGCATGGGCACGCTGGACGTGCTCGGGCTCGGCGTGGTGCTGCGCGGCGGCTCCGGCTGGGCGCCGCCGCCCAGCTGCGCGGGCAGCAGCCCGGCGTTGACGCCTTGCGGCGGGGTCAAGCCGGTGTTCGGCCGTTCGTCGGTGCCGTCACCCGAGGTGGCGACGAGGGCCAGCGCGCTCAGCACCAGGCCCGAAACGACCACTCCGGCGCCCTGCGCGTACTTCCGCCGGGCGAGGCCGACCCGCCCGGCGCCGAGGACGTTCGGCGACTGGCCCAGCGGCGTCGTTGATCCCAACGGCGCGGTACCGCCCAAAACCCCGGTGTCGCGAAGGCCGGCGACCCGGTCGGGCCGCTGGATGGCCACCAGCTGACCGTCGGCGGTCATCGCCAGGTTGTCCGGTGTGCCGGGAAGTTCGGTGTTCTGCGGGATGGAGCACAGGCTGGCCAGGAAACCCGCCGACATCGACGGGGCTCCCGCCTGCTTCACGGCCGCGACGGCCTGGCGCTGCGCGGTCACCTCGGCCGCGCACGCCTGGCAGCGGGCGATATGCGCCGAGGCCCTGTCCTGGGCGCCGAGGGACAGCTCGCCGTCGACGAAGGCGACGATGGCGTCCGGAAGCAGATGCGACTCGGGGAGCCCCCAACCTCGCGGTGCGGTCATACCCCCACCTTCGCAGACTCCTGCGCCGCGGCGCGACGGCGCTCTAAAGAAGCGCGAAGAGCCTGGCGCCCGCGGTGGATCCGGCTGCGCACGGTGCCGAGCTTGACACCGAGGGTGGCGCCGATCTCCTCGTACGAGAGGCCTTCGACGTCGCACAGCACGACCGCGGCACGGAACTCGGGCGGCAACTCGTCGAGCGCGGCCTGCAAGTCCGGGTCGAGATGCGTGTCCGAGTAGACCTGCTCGGGGCTCGGGTCGTCACCGACGATGCGGTCGGTGTCCTCGGGGAGGCCTTCCATCCGCACGCGCGAGCGGCGGCGGGCCATGTCGAGGAAGAGGTTCGTGGTGATGCGGTGCAGCCAGCCTTCGAACGTGCCGGGCTTGTAGGACGCGAGGGAGCGGAAGACCCGGATGAAGGTCTCCTGCGTCAGATCCTCGGCGTCGTGGGCGTTACCGGTCAGGCGGTATGCCAGCCGGTACACGCGGTCGGCGTGTTCACGCACGACCTCGTCCCACGAGGGCGGCGTCCATGCGGCCTCGTCCACCGTCACCGGCGTGACCTGGTCCGCGTGCTGGTCCTGCATCGTTTCCTGCATCGGGGAAGTAGGCACCTCCATCAGCGTCTTCTCCCAACTACTCCACCCAACGCGGGCGATGAGCACGGTGTTCCCGTTGTCGAGGACCAGTCTGTCCGGCCTGCTTATGTTTCTAGTGAGACTGGACTGAGAGGAGGCTGAGAAGTCGGTACCAGGGAGTCTTCGCTCTTTTGACGATAGGCAGCGCTAACCTCCGCGTGTGAATTCCGGGACGCATGCGGGCTCGCCCGCCGAGGCCGCCGACGCCGACCTCGTCGACGGCTACGTCCCCGACGACGAGGTACTGGCCGCCGCGCGGGCGCGCTCGGCCGACCTGGGATGCGGTCCGCTGAGCGCGGGCGCGGGTGCGACTCTGCGATTTCTCGCCACGACGCTGCGGGCGAAGGCCGTCGTCGAGGTCGGGACCGGGGCCGGGGTGAGCGGGTTGTGCCTGCTCGGCGGCATGGTCGACGACGGGATCCTCACCTCGATCGACATCGAACCGGAGTACCACCGGGCGGCGCGGGCGGCGTTCCGCGAGGCAGGCTACGCGCCGGGACGGACCCGCCTGATCATGGGGCGCGCGCTCGACGTCCTCCCCCGGCTCACCCCCGGCGGCTACGACCTGGTGTTCGTCGATTCGGCTCCGGTCGAGTACCCGAGTTGCTACGAGAAGGCCGTCTCGCTGCTGCGACCCGGCGGGATACTGGCGTTCCACAACGTCTCGGGGACCAGGGTGACCGATCCCTCACGACGCGATCCGGACACGCTCGCGCTGCGGGAGGTCGCGCGGGCCTTCCGCGAGGACGAGCGGCTGGTCCCGGCGCTGTTGCCGGTGGGCGGCGGGCTGCTGGTCGCCGCGATCGCGTAGCAAGGGACCTTTGCTACCGCTTTTCAGACCCGTTCCGTGAAGGCCTCCTTGAGGGCCCCAGAGTCCCTCAAGGAGGCCTTCACGGACTTGGGGACCACCGCGACCACGGCCACCGCGGCCAAGGCGAGCCAGGCGCCGGTGAGCACGATCAGCCAGGTCCAGCCCGCGTGCCCGTAGACGGTCGCGCCGACGGCGCCGCCGACGCTGCTGCCGAGGTAGTACGAAAGCGTGTAGAGCCCGCCCACCTGGCCTCGGGCGTTCTCGGGCGCCTCCGCGGCGGCCCAGCCGTTGGCGACGGCGTGCGCGGCGAAGAACGCGCCGGTCAGCACCACGAACCCGGCGACGACCATGGGCAACGAGTCGGACAGCGTCAGCGCGGCGCCGGCGATCGTGAGCACCAGGGCACCGGCGAGCGCCCGGCGGCGGCCGAACCGGCCGACGAGTTTGCCCGCCGTCGCCGACGAAACCGAGCCCATCGCGTAGGCGAGGAAAACGAGCGACGCGATCGCGGGCGAGAGGTTCAGCGGCTCGCCGGTCAGCCGGAATCCGGCGGCGTTGTACAGCGCGACGAACGAGCCCATGGCCAGCAGCGCGACCGCGTACTGGACCAGCAGGACCGGCTTCCGCACCGCCGCGCCGAGCCCGGCCAGCACCGCCCTGCCCAGCTCGCGTAACCGCTCTGACCTGCGGCGATCCGCGAAAGTGGTAGCAAAGGTCCCTTGCTCCCCCGGCGGCAGGGCCAGCACCGTGACCACCGTGCAGACCAGCCCGATCCCCGCGACCACGATCAGCGCGCCGTGATACCCGAACGGTCCGGCCGTGAACCCGGCCGCGAGCCGTCCGATCATGCCGCCGATGGTGTTCCCGGCGATCATCGCGCCCACCGCCGCCGCGAGCCCGGCCTTGCCGAGCCGTTCCGCGAGGTAGGCGGCGGCCACCCCGGGGAATCCCGCGATCGCGACCCCCTGCAGCGCCCGGAGCACGATCAGCGCCGGATAGCTGGGCGCCAGTGGCAGCAGGAAACCGAACACGACCGACGCGACCACCGAAGCGATGATCACCGGGCGCCGTCCCACGACCTCGGAGAGCGCCGCGATGGGCAGGACGGCGATCGCGAGCGCGCCGGTCGCGACACTCACCGCGAGCGAAGCGCCACCGGGGTCGAGGTGATACTGCTCGGCCAGCTGCGGCAGCACCGGCTGCGGCGCGTAGAGCAGCGCGAACGAGGAGATCCCGGCCGCGGCCACGGCGATCGTCACGCGGCGGGTGGTTCCGGTGCCAGACACGGTCCCGAAGCTAAGCCTGGCTAAACGATACGTCTAATACGGCCACCTGCCACAATCGATACCGTGCTGAATGAAAGGATGACCGCCCAGCTAGCCCCCCAGCTCGCTCTGCTCACCGCACTCCGCCGCACGACGAACGTCACACGCGCGGCCGAGCTGCTCGGTGTCCCCCAGCCCACGGTAAGCCGCCGGATCTCGGCGCTCGGCGAGGCCCTCGGCGCCCCGCTCACGGTCCCCGACGGCCGCGGCATCCGGCTCACCCGGGCCGCCGAGCTGCTGGCCGATGCCGCCGAACGCGCCCTCGCCGCCGTCGACACCGGAGTCCGCCAAGCCCGCGAAGAGGTCGACCCCGAATCCGGGCACGTCGTCCTCGGCTTCCTGCACCTGCTCGGCAGGTCGCTGGTCCCCACGTTGCTCCGCGGTTATCGCGCGGACCATCCCGGGGTCCGGTTCACCCTGGTCCAGGGGTCACGCCAGGACATGGTCGACAGGCTGACCAGCGGCGAACTCGATCTCGCGCTGCTCGCACCCGCGCCCGTCGACGATCCGCTGCTCGACACCGCCGTACTCACCGAGCAGGAGATCTTCCTGTCCGTTCCGACGTCGCACCGCCTCGCGGACCGCCCAAGCGCCGCCATCGAAGACCTCGAGGACGAGGAATTCGTGCTCCTCGAAACCGGCTACGGCCTTCGCACCATCACCGACGGTCTGTGCGCCGCGGCCGGCTTCGAGCCGAAGATCGCCTTCGAGGGCCAGGAATCCGACACCGTCCGCGGGCTGGTCGCGGCCGGGCTGGGTGTCGCGCTGCTCCCCCGTTTCGAACCGGGCAGCCCGGCGGGGGTCGTCGAAGTCCCGCTGGTGCCGCCGGTCGGCCGGACCATCGGGCTGGCCTGGCGTCGCGATGTGGTCCTGCCGCCCGCCGTCACGCGGTTCCGGGAGCAGGTCCGCGCGCAGCCCTGGTGACGATCGTCAGGGTCGATCCCTGCCGTTCGTCCACCCCCCGGGCGCGTCGTTTTCGCTAACTTCGGGTGAATGTACGACGACATCGTGGAGCTGGCGGGGGAGAGCCCGAGCTGGCTTCAGGCGACGGGGATCCTGTTCACGGAAGCGGGACTGCTCGCCTTCGCGGCGCTATTCGCCTGGCTGTTGTGGCGGGCGCGCACTTCGCCCGTCCGGATCGCTGTGGCGCTGCTACCGCCCGCCGCGACCGCGATCGCGTACCTGATCAGCGAGGGCCTGAAGAGCGTGATCCAGGAGGACCGGCCGTGCCGGAACCTGGTCACGCTCGTCGACTGCCCACCGATCGGCGACTGGTCCTTCCCGAGCAACCACTCCACGATCGGCGCGGCGGCCGCCGTCGGCCTGGCACTCACTTGGCGGCGGCTGGCGCCGTGGGTGCTCCCGGGTGCGGTGCTGATGGGCTTCTCGCGGGTCTTCGTCGGCGCGCATTATCCGCACGACGTGCTCGCCGGACTCGTCCTCGGCTCCGTCACGGCGTGGCTCGTGTTCCGGTATCTGACCGGTCCCGCGACCGGCATCGCCCGCAGGCTCACCGCCCATGCCGGGGACGCGCCGACCCAGCCCATGCCCAGGGTCGACCTGCGGGGTGGTAGCAAAGGTCCCTTGCTCCCTCCCCGCAGGTAGGCGAATCCGTCGGACGCCCTGGGTCGACCGCTCGGCCGACGTTGCGAAAGCCACTTTCGCAACCTTCAACGTTGCGAAAGTGGCTTTCGCAACGTGCCACCGGGCCTTGCCCCCCCAGGTCAGGCGTACGAGGCGACCAGCTCGACCAGCGTCCGCGCCGCGAAACCGGTGGCCCCGGGCACGACGTCGGCGTAGGTCTTGTCGGCCCGCGCGGGGCCGGCGATGTCGAGATGCGCCCACGGCACGTCGCCGACGAACTCCCGCAGGAACAGTGCCGCGACGATGCCACCGGGGCCACCCGGCGCCTGCCGGACGTCACCGAGCGAGCCCTGCACGGTCTCGGCCAGGTCCTCCAGCAGCGGCATCCGCCACCACGCCTCGCCGACCCGCTCGCCCGCCTTCGTGACCCGCTCCGCGAGCGCGTCTTCGGTGGCGAAGACGCCGCCGGTGCGGACACCGAGCGAGACCTTCATGGCCCCGGTCAGGGTCGCCGCGTCGATCACCGCGTCCGGCTTGTGCTTCTTGATGCCGTAGACGAGCGCGTCGGCCAGGACCATGCGGCCCTCGGCGTCGGTGTTGCCCACCTCGGTGGTCTTGCCGCCGTAGTGCCGGACGATGTCACCGGGCCGGTACGACGAACCGGACACGTGGTTCTCGGCGGCGGGCACCAGGCCGGTCACCTTGACCGGCAGGCGCAGCGCCGCGATCGCGCGGACCGCGGCGATGATCGCCGCGCCACCCGCCATGTCGGTGCGCATGAGGTGCATACCGTCGGCCGGTTTGATCGAAAGGCCACCGGTGTCGAAGGTGATGCCCTTGCCGACGAGCAGCAGATGCGTCGTCGCCCCGCGCGGCCGGTACTCGAGTTCGATCAGCCGCGGCGGCGCTGCCGAGCCGCCACCGACGGCGAGAACACCGCCGAAGCCCTGCTCCGCCAGCCACTTCTCGTCCCGTGCCGTCACGGTCAGGTTCGGGATGCCGCCGGCGACCCGGGCGGCCGTGTCGGCGAGCCAGGCCGGGGTCTTGACGTTCGACGGCGTGTTCGCCAGGTCGCGCGCGAACGCGGCGGCCGCGGCGAGTTCGCGGACCCGCTCCAAAGCGTCCTCGTGACGTGTGATCAAGCGCACGGCCCGCAGCGAAGGCTTCGGCTCCTCGGCCGTCACCGTGAACCGGTAACCGCCGAGCAGCAGCCCGAACGCGAGTTCCTCGACGTGCTCGGCGCCCGCGTCTTCGGGCAGCTCGACGGCGAAGGCGCGGAACGCCTTCTGGCCCGCCTTGACGTCTTCCTCCAGCGCCGACGAAACGGCGCGGACCAGGGCGGCACCGGCCTTGCGGTACTGCTTCGGCTCACCGTCGCCGACACCCGCCAGCCAGCGGACGCCGCCGGCCGGCACGGTCTGCACGTCGCCGGCCTTGCCGGTGGGCCGCACGCCGCCGATCTCCGCGAGTCCGGCGTCA
This sequence comes from Amycolatopsis sp. NPDC000009, assembly GCF_055563465.1. NCBI lineage: Bacteria > Bacillati > Actinomycetota > Actinomycetes > Pseudonocardiales > Pseudonocardiaceae > Amycolatopsis > Amycolatopsis sp. NPDC000009. The sequence goes on from NZ_JBVHDI010000010.1 coordinate 112,988, forward strand.
CCGTCCTCTTCGGACGGCGCGGCGATCAGCGTGGCCAGCGGCGTACCGCGCCTGAGGTCGTCCGAGACTTCGAGTTCGAGCAGCTTCCCCGGAACGGGGGGTAGCGGGTTACGCACAGTGAGCGACCTCCGGGCGCAGATGAACCGCGACCCCGGCCTCCGAAGGGAGACCGGGGTGCGGATGGTTGAACGTTGGTGCGGTCCGGCTCAGCCGGTGACCTCCTGCAAGGCCGCGCCGAGATCCTTCGCTTCTTCCGCGGAGAGTTCGACGACGAGACGCCCACCACCTTCGAGTGGTACGCGCATCACGAGGCCCCGCCCCTCCTTAGTCACTTCGAGGGGACCATCTCCGGTCCGGGGCTTCATGGCCGCCATAGCGTGCTCCCTCCGTCTCAACCGGCGCGCCCGGGTCGCGCTCGTCAAAGCCAGCCGGGTCTACTGTCCATTGTCCCTCATCAGCGGCCGAGCGCGAACGCGGACCGATCTTTTGCCGCCGTATCGGTGCTGGTATGCGGCTCGCGAGGCTGAAAGACTCTGTATCGACCGCAGTTTCGCCGACTAGGAGATCCCGTGACCACATCCGACGTTCTGCTGACCGCCGACGCCGACGGCGTGCGCACCTTCACGCTGAACCGGCCGCAGGCGTACAACTCGCTGACCGTCGAACTCAAGGAACTGCTGCTGGCGGGCCTGACCGAGGCCGCGGCCGACGACAGCGTCCGCGCGGTCGTGCTGACCGGTTCGGGCAAGGCGTTCTGCGCCGGGCAGGACCTGAAAGAGCACGTCGGGCTGCTGCAGGCGGGTGACCCCGCGCCGCTACACACGGTCAAGGAGCACTACAACCCGATCGTCAAGACGATCGTCGGGATGCCGAAGCCGGTCATCGCGGCGGTCAACGGCCCGGCGGCCGGCGCGGGCGCGGCCTTCGCGTACGCGAGCGACCTCCGGATCGCCGCGACGTCGGCGAACTTCCTGATGGCGTTCGCGAACGTCGGCCTCGGCCCGGATTCCGGCGCGTCGTGGACGCTGCAGCGGCTGATCGGTCTCGGCCGCGCTGCCGAGCTGATGCTGCTGGCGCGCACGGTCGACTCGGCCGAAGCGCTGACGCTGGGCCTGGTCAGCGAGGTCGTCCCGGACGAGGAACTGGCCGCCCGCGCGCAGAAGGTCGCCGCGAAGCTCGCGGCCGGGCCGACGGTCGCGTACGCGAAGATCAAGAACGTCCTGTCGGTCGCCGCCGAGTCGTCCCTCGAAACCGCGCTGGCGGCCGAGGACGAGGCCCAGACCGCGCTCGGCGCGACCGCCGACCACACCGAGGCCGTCGAGGCCTTCGTCGGCAAGCGCAAGCCGAACTTCCAGGGCAAGTAACCCCTCGTGAGTGGTTAGGACGGTTCTAACCGTCCTAACCACTCACGAGCCGGCCCGGAAGCAGTCCTTCACGTGGTCGTCGACCATCCCCGTCGCCTGCATCAGCGCGTAACAGGTCGTCGGCCCGAGGAACACGAAGCCGCGTTTCTTGAGTGCCTTCGCCATCGCCTTCGACTCGTCGGTGATCGCCGGGACGTCGGCCATCCGCCGTGGCCGGGTGTGCGAGGAAGGCGCGAACGACCACAGCAGGTCGTCCAGCGAACCGTCGAGTTCTTCGATCGCCCGCGCGTTGTTGATCGCCGCCAGGATCTTGGCCCGGTTCCGCACGATCGACGCGTCGTCCATGAGACGAGCGACGTCGTCGTCGGTGAAGACGGCGACCTTCTCCGGCACGAATCCGGCGAACGCCTTCCGGAACGACTCGCGTTTCCGCAGGATCGTGATCCACGAAAGCCCGGACTGGAACGACTCCAGGCACAGTCGTTCGTACAGTTCCTCGTCGCCGTGGAGCGGGAAACCCCATTCGGTGTCGTGGTACTCGGCGTAGTCCGGGGCCGAGTTGCCCCACGAACACCGCTTGATCCCGTCCGCGCCCAGCAGACCCGCCTCAGCCAACCCGGTACCCCTCCGCGTATTTCACGAATCTCTGCAGGCACAGCCGCAGCCCCAGTTCGAAGCCCGGCTTCGCGACCGGCCAGCCGAGCCGCCCGACGACGCCGAACGGCGGCCGCAGATGCTCCGCCCAGACGAACGTCGACGCGTGCGGCCCCTTCTCGATCACCTGGAACACCCCGGTGCCCTGCACGATCTTGCCGGTATGCCGCACGACACAGCGCAGCGGCGGTTCCCAGCCGGTGATCTCCATGGTGTCGGTGAACCCGATCCCGGCCACGCCGGTGAACGCCGACAGTTTCGAACCCACGCTGCGCCCGTTGCCTTCGACGACCTCGACCTCGGTGCCGAGCATCCATTCGCCCTGGCGTTCCCAATCGGTCAGGGCGAGCCAAGCCGTCCCGGCCGGTACCGCGACGTCGACGGAGACGACGACATCGGTCACCTGGCGCCCTCGCGCTCGGCCTCCAGTTCGGCCACCTTGGCGCGCAGCTCCTCGATCTCGACGCCGAGCCGCCGCATCACCCAGTCCACTTCGGACATCTTGTAGCCGCGCAGCACCATCTGGTAGCGGACGGCGTGGACGTCCTCGGCGGTGATGTCCTCGGCGGGCAGCCTGGTCGGCGAGCTGCCGGGCGGCAGCGGGGCCAGCTCCTCGCCCCGGCCGAACACCACGGCGGCCAGCAGGAACACCACCGCGGCCACCAGCAGCATGACTACGAGATAGATCAGGGCGGTCGTCACGCGACGATCGTGGCACACGAACGCCACGATCGTCGCGCCAGCAAGGCGAGTCGCACGCTGAGCACGACCCAGAGCACCATGAGGATCCCGCACGGCACCGACAGGAACAGCCTCGACGCGTCGATCACCCCGGTGGCGATCACCAGCAGCGCCACCGAAAGCAGGTTCAGGCCGACGGCCTCGCCGATCAGCACGCCGGCGGTCTTGACCAGCCGGGCACCGTCCAGCCGCCGGGAGAGCCAGCGCATGGAGACGAGGGCGATCACGCCCAGCACCGGCACGATGAAGACCGAACCGTGGGTGAACTGGGCGATGTACTTGTACCAACCCGGCGTCGGCGCGAGCTGCGACCACTCGCCGAAGGTCCATTTCCGGGCGAACTCCCAGGCGAGCTGCATCATCGGCACGCCGAGGATCAGCTTCCACAGGGTGCGGGTGCCGCTGTGCATCCCGAGTTCGGCTTGATAGTCCCGCGCGATCAGCTGCACCGGCCCGAAGTCTTCGACGGCGCGCCGCTGCGCCTCGTGTTCGCTCCAGCCGCCGTCGCGATACGCGTCCGCGGCGTCGTTGAGCCCGTCCCGTGCCTCACGCAACAGATCCCGCTTCGCCGACGCCGGGCCGTCCAGCCGCGCGCGCAGCTCCCCCAGGTACGCCTCGATCACCGTCATGCCGTGGCTCTCCGACTCCGCGCGGCGACCGTGAGCCGCATGCTGAACAGGATCCAGGTTCCGGACATGACCGCGCACGGCACGCTGACGAGCATGCGGGCGGGTTCCAGCAGCCCGGTCGCGCCGCCGTACGTCGCGACCGCGAGCAGGTTCAGCCCCACCGCCCCGGCCAGCGACCACGAGACCGCGCGAGCGGCGAGCGGGCCACCCTCGCGCCGCGAGAGCAGCCGTGCCGCGAGCAGCCCGGCGACCGCGACGGCCGGGGACAGCACCGCCAGCGTGTCGGCCGTGCCGATCGCGCGGTGGTACCAGGACGGCGAGTCACCGAAACCCGACCAATCACCGAAAACCCGCGCGAGATCCCACCCGAGGATCAGCAGCGGGACACCCACGATCAGCTCCCACAGGACACGGATGTCGCGCCGCAGTCCCAGTTCCGCCTGATAGTCGCGGGCGATCAGCTCGGCCGGGCCGAAGTCGGCGACGGCACGGCGTTCGGCCTCCGCCTCGTCGGTACCACCCTCGCGATAGGCCTCGGCGGCGTCGATCAGACCGTCCCTGGCCTCGGTGAGCAGATCGGTCTTCACCGAAGACGGCCCGCGCAAGCGTGCGTCCAGATCGCCGATGTAGGCCTCGATCGCGTTCATGCGGTGAGCGCGGGCCGGGACCGGAAAGCCGGCGCGAGCAGCCAGAAACTGAAGGCGACCCAGCCGAGCGCCACCATGTTGCACACGAGGCTCACGTTCATCCTCGACGGATCGAGGACCGTGGTGCTCACCGTGAGCAGCAGCAGCGCCAGCAGGTTCGTGCCGGCCGCGGCACCCACCGTCCACCGCGTCACCTTCCCCAGGCTCACGCTGTCGAGCCTGCGTCCCAGCCGCCGGGCCCCGAAGAGCGCCACGACTCCGATCACGGCCGGAACGAGGACCAGGACACCGAAGAGTTCGATGACGGCCAAGTACCACTCCGGGTTCGGCTTTCCCGATCGGCTCCAGTCGCCGTAGGTCCAGATCCGCGCCAGCTCCCAGACCACCTGGATCAGCGGAACACCGACGATCACCTTCCACAGGGTGCCGATGTCGCCGCGCATCGCCAGCTCGGCCTGGTAGTCACGCGCGATCACGGCGGCCGGGCCGAAGTCCGCGACGGCGCGGCGTTCCGCTTCCGCCTCGTCGACACCGCCTTCGCGATACGCCTCGGCCGCGTCGACCAGACCGTCCCTGGCCTCGGTGAGCAGATCGGTCTTCGCCGACGACGGCCCGCGCAACCGGGCGTCCAGATCGCCGATATAGGCCTCGATCGCGCTCATGCCGTGCTCCCCCAAGCTCGAGCTTCTCTTTCCCGGCGAGGGCTCATTGGAGCAGTACACCGCCGATCACACTCGTGAACTCCTGCCACTCCGCCCGTTCCGCGGCCAGCGCCTTCTGCCCTGAGCGCGTGAGCTTGTACGTACGACGTTTACGGCCGGACACGACGTCCCATTCGCTGGCGAGGAATCCGGCGCGCTCCAAGCGGCGAAGCGCCGGGTAGACGGTGCCCGTCGGCAGGTCGAGCGCGCCGTCACTGCGGAGCTGGAGCGCCTCGATGATGGCGTACCCGTGCAGCTTCCGGCCGTCGAGGACGGCGAGGAGCAGCGCGTCGAGGTGCCCGCGCAGGCTGTCGGCCTTCATAGATAGACAGTCTACACATCGCCGCATACCAGGGTAGCCGGGACTTTCCCGGACCGGCCTCAGGGAATGTCCCCGAGATCACCCCGATTTCATAGATTTAGCGGCTACATGTAGCCAGCCTACGTATACAGTGCCTCGACATGGACGCACTCCCGATCGCGAGACTCCAGTTCGCGACGACGACCTCGTTCCACTTCCTGTTCGTGCTGCTCACACTGGGGCTCGTGACACTCGTCGCGGTGATGCAGACACGCTCCGCGTTCGGCGGCAAGCCGGAACTCACGCGGATGACTCGTTTCTGGGGCAAGCTTTACGTGATCAATTACGCGCTGGGAATCGTCACCGGAATCGTGATGGAATTCCAGTTCGGACTCACCTGGACCGGCCTGTCCGCGGTCGCGGGCGACGTCTTCGGCGCACCGCTGGCCATCGAGACGCTGGTGGCGTTCTTCGCCGAATCGACCTTCCTTGGGCTGTGGATCTTCGGCTGGGGGCGGCTGAACAAATGGATCCACCTGGCGCTGATCTGGCTGGTCACGCTGACCGCGTACGCCTCGGCGCTGTTCATCATGGTGGCCAACTCGTTCCTGCAGAACCCGGTCGGCACGCACGCCGAGAACGGCGTGCTGAAACTCGACGACTTCGGCGCGCTGTTCACCAACCCGGCGCTGACGAGCTCGCTGCCGCACGTGCTGAGCGCGGCGCTCATGACCGGCGGCTTCTTCGTGGTCGGTGTCAGCGCGTACCACTTCATCAAGCGCACCAAGGAGATCGAGTTCTTCCAGCGCTCGATGCGGATCGGTGTGCTCGCCTCGCTGGCCGGCAGCACGCTGGTGATCGGCTTCGGCTTCGGCCAGTTCGGTCCGCTGGGCGAGTATCACCCCGACAAGCTCAAGTCGCCTGATCCGCTGGTCGGCGCGTCGCTGGGTTTCATGATCCAGATCGGGTTCATCGCGTTCCTCGCCTCGATGCTCGGCACGCTGCTGCTGTTCCGGAACTGGATCACCAAGGTGCGGCCGCTGCTGTACGTGATGGTGCTGGCCATCCCGCTGCCGTTCGTCGCGGCGATCCTCGGCTGGCTGGTTCGCGAGATCGGCCGCCAGCCGTGGCTGATCCGCGGGCAACTGACCACCGCCGACGCCGTCGCGGCGATCCCGGCGGGGCAGATCCTGTTCTCCTTCATCGCTTTCACGCTGTTGTTCCTGGTGCTCGCGATCGCCGACTGGGTGCTGATGTCGCGGGTCGCCAAACGCGGTCCGGACGTGGGCGAAGAGGCCGCCGCGCCCCGTGCCGAACTTCCCGTCCTGAGCGGAGTCTGACCGATGGTGATCCTCTGGTGGTGCGTACTCGGTTTCCTGACCGCGGGCTATTTCGCGCTGGCCGGCTACGACTACGGCGTCGGCATGCTGCTCGGCAGGCTCGGGCGTGACGAGGCCGGACGGCGGCGCGTACTCGGCGCTTTCGGCCCGTTCTTCCTGGCCAACGAGGTGTGGCTGGTGGCCGCGGTCGGTGTCCTGTTCGGCGCCTTCCCGCATCTGGAAGGAAAGGTGTTCGCCGGGGCGTACATCCCGGTGGTGACCCTGCTGCTCGGGCTGGTCACCTTCACCGCGGCGGTGCAGCTGCGCAGCAGGCGGCCGGACGCGGGCCGCGGTGCCTGGACGCTGGCGATCACCGTCGGCGCCTGGGTGACGGCGGTGTCTTGGGGCGTGTTCCTCGGCAACCTCGTCCTCGGGCTCCCGCTCGACTCGGCCGGGAAACCGACCGGCGACGTCCTCGCGGTGTTCAGCCCGTACGCGCTGCTCTGGGGAGCGGGCTTCGTCGCGCTGTTCGCCCTGCAGGGAGCGGCTTTCCTCGCCGTCCGGGCACCGGCGGAGTTCACCGCCCGCGCGAACCGGATCGCCAAGGCGCTGCTCGCGCCGGCGCTCGCGTTCCTGGTCGTGGCGGTCGCCTGGGGTGCCGTCGAAACCACGGTGTCGTGGTCCGTGCTGCCCGCGATCGTGCTGGCGTTCGGCGCGCTGGGCGTCGCGGCCGCGGCTCTGCGCGCCGGACGCCACAAGGCGGCGCTGGTCGCCACGATGACGTTGTCCGCGTCGCCGGTGCTGGCGGTCGGAACCCTGCGCCTGCCCGACACGCTGGTGTCCTCTGTGGACGGAGGCTTCTCGTTGAGCCTGACGGATGCGGCCACCAGCCCCGAGATGCTCAGCCTTCTCACGTTCGTCCTGCCCCCGGCGCTGGTGGCGATCGCCGCCGTGCAGTGGGTGACCTGGCGCAGGCACGACACCCGCGTCGACCAGCGCTCGCTGCTGCACTTCTAGGAGCCTGAGATGCCTCCCCTTCCCGGACTGCGCCGCCATTTCGGCGTGCTGGCCGTCCTCGGGACGCTGACCGCCGCGGCGATCCTCGTCCAGGCCGACGGCCTCGCGACGCTGCTCACCGGCGGCGGCGTGACCTGGACGCTCGTGGCCGCCATCGCCGTACGGGCGTTGCTCGCGGGCGCCCAGGGTTCGCTCGGCGGCCGGTTCGCGGCGACGGTCAAATCCGGGCTGCGCAAACGGCTTCTCGGCGCTGAGGCGGAGAACCCCGGCAAGGTCGCGACCCTGGTGACCAAAGGCATCGACGCGAGCGACGCCTACCTGACCGGGTATCTGCCGACGGTGGTGCTGTCGGCGATCGTGCCGGTCGCGGTGCTGGTCCGGCTGTTCGCCGCGGATCTGTCGTCGGCGCTGATCATCCTCGCGACGCTGCCGCTGATCCCGGTGTTCGCGATCCTGGTCGGGCAGCTCGCGTTGGCGAAGACCGCCAAGCAGTGGTCGCTGCTTTCCAAGCTGGGCGGACATTTCCTCGACGTCGTGCGCGGGCTCGGCACGCTCAAGGTGTTCGGCCGCGCGGAGGCGCAGGCGAAGACGGTGCGTGCGATGGCGGACGCGCACACCGACGCGACGATGCGCACCCTGCGGGTCGCGTTCCTGTCCGCGCTGGTGCTGGAACTGGTGGCGACGCTCTCGGTGGCGCTCGTGGCGGTGCCGATCGGGTTCCGGCTGCTGGAAGGCGGCATGGTCGTGCACACGGCGGTGCTGGTCCTGCTGCTCGCTCCCGAGGCGTACCTGCCGCTGCGGGCGGCCGGGGCGAAGTTCCACGCCAGCGCGGAAGGGCTCGCCACGCTGCGGGAGGCGCTCGCCGTCCGTTCGGAGGAGGTAGCCGCGGGTTCGCGGGTGGCTCGCCGCGGTGCGCCGCGGATCGTGCTGGAGCAGGTGAGCGTCGCGTACGGCGACGAGACCGTACTGTCCGAAGTGGACATGACGATCGAGGCGGGCGAGCACGTCGCACTCGTCGGGCCCAGCGGTTCCGGGAAGAGCACACTGCTGGCGGTCCTGCTGGGTTTCGTCACGCCGACGTCCGGCCGGGTCCTCGTCGACGGCGTCGACCTTCGCGAACTGGATCCGGCCGCGTGGCGGGCGGGGACGGCGTGGGTGCCGCAACGGCCGACGTTGTTCACCGGGACCGTCGAGGAGAACATCGCCATGGGCCAGGTGCCGGACGTCCAGGCGGCGGCGCGCGCGGCGGCGTTCGACGAGGTCGTGCGCGGATTGCCCGACGGCTACCGGACACGGATCGGTGAACTGGGCGCGCCGCTTTCGGCCGGGCAGCGGCAACGCCTCGGCCTCGCCAGGGCGCTCGCCCGCACCGAGGCGGGTCTGGCGCTGCTCGACGAGCCGACCGCCCGGCTCGACGCGGGCACCGAAGCCGCCGTGCTCGGCGCGACCCGCGAACTGCTCACCGGCCGGACCGCGGTGCTCGTCGCCCACCGGCCCGCGATGGCCGCGCTGGCCACCCGCGTCCTCGAAGTCCACGACGGCGCCGTACGAGAACGGGAACTGGTGTGAACGGCTGGGGAGTGTCCACAAAGGATGTCGTGCGGCTGGCCCGGGCCGGGCTGATCGGGGCCGGGGCGGAGCTCGCCGGGCTGGCGTTGATGGCCACCGCCGCGTGGCTGCTGCTGAAGGCGGCCGAGCAGCCGCCGCTCGCGTCGCTCACGGTGGCGATCGTCGCCGTCCGGACGCTGGCCTTGCTGCGTGGCGGGCTGCGCTACGCGGAACGGCTCGCCGGGCACGAGGTCGTCCTGCGGTATCTCGGCGCCTTGCGGACCCGCGTGTACACGTCGCTGCTGCCGCACCGGGTCTCGCGGCATTCGGGCGGTGATCTCGTCACCCGGCTGGTGTCCGATGTGGACGCGGTGCAGGACGCGATCCTCCGCTGCCTGCTGCCCGCCGGTGTCGCCGCGTTCGTCGGCGCGATGTCGACGACGGTCGCGCTGATCGTCAGCCCGGCCGCCGGGCTCGTGCTGGCGCTCGGGCTCGCCGTCGCCGGAATCGGTCTGCCGTGGCTGTGCGTGCGGATCACCCGGGCGGCGGCGCAGAAGAGCGCTCCGGCCCGCGCGGATCTCGCCGAACGATCGGTCGAACTGATCACCGGGCGACGCGAGCTGATCGCCTACGGCGTCCACGAGTCCACTGTGGACGCCGCGCACGCCGCTGTCGACGCGCTGGCGGTGCGGGACCGCGCGACAGCCAACCGCACGAGCCTGCTGACGGCGGCCGGGATCCTCGTCCAACTGCTGACCTGCGTCGCGATCGCCCTGACCGCCGGGGTTTCGCCGCCGCTGACCGCGGCGCTGGCGCTGGGCGCGCTGGCAGTGTTCGAGCTGGTCCTCCCCCTGACCGCGGCCGCCCAGCGCTGGGTCGAGGTCCGCGCGTCGGCCGAGCGGGTGCGCGCGCTGCTGACGGAACCGCCGCCCGCGCGCGGCACCGAGGTACCCGAGCCGGGGCATCTGCGGCTCGAAGGGGTCGGCGTCCGGTTCGAGGGCAGGGCCCCGGCGCTGGACGGCGTCGACCTCGACCTCCCGCCGGGCAAACGCGTCGGGATCGTGGGGCCGAGCGGGGCCGGGAAGACGACGCTGCTGAACGTGCTGCTGGGTGCCGTGGCGCCGACGTCCGGGCGCGCTCTGCTGAACGGGAAACCACTGGAGACCTACGATCCGGCGCTGCTGCCGTCGGTGATCACGGGCGCGCTCGCGGACGCGCACGTCTTCCACACGACGGTCCGGGAGAACCTGCTGCTCGCGAAGCCCGGCTCTTCGGACGCCGAATTGCTAGCCGCGTGCGAAACGGCCGGGTTCGACCTACCGCTGGATCGCGAGGTCGGCTCCGACGGCGACGCGCTGTCCGGCGGGCAGCGTCAGCGACTCATCCTGGCGAGAGCAGTGCTCTCGGCGCCGCCGGTGCTCGTGCTGGACGAACCTGTCGAGGGTCTGGATCCCGAGCACGGCGACGCCGTCCTGGCGGACGTGCTCGCGGCCGCGCGCGGCACCGTCGTCCTGGTGACGCATCGCGAGTCGCAGGTGGCCGGGTTCGACGAGGTCCTACGACTCGGTTAAACCGCGTACGTCCCGCATCGGCGGCCGGTCGCTCACCGAGACCTCGGCGACCTCCGGCAGCCACTCGTCACCTACTTGCGCGAACTGGGTGAGCTGGGCCGGGTCGTCGGACTTGATGCCGCAGCGCGCGAGCGCCGTCCCGAGGATCTGGCGCGCCATCACCCCCAGCTGAAGCAGCGAGCGGTTGCGATGCTTGCGTACGCCGAGGTTGACCTGGGCGAGCCCTTCAAGGCCGTAGCGCGCTTCGGCGTCGAGGATGAGCCCGATCTCGACGCCGTACCCGGCCGCGAAGGGCACTGACTCGAGAAAATCGCGCGTCGCGGCGTACTCGCCGCCCAGGGGCTGGATGAGCCCGGAGAGCGACGGGCGCAGCGCCGACAGGACCGGTCGCGCCAGCAACTCGGTCACCCGGCCGCCTCCGCTGCTCTCCAACCGCAGCGGCCGCCGGTAGAACCCCTTGACCAGATGGACGCCGGTTTCGCAAAGCAGAGGACCGAGCAGGGTCGGCACGAACGCCGGATCCGGATCGACGAGATCGGAGTCGAGGAACACGACGACGTCACCGGTCGTCGCGGCCAGCGACCGCCACAGCACCTCGCCCTTGCCCGGCACCGGCGGCAGGTCGGGGAGCACGTCCTCTCGGTGCACCACGCGCGCGCCGGCGCGGGCGGCGAGTTCGGCGGTGGCGTCGGTGGACCCCGAGTCCATCACGACCAGCTCGTCGACGACCGTACCCAGCAACGGCCGGACCGTCCCGACGACCTCGGCGACGGTGTCCTCTTCGTCGAGTGCCGGTAGCACGACCGAAACCGTCCGGTCACCCTTCGCGGCGACGATGTCTTCGACCGTCCAGCCGGGGTTCTGCCACGTACGCCGCTCGAACCAACTCATGAGTAGTGATCGTGCCATGCTGGAGTCCGACACCGGAGTCGATGGAGGAACCTTGCTACCGCTACTCGTCCGATTCGTGCTCGGACCGCTGGTCAGAGCGCTGTACCGCCCCGAGATCCGCGGCGTGGAGAACATCCCCGCCACCGGTCCGGTGCTGCTGGCACCCAACCATCGGGCGGCGCTGGACACCGGCGTGATCACTTTCACGGCGATGCGGCAGGTCAAGTTCCTCGGCAAGGCGGAGTACTTCACCGGCCGCGGGCTCAGGGGCAAACTGATGGCCGGTTTCCTGGGCGGCCTCGGCTACGTCCCGGTCGAACGCGGCAACGCGCAGGCCGGCCTCGCCGCGCTGGAAGCGGCGCGGAAGGTGCTCGACGCGGGCGGCGCGTTCGCGATCTACCCCGAAGGCACCCGCTCGCTGGACGGCCGGCTGCACCGTGGCCACACCGGAGTCGCGGCCCTCGCGCTGGCGACCGGCGCGAAGGTCGTGCCTGTCGCGCTTTCCGGGACCGAGAACCTGCAGCCCGCCGGGAAGCGGATCCCGCGGCGGGCGAAGATCACCGTCACCTACGGTGCGCCGCTGGACTTCTCGCGATACGAGGGGCAGGACTCGTCGCCGGCGATCCGGCGCTCGGTGACCGACGAGATCATGTACGCGATCCTGGAGCTTTCGGGGCAGGAATACGTCGACTCGTACCACAAACGGCCTGATCAGAGCGCTGCCTGACGATCTTGCCGGGCCGAAGTGGTAGCAAAGGTCCCTTGCTCCCTCCTGCTCGCGCTCCGTCGCCTTCCGGTCCGTGAAGGCCTCCTTACCTACCCTCAAGGTAGTGAAGGAGGCCTTCACGGACTCTGGGTCCCTCAAGGTGCCCTTCACGGACTAGAGATTCGCCACGTGTGCCCCGATAGCCCCGCAAGTCACAGGGCGGCAAGCGTGAAGGCCCCCTTCCCTCGGCTGAGCCGAGGGAAGGGGGCCTTCACGCGCGCCGCAAACCAGCCCAAAGCCCTACTTAGCCCACTTAGGCCGAGGCGGAGGCGCGTAGTCCGCGAAGCCGTCCAGAAGTGCCGAAGCGTCCGAGTCGATCGAGAGCATGTCCCGGTACCCCGCCGACAGGAAGCCCTCCGACACCATGTGGTCGGCGAACTTCAGCAGCGGCGCGTAGTACCCGCCGACGTCGACGAGCCCGATCGGCTTCTCGTGCAGCCCGAGCTGCGCCCACGTCCACACCTCGAACAGCTCCTCCAGCGTCCCCGCCCCGCCGGGCAGCGCGAGGAAGCCGTCGGACAGCGCGGCCATCTTCGCCTTCCGCTGGTGCATGTCGGCGACGACGTGCAGTTCGGTCAGGCCGGCGTGCGCGATCTCGACGCTGCCCAGTGCCTCGGGGATCACGCCGATCACCTCGCCGCCCGCGGCCAGCGCCGCGTCCGCGACGACGCCCATGGTCCCGACCGACGCGCCGCCGTAGACCAGCCCGATCCCCCGCGAGGCCAGCAACGTGCCCAGGGCACGAGCCTCCTCGGCATACCGGGGGTCGAAGCCCATCGAAGAGCCGCAGAAGACGCAGACCCGGCGCGGCGCCGCCATCAGTGGGTGTCCTCCCATGCCTGGTACGACTCCTGGACGACACGCACGGCGTCGTCGATGTCGTCCGTGACGTGCAGCAGGTCGAGGTCCTTCTGACCGATCTTGCCCTCGGCGAGCAGCGAACTGGCGATCCAGTCGTACAGGCCACCCCAGTACTTGCTGCCGAACAGCACGACCGGGAACTTCGTGACCTTCTTCGTCTGCACCAGGGTGAGCGCTTCGAACAGCTCGTCGAGCGTGCCGAAGCCACCGGGCAGGCAGATGAACGCCTGCGAGTACTTGATGAACATGGTCTTGCGCGCGAAGAAGTACCGGAAGTTGACGCCGAGGTCGACCCACGGGTTCAGGCCCTGCTCGAACGGCAGCTCGATGCCGAGGCCGACCGAGAAGCCGCCCGCCTCGTTGGCGCCGCGGTTCACCGCTTCCATCGCGCCGGGGCCGCCGCCGGTCATCACCGCGAAGCCCGCGTTCGCGAGCGCGCCGCCGATCTTGCGGCCGAGTTCGTACTCCGGGTGGTCCCGCTTGGTCCGCGCCGAACCGAACACCGTCACCGCGCGCGGCACCTCGGCGAGCGCGCCGAAACCTTCGACGAACTCCGCCTGGATCCGCAGCACGCGCCACGGGTCGGTGTGCACCCAGTCGCTCGGACCCCGCGAGTCCAGCAGGCGCTGGTCGGTGGTGCTGCCCTGGTCACGGCGATCCCGCCGCAGCACGACCGGGCCCTTGTGGCGCTCGATCGGACGTTCCGGGTACTGGCCGTCGGGGAACTCGCTTGTCTCACTCACCCCGCCAAGCCTACGACGTCGTCACCGTCCGGAGCGGCTGCATCGCCGCGAACAGGAGTTGTCGGATACGCGAACGCGGGGGCCCGCCCGTGAGCGGGCCCCCACGATCACCAGGAACGTCCGGTCAGCGCGAACGCGAGCATGGCCGTCGAGGTGAAGTCGATGGCGGGCTCGTTGCTCGGCCACGACGCGAGGTCGTCGGCGTAGCGGGACTCGGGGGTGTCGAAGGCTTCGAAGGGCTTCTTGCAGTCCTTCGAACCGGGCGGGAGCTCCATGTGCTCGAAGTTCTCCGCTCCGTTGGGGCCGTTCACGACGGCGCCGTAGAGCAGTTTCTCCTCGCCGGCTAGGTTCGCCGCCTGGTGGTGCGGGCACCGCGGGTACGTGGTGCCGACACCGACGACCAGCGAGACGCCCCAGGCGTTCGCGCCGAGGGTGAAATTCCGCTGCTGCGAACCGAACGCCGCGTACCGGCGGTCACCGGTCAGGTCCGCGTACAGCCGCTCGGTCGCGGCGAACCCGAAGCTCTTGCTGGCCGCGTCGAATTCCTTCACCGAGACGGCGGTCCGGAAAGGACTCTGAGCCGCGCTCGCGACACCTTCGTCGAGCTGACGCCGCAGATCGCCGATCAGTTCCTTCGGACCGAGCGCGGCACCCGGGACGCCGTGCCGCAGGAGCTTCGCCAGTTCGGCGTGCGCCAGCGCGCTGGTGTCGTACAGGTTGAGCGTGCTCTTCTCTTCGACGTCGATGTAGGCCTTCGCCCAGTGCGCCGCCTGCCGCGTCCACTCGGCGGACCGCGGGTCGCGCAGGGCCTTGGCCGCCAGGGCCAGCTGCGTCGCACCGAGCTCCATGTCGTCCCGCCAGGACGACTCCGGGTAGTACGCGTGCGGGAACGCGGTGACCAGTTCGCCGACGTTCTCGGTCTTGGCCTGCGCGAACACCGAAGCGGCTTCGGCGAGGTACTTCTTCGCCAGCGAAGGGTTCCGCCTCGACTCGACCTGCGCGCCGAGCGCGAACGCGGCGGCCACGCGGCCGGCGAGGTTCGGGCTGAGCGCGGAACCGCCGGGGTTCGCCGGGAAGACGGGCCGGTGCTTCACGAAGTACTTGGGGTCACCGGGTTTCACGTCGAGCGGATCGTCGTCGTGCGGGTTCCGCCAGACGTCGTGGTCGCCGAGGAAGCCGAACTTGTCGCTCCCCGTCCCGATGCCGACCTGGGCGTAGAGCGTCTTGCTCTTCTCGTCCCACATCTTGTCGAGCCAGTCGAGGCCGAGCTTGACCTCCGCGGCCAGCGCCCGGTCGTAGTCCTCGCGGAGCACGTAACCCAGCTCGGTCAGCGAGTACGCCGTGTTCGACGTGAACTTGACGAAATCACCCGCGTCGACCCAGCCGCCCTCGACGTCGACCGGCCCGCCCGCCGGCTTCAGCGGTTCGGTGATCTCGTCGCCGAATTCGCCGCCGAACGCGGGCCATTCGTAGACCGTGGCCTGTTTGTCCGCCAGATGCGAGGGTTTGCGGTCGAGCCGGCCGGGGATGATGTCGTCGCCGTCGCGCTGCGCCTGGAAGAACTCGTTGGTGGCACGGACGAGCGGCGTGAAGAGCCGGTCCTTGGTGTCCACCCGGAACGTCGGCGACGTCGCCTTGGTCTCGCCGGTGACCTCGATCCGGTACTTGCCCGGCAGCCAGACCTTCGACAGGTCGAGCTGGTACACCGCCGGGTACTTCGCGTTCCAGGCGCCGAGCGATTGACCGGTCCGTCCACGATGGACGGTCCGGCCGCGTTCGTCGACCACCGAGAACGAACCCGGCGCGCTGGACAGGAGATAGGCGTGTTTGGTCTCGGTGATGCCGTAGCCGACCTGGTCGACCCGGACCTCACCCCGCACCGCCGCCGCGGCCGAAACCGCCGGAACCGTCAAACCCCCGAGGACCAGTGCCGACATCGCGGCCACCGTCCGGGACCAGGAACTCACCATCATCGGCGCCCCGCTCACATTTAGTTAAGAAAGTTTCCTTTTTATTGCGCACGACGCTAGCTCCCCGAGCGCCACCAGTCAATATGTCCGTTTCGCCGGTCGGAAGTCACCGGATCCGGCCGTTGTTGGCGGATATCCGCCCAGCTCAGCCGGATACCCGCCGGGAAATCGTCTACCGTGGTTCGGTGCCGTCCAGGGCGGAACCACTCGGCGCGCGGATCCGGCGGCTGCGCCGGGCACGCGGGCTGACTCAGCGTGAGCTCGCCGAGCCGCGCTACGACCGCGGCTTCCTCGCCAAGGTCGAGTCGGGCCGCCGCCTGCCCTCGGACGACGTGCTCTCCCACCTCGCGGGACGGCTCGGCCTCACCGCGGACGAACTCCGCTTCGACCGGCCACCGGGCGCCGCCGAAGAACTCACCGACGCGCTCGAGGCCGCGTATCGCGAGTTGCAGAAGGGCGGACTCGAAGCCGCCGAGCGCGAGTTCGCCCGGGTGGAACGCCGGGCGGCGGAGTACCGGCTGCCGGACGTCCAATGCCACGCGCGGTTCCACCTCGGCGAAGTCCAGTGGCAGCGCTACGACATCCCGTTGGCGGACAAGGGATTCGCGTACGCCATGGAACTCGCCGACGCCGCATCGCCCCGGCTGCGCGCGATGATCGTCAACCGTGTCGCCGCCTGCCGCGCACTTTCGGGCGACCTGGGCGCTTCGGTCGCCCTTGTGGAGAAGGCGCTCGCCGATCTCCGCGCCACCGGCGCGAGCGAGCCCGACGCCGAGCTGGCGCTGGTGACCGCGTTGATCCACCCGCTGATCGAAATGGGCGCGCTCCGCCGGGCCCGCCGGGCCGCCGAGGAAGGCCGACGCGTCCTACCGTCCACCCGCCATGCGGAAATCGCCGCGCGCTATCACCGGCAGGCCGCGCAACTGTGGCAGGAGATCGGACTGGTCGAGCGCGCGGAGAAGGACCTTTCGCGGGCACTGCGCCTTTTCACCTCCCTCGGCTACGACCGCGACGCCGCCCGGAGCCGATGGGCGCGCGGCTTCCTGTGGCGACGGCTGGGCAAACTCGACGAGGCGCACGCCGAACTGCGGCTCGCCCGCGACCTCCTGGCCAAGGCCGGCTCCCGGGAGGGCGTACTCGGCGCGACCATCGAACTCGCCGATGTCCGCCGCCGCCAAGGGAAGCTCGACGAGGCGGCCGAACTCGCCGAAGAGATCCGCCCGCTTCTGGATCGATCCCCCGATATCGAGGCCAGGGCCGAGGTTCTCCGGCTACTGGGACTCATCGCCCGCGCGCGCGGCGACCTGCCCGAAGCGACCGCACTACTCGAAGAAGCCGCCACGGCACAGGAAAAGTCCGAACTGCGCGGCGCCCTGGTCGCCACCTCACTGCATTTGGGAGACACGCTGCGCGCCCGCGGATTAATCGAAAAAGCCGCCGAGGCCTACCGTCGCGGCGTACGCGCGGCCGCTATGTCCGATTTCGGGCCGACCGGCTGAAAACCATACGAAAGTCGCCATATATCGCACATGGCGCGAAAAACTCTTACTACACAGGCATTTCATTCCTCGCATGTGGATCTTCACCCGCCCCGCTAGGCCATCCGGCGCATTGACGCACCTTGTGACCGGCTCCTTTACTCGGACGTGTCCATCGGGATAACTCCAGTTATCCGAATGGGCACGCTCCCCGTCCCCGCCGTGCGCCCGCCAGGTCGAATTCCCCGCCACGCCTGAAGGCCGGACGGGTACACGGTCCTGCCCATGGAAGGTTCACATGACCGTTCAGCGAGGGCTCAGAACAGGGTTGGCGGCCGTCGCCGGCCTTGCCCTGAGCATGACGTTCCCGGTGACCCCGGCGAACGCGACCACCGCCACCATCCAGCCCGCGAGCCCGGACGCCGTGGCCGCGAGCGCGGCCGACCGGGCCGCCGCGACCGGGGTAGACCAGCTGCGAAAGGGGGCGCAGGAAGACTTCCGCCGCGTCGGGATGACCCCCGGCGGCGGAGGACTCTTCTACGCCGCTTACGAACGAACCTATCGTGGCCTGCCCGTCGTGGGCGGGGACGCGGTGGTGGTGGCCGACGGCGCCGGGCGCGTCCGCGGCACCAGCGCCGCCGAGACCGCGGCGATCTCGGTCGACACCAAGGCCAGGATCTCCGCGGCGAAGGCGACCGAGGTCGCGCGCGGCCAGCTGTCCAAAGTAGACAGTGTGGTCGCGCCGAAGCTCGTCGTGCTGGCGGGGAACTCCCCCAAGCTCGCCTACGAGGTCGTCGTCGCCGGCACCAAGGCGGCGAACCCGAGCAACCTGCACGTCTTCGTCGACGGCGTCACCGGCGCGGTACTCGAAACCCGTGACGACGTCAAGATGTCCAACTTCCCCGCCGCCGCACCGAAGGCGACATCGAACGACGTCGGCACGCTGGGCGCCGGGAACAGCTACTACGCCGGCAACGTCACCATCGACACGACGAACTCCGGCGGCACGTACACGATGCGCGACCCGCAGCGCACCAACATCAGCTGCGCCCGCCAGAACGGCTCCCCCTACAGCGGGCCGGACGACAACTGGGGCAACGGTTCCGGCACCGACCTGGAAACCGCCTGTGTCGACGCGCTCTTCGGCGTGCAGACCGAGTGGAAGATGCTGGGCGAATGGCTCGGCCGCAACGGCATCAACGGCAACGGCGGCGGCTTCCCCGCCTACGTCGGCCTCAACCAGGCCAACGCGTACTGGAACGGCTCGTCGACCACCTATGGCCGCTCGTCGGACAGCCAGCGCCAAGCCACCCCGATGGACGTCGTCGCGCACGAGTACGGCCACGCCATCTTCCAGACCACGCCGGGCGGCGCGGGCAGCGGCAACGAGAACGGCGGCCTCAACGAGTCCACCGGTGACATCTTCGGCGCCATCACCGAGCACTACGCCAACAACGCCAAGGACGTCCCCGACTACGACGTCGGCGAGGGCGTGAACCTGGTCGGCCGCGGGCCGATCCGCTACATGAACCAGCCGAGCCGGATCTCCGGCAACCCCGACTGCTACTCGTCGTCCATCCCGAACACCGAGGTGCACGCCGCCGCGGGCCCGCAGAACCACTGGTTCTACCTGCTGGCCGAGGGCACCGCGCCGGCCGGCAAGCCGGCCAGCCCGACCTGCAACAACACCTCGATCACCGGGATCGGCATCCAGAAGGCCGCGAAGATCTTCTACAACGGCCTGCTGAAGAAGACCTCCAGCTGGAACCACCGCGCGGCTCGCAAGGCCACCCTGGAAGCGGCGCTCGCGCTGTACCCGGGTACCTGCACCGAGTTCAACACCACCAAGGCGGCGTGGAACGCGATCAGCGTTCCCGCGGCGACCGGTGAGCCGACCTCGTGCACCCCGCAGGGCGACGACTTCTCGGTCGGCGTCACCCCGGCGTCGGGTTCGGTCGAGCCGGGCGAGTCGGCCACCGTCACGGTGAACACCGCGACCGTCAACGGTGCGGCGCAGTCCGTGTCGCTCAGCGCCAGCGGCCTGCCCGCCGGCGCGACCGCGACGTTCAACCCGGCCACCGTGCAGTCCGGGTCGTCTTCGACGCTCACCATCGCGACGTCGGCGGACACCCCTGACGGCACCAGCACCATCACGGTGACCGGCACCGCGGCGAGCGGTACGCACACCGCGCAGTACAAGCTGACCGTCGGCAGCGGCGGCGACGTGCGGACCTACACCAACGACACCGACTACGCGCTGCGTGACTACGGCACGGTGAACAGCCCGATCACCTCCACCGCCACCGGTAACGCGGTGTCCCCGGTGAAGGTGACGGTCACGGGTACGCACACCTGCTCCGAGGACCTCCGCATCAGCCTGCGGGCCCCCGACGGCAGCACGTACTCGGTCAAGCCCACGGGATACCTGCCGTGCACCGACCTGGGCACGCGGAACTACTCGGTGAACGTGACCAACGAGGTCGCGGCGGGCACCTGGACCCTCGTGGTCTACGACGCCTACTCGCAGGACACCGGCACGCTCTCCAGCTGGACCATCACCGTCTGATTCCCGTTCCGTGAAGGCCTCCTTCCCTACTTTCAGCGTAGGGAAGGAGGCCTTCACGGACCATCACCTCGGAAAGGAAGACCCCGGCATGAAGTGGGGAAAGCGAATAGGAGCGGCCATCGTCGGCATGGCCGCCGTACTGGGTGTCGTCACGGCGCCCGCGCAGGCGGTCACGGCCGCCGCCGCACCGGACATCTCGCTCGCCAACGTCAAGGCGCATTTGAGCGCGTTGCAGACCATCGCCAACCAGAACGGCGGCAACCGCGCCGCCGGACGGCCGGGCTACCCGGCGTCGGTGTCCTATGTGGCGCAGAAGCTGCGCGACGCGGGTTACAACGTCACTTTGCAGTCCTGCACGAGCTGCGCGGGCTCGAACCAGAACATCATCGCGGAATGGCCGCAGGGTGACGCGAGCCAGGTCATCATGCTCGGCGCGCACCTCGACAGCGTCAGCGCCGGCCCCGGCATCAACGACAACGGCTCGGGCTCGGCCTCGATCCTCGAAGTCGCGCTGACCCTGGCCCGCGAGAATCCCACGATGGCCAAGCGGGTCCGCTTCGGCTGGTGGGCCGACGAGGAGTCCGGTCTCCGCGGGTCCAGGTTCTACGTCAACAGCCTTCCGCAGACCGAGCGCACGAAGATCAAGACCTACCTGAACTTCGACATGATCGGCTCCGACAACTGGGGCTACTTCGTCTATGACGACGTCGCTTCGGTCAAGGCCGTGTTCGACGAGTACTTCCGGACGATCGGCATCCAGACCGAGGGCGACACCGAAGGCGACGGCCGTTCGGACCACGCGTCGTTCAAGAGCGCCGGTATCCCGGTCGGCGGTCTCGCGACCGGCGCCGGGTACACGAAGAGCGCGGCGCAGCAACAGAAGTGGGGCGGCACCGCCGGACGGGCGTTCGACAGCTGTTACCACCGCGCGTGCGACACGCTGTCGAACATCCCGGACACCCCGCTGGAAAAGAACAGCGACGCGATCGCGTACGCCCTTTGGAAGCTCGCCGTCGGCACGTCGACGGGTCCCGACTTCTCGCTCGGCCTCTCGCCGTCCTCCGGCACCGTCCAAGCGGGACAGTCGGCGACCGTCACGGTCAACACCGCGACGACTTCCGGTGCGGCACAATCGGTTTCGCTGAGCGCCAGCGGCCTCCCCGCGGGAGCGACCGCGACGTTCAACCCCGCTTCGGTGCAGTCCGGCGGATCCTCGACGCTCACCATCGCGACGTCGGCGAGCACTCCCAACGGCACCAGCACGATCACGGTGACCGGTGACGGGACCTCGGTGGACCGCACCGCGCAGTACACGCTCACCGTCGGCGACGTCAGCGTGCGCACGTTCACCAACGGCACCGACTACGCGCTGAACGACTACGCGACGGTCAACAGCCCGATCACCTCCACCGCCACCGGCAACGCGGTGTCCCCGGTGAAGGTGACGGTCACCGGGACGCACACCTGCTCCGAGGACCTCCGCATCAGCCTGCGGGCCCCCGACGGCAGCACGTACTCGGTCAAGCCCACGGGATACCTGCCGTGCACCGACCTGGGCACGCGGAACTACTCGGTGAACGTGACCAACGAGGTCGCGGCGGGCACCTGGACCCTCGTGGTCTACGACGCCTACTCGCAGGACACCGGCACGCTCGACAGCTGGACCATCACCGTCTGACCATCCGAATGGCGAAGGCCATCTCACGAGGACACCCGGCCTCGTGGGATGGCCTTCGTACGTGAGGGAGATTTGCGGACAACTTATCGATATCTGGTCTAGACCACCCGATCGTCGGTAGCGTGGGCCTGGTACCGCGACCTATGTTGAGCCGAACGGCCGCTTCCTGTTCGTTCCAACCGCTTTCGAGATGGGAGCTGGGTATGTTCGGTCGCGTCTCACGGCTGCTCGCAATCACCGGCGCGGCGGTACTCGCCGTCACCACCCTCGTCGCCTTGGGCTCGGCGCAGGCGTCACCCGACGCCGAGGTCTGCGCGGTCAAATCGAAGCCCGCGGGCAAGGTCCTGCAGGGCTATTGGGAGAACTGGGACGGCGCTTCGAACGGCGTCCATCCCCCGATGGGCTGGATCCCGATCACCGACGCCCGCATCAAAGCCAATGGGTACAACGTGATCAACGCGGCCTTTCCGGTCATCCTGTCCGACGGAACGGTCAAATGGGAGGACGGGATGGACGCGACTGTGAAGGTCGCGACCCCGTCCGAAATGTGCGCCGCGAAGGACGCGGGAGCGACCATCCTGATGTCCATCGGCGGTGCCACCGCGGGAATCGATCTGAATTCGGCCACCGTGGCGGACAAATTCGTCGCGACCATCGTGCCGATCCTGAAGAAGTACAACTTCGACGGGATCGACATCGACATCGAAACCGGCCTGGTCGGCAGCGGGAACATCGCGACGCTTTCCGCGTCGCAGAAGAACCTCATCCGCATCATCGACGGTGTGCTCGCCGCGATGCCGCCGAACTTCGGGCTCACCATGGCGCCCGAGACCGCGTACGTCACCGGCGGCAGCGTCGTCTACGGCTCGATCTGGGGCGCGTACCTGCCGATCATCAAGAAGTACGCGGACAACGGCAGGCTGTGGTGGCTGAACATGCAGTACTACAACGGAAGCATGTACGGCTGCTCCGGTGATTCGTACCAGGCGGGGACGGTCCAGGGCTTCGTCGCGCAGACCAACTGCCTCGACAAGGGCCTGGTGATCCAGGGCCAGACGATCCGCGTCCCCTACGACAAGCAGGCCCCTGGCCTGCCCGCGCAGGCGGGTGCCGGCGGCGGCTACATGTCGCCGAGCCTGGTCTCCCAGGCGTACCGCAGCATTCCGGCCCTGAAGGGCCTGATGACCTGGTCGATCAACTGGGACGGCTCACGGAACTGGACCTTCGGGCAGAACGTGAAGTCCCTGCAGGGCCGCTGATCCCTCGTGTCGTCCGTCTGATCACGCGAGTTACGCCTTCAATCACGCGAGTTCGCCGTCCAATCACGCGAGTTACGAGTTCCGTCACGCGGGCTCGCCGTGCGGAACCGGGGAACTCGCGTGATCAGAGACGTAACACGCGTGATTGGGGGCGTAACTCACGATTCGCCGCTTGGGATCGGGTCGTCGTACTCCCCCGAAGGGCCCGAGTGCTGCTTCCCGTCGGGGTAGGGCCACGGATTCGCGGTGCAGCCGTGTAGGCCGAGCGTCTGCTGCTGCATCACCGGCGCGAGCGCGCCCGGCGCGGGACATTTCTCGTGGCCGCGCCCGAGCCGGTGCCCGACCTCGTGCGTGACCATGTACTGCCGATAGACGGTCAGCGGCGCGCCGTAACCGGGCACGCCGTTCGCCCAGCGCGCGACGTTGAGCACGACGTTGTTGCCATTGCGGCACGAGGTGTAGCCGTCGGGCCTGCCGCACAGCACGTCCCGTGTCCCCGGTGTGGCGAGGTGGATCGTGAAATCCGCCGGACCGTCCGGGCCGACCCGCTGCAACCGCCATCGCCCGCCGGCGGTCCAGCCGCGCGGATCCGCCAAAGTGAGCTCGACCGCCTTGGTGAAGGCGTCGACGCTCACACCCGCGATGTCGGCTTCGACGGCGAGGCGGTACCGCAGCAGCCTCCCGGTCTGCCCGGCGACCGGACCTTCGCCGGGCGGGAACAGCCATCGGCCGGATCCCGCCTGTGGGTAGGTGATTTCGGCGGACGGCGGTGCCAGCACGGGCTTCGGCGTGGAGGACGGCGTCGTCGAGGGAACGACGACCGGTGTCACCGCGGGAGGGGCGACCGAATGGCTTTCGCAGCCGGCCACCATCAAGGCGCACACGGCGAGAGCCAGCGCCCGGCGCGCGGTCATCGGTCCCTCCGGAGATCTTCGGTCACGTCCAGGAGTACGAGCAGGGGCCAGGAGAGGTTGTGGGACCGCGCGCGCAACCTTTCGGCACGTCCGCACGTATCGTTCTCGGTCATGGGCGAGGAGGTCGGCGGACGGCTGCGGCGGCTCCGCGCCGAACGCGGCCTCACCCAGCGTGAACTCGCCGAACCGCACTACACCGCCGCGTACGTCTCGTCCGTCGAGACGGGCGCGCGGACGCCCTCCGGTGACGCGATGCGCCATTTCGCCGCGCGGCTCGGCGTGGACACCGGCGAACTGCTCGGCGTGACGTCGCCCCGCGACGACGTCCGGCTCGATCTGGACATCGCGGCCGCCGCCGCGGACTTCCTGGCGGGGAACGGTTCTCCGCCGAAGATGCGGCGGCTGGCCCGGCGGGCCGAGAAGATCGGCCGCGACCGCCAGGCCGGCCTCGCCTGGCTGTGGCTCGCGCGGTCCACCGAGGGCGACGCCAGGGCGCGGTCGGTGGCCGCCGCCGAAGCCGCGCTCACCGACGACATCCCGCCGTACCGCGAACTGGCCGCCGCGTCGCGGGCGAACGTCCTGCTCGACCGGGGCGAGCCGCATCACGCGATGCACCTGCTCCGGACCGCGCTCGACGCGAGCCGCGGCCGTCACCCGCATCCGGTGCTCCTGCTGACCCTGCACGCGTACCTCGCCGACGGGCAGCTCCGCCTCGGCGAGAACACCCAGGCCGCGCATCACGCGGTCGAGGCACTTCGGCTGGCTCGCGGCGGCGAGGAGATCCTGGCAGAACTCGCCGAGAACCAGCGACGGCTGGCCGAGTCCTATCTCAGCGAAGGGCGGCTGGCCGACGCCGTCGTCGCCGTGTCCGCGCTGCACGACCTGCTCCACGAACGCGCCCTGCGGCCGGTGCTGGCGCGGTGCCTGTTCGCGCGGGCGCTGCACCGGCGGGCTGACGACCTCGAAGGCGCTCTCGCGGATCTTCGCGCGTCACGCGCGGCCGCGCCCGATCAGACCGTCACGCTGGAGCTCGCCGACGTCTGCCGTGAACTCGGTCGTCTCGACGACGCCGCCGCGCTACTCTCCGAAGCAACCGAAGCCATCTCGGAGGACTCGCCGCTGTCTGCTTCACTCACGTTCCAACAGGGCTCACTGGCTCTAGCCCGTGGAGACCTCGAAGCAGCCGAAGCAGGCTTCGCGCACGCCATCGACGTAGCCGCCCTCCACGACACTCGTGGCGTCTTGGCTGCTTCGATCGACAAAGCGGGAGAGCTCCTTCGCGACCAGGGGCGCTTCGAAGAGGCTGCGGACCTACTGCGGCATGGACTGCTCCTTCTCGGAGCCGAGGAGGACGTTTCCCAGTGACCGAAGTGGACTTGGAAGACATCAGTGCCCGGTTGGTGAGCCGGTTCGGTGCCGACGCCGACGGATGGCTCGCCGGGGTCCCCGCCCTAGCCGCGCGGCTGGCCTCTCGATGGGACTTCGAGCTCGGCGAACTGTTCGAGAGCGGGGCTTCGTCCGTCGTTCTGCGCTGCCGTTGGTCCGACGGGACGCCGGCGGTGCTCAAACTCAGCCCGGACGGCGCGCTGCTGACCAAACAGCTCGAAATGCTGCGGGTGTTCGCGCCCTCGGGCCGGGTGCCCGCCGTCCTCGCCGCCGACGCGGACGCCGGCGCGATGGTGCTGGAAGAGATCCGGCCGGGCACCCCGGCCGAAGACCTGCCGCTGTCGCCCCTGCCGGGACAGTGGGGAGAACTGCTCACCGCCCTGCATTCCGTCGCCCCGCCCGCGGACTGGCCCTGGACCCTGCGGGGCCGGTTCGAGGAGTCGTTCGACCGGATCGGCAAACGGATCACCGAACCGGCCATCGCCGCCAGGATCGGCCCGGACACCTGGCGGCGGGCGATCGAGCGCTGCGAGAAGCTGCTGGACACGCAGGCCGGCGTCGTGTTGCTCCACGGCGATCTGCATCTCGGCAACGCCTTGGACGGCGGCTCGCGCGGTCTGATCGCGATCGATCCGAAGGCGTGCGTGGGTGATCCGTGCTTCGACGCCGTCGACTACGTGGTGAGCGGCGCCGGGTACGAAGGTGTCGAGGCCCGTTGCCGCTCGGTGGCGAACGCGTGCGGGCTCGACGAGGACCGGTTGTACGCCTGGAGCCGCGTGGTCGCCCCGATGTTCGCCATCTCGCAGTTGACCTATGGCGGCCCGGAGCAGGCCCTCGTCGAATGGCTCGCCCTGGCTAGCTGAGGAATTCGCGCAGCACCGCGGAGACCTGTCGGATCTCACCCGCTCGAACGTTCTCCTGGCGGGTATGCGCGAGCGTCGGGTCGCCGGGGCCGAAGTTCACCGCCGGAATCCCGAGAGCCGCGAAGCGCGCGACGTCGGTCCAGCCCAGCTTCGCGACCGCCTTGCCCCCGGCCGCGGCGACCAGCTCGGCCGCGGCGGGAGCGCTCAGCCCGGGCAGCGCGCCAGGCGACAAGTCGACAATCTTGACGTCGTAACCCTCGAAGACCTCTCGAAGGTGCGCCTCGGCTTGTTCGGCGCTCCTGTCGGGCGCGAACCGGTGGTTGATCGTGAGCACGGCCTCGTCCGGGACGACGTTGCCCGCGACGCCACCGCCGATCTTCGTGGCCTGCAAGCCTTCGCGGTAGGTCAGGCCGTCGATGTCGACCACCCGCGACGTGTACCCGGCCAGCCTGCGCAGCGGTTCGGCGAGACCGTGGATCGCGTTGACGCCCATCCAGCCGCGCGCGGTGTGCGCCCGGACGCCGTCGACGCGGATCTCGATCCGCATCGTGCCCTGGCAGCCGCCCTCGATTCCGCCGTTCGACGGCTCACCGAGGATCGCGAGGTCGGCTCGCAGCCACTCGGGCAGCTCGCGCTCGATGCGGCCGAGACCGTTCTTCGTCGCTTCGATCTCTTCGCAGTCGTAGAACACGAAGGTGATGTCGTGCCTCGGCTCCCGGAGTGCGGCGGCGAGGTGCAGGAAGACGGCGTCGCCGCTCTTCATGTCGACGGTGCCGAGACCGTGCAGGATCTCGTCGTCACCGGTCCCCTCGCGGCGCACGGGCAGGTTCTCGTTCACCGGAACGGTGTCGAGATGCCCGGCCAGCAGCACCCGCGACGGACGGCCGAGGTTCGTGCGGGCGAGGACCGCGTCACCGTTGCGGATCACCTCGAGATGCGGCGCCTGCGCCTGGAGCGCGGCCTGCACGGTGTCCGCGATCACCTTCTCCTGCTCCGAGACGCTGAAGATGTCCACCAGCGCGGCGGTGAGGTCGACGGGATCGGCGTGCAAGTCGAGCGAAGGCATGCCCGCACCGTACCGCCGGGGGCCCAGGACTACCGTGAAGGAGTGCGCATGCGAACGATCTTGGTCGCCCTCCTCCTGGTGCTCAGCGGGTGCGGATCGAACGAAGTCCCGGTGACGGTCCGGCCGACCCAGAGCACCGGGCCGGACGTGCTGCCGATCAAGCTCAAGGCGCTGACCACCGATCAGTGCTACGTCGCACCGGGGACCGAATCGCCCAAGGGCTGCCAGAAGTACGTGACCGAGCTCTTCAGCGCGGCGGGCACCATCCGCAAGCGCCGCCCGGACCTGTCGTCGCACGCCGACGCGCTGGAGCGCCCGATCGCCGCCTACCGCACCGCGAACTGCCAGGACCAGGCGGCTTCCGGCGGCCCGTGCGGCCAAGCGCTCGGCGACATGGCGGCGGCGCTGACCAGTGTGAAGAGCCTCGTCGGCGGCTGAGGAGGCTCTCTGGGTTACCGTTCAGGTCGTGAGCGAGCAGACCCCTGACCCCGAAACGACCGGCGCCACCGGCGTCGGACTGGCCACCGTCACGACGGACGGCACGGTACTGGACACCTGGTTCCCGCTGCCCAAGCTGACCGACGGCACCGACAGCAAGGCCGGCACGGTGCGGCTGACCGCCGAAGAGGCCTCCGAAGCCCTCGGCGAGGCCGCGGCCGCCCAGCTCGGCCCGGACACCGATCGCGGTGTCGAGGTCGTCGCGGTCCGCACGACCATCGCCCGGCTCGCCGACGCCCCCGGCGACACGCACGACGTCTACCTGCGGCTTCACCTGCTGTCGCACCGGCTGATCCGGCCGCACGGCGCGAGCCTCGACGGCATCTTCGGCCTGCTGGCGAACGTCGTGTGGACCAACCACGGGCCGTGCCCCGTCGAGGGCTTCGAAGCGACCCGGCTGCGGCTGCGGGCGCGCGGCAACGTCACCGTGTACAGCGTCGACAAGTTCCCGCGGATGGTGGACTACGTCGTGCCGGCCGGCGTCCGCATCGCCGACGCCGACCGCGCCCGGCTCGGCGCGCACCTGGCCAACGGCACCACGGTCATGCACGAGGGCTTCATCAACTTCAACGCCGGCACGCTCGGCGCCTCCATGGTCGAAGGCCGGATCTCGGCGGGCGTCGTGGTCGGCGACGGCTCCGACGTCGGCGGCGGCGCGTCGATCATGGGCACGCTGTCCGGCGGCGGCAAGGAGACCATCTCGATCGGCGAGCGCTGCCTGATCGGCGCGAACGGCGGCGTCGGCATCTCGCTCGGCGACGACTCGGTCGTCGAAGCGGGCCTGTACGTCACGGCCGGCACGAAGGTGACCTTCGAGGGCAAGGTCGTGAAGGCGATGGAGCTGTCCGGTATCTCGGGCGCGGTGTTCCGGCGGAACTCCGGGACCGGCGCCGTCGAGGTCGTCGCGCGCACCGGCGTCGGCATCGAGCTGAACGCGGCCCTGCACGCCAACTGACCTGCGGAAAGAGAGCAAGGGACCTTTGCTACCGCCTGGGTCTCCCGGGGGTGTGTGGGAATAGAGACGTTGACTGTCCCTATTTCCGCACACCCCTCACCGTGCGTAGCGATGCTGACTGACAGTGCGGACTTCGGACGCGCGCGCGGGAGCAAGGGACCTTTGCTACCGCCTGGGACTCTCGGGTGTCGCGAAAGCCACTTTCGCGACGTCTGATGTCCCGAAAGTGGCTTTCGCGACTTGCCACGGCGCCCCCGCATCGGCCGAGCCCACGTTGCGAAAGTGGCTTTCGCAACCCCTCGCGTCAGGCTTGGCCCCCAAAGGAAATCCGGGGGCGCCGCTCCCCCACGTGGGTGACACGCCTACTCCGGCTGTGTCGATACGGACCCGCACTCATCGCTCCACTGTGGAGCCACTACCGGGACGGCGCCTCCATCGGGGTGACAGGTCGAAGCGGATTCTTTTCCGCGACTTCGCCCACCGGCACGAGAATCACGTCACAGACGCCACTGGGGAGCCGCGGATCCGAAGCGGGACAAAGATCCCCGCAGGCCGCGCGCGAGCGCGTCAGCGCCGATCAAGGCCCTGAAAATGCGGCAGGGCCCCGCGCGGAACGCGGGGCCCTGCCGTTGGCTCTCTCCTCAGGAGGGAGCTTACTTCTTCTTCGCGGCAGCCGAAGTCCGCTTGGCCGGAGCCTTCTTCGCGGGAGCCTTGGCGGCGGTCGCCTTGGCGGCCGGCTTCGCGGCGGCCTTGGTGGCGGTCGCCTTCTTGGCCGTGGTGGCGCGAGTCGTGGCCTTGGCGGCGGTCTTCGGCGCGGCCTTGGTGGCGGTCGTCTTGGCCGCCGCCTTGGTCGCGGTCGCCTTGGCGGCCGGCTTCGCGGCGGCACGCGTCGTCGTGGCGGCGGCGCGGGTCCGCGTGGTCGTGGAACGCGTCGCGGCCGGGCGGCTGGCGGCCGTCCGGGTCGTCGTCGCGCGGGTGGCGGTGGTGCGAGTGGCGGTGCCGGCGGTCGCGCGCTTCACAGCGGTGGCCTTCGGCAGCTTCTTCGAACCACTGATGACGTCCTTGAAGGTCGTGCCGGCGCGGAACGCGGGCACGTTGGTCTTCTTGACGCGAACGGTCTCACCGGTGCGCGGGTTCCGCGCGGTGCGGGCGGCGCGGGCGCGCTTCTCGAACACACCGAAGCCGGTGATGTTCACCTTCTCGCCCTTGTTGACCGTCCGGATGATGATGTCGACAAGGCCATCGACGGCCTCCGACGCGACCTTCTTGTCGCCCAGGCGCTCCGACAGCGCCTCGATCAGCTGGGCCTTGTTGGCCATTCCAGTCCTCCAAGAAGAACTACTTGTACACGGCCCCGTCGGCCGACTTAGCGCACACGGTATTACCAATGCAGCACAAATTCCAAACGACGCGCGGAAATTTCCCTTGTCTCGGGGGCTGTTCCGCCTCCCGAGGGACCCCTTCGGGGCCTCTCGAGGTGCCGTTCGGTGTGGTTTCGGGGCTGTTGTGAGGACCCCCGGCCGGGGTGCGGATTCCCTGCTCAGCAAGGGAATCCGCCCCCTTCGGCGGGCCTTAGGAGGAGGCGGCCGGGAGGGTCACCGGCTTCCAGGAGGGGCGCTGGGTCTCGAAAGTGTCGATCTCCTCCGCGTGGCGGAGTGTCAGGGCGATGTCGTCGAGCCCTTCGAGGAGCCGCCAGCGGGTGTAGTCGTCGATCTGGAAGGGCGCGGTGAAGTCCTTGGCTCGTACCGTCTTCGACTCGAGGTCCACCGTGACCTCCGTCCCGGGCTCGTTTTCGAGCAGCTTCCACAGCAGTTCGACGTCCGCCTGCTCGACCTGAGCGGCGACAAGGCCCTGCTTGCCCGAGTTGCCGCGGAAGATGTCCGCGAACCGGGAGGAGATCACGACCCGGAATCCGTAGTCCATCAAGGCCCACACCGCGTGCTCGCGGGAGGAACCGGTGCCGAAGTCCGGGCCCGCGACCAGGACCGACCCGGTCTTGAAGGGCTCTTGGTTGAGGATGAACGACTCGTCGGAACGCCAGGCGGCGAAGAGCCCGTCCTCGAAGCCGGTGCGGCTCACGCGCTTGAGGTAGACGGCCGGGATGATCTGGTCAGTGTCCACGTTGGACCTGCGCAGCGGGACCCCGACGCCGGTGTGGTGGGTGAACGCGTCCATGTTGGGAACTCCTTCGCGGATGTCAGCGATGTCAGCGAGCGACGGCGGGCTGGAGGTCTTCGGGGCTGGACAGCGTGCCCCGCACGGCCGTGGCGGCCGCCACGAGCGGCGAGACCAGATGCGTCCGGCCGCCCTTGCCCTGCCTGCCTTCGAAGTTGCGGTTCGAGGTCGACGCGCTGCGCTCGCCCGGCTTGAGCTGATCCGGGTTCATGCCGAGGCACATCGAGCAGCCCGCCTGACGCCATTCCGCGCCCGCTTCGGTGAAGACCCGGTCCAGCCCTTCGGCTTCCGCCGCCTGGCGGACGCGCATCGAGCCGGGGACGACGAGCATCCGGACCGAATCGGCGACCTTGTGCCCGCGCAGGACGTCCGCGGCGGCCCTCAGATCCTCGATCCGGCCGTTCGTGCACGAGCCGAGGAAGACGGTGTCGACCGCGATCTCACGCAGCGGCGTGCCCGGCTTCAGGTCCATATAGGACAGGGCCTTCTCAGCGGCGATGCGCTCGTTCTCGTCGCCGATGCGCTCCGGGTCGGGCACCTCGGCGCCCAGCGGGAGACCCTGGCCCGGGTTCGTGCCCCAGGTCACGAAAGGCGTGAGCTCGTCGGCGTTCAGGCGCACCTCGGCGTCGAAGACGGCGTCGTCGTCGGTGCGCAGTTCGCGCCAGTTTTCGACGGCGGCGTCCCAGTCCGCGCCCTGCGGAGCGTGCGGACGGCCCTTCAGATACTCGAACGTCGTCTCGTCCGGCGCGATGAGCCCGGCGCGCGCGCCGGCTTCGATGGACATGTTGCACACCGTCATCCGGGCTTCCATCGACAGCTTTTCGATGGCCTCGCCGCGGTACTCGAGGACGTAGCCCTGCCCGCCGCCGGTGCCGATCTTCGCGATCACCGCGAGGATGATGTCCTTGGCCGTCACGGACTCGCCAACTGTGCCCTCAACCGTGATCGCCATCGTCTTGAATGGACGGAGCGGCAGGGTCTGCGTGGCCATCACGTGTTCGACCTCGGAGGTGCCGATGCCGAACGCCATGGCGCCGAAGGCACCGTGCGTCGAGGTGTGACTGTCGCCGCACACCACGGTCATTCCCGGTTGGGTCAGGCCCAGCTGCGGGCCGATGACGTGCACGATGCCCTGCTCGGCGTCGCCCATCGGGTGCAGCCGGACGCCGAACTCCTCGCAGTTGGCGCGAAGGGTGTCGACCTGGGTGCGGGACACGGGATCCGCGATCGGCAGCTCGATGTCGATCGTCGGGACGTTGTGGTCCTCGGTGGCGATGGTGAGGTCGGGGCGGCGCAGTTTCCGGCCCGCCAGGCGGAGTCCGTCGAACGCCTGCGGGCTGGTGACCTCGTGCAGCAGGTGGAGATCGATGTAGAGCAGGTCGGGCTCGGCCCCCTCGCCGCGCCGCACCAGGTGCGACTCCCACACTTTCTCGGCCAGTGTCCGGGGCATTTCCGGCTCCTCACATGCGGTGAAATCGGTACTTCCCACCATCTGGACATCTCAAACTTCGGGAAGATAGTATCGGCTTGTGGGACAGCATAGCGGTATCGGAGTACTCGACAAGGCCGTGGCCGTGCTTCAGGCCGTGGCCGAAGATCCTTGTGGCCTGGCGGAACTGTGCACGCGGACCGGTTTGCCGCGCGCGACGGCGCATCGGCTCGCGGTCGGCCTCGAAGTGCATCGCCTGTTGCGCCGGGGCCCCGACGGGCGCTGGCGCCCGGGTACCGCGCTCGCGGAACTGGCGGGCGGTTCGACCGACCCGCTGCTCGACGCGGCGAGTTCGGTGCTGCCGAAATTGCGTGACATCACCGGCGAAAGCGTTCAGCTGTACCGCCGCGACGGCGTCCAGCGTGTCTGCGTTTCGACCGCCGAGCCGCCGAGCGGGCTCCGGGACACGGTGCCGATCGGTTCCCGGCTGCCGATGACCGCGGGCTCCGGCGCGAAGGTGCTCGCCGCGTGGTCGGATCCGCACACCCAGCGCACGATCCTCACCGAGGCGGTGTACGGGGAGCGCACGCTGCTCGAAGTCCGCCGCCGCGGCTGGGCCCAGAGCGTGGCGGAGCGGGAACCCGGTGTGGCGAGTGTCTCGGCGCCGGTACGGGATTCGACGGGCACCGTCGTCGCCGCGGTGTCGGTTTCCGGGCCCATCGAACGTATAGGGCGTAAGCCGGGGGCGCGCTGGGCCGCGGACCTCCTCGCCGCCGCGGACGCGCTGCAGGAGCGTCTCTGAGCCGAAACGAGTGAAGGCCCCCTGCGGCGCAGGGGGCCTTCACCGTTCCCGTCCCGGAAGGACGGGAACGATCAGAACTCGTCGGCCTTGGTGAGTTCGTGTTCGAAGGTGTCGGCGCGCGTGACGAGCGCCTTCAGCGGGTGTTCGAACTCGCTGACCAGGTTGAGGTCGACCAGCGGGATCGTGTGCTTGAGCAGCGCGACACCGTCCACCACCGCAGCGCCGCCGACCGAATCACCGCCCGCCAGTTCGAGCAGGCGCCGCAGATCGATCTTGTCGGCCCAGCCGACCGGGGACGAGATCTCCACCCACTCCGCGCCGTCGTGGTCGGGCAAGTGGTGCAAGGACACCTGCTGGCCGCGGCCGTCGCCGGTGTCGACCCGGAACCGGAGCCAGCCGTCCCGCTCTTCGAGCACCTCGTACCGCGCCCGGACGAAATTGATCACGCCTGCCCAGATGGACACCCTCGTCACCTCTCGGTTTCGCCGCCTCGTGCGCTGTCGAGCATGGCACATCCGGGACGAACGGAGTGGCGATGGTCTCGTTCGGGGGCGGTTCCGGCCCGGGAGGGCGTGGCCGCACTCGTGGCCGTATCGCGAAAGCCACGTTCGCGACTCACCTCGACCACGGAGTTCACCAAGGGCCACCTGAGCGGCGCAACGCTTCCCGTCCGTCGAGTCAGAGCGGCGCCATCCGGTAACCCGACCCCCGCACGGTGTGGATCAGCGGCGGGTCCTTGAGCTTCCGCCGCAGCCGCGCGATCACGACGTCCAGCACGTTGGACGCCGGATCGGCCATCTCGTCCCACGCGTACCGGATCAGTTCCCGCCGCGAGACCGGCCGCCCGGTCGCGGCCATCAGCCGCTCCATGACGAGATACTCCTTGCGCGTCACGGTGAGCAGCACGCCCGCCCGCGAGATCTGGTGCCTGCCGGTGTCGAGTTCGACGTCGGCGCACCGCAGGACCACCGCCTGCCCGGCCATGTCGCGGCGGCACAGGCTGCGCACCCGCGCGATCAGTTCCGGCATCGCGAAGGGTTTGACCAGGTAGTCACCGCCGCCGACGCGCAGGCCGTCGATCCGGTCGGCGACGCTGTCGCGCGCGGTCAGGAACAGCACGGGCAGCGGCCATCCGGCGCTGCGCCGGTTGCGCACGTAGGCCAGCGAGTCGCCCGAAGGCAGCATCCGGTCGAACACCGCGCAGTCGTAGGCGTTCACCATCAGCGCCTCGTCCGCGCCCGGCAGGTCGGCGGCGGTGTCCACCGCGAACCCGTCCCCGCGCAGCGCGAATTCCAGCGCCACCCGCAAGTTTTCGTCGTCCTCGGTCACCAGCACCCGCACACTTGAACGTTAGCGCGCGATGGCCGCCTCCACGTCGGCCACGTGCAACCCGCGCAGTTCTTCGATCGCGGGCATCCGGCCCAGCAGCCGCAAACGTTGTGACTGAGCCGTGCGCGCCTTCTCGAACAGCAGGCGCGCGTCCCGGGCGTTGCCGAAGTTGACGTCGCCGGAAACGCGCCGGAAGTGCCCGGTGAGCACCGGGCCCGCGGCGGGATCGAGTTCGTAGTCGCCCGCCGACGCCATCCGCCCGAAGATGGCGAGCAGCTCGTCGGGGCTGTAGTTCTCGAACTCGATCGTCTTGCCGAAGCGGGACGCGAGACCGGGGTTGGCGGCGAGGAAGTCGACCATCTCGCCGGTGTACCCGGCCACGATCACCGCCACCTCGTCGCGATGTTCCTCCATCAACGGGACCAGGGTGTCGATCGCCTCCTGGCCGAAATCGCCGCCGGAGCCGGCGAGCCGCGTGAGCGTGTACGCCTCGTCGATGAACAGGACGCCGCCCTTGGCCTCCTCGAACACCGTCGCGGTCTTCTCCGCGGTGTGCCCGATGTACTGCCCGACGAGATCCCGGCGGGACACCTCGCGGAACTGGCCGACCGGCAGGACTCCCAGCGCCTTCAGCAGTTTGCCGTAGATCCGCGCGACCGTCGTCTTCCCGGTGCCGGGCGCGCCCGCGAAGATCAGATGGTGCCCGGCGGCGCCGACCGGCAGCCCGGCCCGGCGGCGCCATTCGTTGACCTGCAACTCGTCGACCAGCGAGCGGACCTCTTCCTTGACGCCGGGGAGGCCGATCATCCCGTCGAGTTCGGCGAGCATCTCGTCCAGCGCGTTGTCCCCCACGGTGCCGGGGTCCGCGGTGTCACCGATCGTCGGCGTCGCCCCTTCGGCGATCGCGATACCCGGTTCCGCGGTGTTCGAGACCCGGCAACCGGAGATCTCGCCACCGCAACCGGACGCGAAGGCGATCCCCGGGCCCCGGGTGTCGGTGACCGTGCAGCGGTTGAGAACCGGCACCCCGTGGTGCGCGACGGCGATGCCTTCGTGACCGGTGTGCGAAACCGTGCAGCCTTCGACGACCGGCCGGGCGTACTGGTAGACGTAGATTCCCCGCAGCCCGCAACCGGTGACCGTGCAGCGGAGCACGACCGGATCGGCGCCCTGCCCGAGGGTGATGCCGTCGCCCGTCACGTCTTCGACGGTGGTGTCCTCGATCCGCCCTGGCGAGCCGTCGACGAGGATTCCCTGTTCCGCGCCCGAGATCACGCACCCGCTCACGGTGAACGCCGTCGTGCCGCGGATCGCGATCGCCGGACCGCGTCCGCCGGAGACGGTGCAGTCGCGGACCGCGAGTTCGGTGTCGTCGGCCTGGATCGCGGACGCGCCGCCCGCCAGGACTTCGATCCCTTCGAGGACGAGCGCTCCGCCGGTGACACGGAAAACGGGCCGGTCCGCGCCCCGGCCGTCGACGACGACGGTGGCGCCGTCCGCCGCGGCCAGGGTCACCCGGAGGCCGGTCAGCTCGACGGTTTCCGCGTATTCACCGCCCGCGATGGTGATGACGGCGCCGTCGGACGCTTCCGTCAACGCGTCACCGATGGTCGGGTACGCGCCTGGCCGCTGGGCCACCAGCAGGACACGGCCGGGAGTCGAGGTCGTCATCAGCCCGCCTTCGCCATCAGCCAGCCGCGGTCGACGGCCTTGGCGCCGGCCTGGAACCGGCTGCGGGCACCGAGCCGGTTCATGATGTCGGCGACCATCCGGCGCACCGTGCGCACCGAGACACCGAGGCGGGCGGCGGCGGATTCGTCGGTGGTGCCGGAGAAGAGCAGTGTCAGCAACTCCTGCTCGCGGCAGGTCAGGATCGAGGCGTTCCCGTCGTCCGGGAGATCCAGCGGGACGAGCGGGGCGGCGGCCTGCCAGATCCGCTCGAACAGGCCGACCGTCGCGGTGACCACACCGGGCAGCCGGAACACCGCGGAACCGGCCTGCCTGCCTTCCGCCGGGAGCACGACCGAGGTCCGGTCGATCACCAGCGCGTCCATCGGGATCTCGGCGTCCGTCCGCACCTCGGCGCCCGCCCGCGCCATGCGGTTGAGCGCGCCGGACATCCGCGCGGAGTCGGGGAAGAGCACCTTGTGCCGCACGCCGGGGCGCACGCCGCCGAGCGCGATCCGCTGGAACGCGGTGTCCGTTCCCGTGCTCATGACGAGCACCTCGCCGGTCGCTTCCGCGAGCAGCTCGCCGAGCCCCGCCCGGTCGCTGCCCGGGCCCGTTCCCGTGACCAGGCTGAGCTGGCCGGTCTGCACGGTCATCGCAGGTACCTCCCTCTTCCCCCGGCGCGGAGCCGCCGACGACGTCCTGTTCATGCCAGTTCCCCGCCGCCAGGGCGGCCGCGGGCACCCGACGCGTTAGCGTTCAGGGGCTCCGGGAACTGCACGCGTCTACTTTCGCTGTCCGAACATGAGGTTTTGATGACACGGGTGATGGTCGTCGAAGACGACGAGAATCTGCGGCTCGCGCTGGTCACGCAGCTCCGCGCGGCCGGCTACGTCGTCGACGAGGCGGGTGACATCGCGACCGCGGACCGCCTGCTGCGCGGAACGCACCACGACTGCGTGGTGCTGGACCGGATGCTGCCGGACGGCGACGCCATCTCCTACGTCCACATGCGACGGCAGCTGGGCTGGCGGGCGCCGGTGCTGTTCCTCACCGCGCGCGACGCGCTCGCCGACCGGGTGGCCGGTTTCGAGCACGGCGGCGACGACTACCTCGTGAAGCCGTTCGTGATGGCCGAGCTGACCGAGCGGGTGGCCAACCTGTGTCACCGGTCGGCGTTCGACCGGCCCTCGGTGCTGCATCACGAAGACCTGGTGATGGACTGCGCGCGGCACGAAGTGCGCCGGGCGGGCGTGCTGCTCACCTTGACCAACAAGGAGTACGCGGTGCTCGAATACCTGCTGACCAGGGCGGGCCTGCCGGTGCAGCGGGCCGACCTGATCGAGCACTGCTGGGACGCGCAGGCCGATCCGATGTCCAATGTGGTCGATGTGGTGGTGAAGCGGTTGCGCCGCAAGCTGAAGGAACCCGAACTGATCCACGCCGTCCGAGGCCTCGGCTACCGGCTGGGCTCGCGGTGAACACCCACTCCTCGGCCGATCGGCTGCGCAGGCTGCGCTGGACGCTGACCGCGTTGTTCACCGTGATGAACACCCTCGGACTGGTCGTCTTCGCGTGGCTGCTCATCAACGAGGACGGCGACCAGGGCGACGAACGGATCGACGCCGCGCTGACCCAGGTCACCTCGTCGGTCAGCAGGCTGGTCGCCTACGACGACGGCACCGTCGGCTTCGGCCTGGTCAACACCGACGTGCTGAACGACCGCTGCCCCCAGTTCGCGATCCTGCCCGGCGGGGCGCCCGCGTTCCAGCCGCACTTTTCGCGGGCGAACTGCGTCCCGATGAACATGCAACTGCTGAACGGGATCGCCACCGAGGCGGTGAAGACCGGCAAGCTGGTGCAAGGGCATCAAAAGGCCACCGACGGCGACCTGGTCAAGGTCCGCGCCGAGCCGCTGCGCGACAGCGACGGCAAGACCTTCGCGGCCGTGGTCGCGGTGCAGTCCACCGAGGCCGAGGATTCCGCGCACACCACTTTCACGCTGCTGGTGATCGGCGGCACCGTGCTGCTGGTCGCGATACTGGGCTTCGCGGGCCACCTGCTGTCCGGCCGCTCGATCCGCCCCGCGGCCGCGGCCCTGCAGCAGCAAGAGGTCCTGCTCGCCGAAACCGCGCACGACCTCCGGACCCCGGTCGCCGCCCTGCGCGCGCTCGCCGAAACCGCGATGGCCAACCCCGCCCAGTCTGCGGAACTCCTGCCGCGCACCGTCCGGCTCGCCGCGAGAATGGGCGGGATCATCGACGACCTCCTCGTCCGTGCCCGGCTCGCCGCCGGGGTGGAACAGCTGAGCATCCAGCCGATCTGGCTCGATCAGCTCGTGGTGGGCATCGTCGAGGACACCGCGACCGAAGGCGCCGAAGTCACCGTCACCGCCGCGCCGACCAAGATCAACGCCGATCCCGCGCTACTGCAACGGGCGATCGGCAACCTTCTCGACAACGCCATGCGCTACGGCCGCCACCCCGGCTCGAAGGCGTTCGTGCACCTGACCGTCGCCGGCGGCACCGTGACCGTCGCGGACCACGGCCCGGGTATCGACACCACGATGGCGGGCGACGCCTTCGACCGGTTCGCCAGCACCGGCGGATCTTCCGGGCTCGGGCTGTCGATCGTGCGGTGGGTCGCACAGGCGCACGGCGGCACACTCGCGGTGTACAACGCCGACGAGGGCGGCGCGATCTTCGAACTGCGGTTCCCGGTCAGCCCGAACTGAGGAGGGAACGCTCATTCCCGGTCGAGTCGGGCGCCTTGGACGAGCAGATCCCGCAACCACGGCGGGGTATGTGCCTCGTCACGAGGAAAGGCTTCCAGATCCCGGGTGAAGGCGGCCGGGTGCAACGGAGGCCACCACCGCGGGGCCTCGTCGAAAGTGAACGAGAACTTCGGGGGCGCACCGTCTTCCAGCACCACCGTCGCCGAGAACCAGGTCCCGCGATCCGGTTCGTACATCCGAGCGCGCAGTTCCCGGAAGCCGCCGCGCACTTCGGCCGGCAGGTCGACGTCCCCGTTTCCGCCATCGGCCAACCGGATTTCGGTGGCGTAGTCGTAGGCCACCACCGTGGCCGACACCGTGAGGCTGATCCGCGCCCAGTCGTCCGGCGCGGCCGTCGCCAGCGCGGACACGATGCCGTCGGTGAGTTCGTCCGTCATTCGCCTTCTCCGTAACGCGTGCGTGGGCCGTAGTTGACGTTGGAAGGATCGTTCGGGAAGTCCCGCTGCCTGGTCACCCTGGAAAGCTCGACCGGTTTCCCGTCCGCGCCGAGGACGGGGTTGCCTTGATCGTCGACCTTGTGCACGACTTCTTGCCAGCGCATGACCACGTTCTCCGGGATGCCGTTGCTGTCGCCTTCCATCCGGACTTGATAGTTCTCGACGCTCTGGCCGGGCACGTCGGCGAACTTGCCCAGTTCGGCCTCTTGCGCCCGCCAGGACGCGTCATGGATCCAGCCGTCCTTGTAGTGACCACTGTTGGAAGCGGCCATCTGCGGATGCATGTTGACGTATTCGCCGGGGCCACCCATCTCATGCGCCGAGAAGTGCCCGCCCGCCCATTCGACGTGTGCGTACTTGTCCTTGTACACCGGGTGATCCTGGTAAGCCGCCTTACCTTCCCTGCCCGACCTGCCCTGCGACGTGTCGTCGCGGAAGTCGTCGTGTTTTCCCTTGAAGACCGGGTCACCGGTCATCGCGCTCGGCTTCCCGTTGTCACCGACTTCGAAGGTCCAGTGCTTGCTCGGGTCGTGGAAGTTGGGGACCCGGTACTGCGTGTTGGGCTGCAGGGGGTAGCGCAGGTCGGGGTTGTGGAAGGGCTTCGAGGTCGGCAGCGTCGTCTCGACGTGCGTCACCTTCCCGGCGTCGTCGGTGAAGAACCGGCTGGTGGCACCGTTCTTGTACGCCACCTTGTATTCGGCGTTCATCGCCAGCGGCTTTTCACGACGCAGCGCATGCGGAACCCCATCGGGATCCGGCTCGCGGGTCTGTCTACGCGGGTTGACCTCGTCGATGACCTTGGGCGAGTCGATCGGCCCGTGCCCATCGGGCCGTTCCCTCGGCCCGTCGAACGTCGAGTCGTCCGGACGATTCCACTCCGCGAACCGCTCGGAGAACTCCGGCGAGTCCGGGTCGATCGTCCGGGGCTTCGGTACGTCGTCGTACGGCACGCTCCCGGTGTCATCGGGGACGTGCGCGTCCTCATGCGGAGTGTGCTGGTCCTCGTGATCGCCGTGGTCGTCGCGCCGGCCGCCTTCGTGCGGTCCCTCTGCATCGGGATGCGCCCGCGCCGGCTCCGGGTTGATGGCGGAGTCGATGTCGCGAACCGGAGGCACGTGCTCCTCCGGCGTCCGTGGCGGGGGAACGTCCCCGTCGGGTGTGCGTGCCGGCTGCGGATGCCGGGGATGGTCGCCGCCTCGAATGGGGGGCCTCCTCCGCCCGGAATGCAGGTCCTGGAAGGGATCGCCCATCGGCATCCTCGACCCCGGGAGGCGCGGCCCGGGTTCCGGCCACAGGCCTCCCGAGCCCTGGGGCGAGCGAGTGGGCGGCCGCGGCGTCTCCGGCACCGCGCCTTCCGCGCGTGCCGCCGGTCCGGCCGAAGGCGTTTGCCCGGCCAGTTCGGGCTCGCCCTTCGGGGGCGGCGGGTCCGGATGCCCGGCCGGGCGAGGTTTACCGGCGTCCAGGTCGACGTCGACGAGGGTGGGGTCACGCCGCGGCGGTAGTCCGGGATCACCGTCCGGCAGGGATTTGGGCGGGGCCGTCTCCTCGGGCGCCTTGTCCTTGTCCTTGGCGGCGGGGTCCTTGGCGGCGGGGTCCTTCGGGGTGGATTCCTTGGGCGGAGGCGTATCCGTCACCTTGCTGGTGGGCAGCGCGGTGTGCCCGGTGGCGGCATCTTCGACGGTGTGCACGAGGCCGAGCACCCTGGCGACCGTGTAAAGACCCTTCTGCCTCGGCGTCTGCGGGTTGACCGGCGTGCTCCCCGCCCAATCCTCCTGCGCCTTCCGGACGGTTTCCTTCTCCGGGAGTCCCAGGTGTTCGCGAGTGTCGGCCGGGTCGACCCGGTCGGACATCCTGACCTCACCGGTCTCGCGATCGATGGTGGCCGTCGGCTCGTCGGCGTCCCGCGCGCGATGTCCCGTCGCTTCGGGGCTCCCCGCCTGGGAGTGATGAGACGGCGCTTCGGAAGCGGCCGGGTTCGGGGCCTCGTTCGCCTTGGGAGCGGGGGAACCCTGTTCGGTTCCGGGCGTGCGGTGCGAGCCGGGGTCCATGGCTTCACCGACCGAACCGGGTCGTGCCGGAGGCTCGGGCCGGGCGACGGGCTCGGGCCGCGCCGGAGAGTCGGGGCGGGTCGGCGGGTCGGGAGGGTTCGGCGGGTCGGGGCGGGTCGAAGGTTCAGGACGCACAGAGGGTTCGGGCTGCCGTACAGGGGCTCTTTCGTCGGGCGCCCTGCTCGGCCGCTGCTCGTCGGGCACATGGTCCGGTGTCCGGTCACCGGCCGGCCGGTTCGGCGGCCCCTCGGGCGGCGGTCCGTCCGGCCTCCGGTCACCCGGCGGATTCGCCGGTGGTGTCTCGTCGGGGGTACGCGGGGTGTGCGGTGGCGGCGGGGTGTCCCCGGCGTGCGCCGGAACCCCGGCGGGCGATTGCCCGAGGCCGACCTTCGCGAGCAGCGAGTCGACACCGGGGATCTTGCGGACCGCCTTGGCCGCCAGCTCGGTCCCGGTGGGGATCTTCGTGATCGCCGTCCCCGCCTTTTCGGCGACGCGGCCCGCGGCCGCGACGGCGCTGACCTTGCTCCCGGCCGCCGCGGTGCCCGCGCCGCGGATCGCCGCGCCCGCGCCCTTGGTACCGAGCACCGCGCTGGCGATGTTGAAGGTGGTCTTGCCCGCCGCCCGGGACGGATCCTCGCTCCAGGTGTCCCAGGCGACCATCGTCTTGCCCGCTTCGACCAGCGTCGAGCCCATTTCACCGCGGTCGAACCCCGGGAGCCCGACGGTCTGGTCGAGCTGCGCCAGACCCGGGGTCGAGTAGGTCGCCACGGCGAGGCCGAACTTGCCCAGCCCCTTCCACGCGTCACCGAAGGTGGACCAGGAGAAATGGCCGTCGCCGTAGCCCGCCAACGCGGCGAAGCCCACGAACATCTCGACCGCGCCTTCCCACATGCCGACGAAGAACGAACCGACTTCTTCCAAGCCGTCGACGAGTCCGCCGAGGAATCCCTCTCGCGGCTTCTTCGGCGGTTTGGTCTCCTCGCCGGCCGGTTTACCCACCTTGCCCGCGTACTCGGTCAGCAGGGTGCTGAGCTGATGGGCGACCTGGATGGCGAAAACCGTCCGCGACGCCCAGCTGGTGCACCGGTCGAAGAGTTCGTTGTTGTCGGAGATGTGCTTCCTGATCGCGTGCTTCGCTGAGACGACGAGGTTTCCGTAGTCCCGGCAGGCCGCGGACAGGCTGTCCATCATGACCGCCATCTCCTCGACCCCCGGTTCACCGAGCGAACCCTTGTTCAAGGAATGGATGGCGTAGAACAGTTCGAAACCGGCGGCGTCCGTCCAGACCTTGCGCAGCTCCGCCGCGGCACTGCCGGAGAGCTGGACGGCGGCACGCAGGGCGGTCGCGGACGCGGTCCACGCCGTCGCCAGATCCCAGGCGGCGGTCTCGCTGTCCGATGGCCAGATGGCTTCCTTGGTCTGGCCGCCGTTCTGGACCACCCAGTCCCAGAGGTCCCCGTCCGGCTCGACGATATCGGTCATGTCACCGGTCGAACCGGCCGGCGATGGTGCTGTCGGCGGCTTGGTAGGCCTGCACCGCCTGGCCGCCGTTGTCCGCCAGCTGCCGGTAGATCCCCGGCACCTGGTCCATGGCGGAGGCCACCGCGGTCCTCGGTGTCGTGTAGA
The DNA here is from genome assembly GCF_055563465.1 of Amycolatopsis sp. NPDC000009. Lineage (NCBI taxonomy): Bacteria > Bacillati > Actinomycetota > Actinomycetes > Pseudonocardiales > Pseudonocardiaceae > Amycolatopsis > Amycolatopsis sp. NPDC000009. The sequence goes on from NZ_JBVHDI010000010.1 coordinate 155,682, forward strand.
GCGCGGTGAAGGCGCGCCCCAGGGGGCCGGTGCCGATCTGCCCGGGAGCGTCGATCTTGCCCCGCTGGAGCAGCCAGGCCGGCTCGAGATCGTCACCCGCGGCGCGCAGCCTGTTCAGCTGTCCCACCGTTTCTTCGGGGAGCATGTCGATCTTGCCGTCGCCGTCGCGGTCGATGCCGGTCATCGAAGCCTCCGGTCCAGTTCGTGCAGCAGCGGGTCGAAGCGCAGGTCCGTCGTCTCGGGAGTGGCGTCGGCGGGAAGAAAGCCCGCGACGATTTCCATGACCTCTTCCTGGGAGCGTTCGACGGCCCGATGGAAGGTCCCAGTGATCTCCCGCGCCAGCGCGACCGAATCGGGTGCCCGGTAGATCCGCGGGTCCAGCCACAGTTCGATGAGCTCACCGGCCCCGCCGACGGTGACGCCGATCAGTCCGTCGTCCGATTCGGCGGTGGCCCGGATCTCGGCCATTCTCCGTCGCGTGGAACGGATGTCCTTGGCCAGTCGCCCGTACTCGGCCCGCATGTCCAGCTGGAACGGCGAATCCATGGCACCTCCCCTGTTCGCGTCCGGATCAGCTTGTCCGCGTCCGGCGCCGCACGGGGCCGCGTGACCTGTTGCTGTCACGCGGGTTCGTCGCGTCGCTTCGCGCACGACCATGGGGACGAGGAAAGGAGCCGACCGGATGACCTTCGACGTCGTCGGCCTGTGCCGCCGGGAACCCGATGCCGAGACGCTGATCTCGGCGATCCGGGCCGCGAGCCCACTGTCCGAAGTGGAGGTGGACGAGGACCGCATGCTCTTCCTGCTGCGGAATCCCGGCGGGCGGGTGGTGCTGACCATCGAGAACGGCAGGTCGGTCCGGGTGCCGGGAGAAGCGCGGCGGCTGCTCGGGATCGACGTGCCGCCGCCGGTGTGGTGGGTGGAAAGCCGGGCCCCGGACAACGACGCCGAAGCGGAGACGGCCGCGCGGGAATTCACCGCCGCCTTGGTCGCCGCGACCGGCGGATCGTCGTGGTCGAGCCGATGAACGGTCCTCCCGCCGCCGACCGCGCCACGTCCGAAGCGATCGTCGTCGAACAGTTCCGGGCCGTGGTCCCGGCTTCCACCTGGCTCGTCGACGCGGCCAAGACGGCCGTCGAAAGCGGGCGAGTGCTGCAACTCGTCACCGGTGAGCGAAGCGGCCTCACCTTCCCGCTGGAGTCGCTGCTGGGCGACGCGCGCGCCGGCTGGGTCGTCCGTGACGGAAGCGGTGGGCATCGCGACGGCTTCCTGGGACTTCCCCTGGACTGGAACGGCACCAGGTTCGTCCCCGAGGCCGGCGCGACGATCCCTCCACCGCGTGAGTACTCACCGGGCAGCGGGGACCTCGAAGTCCAGATCAGCACCCCGTTCCCGGCGGGGGAACCGCTCCGGCTCGGCAGGAGCACCGAAATCGCGATGCGTGCGCTCACCGGCGCCGGACCGCTCGGCTGGGGTGTCGCGGAACCGGTCACGGAACCCTGGTCCGCCGCCGACGTCTCGGCCCATTGCCTCGCCCGGGCGCCAAGACCCGTTTCGCTGGTCGTCGTCGGGGCGGGGGTGACCGGACGGCTGCGAGTGTCCCGAGTGGACGACGACGTCGTCGAGGAGCTGCGGATCAGCGGACCGGCCGCCGGATCCGTGGACACCCGCCACATCGAGGATCTGGCCGCCGGATGCGCGGGCACCGCGAGGCGGATGACCGTCGGCGCGGCACCAGGACGGACCGACGGCGTACGTTCCACGACCCCGGCGCCGCCCGCGCTGCCCTACGGAGTCCTCTTCGGACATGAACTCGTCTCCGCCGTCGGAGTCGCCCACGCGCACCGGACTCCGGCCGCGCGGGTGCGGCTCCTGGGCGCCGGCGACCGCAAAGCCGTCTGGTGCCGGTTCGACGGGGGCGCTTCGGCGCCGTTCGAGCAACTCACCGACATCCTCCACCACTACGCGACGCCCGCCGGGAGCTGAACCCATGAAACGCACTCTCGCGGCCGCCGCGTTAGCGGTGACCGCCCAGTTCGTCGTGTCCGCCCCTATCGCTCAGGCGGCGCCCCCGCCGGGTGCCTGTCACAACCCGGAACCGGCGAGGTCCGCCGTACCGGCCCAGCCCTGGGCACAGCAGGTGCTCGATCCGCAGCGGGCATGGCCGCACAGCCGGGGCGGCGGGGTCCTCATCGCGGTGGTCGACTCCGGCGTCGACGCCGATCATCCGCAGCTCCAACGGGCGGGAAAGGTTCTCCCCGGCCGGGACTTCTATCTCGCCGGCAGCTTTCCCGGCGCGTTCGACTGCGTCTCCCACGGCACCGGGGTGGCCGCCATCGCCGCCGCGGATCCCGTGCCCGGTATCGGTTTCCACGGAGTCGCGCCGGACGCGCGGATCCTGCCGGTGCGGATCAGCGATCGCGATGTCGGTGACCAGGGCGAGTCGTTGCGGATCGACCCCCAGGTCGTCGCCAACGGGATCCGGTACGCCGCGGACCAGGGCGCCAGGGTGATGAACCTTTCGCTGTCGGGACACGAGGACTTCGCCGTCATCCGCGAGGCCGTCGCCTACGCGGTCGCGAGAGACGTCCTGGTGGTGGCCGCGGCGGGCAACGGACAGCGGGACGCGAACACCGAACTGCCGTCGTATCCCGCCTCCTACCCCGGTGTGCTCGCGGTGGGCGCGGTGGACATCGACGGCGCGCGGATCCAGGGTTCCCAGATCGGCCGCTATGTCGACCTCGTCGCTCCCGGAGCCAAGGTGCTGGCCGCGACGAGAGTGGCGGGCCACGCCTATGTCGACGGCACGAGTTTCGCCGCCCCGTTCGTCACCGGCACCGCCGCGCTGGTGCGGTCCGCCTGGCCCCGCCTCAGCGCCGCCGAAGTCGCGCAACGGCTGATGGCCACGGCGAACCCGGCCCGCGGCGGACAGGGCAGCCCCGCCTACGGAGCCGGCCTGGTCGATCCGTATCGGGCGGTGACCGACGGGCTCGATCCGCAGAAACCCGCGGCCCTGCCCGCTTTCGTCCCGTCACCACCCGACAAGGCGCGGCTCGACCGGGAAGCCGCCGACGAGCGCGCGGCCGAGATCGCGAAGTGGCTCACCATCGCCGCGGTGACCGGGATCGTGCTGGCCGTGCTGTTCGCGGTCGTCGTGCCCCGCGGGCGCCGCCGTCGCTGGCGGCCGGCCCGTGCGGAGACGGTGCCCGATCGGCCCGCTGTCGTCGAACCGCCGGAACAGGTCTTCCTGATCTCCGAACCGTGATCCCCCCATGAAGAATCCCCGGAGCGGTGTGCTCCGGGGATTCTTCATGGGCGAGGGTTCACCGCTGGCCGAACAAGGCACTGCATTTCATGACGGTGTCGTGAAAGCCGTCGGCCGCTCCATTGGTGACCACGCCCTTCTGCTGGCCGCGCTCGATGTCCTCGCCGGCGAGCTTCTGGTCGCACATCAGCGCCGCGTAACCGTCGGTGTTGTTCTGGCCCTGCCAGTAGTCCTCCGCACGCAGCGCCTCGTGGCGCTGGTCGTCCAGCGACTGGCCGTGCTGGGCCATCGTGCTCTGCAGGTTGCCCGCGATCGCACGCAGGTCTTCGAACCTCGCCGAGATGAGTCCGTCAGGCATTCGCTCTTCCTTTCAACCGGTACGTCAGCCGATGACCGAGCCGATGGCGTTACCCCACTCGTTGTCCACGTCGTCGTAATTGACGTGCACCTGAGTGATCTTGTCGGACATGAGGTCCACGTTCTGGGTGTTCCTCCCCCAGCTCTCGTGCCTGGTGATCTCACCGGCCTCCGACATCCGGCCCGCCTGCCCCTTCCAGCTCGCGCTGTAACCTTGGACACTGCTGAGGCTCGACTGGAGCTGAGCGTTGATGTCCTCACCGATAGCCCGCGTCTTCGCCGCATACGCGGCCATCGCCGCGGTTTCGCCGTAGAGATCGAAGCTCATTTCATCCTCCATTCCACGACACAGGTGTTCCTTACCTCGGCCAAGTTAGTGAGCGACAGAGGCACTTTCCGGTGGTCGGCAGCTTCCTGCCAGCGCGGTCCCGGGGCCGCCGCGGTGGCCGACGATCGATGTCGTGTCGACAGTCGTGGTGAAGCGCCCCACCCGCAGGCCGGGCCCGGAGATGCCGTCCGGTGAGCTGATCCTTCAGCCGCCGCCGGAGATCCCGCCCCCGCCCGCGCGGCAGTGGGCCCAGGTGCTGATGGTGCTGCCGATGGTGGCGATGACGGCCGGGATGCTCCTGATGTACTCCGGCAGCATGAACGGGTCGATGCGCTTCGCGATCTACGGGATCATGGGCATCGGCATGCTCGGCATGGTCGTCATGGGTTTCCTCCAGGGCGGTGGGCCGAGCAAACGGGAAATGGGGCACGCCCGCCGGAAATACCTGCGGCATCTGGCCCAGCACCGGCTGCGCTTAAGGCGTTCGATCCGCAAGCAGCGCGAGGCGATGGAGTACCTCCACCCGGACCCGGCCTCGTTGTGGTCGCTGGCGGGAAGCTACCGCCTTTGGGAGCGGCGCAAGGAGGACGCCGACTTCGGTGTCGCCCGCATCGGGCGGAGCGCGCAGAACCCGGCGACCACCCTGGTCACTCCCGACACCAAACCACTCGAAGAGCTGGAGCCGTTGTCCGCGCTGGCGCTGCGCCGGTTCATCACCACTTATTCCACTGTGGACAGACTGCCGATCGCCATCGCGATCAACGGCTTCAGCCGGATCTACCTGCGCGGAGACCGGGAAGGCGCGCTCGGCATGCTACGCGCGACGCTGGCGCAGCTGGTCACCCTGCATTCCCCCGACGACCTGCGCGTCGCGGTCTGCGTGAACGAGGAGCACCGGCCTGCCTGGGAGTGGACCAAGTGGCTGCCCCACGCGCTGCACCCCGAGCGTTCGGACGCGCTCGGCCCGCTTCGCCTGGTGGCGCCCAGCATCCCGGCACTGGAATCGACGCTGGAGGAGGAACTGGCCAAGCGGCCAAGGTTCGACCCCGAAGCGGATGTCCGGCTGGCCGGACCGCATCTGGTGGTGGTGCTCGACGGCGGCGCGGTCGCCGGCTCATCCCATCTCATGACCGGTGGCGGGGTCGAAGGCGTGACCGTCGTCGACCTGACCACGATGCCACCGAGGGCCTTGGACCGGACCACCGTCGTGCTCGCCGTCGAGGCGGACGGTGGACTGCTCAGCGAGACGATCGACGGCGAGGCCCCGCTGGGGAAAGCCGACCTGCTGGGTCCCGTGGCCGCCGAAGGGCTCGCCCGTCAACTGGCGCCGCTGCGGCTGACCGCCGGGCTGCGGGGCGAGGCCCCGATGAGCACCGAACTCGGGCTGGCGGAACTGCTGGAACTGGGCGATCCGTACGAATTCGATCCTGCCGACACCTGGGAGCCCAGGCCGAACCGGGACCGGCTCCGGGTCCAGTTCGGCATCCAGGCCGACGGCGCCCCGATCGAACTCGACCTCAAGGAGTCGGCGCAGGACGGCATGGGACCGCACGGCCTGCTGATCGGGGCCACCGGTTCCGGGAAGTCGGAACTGCTGCGCACGCTGGTCCTCGCGCTGGCGGTCACCCACCCGCCGAGTTCGCTGAACTTCGCGCTCGTCGACTTCAAGGGCGGCGCCACCTTCGCCAGGCTGGACGCGTTGCCGCACACCAGCGCGGTGATCACGAACCTCGCCGACGAACTGCATCTGGTCGACCGGATGACCGACGCGATCAACGGCGAGCTGATCCGCCGTCAGGAACTGTTGCGGGCGGCGGGCAACTTCTCCTCCTTGCGCGACTACGAAAAGGCGCGGGCCGCGGGCGCGCCGCTGCCCGAAGTGCCGACGTTGCTGGTGATCTGTGACGAGTTCTCCGAACTGCTGTCCGCCAAGCCCGACTTCATCGACATGTTCGTCCAAATCGGACGGGTCGGGCGCTCGCTCGGCGTCCATCTCCTGCTCGCCTCGCAACGCCTCGAAGAAGGCAGGCTGCGTGGCCTCGAAACCCATCTGTCCTACCGGGTCGGGCTCCGCACGTTCTCCGAGATGGAGAGCCGGGCCGTACTCGGGGTCACCGACGCCTTCAAACTGCCGCGCGCGCCCGGGCACGGGTTCCTCAAGGTCGGCACCGAGCCGATGGACCGGTTCCGCTCCGCCTACGTCTCCGGGGTGTATCAGCGGGCGACCGGCGGCGGCGTGCCCACGAACCCGGGGGAACGCCTGGTGCTGCAGGAGTACACGACGGCTTACGTCGCCGAGGAATTCGACATCGAGCCGGAGGAGTCCACCGAGCCGGACGACGACACCGCCGTGGGCGAAACGTTGCTGGACATCCTGGTCGACCGGCTCGAAGGTCGGGGAACCCCGGCGCATCAGGTCTGGTTGCCACCGCTGGCGGAGTCCCCGACCCTGGACGCGCTGCTGCCCCCGCTGGTCACCGACTCCCGGCGCGGCCTGTCCACCGGTGCGAGCGGTTCGCTGCGGCCGGTGCTCGGCATCGTGGACCGGCCGTTCGAGCAGCGACGCGACCCGCTGGTACTGGATCTGGCAGGCGCCGCCGGGCACGTGCTGGTCATCGGGGCTCCGCAGACCGGGAAGAGCACGGTGCTGCGGACGCTGATCGCCAGCCTGGCGCTCACGCACACGCCACGCGAAGTCCAGTTCTACTGCCTCGATTTCGGCGGGGGGACGCTCGCCTCCATCGCGGGCCTGCCGCATGTCGCCGGCGTCTCGGGCAGGCTCGACACCGGCGCCGTCCGGCGGACGGTGGCCGAGGTGTCGACGATCCTGGCCCAGCGGGAACGGCTGTTCGCCGAACAGCAGATCGACGGCATCGTCACCTATCGCAGGCTGCGTGCCGAAAACCGGTTCCCCGCGGAACAGCACGGCGACGTCTTCCTCGTCATCGACGGCTGGCAGACACTGCGCGGCGATTTCCCGGAACTCGAAGAGACGGTCGGCGACATCGCCGCGCGCGGCCTTTCCTATGGCGTCCACGTCGTGGCCGGGTGCTCCCGCTCGTTCGATCTGCGGATGAACGTCCGTGACCTGTTCGCCAGCAGGCTGGAGCTGAAGATCGGCGATCCGATCGACTCCGTCATCGACCGGCGTGCCGCGATGAGCGTTCCGGCCGACGCGCCGGGGCACGGGATCGCCATGAGCGGGCACCAGATGCTGATCGCGCTGCCCCGGATCGACGGCGTCACGGAGGCGGACGACCTCGCCGACGGCATCGGCGCGCTCGTCGAAGCGGTGAAGACGGCGTGGCCGGGCGAGCCCGCGCCGTCGGTCCGGCTGCTGCCGGGAATCCTGCCGTACGAGGAGCTTCCTCCCAGCGATGGCACGGATGGCGAGGCGCCGGGGCTCGCGGTCGGGATCCACGAAAGCGACCTGTCCCCGATGCGGCTCGACTTCGCCACCGACCCGCACTTCTTCGTACTGGCCGACACCCAAAGCGGCAAGACCTCGTTCCTCCGGGTGCTCGCCAAACGGATCCAGAAGGCCTACCGGCCGGACGAAGCCCGCATCATCCTCGTCGACCATCGCCGGAGCCTGCTCGGCGAAGTGGGCGAGGAACACCTCCTCGGTTACGGCACCAACGACGAGCAGAGCGGGCGAATGCTCCTCGAGACGGCGAAGGCCCTGTCGAAACGGCTGCCGGGCCAGGACGTCACCCCCGAGCAGTTGCGGAAGAGGAACTGGTGGGAGGGGCCAGAGATCTTCGTGCTCGTCGACGACTACGACATGGTGGCCACGCACAAGGAACATCCGCTGATGGCGTTGCTGCCGCTGGCCGCACAGGGCTCGGACATCGGGCTGCACGTCGTGCTGGCCCGCCGGACCGGTGGCGCGGGCCGCGGCCTGTTCGAGCCTTTCCTCGGCAGGCTGCGGGAAGTGGGTACGCCCGGTCTGATGATGTCCGGCGATCGTGACGAAGGCCCGCTGCTGGGCGGAATGCGACCGCAGGTCCTGCCCCCGGGACGGGGCTGGCTGGTGGACCGCCGCGGTCAGAAGGGGCTGGTGCAACTCGCCTGGCTCCCGGAGCGGGAATGACCTGTTCCTGTCGCCACCCCCGGCTGGGAGCCCGGAAGTGGTCGCCTTTCCCCAAAACAACGTGAGGAGTGACGATGAGCGGTGACGAGATCAACGGTGACACCGACGCCATGCGGGAGTTCGCGTCCCGGATCATGGGCAGCCTCGAGCAGCCGCCGGTCAGCAACATTTCCCGGATCGACAGTACGACAGCGTGCGCCGGTGGGCTGGACAACCTCTGCATCCATCTCACCGCCGCGGAAAACCACAGTGTCCACCAACTCCAGACCTTCATCACGCAGGTCGAGGAGGGATTCGCGGCGTACAGCGCCTTCGTCCAGCAAACGGCCGCGAGCTATCTCCGCGCCGACGAAACCGCCCGCCAGGAGATCTTGAACACCTTCGTCTCGCGGATTCCGGGGGCCGTCACGGAGATCGACCCCCGGCTCGGCGCACCGCGCGCCGGGCAGCGCTGAGGGGATCTCATGGCGTCCCTCGAGGAAATGTACGGGCAGCTCACGACGGAGACGCATACCCACGTCCCCAAGCTGGTGGCCATCGGCTATCTGTGGCGCGAAGCGAGGGCCTGGATCGACGGACAGGCGACTCTCCTCCACCAGCAGGCAAATCAGCTCGTCACCCAGGATCGCTGGCCCGACGAGGCCGGACGCCAGTTCATGGCGCGGGTGACCCGGGACACCACCGTCATGCGGAGCTGGCTCGACCCGAGCGGGATGGTCACGTCGATGATGACCATCGGGCTTCCGATACCGCAGAAGCAGACCACCGCGTCGGAGGTGCTCGAGAAGGTCAACGCACTGAACCTGGCGCTCTGCGCGGCCCAGAACTCCGCGAAAGACCAGGTCGACCACTACAACAGACTGTCCGAAGAGGACCGGGGTAAACAGCGACCGGACATCGAGGCGAAGATCGCCGACGAGATCACCAAGCTCGGCCCGAAGTACCAGGAAGCGGCGCTGGCCATGCACAATGCCGTCGGCCTGCCTTGGGAAGGTCCGCTCGGTGCGACGTCCGGGCAAGGAACCCCCGGGCCGGCCACGAACGGCGTTCCCGCATCCGGCGCGGCGTCTCCCAGCGCCGCCCCCTCGCCTTCTTCCCCGCAGCCGCAGGAACCCAGCCCCACGGAGGAAGAGACCCCGGAGCCGACGGATCCGGTCAAGGACGCACTCGAAGCGGCACCCGGTGCCCTGGACGCGTTGAGCCAGGCGATGCAGTCGGCACAACAGCTGCTGGGCGGCGGCACGGGCTCCCCCAGTCCGACGCCGCTCGGCCCGATCGATCCGCTCGGCCCGGGAGACTCGCTCACCCCCGCGGAGGTCGCGGACCGGCTCGCCCGGCTCGAAGGTGGTTCGGGCCTGCCGAGCCTCGCCGGGGGCGGGGTGAGCCCGGTCGGCGCTCCGGCGGGCGCGGCCGGTGGGGTGCCTTCCCCGACGGCGCCGATGAACCCGTCGTCTCCCGGCGGCGCCGGCAACGCCGCCTTCCCGGCGGCGGCTTCCTTTTCGGCCACGGGTTCCGGCGGCACCGGCGCGGCGGGGACTCCCGGCGCGATGCCGCCGGCGCAGCAGCAACCGCAGCGCGGCGAAGCGAGGAACGGCAACGGCATCAAACCCGGCGCGGCCGAGCACGCCGCCACCGGACGGCCCCGGGACCGCAAACCCGGTGCGACGCCAGGGGTTTCGCTGCTCGGCCGGTCCGGACGCGGCCGTCCGGTCAGCCGGTCCGCCGAACCGGCTCCCGCGCCGCGGCGGTGGGACCGGGAGAACGACACGGTCCAGCTGCTCGACGAGGAGCTGTGGCAGGTCAACCAGGAAGACAACGGTCCGCGCTATCGCGCCGGACAGTGAGGAGGGGTAGATGCCTGATCAAATCAACGCGGACACCGAGTCGATGAGCGCTTACTCGAGCAAGCTCACCGCCCCGGAAATGCCGCCGTCGCTGGCCCGGCTGGGAACGCCGCCGAATCTGACCGGTCTCTTCGAAGGTATCGCGATGTCGGTGCTGGACAAGGCCGCCACCGCGAGTATGGCCGCGTTCATGGCGAAGATGACCGAAGAGATGGTCACCGACTCGACGAAGGTCAAGACCGCCGCGATCACCTACAGCGCGGCGGACGTCACCAGCGCGCTCGAACTGGCCACGTCCGCCACCAAGGTGCTCAAACAGGGCATCGATCTGGTGAAGCAGACCGCGGGCTCCGCGCAGCAACCGTCCACCACCACCGAAAAACCGGCCGACCAGGACCTGGTCTGAGGAGCTGATCATGGCTGTTCCCTACAACCTGCTGCCGATCGAGGCGCATCTGGCGATGATCACCGCCGAGCAGGCCAACGTCGCCGTTCTCACCGACGCCGCCCGCATGTGGACCGAATCCCGTGCCTGGATCGAAAACGCGTCGGCCGAATTGCACACCCGGGTGGGCGAGCTTTCGCCGACGTGGCAGGACGACGCGGGCCGCGCCCACGAAGAACGGGCGCAACGCTCACTCGCCGAGCTCCGGTTCTGGGGTGAGCGGATCGATCTGGCCCAGCCCGCCGAGACGCTGACGACGCTGGCGAGCGGTATCCAGGAGACGATGCAGGAGGTGTCGCTTCTGCACAGCCAGTACATGGCGGCGATCGCCAACCCGCTGACCGCTTGGGCGGCTCCGCTCATCCAGCAGGCCTCCGGCGCGCGGATGACCGCGCTCGGCGCGCAGTTCGACATGTCGATGCTCAAGGTCGTCTCGGCTTCCGGGATCCAGCAGCCCGACCATCTGATGCCCGAGACACCGCAGGCGTCCGCGGAGGGGAACTCGCCCGCCGACTTCATCAAGGCGGCCGAAGCGGGAATGAACGCGCTGACGGAAGTGCAGGGGCTGGCCGAGTCGCTCGGTGTCGGCGGCGGGAGCGGTGGGACGGGGACGGACGTCTCGATACCGGAAATCCCCGGCTACGACGGGACGTCGGGTGTTTCGCTCGCCGGGCTCGCCCCCCTGCCGACCGCGGCCGGGGCGGTCCCTGGCCTCGGTGGGATCCCCGGCGGCTCGGGTGCGCCGCCGGTCCCGACGGGGCTGCTCGGCGGTATCGGCGCGGCGGGCGGGCTGGCCGGTCTCCCGGTCGCGGCGAAGCCGGTCGGCACGAAGAAGGCGCCCAGTCTGGCTGCCGAAATCCAGCCGGCGGCAGCGAGCCCGTCCACCGCGAAGGCGGCGACAGGCCCGATGTCACCGATGACGCCGCCGCACGCCGGCGGGCAGAACACGGCGAGCACGCTCCGGCCGTCGTCGAACGACCAGCCGGTCGGGCGGAACGGGTCCAGTCGCCGGGCCTCCTCCGGGGGAAGCGACGGCGTTCCGGCGAAGCTGCGCGGCCGGGCCGCCAACGGCAATCCCGACGCGGGGTTCACGCTGGCGCGCGGCCGGTCGGGTGAGTCGGAGTCGGGTTCAGTGCAGATGCTCGACGAAGACCTCTGGCGGCCGACCTCGCGCTGAACTCCTTGTACGTGAAGGCCCCCTTCACTGCGTTGGTCGCAGTGAAGGGGGCCTTCACGTCGTTCCCGTAACTCGCGTGATCAGAGGCGTAACTCGTGAGTTACGCCTTCAATCACGCGAGTTACGTGCCTGATCACGCGAGTTACGGCCGGTCAGCCGCCCAGGGTTTGGCGCCGGGCGGCGGCCGGGTCGAGGCTCGGGCCTTCAGGCAGCCGCGCGACCAGGCCGGCGGGCAGCCGCACCGGGCGCGCGGACGGGTAGCCGAGCATCTTCAGCACGTCGGGTGAAGCCAGCGGATAACGGCGCCCCATGTCGGTCACGACGGTCAGCGTCCCGGCCGGGGCCTGCGCGGAAGGCATCGCCTCGACGACGATCGCGCTGCCGGGCGGCACGTGGACGCGGTCCGCGAGCGGGGTCCCGGCGGCGGTCCGGCGGGCGGTGGTGGACATCGGGTCCGCGGCGGGCAGTGCGGGGTCGACGGTCAGCGCGGGGGCCGCGGGGCCGTCGCCGAAGGTGGCGCACACGGTGGCGTCCTGGTCGCGCAGGCGCGCGATGGCCGGACGAGTGGCTGGCGCCGCGCCCGCGTCGGCGCGGACGGGGTCCAGCTGCCGGGACGCGGTCGCCAGCGAAGGCGGCAGCGGCACGGTTTTCGGCTCCGTGCCGGGATAAGCCGCCATCATCTGGGCGCTCGCGCGCTGGACGTCGTACTGCAGTTCGGTGATGGGGCGCAGGGCATCCCGCTCGGCGAGGTAGTGCTGCTGCCCGCCGCCGGAGGCCTGGACCATCAGCAGCATCCCGTTCCGGATGTCGGTCCGGCCCGGGACCGCGGTGGACACCTCGCCCGCCGCCGCCACCGGCAGCGGACCGATCGGTGTGCCTTCCGGGAGCACGTCGAGCCACGCCCGGCCCACCCGCGCCCACGGTTCGGCGGTGAGCGCGAGCCCGGTGCCGACGGCGCCGTAGTCGGTGATCCGGTGCCGGTGCCCGCGCCATACGACGAAGCGTTCGCCGGTCGACGTCGATTCCACCAGCAGCGCCTGGTCGCCCAGTTCCGCGCCGCCGGACGGCGACGCGCCCGCCAGCAGGACCGATTCCTCGATCCGGCTGCCCGCCAGGTCGCTCGCGGGCGCCGAGCACAGCGACCACGATCCGGTGAGCAGCTTTTCGGGGCCGGGCAAGCCGTCCGGCGCGTCGGCGATGCCGATCCTGGGCCCGCGCGGGACTCCGGCGAGCGAAGCACGCGAAACCCGTTCCGTGGTGCCGTGTTCGCCGAGCAGCAACAGCGCGGACGCGTAGTTCGCGACGGGGTGCAGCCGTTCGTCCAGGTAGACGTACCGCGTCCCGCTCTCCTTCTCCACGATGACGGCCGCGTTCTTGCGCCAGGCGTTGTTCCCTCCGGGCACGATCATCCCGTAGACCCCGACGCACGCCAGCGCCACGATCGCCAGCGCGACACTGGCGAACGCGGCACCGGACGGCCGGCGGAACGGCGGCTGCTCCGGATCGGTTTCCCTCGTCACGAGCGCGGAGATCGCGCGCTGCACCAGGAACTGATACGCCTGCAGTTGATCCCGTTTGGACGCCATGGTTCAGCCCCCCAGCCCGCGCACGTAGCCGTACAGGCCGAGCACCGAACACGCCACCGGGACGACGGCGATCGTCACCAGGATTTCGAAGTATTCGGCGATCCGGCCGAGATACGGGTTGGCGGCGCGGGTGCTCAGCACGACACCGGAGGCGATCACGGCCGCCGCCACCGCCAAGGACAGCGGCCCGGCCAGGACGAGCAGCAGCGAACGGTCCGCCATGAGCGGGCCCGCCAGCAGGCAGCCGGCGCCGAAGATCCCGGTCACCAGCACCAGCAGCCGCTGCCGCAGGATCGGGTACAACCGCGCCCGCACCAGGAAACCGGCCGCGAGCAGGGCGACGAGCACGACCGCGGCCTCGCTGTCGCTGCGGATCAGCTGCAGCTGGCAGTACATGACGACGATCGCGGCGCCGCCCAGCATCCCGGTGAGCAGCGCGTCCGCCCTGGCGACGGCGGCGTGCACGAGATCGAGCGGCGGCTGGGGATCGTCGCGGACCAGGTCGGCGGTCGAGCGTGGCAGCACCGGCATCGGCACCCGGCCGAGCCGCAGCGCCAGCGGCGCGAACGTGGTCGAGAGCACGAGGACCCCACCGCCGATCACGGCCGCCGACCGGTACCCGGCCAGGTCGTCGAAGGTGGCCAGCCAGCCGCCGAGCACCCCGAGCAGGCCGACGGTGGCGGCGCCCGAGAACAGTTCGGGTGCGGCGATCACCCCGAGATGGCCGACGACGGCCGCGAGCAGCAGCGTCGCGCTCGCCAGCAGCAGATGGCCGGCGGACAGCGCGCCGATCGGGTCGTCGCCCGCCAGCAGGAGACCGCCGCCGGCGAAGGCGAACGGAAGCGCGACGGCGGCGAGCACCGCCCCGGCACCGGCGTCGCGCAGCGCCCGCGCGAGCAGGACGCCGGCGGCCAGCAGCAACGCCGAGACGGCCAGCGCCCAGGACGCCGGTGACGTCCACGGCGGGCCGGCCCGCAGGACGGCGAGCAGGCCGAAGGCCATCGCCACCCCGCCGACGGCCAGTCCGGCCTGCCGCGTGTGCCGTGGCCCCCAGGCTTTTCCGGCGCGGCCGGAACCGGTGGCGATCGCGTCCACCAGGTCGTCGTACTCGGGCTCCGGCCATTCGGCGCGGCGCGGCGTCAGATGGAGGATCTCCCCGTCCCGGACCCGGTGCGCGCCCAGCGTCCGGTCCAGATCGAAGGGTGTCCCGTCGGCACGGCGCAACTGCCAGCCGCCGCCGGCGACCCCGTCGTCCGCCATTCCTTCGCCCGCCCGCGCGAGCAGGCCGGGAAGGATTTCGGCGACGGACGCGTGTTCCGGCAGCGCCATGTCGATGCGCCGGTGCGGAGTGGTGATGGTGACCCTGACCAGGCCGGCAGTCTGCATGGGAAAAGGGTCGGCCAGCGGCCCGCCCGCCGGGCCCCGGCGGCAGGAACCTGCCGCCGGGAAAGTACTCCGGATCCGGTCTTCTTGCGCGACAATGGGGTCATGAGCATCGAGACAGGAGTCGGCGGACCGAGGCTGCTCGCCCAGGGCCCCATCGCCACCGTCTACGCGGGCCGGGATCCCGCCAGGGGCAACGACTTCGCGATCAAGATGTTCCCCGGCGCCTTCGACCGCGAGACCTCCGCGTGGCTGGAACGCGAGCGGAAGGCGCTGGCCGCCGTGCGTTTGACGCGTTCGGTGCTGCAGATCGACGACGTCCTGACCGACGCGGGCGGCCGGTCCGGCATCCGCCGCGAACTGTGCCCCGGTTCACTCGCGGGTCTGCTGGATTCCGGTGCCAGGCTGGGTGTTCCCGACGTGCTCGCGCTCGGCGCCGCGATCGCGTCGGCGCTCGCCGCGGCGCACGGCGCGGACGTGCTGCACGGCGGGGTGAGCCCGCACAACGTGCTGTACCGCGCTTCCGGTGAATTCGTGCTCGCCGACTTCGGAGTGGCCCTGCGGCGGCGATTCCCGCGCGACCCGATGTACTCGGTCGAGTACACCGCGCCGGAAACCCTGCGCGACGACACGCTTTCCCCCGCGTCCGACCTTTATGGACTCGGCGCGGTGCTCTACGCCGCGTTGACCGGCACACCGCCCTTTCCCCGGCACACCGGGCAACAGCCCGGCGAACGGATCCTCCAGGTGCTGCGGGAACCGGTCGCGCCGATCCAGGACCCGGGCGTCCCGAGGGAGCTTTCCGCCACGATCCTCCGGTTGCTGGCCAAGGAACCGGCCGACCGGCCGCAGGACGTCGCGTCGCTGGCCCGGCTGTTCACGAAGCTTCGGCAGCCCGGCGGCGAGGTCGTCACCGGGGAACCCGTCGACGTTCCGGCGGAAGAAGAAGAGGTCGAGTTCGACGACTTCGCCGTGGTCCGGCAGCCTGCCGACCCGTCACCGGTGCAGGTGGTGCAGGCGCCGCCCTCGGGCGGCCGGACCCTGATCCGCGAGTTCAGCGGCCCGCTCAAGACCGAGCGCCGCCTTCCCTGGAAGCCCATCGCGCTGACGGGCGCCGGAGTGCTCGCCGCCGGGCTGGCCGTGGTGCCGCTGATCGTCGGCCCGGCGGAGATCGGCGGGCAGGCCGTCCCGGCCGCGGCCGCGATCCCGCCGCCCGCACCGGCTTCCGCTCCGGCGCCGGACGTCAAACTGGCGCTCGCCCCGCCGCGCGATCAGAGCGATCACGTGGAGCTGACGTGGACGGCGGAAGGCGAACTGGATTTCGTCGTGATCATGGCGGGCGAGCGGCTCGAGACGAAACAGCTCGTCGCCCACCGCCAGCGCAGCCTCGACGTCCCGGTCGACCCGGCGCGCCGGTACTGCTTCCAGCTCAGGGCGACCGACGGCCGCCACATCTACACCACCGAGCCGGTCGCGATCCGCGGCGCCCGCTGCAACCCGTGAGCGTTTCGTCTCGTGAGTGGTAAGGACGGGTAACTAGTCAGGTCCCGGTGACGTGGTGATCATGGTTCTGCGATGATCATCACGTGGCCGGGGGTGAGCGTCCGTCGTATGACGAGTTGGCTGCTCTGGTCGTGTCTCAGGCGGAGACGATCCGGGTGTTGCGGGCCGAGGTGGAGCGGTTGTCCGCGCGGGTCGGGGAGCTGGAACGGCAGCTGAAGACCACGTCGCGGAATTCGTCGAAGCCGCCGTCGCAGGATGTGTATGTCAAGCCGGCGCCGAAGTCGTTGCGTCGGAAAACCGGTCGTGGGCAAGGGAAACAACCCGGGGCGCCGGGTGCGAGCCTGACACTGGTCGATAATCCCGGCACCGTGGTTGATCATGTTCCGTCGGCCTGTGCTGGCTGCGGGACAGGGCTGTCGTGCCGTCCGGATGTGGGTGTGGTGCGCCGTCAGGTGCATGATCTGCCCGAGATCGTCCCGGTGGTGACCGAGCATCGTCTGTATCAACGTCGCTGCCGGTGCGGGGTGCTGACCACCGCGCCTGCCCCGGCCGAGGCCACCGCTGCGGCCTGCTATGGACCGAATGTGACCGCGTTGGCCGCGTATCTGCTGACCTATCAGCATCTTCCGATCTCCCGTGCCGCTGAACTGCTGGCCGAGGTGACCGGCATGGCGGTGTCCACCGGCTGGGTCAGCTCGGTGCTGGGGCGTCTCGCGCCCGGGCTGGCCCCGTTCGTCGAGGCCGTTCAGGCAGCGATCGTGGCGGCGCCGTTGGCGCATTTCGACGAGACCGGTGTCCGGGTGCTCGGCAAGAACAGGTGGCTCCACTCGGCCAGCACGCTGTGGTTGACCGTCTATTTCCTGCATGACAAACGCGGCCGCGAGGCGATCGACGCGTTCGGGATCCTGAACGGCTTCACCGGCATCGCGGTGCACGACGGCTACCACTCCTACCGCACCTACGACCTCACCCACGCCCTCTGCAACGCCCACCACCTGCGGGAGCTCCAAGCCGCGGCGGAGACTCATCCCGATCAGGCCTGGCCCACCGGGCTCAGTGATGTCCTCGACGAACTCAACGCCGCCGCCCACACCGCCCGCGACCTGGGCCTGTCCGAGATCCCCGACGACGTCCTCACGCCGATGACCGGCCGCTACGACACCCACGTCCGCACCGGCCTGGACCTGCATCCACGCAACCAACGAGGCCACCCCAAAGGCGGAAGACCCACCCAATCCCAGGCCCGCCGCCTGCTCGAACGACTCGAGAAATACCGCGGCGACACCCTGCGGTTCGCGTTCGACCTGACCGTTCCCTTCACCAACAACCAGGCCGAACGCGACATCCGCATGACCAAAACCCAGCTCAAAATCACCGGCGGATGGCGCACCCACCACGGCGCCACCACCTGGCTCACCGTGCGCTCCTACATCTCCACCATCCGCAAACACGGCCTCAACACCCTCACCGCGCTCCGCGACGCCATCACCGGAAACCCCTGGCTACCAACCAGACCCGCAACCACCTGACTAGTAACAAGGACGGTTCTAACCGTCCTTACCACTCACGAGGCATTGGACCCCTCTTTACGGCCCTTGACCGGCACCAGGGTCCGCGGCTCGAGTGCCGCCAGCACCCGAGCCGCGAACGGTCTGGTGGCCAGGCCCCGGCGGACCTCGCCGACCTCCTGCCACGCCCTCCGGACCGCGCCGTCGCCGACCGGGACGCCGGACCACAGCGTCACGTCCAGCACCTTGGCCAGCCTGGCGACCGGCTCGCGGATCCCCTCCCCGGCAAGCGCTCCGGCCGATTCGGCGAGATCGCGCGGGGTCATCCCGATCCGGAACGGCACCCCGTGCGCGCGCAGCCGGTCGCGGATCTCGTCCCAGGCGCCGAGCACCCCTTCCTCACCGGACCGGCGGCGGCGCCGTCGTGCGCGGATCACCTTCGCCGCCGGAACCCCCACGAGCCACAGGAGTCCGAAAAGGACGATCGTGCCGGCGAGGGCGGGCCACCACCAGCTCACCCCCGCTTCCGCGCTCTGGTCTTCGGCGGAATCCGGCTGCGTGCCCGGCGGCAGCTGCGGCGGCCGCAGTTGCTGTTCGGCAGGCAGCTGGGCCCTCGCCTTGGCGACCGCCTTGCCGGGGCCGGCCTGGCTCCGGCTCGACCCGGCCGCCGCGGCGGTGGGGTCGAGCGGGACCCAGCCCGCCCCGGCGACCGCGACTTCGGGCCACGCCAGGACATCGCGGTTCCGGACGACGTGCGCGTCGCCGTCCTTCTCGGCCGAACCGCGGAACCCGACGACGAGCCGCGCCGGGATACCGCTCATCCGCGCCAAGACCACGTACGCGGCGGCGAACTGCTCGCTCGTCCCCCGCTTGCTCTCCAGCAGGAAGTGCCGGAGCTGTGGCCAGCCGTGCCCGGTCGGCAGCTCCTCCGTACCCGTCGCGACCTGATAGTTCGTGCTGAGGAACCGTTCCAGCTGCAACGCGGACTGGAACGTCGGGCGCAGCCCGCGCACGGCGTCCTTCGCCACCTGCTCGACGTCGGGCGGCACCGTGCCGAGTCCGCCGAGCCCGCCCGGTGCGCGCGCGTCGACTTCGCCGGCACCGAGATCGACCTCGGGTGAGGACCAGCTGAGCCGGTAGTCCCGCACCGGGGCCGCCGACGGCGATTCCAGCATCAGCGTGTCCGCGGCCTGGTCCACCAGCGGGGTCAGACCGTCCACTCCGGTCAGATCCTGATGGCTCGGCAGCCAGGGTCCCGAAAGCCCGCGCACCTGGAGTTCGGCGCTGCCGCCGGGTGCGCCCTCCAGACCCGCGCCGAGCCGGTGGAGCCGGGAATCGGACAGCCAGTTCGCACCGTCGAAACCGGTGAGCACGATCAGGCGCCACTGATCGACCGGGGTGTCGCCGCGGTAGCGGAACACCTCCTCGCCGGGCCGGATGAGCCGCTGGGCGATCTCGTCCAGCGGGTTGCCGACCCTGCTCCGCGGCGGCGGCGCGGCCTGGGTGTCCTTGAGTGTCAGTGGATCCCGGCCGACCGGATCGAGCGCGGCGAACGCGACCGCCCCGGCGATCAGTGCGACCACAGTGGACAGTGCGGGCCAGACCGCCGACCCCGTCACCCGCCAGGAGCGCGGCACGCCGGGTGCCCGGCTCACGGACCGGACGCGGCGCCCCGACCACAGCAGGAGTCCGGCGGGCAGCGCGTACCCCAGCGCGGCCGCCACCGCGACGAGTCCCGTCGACGCCTGATACGCCTGCGCGAGCCCGGCGACGGCCAGGCTCGGCAAGAGTGCCACGAGCGGCTTGTCCAGCCGCAGCAACACTTCCAGCCCGAGCACGACGGCGAGCAGCACCGACAGCGGGACGAACAGCAGCTGTTCGGGGACCGGCAGCGCGGGCCAGGTGGACTGCAACGTGAGCCGCCAGCCCTCGGTGAAGCCGCGCGCCAGCCCGCTCAACGACGCGCCGGTCGGCAGCGCGGCGATCGTGGTCGACGTCAAGACCGTCTCGATCAGCCCGAGCAGAGCGAGCACCGCGACGAGCAGTGGCCGATACGGCGTCAGCTTGGGGAACTTCGCGGTCAGTTCGACGCAGCCGTACGCCACGACGACGACCACCAGCACCGGAACGAGCAGTTCCGCCCAGCCGAACACGGGCGCGAACAACAGCCCGGCGACCCCCGTCGCGCCGAGCAGCCCGGCGACCGCGAGCCGATCGAACCGGGCGCTCATGCCTTCCCTGCCAAGGTGTTCCATTGGGCCGCGGCACCGGCGGCGTCGACCGCGACGATCAGGCCACCGGAGCCCGCCGACGGCCGGAGGTCACCGAGCCGGACCACGGTGTCGGGCCGCCAGCGGGCCGCGTGGCCGAGGTCGGCGTCCGGGCCGGTGACCACCACGAGCACCCCGCCGGGGCGTTCGGCGGCCGCGAGGGCCGAGGGCAGCAACGGGGCGTCGTCCGCCGCGTCCTGCGTGACGAGCGCCAGTTCGTCCAGCAGCGTCCTCGCCGCGCGCACCCCGCTGTCGGTCAGCGTGTCCGCACCGGCCGAGGTGATCAGGCGGCAATGCTGCCCCGACGACGCCGACGCGTAGAACAGGGAGGCCGCCACCTCGACGGCCTCTTCGAAGACGGCGGGCGTCATCGACGCGGGCCGCGTGTCGAGCACGGTGGTGAACCGGGGCTGGGCGGGGTCGGCGTACTCGCGAACCATGAGCCGTCCGGTCCTGGCCGTCGCCTTCCAGTGCAGATGCCGGACCTCGTCGCCGATCACGTACTCCCGCACCGCGCGCAGATCCGCCGAACCACGCAGCGGCGGGTCGGTGATCGGGCCTTCGTGGTGGTGCCTCGGGTGCCCGGCCTGCGCCGCGCGTACCGCGTGCCGTCGCGGGTGCACCCACAGCCACGCGGAATCCCCGACGGTCCGGTCGCCGCGGGCGAGATCGAACAGGTCGGGCCGGTGCACCAGGAGCGGGCCGACGCGCAGTTTCCCGCGTTTCGTCGTCGGAAGCTCGTAGTGGTACGTCGCTTCAGCGCCGGGCGCGAGCGGGCGGACCCGCAGGCGGTGCGTTTCGGTCCCGATCCCGTCCCCCGCGGCGAAACCGCCGTGCCGCCGCGAACCGGTGTTGCGCACGACGAGCGAGGCCAGCGCGGGTTTCCCCCGTTCGACCCGGTCCGGCTGGACGGTCCGGCCGATCTCCACCCGCGGCCGGAACCTGGTGGTGACCAGCGCGACCAGCACGGCGCCCGCCGCGATCCCCGCGAAGGCACGGAAAAACGTGTACCCGGCCAGTTCGCCGAGGGCGTAGGACCCGGCGGCGAAGATCAGCACGATGACGCCGCGGCGGGTGAGCCGCACGCCTACCTCCCCATCGCGGCCATGGGAGCGGCCGTCGCGCCCAGGAGTTCGTCGACGATGTCGGCGGTCCGCCGCTGGTTGAGTTCCGCGTCGGGGGTCAGCACGAGCCGGTGGTCGAGCACCGGATGCGCGACGTCCTTGACGTCGTCGGGGGTGACGAAGTCGCGGCCGAAGGTGGCGGCGAGCCCTTGCGCCGCACGGATCAGCGCGATGCTGCCCCGCGGGCTCGCGCCGTAGCGGACGTCCGGATGCGACCGGCTCGACGCGGCCAGCCGGACCGCGTAGTTGACGATTTCCGGTGCCAGGTGGGACTTCCGGACCTCGTCGATGACCGACTGGACGTCGGCGATGCTCAGCACGGGCTTGAGTTCGTCCGGCGTCACCCCGGCGCAGTCCCCCATGACCACCCGCATCTCGGATTCCACATCCGGGTAGCCGACCGAAATGCGCATGAGGAACCGGTCCAGCTGCGCCTCGGGCAGCCGGTAGGTGCCCTCCAGTTCGATCGGGTTCTGCGTGGCCACCACGAGGAACGGCCTCGGCACCGCCTGGCCGACCGAATCGACGGTGACGCGGCGTTCGGCCATCACCTCCAGCAGCGCGGCCTGCGTCTTCGGCGTACCCCGGTTGATCTCGTCCGCCAGCACCACGTTGGCGAAGATGCCGCCGGGGTGGAACTGGAAGCGTTCGGCGTTCTGGTGGTAGACCATCACGCCGGTGATGTCGCCGGGCAGCAGGTCGGGGGTGAACTGGATCCGGCTCCACCGGCCGCCGATGCTGGCGGCGACACAGCGCGCGATCGTCGTCTTCCCGACGCCGGGCACGTCCTCCATCAGCAGATGCCCCTCGGCGAACAGCGCCGCCACGGTGAGCCGGACGACCTCCGGTTTACCGCGCACCACCGATTGCACGTTCTCGGCGATCTGCTCGTAGGCGACCCTGGGTGTGAGCGTCACAGAATTTCCTTTTCCTTTCGTCGGCGCAGGCCGACCAATGCCAGCGGGCCGAGCCACACCAGCGCGCCACCGTTCACCGTGGGCGCACCTCGCCAGGTGTCCGTGGCGGTACCCGCGGAGGTCTTGATGGTCGCGGTGATCGTGATGGCACCGACCCAGACGACCTCGGTGATGGTCAGGGTGGTGGCTCCGGAACAGGCCTTCGGCTTGTTCTCGCTGAAGAATTCGGCGGTGCAGGTCGCGGGGGCGCCCTTACCGTCGGCTTTCACGGAGACGAACAGCGTGCTGTCCTTACCCCGCACCTGAGTGATGGTGATCGTCGGCGGCCCCGAAACGACCGGCACGGTGACCTTCCTGCTGCCGGTGGCACCGGTGAGCGTGGAGCCCGAACCGAACTTCGTCACCGCGCGGACCGTGACGGTCGCGGTGCCGGTGACCCCGGTGAAGTCCGCGGACGTGCCCGAAACCGTGCGCTGCCCCTTGCCCGTCACGCTGACGAGGTAATGCACCAGCGTGCCGCCGCGGAGGTCGGGCTGGGTCCAGCTCACCGACACGTTGCCCGCCGCGGTGGCGTTCGCGGTGACGACAGGTGCCCCGGCGGGCCGGTTCGCGGGTCCCGGGACGACCGCCTTGGCGCTGACGCCGGGGCCGATCCCCGCGGAGTTCTCCGCGACCACGGTGAGCACGTACGGGGTTCCGTTGCGCAGCCCGGAGATCGTCGTGCCTCGTGACGATCCCCCGACCCGCGTCGACCCTCCGGTCCAGGTCACCCGGTAGCCGGTGATCCGCGCGCCGTTCTCCGCGGCCGGGCTCCACGAGACCTTGATCGAGCCGTCCCCGGACGACGCGCTCACCTTCCTCGGCGCGCCGGGCGGGGTGGCCTTCGCCACCGGCGGGGGCGCCTTCTGGGTGATCGGCGGAGCTTGTTGCTGCTGCGGCGGCGCGGGCTGGTCTCCGGACGGTTCCGGTTCGGCCGACGGCGCGCCCGCGGTCTGGCTGTTGGCCGCCTTGTCGACGTCGACGTCGACCACCGTGCCGTCGTCGCCGTTGACGACCAGGACGTGCGAGCCGTCGGAGCTGTCGACGTAGATCCGGTTGTCCTCGCCCTTGGCCAGCCTCGGCGCCGTGCCATGGCCCGGCACCTTGGTGGTGGACTTCAGCTTGCCGGCGGCGTCGTAGGTCAGCACCTCTCCGCGGGTCTCGTCGACCATGGCGACGACGTTCGACGAGGAGAGCGGGCCGTTGAACCGGCTGCCCTTGGACAGCTCGACCGAGATCGGCTTCGCGGACGGGCGATCCTGGTCGAGGCCGCTGATGTCGATGAGATGGAGCTGGTTGCGCTCCGGGTCGGCGATGGCCAGCCGGTCGCCGACGGCGCTGTTGGCGACCTGTGCCGACGGCGAAAGCTTGATACCGAGCGGAAGACCGTCGCCGAGCCCGTCCGGGCCGACGCGGTGGAGGCTGTCGCCGGTGGTGTCGAGCACGACCGGGCGGTCGCCGACGAGCGTGAGCCCGCCGCCGTGCCCTGGCGGGAGCTGCGCGGGACAGGCCATCACGGCGGCGCCCTTGGGCAGTTCGCAGACCGACCCGTTGTCGACGCGGTGCGTCCAGACGGTTCCCTCGGTCGTCGCGACCGGCCGGGACAGTGGCCCCCCTGCGGGCACCGTCGCGGCCGGGTCCCCGAGCCGCACGATCTGGCCCGCGTTGCGGTAGACCAGGTACGGACCGCCCGCGATCTCCAGCACGAACGGGGTTTCCGGCGCGGGCGGCGGCACGGACTCCGCCACGCTCAAGGTCGCCTTGTCGAACTCCGTGATGCGGTTCCGTTCGACCACGTAACCGGAACCGTCCCCCTGCGCGACCTGGCTGCCGTTCGCGCCGGGCACGTCCGCGCGCGCGTCGACGCGGTTCGTCGAACCGTCGACGTGGAACGCGGACTGGGCGGCGTCGTTGTAGACCCAGTGCCCGACCTGGACGAACTCCAGCCGTTCGGGGGTCGCCGCCTGTCCGGTCACGGCGAGGCCGACCAGCGCCAGGCAGCCCGCGACCACCAGCGCCACGGCCGTTCTCGTCCTGGCCACCGCGCTGAACCGCTTCTCGGTGTTCACGCGATCAAGCTAGAGAGCCACCATGAAATTTCGATGAAACAGCCTGTCGGAGGCCTCGCGGGCGTTTGTCATCGAAACCTCATGTTCGCCGGGGACGCTGAGGCGACACGGTTTGAGGAGGCACGACGATGACCGATCTCGGCGCGGCCAGGACGGGCGGGCGGTACCAGGCGCCGCCTCCACCGCTTCCCCAGGCGGGGCCTGCCACACCGCGGGCCGCGGCCGTCTCCGATCCGCTCGCCTACGCCGCGCCCGCCGCGCGGGCCGCCGCCCGTGAGGCCGCGCTGGCCGCGCTCACCGCCGCTCGCCAGGCGGAGCAGCGGCCGTCAGGGTTCGCGGCCGTACCCGTCCCCGCCCCGGTACCCGGTGCGCCACGGCCGAATCCACCGGCGCCCGTCCCAGGGCGGCGTTCCGGCCGGTTCGGGGGGATCGGGGTGCCGCAGATCGTCTGCTGGCAACTGATCCTCGTCGCGCTCGTCCTCGTGGCGGGGCGGCCATGGCCGCTGGTGGCCGCGGTGCTCACCGCCGCCGTCGTGGTCCTCGCGCTGACCACCGTGCGGATCCGCGGACGCTGGCTCTACGCCTGGCTCGGTTCGGCGTCCGGCTATCTGACGCGCGACCGCGACCGGGATCTCCGGAACGCGGGCGAGGCGGGCCGGGCGCTGCTGCGCCTGCTGTCGCCGGAAGCGACGGGGACCGTCGGCGAGATCGGCGACGAGACGGTGTTCATGGTCAGCCGCGCCGACGGGATCACCGCTGTGCTGCAACCGAAATCGGCCACACGCGAGCTGCCGATGCCGTCACCGCCGACGTTGCTGCCGCCTGCCCGCGAGCAGGCGGCGGACGTCGCCGCGCAGGTCATCCACCACGTCGGCGCGGACCGTTCACGGCCGCCGCGGGGCTGGGTGGCGTTGCAGGCGCTGCGCACCGTCGACTTCCACCGCGACGCGGACGTGCGGCAGGCGCTCGGGAACACGGTCCGGCGGGTGCGGCGGCAACTCCGTCGCGACGGCCTGCCGGTGCGGGCACTCGCCGAAAACGAGGTGCTCGGCGTACTCGCCTCGCTGGCGCACGTCACGGCGGGCCGGGCGCGTATCCGCGAGGACTGGCGGTACTGGCACAGCGGCCCGATCTGCCAGGCGACGTTCCGCCTCGACGGCTGGGACGCGCTTTCCCCGGCACTCACGGCGGATCTCTCGCGCCGTCTGCTCGCCGCCGCCCCCGGGTCCGCGGTGACGCTCGCCGTGACCGCCCGCCGGAGTGCCGCCGAGGCCGAACCTCAGGTCAGTGCCTCGATCCGGATCGCCGCCGCGGGGGCGCAGGCGGTGGAACACGCGGTGCGAGACCTGGAACTCGCCGCCCGCCGGGGCGGACTGACCCTGGACCGGCTCGACGGCAGGCACGCCAAGGGAGTGGCGGCCACGCTGCCGCTCGGGGTCAGTTGAGCACGACGATCGCGGCGGTGAGCGCGGTCGCGTACAGCGTCCAGGCGAGGTACGGCAGCAACAACGCGGCCGAAACCCGGGAAGACCGGTGGAAGTACAGGGCGGTGACGACGATCGCGACGTCGAGCAGGACGATGTCGGCCAGCGCCAGGCCGTAGGCACCGGCCGCGAAGAACAGTGGCGTCCACGCGGCGTTCAGGGCAAGTTGCACGGCGTACCAGATCAGCCCCCGGCGTTCGCCACCGGACTTCCAGTACAGCCAGCCGGACACCGCGATGACGAGGTACAGGACCGTCCACACCGGACCGAACAACCAGGCGGGCGGGGCGAACGACGGCAGGTCGAGTCCACTATAGACAGATCGGGCACCGGCCGCGGCGAGCCCGCCGACGAGCGCGACCACCGCGACCGCGGCCAGAAACGGGAGGAACGCCAGCGGCGCGCGGAATCGTCCTGGGATCACGGTCATCTTTCGAGCGTAAGGCCGGGAACACGCTCTCGCGCGCTCAAAACCGGTCGCGTCCGCGCGGCCACGGCCCTAAACTCCTCCGCGCGATGAACGACGACACTTTCCTTGCCCACGTGGCCGACACGCTGGCCGCGCTTCCCTCTGTGCACGCCGTCACCCTCGGCGGGTCGCGTGCGCAGGACACCCACGGCCCCGGCAGCGACTGGGATTTCGCCGTCTACTACCGCGAGGCCTTCGACCCGGCCGACCTGCGCGCCGTCGGCTGGGACGGCGAGGTTTCCGAACTCGGCGCGTGGGGCGGCGGCGTGTTCAACGGCGGCGCCTGGCTCACGATCGACGGCAGGCAGGTGGACATCCACTACCGCGACCTCGGCTCCGTCGAGCACCAGCTCGCCGAAGCCCGCGAGGGCCGGTTCCACTGGGAGCCGTTGATGTTCCACCTCGCGGGCGTCCCGAGTTACCTGCCCGTCGCCGAACTCGCGGTCAACCGCGTGCTGCGTGGCGACCTGCCGCGGCCGGACTACCCGGAAGCGCTACGGGAAGCGGCTCCGGCGATGTGGCGGGGCCGGGCCGGCCTGACCCTGCGGTACACCCGCGGCGCCTTCGTCCCGCGCGGGCAGGCCACGGAGGTCGCGGGCGCGCTGGCCACCGCCGCGATGGAGACCGCGCACGCGGTCCTCGCGGCCCGCGGCGAGTGGGTCACCAACGAGAAACGTCTGCTGCTGCGCGCGGGATTGCGCGAGATCGACACGGTCGTCGCGGGTTTGCGCGCGGATCCGGAGGCCCTCGCCAAGGCGGTGGACGACGCGGAGGCGCTGCTCCTGGCGGCGGTCTGAGTCCTGTGGCGCGCGTCACGGAATGACCGGCGATCTTCAGCGCTACAGAGAAGTAAGACCCGTTCCGTACCAAGGGAGTGACATGTCCGCCACCGCCACGCCGGAAGAAACCACTCTGGCCGTCCCCGCGCTCGACGACTTCGACTTCCCGCTCACCGACGGTGCCGCGTGCCGCATCGACGACCCGGACTGCGAAGCCTGCCAGTAGCGCTGTCAGCCGCGTAGTCCGTGAAGGCCTCCTTGCCTACCTTCAGGGTAGGGAAGGAGGCCTTCACGGCGTTCCCGAGGCGAGTCGGCCGGCCGGGCACCGGCGGCCGCCCGCGCGCCTCGACCGGAGGGCTCACACGAAGGTTGCGAAAGTGGCTTTCGCAACACGCAACACGCAACGCGACACCGACGACGGCAGCAGGCCAGGCCTCAGTTCACTCGCCCATCGACGGCCGCCACGATCAGCGCGGCGCACCGCTTGACCGGCAGTCCTCGTTCCCGCGCCATCGCTTCGAGGGCCGCCTGCGCGGCTCGCCCGTGCAACCCTTCCGCGGCAAGCACTTTCAGCGCCAGCTCGACGACGTCGGCGGCCGGCTGGGAATCGGGTCGGACCAGCATCGGAGACCTCCGGCTCACTCGGCGGACGGCACCGGATACCCACCCCGCACCGCGTTCACACCTCACCGTGAAGAGTGACGATCCCTCCGGTCGTCGACGGCCGACCGCCGGACCCGCTCGGTGTGCATGCCGATCTCACCGAGCCGTTCGGCGAAGCCGGTGTGCTCGCGGGGCAGCTGGGCGCGCAGGTCGGCCAGCGGCGCCAGGAGACCGGTGACGTCGTCCTCACCCAGCACCGCGCTCACCCGCTCGGCGCTTTCCCTGGCCTTGGCGTTCAACCCGTCCAGCGCGCCCGCCTGACCGGCCAGCTGCCGCAGGATCGCCGAGTTGCGCCGCGCCCACTCGGCCACCGCGCGGTCACCCGCCCGCCGGTCCCGTTCCGCGTCGACCCGCGCCTCCCCCGTGCTCTCCCCACCGTCGGACGGCCGCAACCGCAGGAACCGCCGCTCCGCCGCCTGACGGCTCGCGACCCCCAGCGCGGGGGCGAGCGCCGTCCAGCTGGTGCCGCCGGCGCGAGCGGCCGCGATCAGCTCCGGCTCCCATGCCGCCAGTTGCTCGCGGACCGCCTTCAAAGCGACCAGGGCCGTCAAGAGCCTCTCCGGTTCCGAGACGCCGGAGCGGGCCTCGGCCACGACGTCGCGTACGGCGCGCACGGTCTGGGCGGGGTCTTCGTCCATGATTGTCATCCAATCGACGACTTGATGGTTGTCATCGTTTAGATGACATGTTAGAACAGTAGTGCGTGTTGACACCAGAGACGACGACCCAGGAGGTGGAACCCGATGTTGATGCGCACCGACCCGTTCCGCGAGCTGGACAGGCTGACCCAGCACATGTTCGGCGCCGCGAATCCGGGCACCTGGTCCAAGCCGGCCACCATGCCGATGGACGCGTACCGCGAAGGCGACGAGTTCGTCGTCTGCTTCGACCTTCCCGGCGTCTCCGCCGACGCGATCGAGCTGGACGTCGAACGCAACGTCCTGACGGTCAAGGCGGAGCGGCGGCCGTTCGCCGGAAAAGACGTCCAGATGCAGGTTTCCGAACGTCCGCTCGGCGTCTTCTCCCGCCAGCTGTTCCTCGGCGACGCGCTCGACACCGACAACATCGCGGCCGGTTACGAAGCGGGCGTGCTGACCCTGCGCATCCCGATCGCCGAGAAGGCCAAGCCGCGGCGCATCGAGATCACCGGTTCCGCGTCCGACCGCAAGGAGATCCAGGCCTGAGTGTCCCGTCCGGTGCGGGCAGGGGCCCGCACCGGACGAGGCCGGGGAAGAAGGGAAATCCTCGTTGCTCACCATGCCGGTCCGCCACCCGCACACCCGCGACGCCGTGTGGGGTTATCTCGCCGAAGTCACCGAGGTTCTCGGCGTCGGCCTCGAATCCTGCACGGTCGACCACGACAGCCCGGTCTCGGCGTACGTCGCGCTCGACGAGCGGCTCCCCACCCATCCGGAGCGCGACGTCGCCCTGCTGTGGGACGAGACCCACGGCTGGGCCGTGGCCATCGAGACCCACTCCGGCGAGGATCTCATCGTCCTTCGCTACCTGGGCGGGAAGAGCGCCACCCCGCGCCCCGCCCAGGTCGCGCGTTTCGTCACGGCCGTCCGCGAGGACGACCACAGCGTCGGGCAGCTCACCCCGCCGGATTTCGACATCCGGCCGGCCTCGCACGAGTGACCGCGGCTCGCGTCGGGTACCTCCGAAGGGTGCCCAGGATCGGCTTGCTGTACCCGACGCGAGACCGTGGTGAAGACGATTTCCTCGCTCTCGCGGGAAAACTGAGTCCAGACCTCACCGTGGACTTCGCCTATGTCCCGTGGGGCGAGAGCGTCGGTCGCGTCGAAGACCTCGACGCGGCCGGAAAACACGAAGCCGTGCGCGAACTCGGCGCGCCGGGCCGGCTCGTAGCCGCAGCGCGGTTCGGCACGGCGCCGGACGTCGTCAGCTGGGCCTGTTCCAGTTGCAGTTTCACGCGCGGCCTCGACGGCGCGCTCGAACAGTCCCGCGTGCTCCGCGAAGGGCTCGGCGTTCCCGCGCGCAGCACTTCACTCGCGTACCTCACCGCGCTCGCCCACTTGGGCACCGCGCGCGTGGCGCTCGCCTCGGTCTACCACCGCGACACGACCGCGAGTTTCGCCGATTTCCTCGCGGAGGCCGGTGTTTCCACCGTTCATTCGGTCTCCGCCGACGCGCCTTCGGACCGGGCGCTCGCGGCTTGGGACGGCCGCCGCATCACGGAACTCGCCGCGGCGGCCGACCACGACGAGGCCGAGGCCCTGCTGATCCCCGAAACGGCCCTGCACACGACGCCGTTGCTCGAAGACCTCGAAACGGCCCTCGGCAAACCCGTCCTGACGGCCACCGCCGTCACCCTCTGGGATTCCTTGCACGCACTGGGCACCCCGCCGATCCGGCCGGGGCTCGGCGAGTTGTTCAGCCGCTGAGCCTGCCGCGCAGATCCTGCAGGATCTTCGTGAGCAGACGCGAAACGTGCATCTGGGAGATACCGATGCGTTCGGCTATCTGAGACTGGGTCATCCCGTCGAAGAACCGCATCGTGACGATCGCCCGCTCCCGCTCCGGCAGCCGTTCGAGCAGCGGGACCACGGTGTGCCGGTCCTCGATGTGTTCGAAGCGGGAATCCAGTTCTCCCACCACATCGGACAGCGGAAGCGAACCATCGCCGTCGTTGACCGGCCGGTCCAGGGACGACGTCTGGTAGCTGTTCGCGGCGAGGAGGCCTTCGCGCACGGTGTCGACGTGCACGTCGAGATGCCCGGCGAGTTCGCTGGGGGTCGGCGCGCGGCCGAGGGTCTGGGTCAGTTCCGTGGTCGCCCGCGAAAGCCGGGTGCGCAGTTCCTGCATCCCGCGCGGGACGTGGACCGCCCAGCCGGTGTCACGGAAGAACCGCCGCACCTCGCCCATCACCGTCGGCACGGCGTACGCCAGGAATTCCCCGCCCTGTCCGGGATCGAACCGGTCCACGGCCTTCATCAGACCGATCCTCGCCACCTGGATCAGGTCTTCCCTCGGCTGTCCTCGTCCGCTGAACCGGACGGCGATGTGCTCGGCGATCGGCAGCAGTTCGAGGATCAGGCGTTCCCGCAGCCGCCCCCGTTCCGGGTGACCGGCGGGCAAAGCGGCCATTTCGTCGAACAGGGGACGGCAGTGGGAGTAATCGTCCCTGCGCCGCGTACGGCGGGCGCGAGGGGCCTGGACCACGTCGTCCCGTAGGACGACGTGGTCGATGTCTTCCATGAGCGACGCAGCGTTCACCAAAGTCACCTCTCCCCGTGTCCGTGTCGCCGTACCGATACCCGGCGATCGGGGACGGCAAACATCGCCCCGGCCCTGACGGGTGATCTTCCGATTGGCCGGGGGGCCGAACGGGTATCCGCAGGGCACGACGAAGGAGGAACCATGCCTGAACAAAGCTGGAGTGGCAAACGCGAACGTCAGTACGAGCACATCAAGTCCTCTCAGAAGAAACGCGGCGCGAGCACCGGCCGCGCCGAGGAGATCGCCGCACGCACGGTGAACAAGAACCGCGCGCAATCGGGTGAGTCCAAGACCGCGAGCAAGAGTTCGACCAAGGACACCTCGCCACAGAAACGCGGCGGCCAACGGTCCGGCAACCGGAAGGGTCCCGGCGGGCCGACCAAGGACCAGCTCTACAACGAAGCGAAGAAGCGCAACATCAAAGGCCGGTCCACCATGACCAAGAAGGAACTGCAGAACGCACTCGGCCGCTGATCGGAGACAGGATGGACCACTCGCGCGCTCCGGTGCTGGAAGCCATCGACGCCTACCGCCGCGCGGGCGGGCTCGCCTTCACCCCACCGGGTCACAAACAGGGCCGTGGCGCGGATCCGCGCGTGCTGGAACTGCTCGGCCGTGCCGCGTTCGCGTCGGATCTGCTCACCCTCAACGGCTTGGACGACCGCAGGATGTCGCGCGGCATCCTCAGGCAGGCACAGGAACTGATGGCCGACGCGGTGGACGCGGAGCACACCTTCTTCTCCACCTGCGGAAGTTCACTCTCGGTCAAGAGCGCCATGCTCGCCGTCGCCGCTCCGGGTGAACGTCTCCTGGTGTCCCGCAACGCCCACAAATCGGTCGTCGCCGGGCTGGTGATCAGCGGTGTGCACCCGGTCTGGGTCCGCCCCCGCTACGACGAGGAGCACCATCTCGCGCATCCTCCCGGCCCGGAAGAGGTCGAGGCCGCGCTGGCGGACGCGCCCGACGTCAAAGGCATGTTGCTGATCACCCCGACCGACTACGGCACCTGCGCCGACATCCGCGGTGTCGCCCGCGTCTGCCATGCCGCGGACAAGCCGCTGATCGTCGACGAGGCGTGGGGCGCCCACTACCCCTTCCACGACGACCTGCCGACCTGGGCGATGGACGGCGAAGCCGATCTCTGCGTCACGAGCACGCACAAGATGGGCGGCGGGCTCGAACAGGCGTCGGTGTTCCACCTGCGAGGCGAGCGGGTCTCACCCGACGTGCTCAAGGCCAGGGAGGACCTTCTCGGCACCACGAGCACTTCCGCCCTGTTGTACGCCTCCCTCGACGGCTGGCGCAGGCAGATGGTCGAGCACGGTGAGGAACTACTGGGCGACGCGCTGGCGTTGGCCGCCCGCGTGCGGGCGAAGATCGAAGACATCCCCGGGCTGCACGCGCTCGCCGGGGAATTCCACCCGCTCGCTTTCGAACACGACCCCCTCAAGATCGTGATCGACGTCGCCGGGCTCGGCATCACCGGCTACCAGGCCGCCGACCATCTCGCCGAACGTCATCTACACACCGGGTTGTCCGATCACCGGCGGATCGCGGTGCAGATCACCCACGCCGACGACGAGGAGACGGTGTCCGCCCTGGTACGCGGCCTACGCGGGCTCACCCGCCACGATTTCGAGCGGCGGCCGGCGATCGACCTGCACTCCGCCGCCGAGCTGACCCTGGAAACGCGGATGCTGCCCCGCGACGCGTTCTTCGCCGACGCCGAGCATGTGCCGCTCGACAAGGCCGAGGGCCGCGTCAGCGCGGAGATGGTCAGCCCCTACCCGCCGGGTGTCCCCGCGATCGCTCCCGGTGAGGTGTTCACCGACGCGATCATCGATTATCTCCACACCGGCATCCGCTCGGGCATGTTCGTCTACGACGCCGCGGATCCGGAGCTGGGCACGGTCCGCGTCGTCGCTTAAGCGCCGGCCACCGTCAGGGTGGGCAGCAGGCCGGTGAGCTCCAGTGCCCGGTGCAGGACCTTGGACGGCGCGAAACTCAGGTCGATCCCGGCCTCCTGGCAGTGCCGATTCAGCCGCACCAGCACGGAAAGTCCCGAAGAATCGCAGAAGCCGACGCCGGTCATGTCGATCACCGCGACGTCCGGCGCGTCGGCCAGCAGCTCGAAGAGCTCGGTCCGGAGCCGGGAACTGGTCGAAATATCGATATCACCCGCCACCTCGACGGTGATCGTGTCTTCCGAGCCGGCCGTCTGGACCACGACGAGAGGAGCGGCCTGCCCTGCTTCGGTATCGATGGCCATCCATCGAAGGTAGAAGGGTGCGGCCGGGACCGCAACCGTCGCGACAGGACAGTCCGCTCAGGACGATTTCGGCCCCTGGATACCCACTCTCCGCGGATTCATGCGCCGAAACCGGGTTATCCTCGCCGCATGGCCTGCCGTATCACCGAACTCATCCTCGACTGCGCCGACCCGGTCCGGATGGCGGACTTCTGGTGCGAAGTGCTCGGGTACGTCGAAATCGGCAAGGACGGCGACGACATCGAGATCGGGCCGCCCGGCGTGGGCTTCGGCGGACCCCAGCCCACGTTGATCCTGAGCCGCAGCGATGACCCGAAGCCGGGCAAGCTCCCCCTGCACATCGACGTGAACCCCACCGACCGCGATCAGGACGCGGAACTGGAGCGGTTGCTCGCCGCCGGGGCGCGGCCCGCCGACGTCGGCCAGACGGGGGAAGAGTCGTGGCACGTGCTCGCCGACCCCGAGGGAAACGTGTTCTGCCTTCTCCGCGCCCGGGTCGACCCCTGAGAGACTGTCCACATCGGACTCTCGGTTGGCGGGTGCCGCCGCAGGGTACCCGGCAGGGGACGGCGGACACGAGTGGATGGTCAGCGATGGTGGACGAACGACTGTGGCAGCGTGACAAGATCGGATTCGGCTCCGGCGACAGCATGTCCACGGGCCCGCTGGCCGGGCAGTTCGCCGAACTCACCCGCCTGCTGCTGGCCGCCTCCACCCCCGCCCAGGTACTGGAACAGGTCGTCGCCGCCGCGTACCGGGTCGTCCCGGGCGCGGACCTGGTGTCGGTCACCCTGCGGGCCCCGGACGGGACCTTCCACACCCCCGTCTCGACCGGTGAAGTGGCGCTGGCACTCGACGAGGTGCAGTACCGCGCCGGCACCGGACCTTGCGTCGACGCCGCCGACAGCGGAAGCCCCGGTTACATCCGCAGCGAGGATTTGAAGGCGGAGAAGAGGTGGCCGGACTTCTCCCAGGCCGCCGTGCGGCACGGTTACACCGCGATCCTGTCGACCGTACTGGTTCCAGACGCGGCTCCGCCGAGGCTGCCCGGAGCGCTGAACATCTACAGCCGCCGCCCCGGCGCGCTCGATTCGCGAGCACAGGACTCCGCGTTGCTGCTCGCGACCCACGGCTCGCTCGCGCTGGCGGCCACCAACGCCGTGAGCCGGGCGGAGCTGGAAGCCGGCCATCTCCGGCGGGCCGTCGAATCGCGCGACGTGATCGGCCAGGCGAAGGGGATCCTCATGCAACGACGCGGCCTGACCGCCGACGAGGCCTTCGACCTGCTGCGCCGCACCTCCCAGGACCTCAACGTCAAACTCGCCGAACTCGCCCGCACCCTGGCCAGCCGGCACACGGAACTCGACACCCCGTGACGCGCGTCTGGTGCGGCGAAGGGAGCCCTGGCCCCGGCTGGGTCCGAAGTCCGTGAAGGCCTCCTTGAGGGACTCTGGGTCCCTCAAGGAGGCCTTCACGGACTGGGCACGCAGACGCGACTCGCGACGCTCCGCGCAACGGCCTCAGTCGAGGTCGAACCGGTCCAGCTCCATGACCTTGGTCCAGGCCTTGGCGAAGTCGGCGGCGAACCGCTCACGCGCGGCCTGCCCCGCGTAGACCTCGGAGAGCGCCCTCAGCTGGGAGTTCGAGCCGAAGACGAGGTCGACCGCGGTGGCCGTCCACTTCACCGCGTCCGTGGTGACGTCGCGGATCTCGTAGACGTTCTCCTCGGACTCCGACACCTTCCACTTGGTCCCCGGCGAGAGGAGGTTGGTGAAGAAGTCGTTGGTGAGCACGCCCGGCCGATCCGTGAAGACACCGTGGCGGCTTTCGCCGGCGGTGATCCCGAGCGAACGCAGGCCACCGACGAGGACGGTCATCTCCGGGGCGGTCAGGTCGAGCATGTACGCGCGCTCGACGAGCAGGACCTCCGGCTGGAGCTTCTCCTCGGGACGCAGGTAGTTGCGGAACCCGTCGGCACGCGGTTCGAGGAGCTTGAACGACTCGACGTCGGTGTCCTCCTGCGTGGCGTCGGTGCGGCCGGGGCGGAACGCCACGCTCACCTCGGTGCCCGCGTCACGCGCGGCCTTCTCGACGGCGGCCGTGCCCGCCAGCACGATCAGGTCGGCCAGTGAGATCTTGGCCCCACCGGCGTCGTTGAACTCGCGCTGGATGCCTTCCAGGGTCTCCAGGACGGTCCTGAGCTGCTCCGGCTGGTTGACCTCCCAGTCACGCTGGGGTTCCAGGCGGATCCGCGCACCGTTGGCGCCGCCACGTTTGTCGGTGGACCGGAAGCTCGCCGCGGACGCCCACGCGGTGCCGGCCAGCTGGGCGACCGTGAGCCCGGATTCGAGCACCTTCTTCTTGAGCGCGGCGATGTCGGCGTCCCCGACGAGCTCGTGGTCGACGTCCGGCACCGGGTCCTGCCACAGCTGCGGTTCGGGCACCCACGGGCCGAGGAAGCGGCTGACCGGGCCCATGTCGCGGTGCAGGAGCTTGTACCAGGCCTTGGCGAAGGCGAGGGCGAACTCGTCCGGGTTCTCCAGGAAGCGGCGCGAGATCTTCTCGTAGGCCGGGTCGACGCGCAGCGCCAGATCCGTCGTGAGCATGGTCGGCTTGTGCTTCTTGGCCGGGTCGTGCGCGTCCGGGATGATCGCCTCGGCGTCCTTGGCGACGTACTGCTTCGCGCCGCCGGGGCTCGTGGTGAGCTCCCATTCGTAGCCGAAGAGGATCTCGAAGAACCGGTTGCTCCACTGCGTCGGCTTGTCGGTCCACGTCACTTCGAGACCGCTGGTGATCGCGTCGGCGCCCTTGCCGCTGCCGTGGGTGCTCAGCCAGCCGAGACCCTGCGTCTCGAGCGGGGCGGCTTCGGGCTCCGGGCCCACGTGGTCGTCGGCGATACCCGCGCCGTGGGTCTTGCCGAAGGTGTGACCGCCGGCGATGAGCGCGACGGTCTCCTCGTCGTTCATCGCCATCCTGGCGAAGGTCTCCCGGATGAAATGCGCCGCCGCGGCCGGGTCCGCGTTGCCGCGGGGCCCCTCGGGGTTGACGTAGATGAGACCCATCTCGGTCGCGCCGACGTCGGGCACCATCTCGCTGTCACTGGCATAGCGCTCGTCACCCAGCCAGGTGTCTTCCGGACCCCAGAAGATCTCCTCGGGTTCCCAGGTGTCCACCCGGCCGAAACCGAAGCCGAAGGTCTTGAATCCCATCGATTCCAGCGCGACGTTCCCGGCGAGCACGAGCAGGTCGGCCCACGAGATCTGCTGGCCGTACTTCTCCTTGACCGGCCACAGCAGCCGCCGTGCCTTGTCGAGGTTGGCGTTGTCGGGCCAGCTGTTGAGCGGGGCGAACCGCTGCGCGCCGTCACCGGCGCCGCCGCGGCCGTCGTGGATGCGGTAGGTGCCCGCGGCGTGCCAGCTCATCCGGATCATCAGGCCGCCGTAGTGGCCGAAGTCGGCGGGCCACCAGTCCTGCGAGGTGGTGAGCACCTCGACGATGTCCCGTTTGAGGGCCTCGACGTCGAGTTTGGCGAATTCCTTGGCGTAGCTGAAGTCCTCGCCGAGCGGATCGGCCTTCGGCGAATGGGCGTGCAGCACCGACAGGTCGAGCTGGTTGGGCCACCAGTCCTTGTTGGTACGCGGGCGGCCGCCCGTCTTCGGCGTCGGCGAATCGATCGCCGGGTTCTCGCTCTCGCTACCGTGCGCGGTCACGGAGTCGTGGGCCACGGGGCAGCCCTTCTCCGGGTTGTCACTCATTTCTTTCCTTCCGGGGCAGGCGAATTCATCACTGGACGGGTTCGGCCGCGCAGCCGGGGCACAGGCCCCAGTAGACGACCTCCGCCTCGTCGATCACGAATCCGTGATCGCCCGAGGCGGTGAGACAGGGGGCATGGCCGACGGCGCAGTCGACATCGGCGATCGCACCGCAGGACCGGCACACGACGTGGTGATGGTTGTCGCCCACCCGGGTCTCGTACCGGGCGAGCGCGCCGGCGGGCTGGATACGCCGGATCAGACCGGTTTCGGTGAGCGCCCGCAACACGTCGTAGACCGCCTGGTGGGAGACCGTGGGAAGGTCGGCCCGCACCAGCGCTATCACCGTTTCGGTGTCGACGTGCGGATGATCGCGCAGCGCCGCGAGCACGGCCAGCCGGGGCCGAGTCACGCGCAGCGAAACCGCTCGCAGCTGTGCCTCGAAGTCGGACATCACCATGGACCATAAGAGCGTCTTTGGAACCGGTCAAATCAAGGCCCCCGAGGAGTGACGGCCGGTTTCGGCGGGGGCGGCTCCGGGTAGCCGGTGACCGGGCCATGACTTGCGTGAGGTGAGTTCATGACAACGACCGGAAAAGGCGGACCGCCGGGTCGCATCGGCACCGAAGACGTCGATTGTCTCGAAAACGCCGTCGATGTCCTGCGCGCGCTGGACTACCGGCAGGGCGGCGCCTTTTCCCACGACGCGGTGCGCGTCGTGAAATCGGTCAGCCTGCTGCTCAATTGGGGTTCGGTCCCCGGTGCGCTGCGGCCACGGCTGCTGACCGTGCTCGCCGATCTGCACAATCTGCTCGGCTGGACGGAATTCGACATCGGCCGCCGGATCCCGGCGCGGATCCGGTTCGACCGCGCGCTCGGTCTCGCCGCCGAAGCGGGAAACGACAATCTCGTCGCCAACATCCGTTACCGCCTCGGCAGGCTGGCGCTGCACCACGACGACGTCGAGGACGGGCTGAGCCAGCTCCGCCACGGCCAGGCCGCGGCCGACCGGTCCGGGTCCCGGCGGGCACGGGCGATCCTGACCGTCAACGAGGCGTGGGCGCTGGCCAAGACCGGTGACGAACGCGCCACCCTCGCGTGCCTCGCGCGGGCGGAATGCCAGTTCGAGAGCGCGAAAACCTGGGCACCCGCGCGCCCTTGGGAAGCCTTCTTCGGCACCACGGACATGGCCGCGATGCGAGGGACCGTCCTGACCGAACTGGCCCGGACGGTCACCTCGCGTCACAGCGACGAGGCGATCGCGCGGCTACGCGACGCCGTCGGCGGTTACGGCTCGGAAATGTCCCGCAGCCTGGCGCTCACGCTGATCATGCTCGCGCAGAACCACGCGCTCCAAGGTGATTTCGACGAAGCCGTCCGCACCGGCTCCGAGGCACTGGACCTGGCACACGGCCTCGGCTCCACCCGGACCAAGGACCGGCTCGCGCCGCTGGCGGCGCTCCTGCGCG
Organism: Amycolatopsis sp. NPDC000009; assembly: GCF_055563465.1. Taxonomy (NCBI): domain Bacteria; kingdom Bacillati; phylum Actinomycetota; class Actinomycetes; order Pseudonocardiales; family Pseudonocardiaceae; genus Amycolatopsis; species Amycolatopsis sp. NPDC000009. The sequence goes on from NZ_JBVHDI010000010.1 coordinate 193,715, forward strand.
GACACGCGACCGACCCCGCCTCCCGCGACCTGCTCCGCCGGATCGACCGCTACCGCGCCGAACCGGACCCGTGAGCGGCGAACCGCCGCCCGGGCAACGGCAACACGGACAGTCCACAAAGGACAGCCGTACCGGCCGCCACGGTCAGGGTCGCTCGTCCCGCGCCCGTGCTCCTTGTCACGCTAAGCTGGCGATCGTGAGTGGACCCTGGAGCGCCTCGGAAAGCCGCTCGCGCGCGGAAGAAGTCCGGCATCTCAACGCGATCAGCCATCTCGCGCCGGAAGACGGCGCACCGGAGACGAGCGGCCCGCTCGCCGGGATCCCGTTGGTGGTCAAGGACAACATCCACGTCGCGGGGATGCCGAACACCGCGGGCACCCCGGCGCTGGCGCACCACGTTCCACGCGAGCACGCGGAGGTGGTCCGGCGCCTGGTCCACGCGGGCGCCGTGGTCGTCGGCAAGGCGGCCATGCACGAACTCGCGTTCGGCATCACCTGCGACACGACCCCGCTGGGGCCGGTGCGCAACGCCTGCGACCCGTCCCGGTTCGCCGGGGGAAGCAGCGGCGGGACCGCGGTCGCCGTCGCGGCGGGCATCGTTCCGGCCGGCCTGGCGACCGACACCGGAGGCTCGGTGCGGGTTCCCGCCGCGCTCAACGGCGTTTGCGGTTTCCGGCCGACCTCGGGCCGCTATCCGTCCGGCGGTATGACGCCGTTGAGCACCACCAGGGACACGGCCGGGCCGATCGCCCGCACGGTCGCCGAGCTCGCCCTTCTCGACGCGGTGCTCGCGGGTGATGAGCCGGAGCCCTTGATCGAGAGCTCACCGATCCGGCTGGGCGTGCCGCACGGCTTCCTGACCGGCGACCTGGCCGAGGAGGTCGAAGAACTTTGGGACGCCGCGCTCGCCCGTTTGCGTTCGGCGGGCGTGGAACTGGTGGCGATCGACGACACGCCCCTCGCCGAACTAGTCGCCGACCAGGGAATGCCGCTGGTGATCCACGAGGCGGGCGTCGCGTTACGGTCCTACCTCGCCGAATACGTGCCCGAGGTCTCGTTCGAGCGTCTCGTCGCCGAGGTCGCCGCGGCCGACGTCCGCGCGATCTTCGCCGAGGCGGTCGTGCCGGGCCTCGAGCCCGCCGTCTACGAGGCGGCCCTCGCCACTCGCTCCGCGTTGCGCGACGCCTACGCGAAGATCTTCGCGGACAGCGGGATCGACGCGCTGGCCTTCCCCACCACCCCCGCGACGGCCCGGGATTTCTCGGCCGTCGAGGAGTTCGTCCACCGCGGGCGCGCGGTCCCGACCTTCGCGACCTTCATCCGCAACTGCCAGCCCGGCAGCATCGCGGGCTTCCCGGGCTTGACCGTCTCGATGGGCCGCGACCGCGACGGCCTGCCGGCCGGGCTGGCCCTCGACGGCGCCATCGGCGAAGACAGGAAACTGTTGGCGGCCGGAGCTTTCGTCGAGCGGGTGCTGGACGAAAGCTGAGTGGCAGCGTCGCGAATGCGGCTTTCGCGACGCCCGGCAACGGCCGACGTCAGGAGCCGAGTACCCGCCGCATACCGACGGTCCCGGGAGCCGTCTCGACGAACCCGTGCCGTTCGTACAGCCGCCACCCGGGCGGGTCGCCGAGCAGATTGACGTACGCGCCCGGGGCCGCGGCGTCGATCTCGGTGAGCAGGGCGCCGAGGACGGCGTCCCCGATACCGCGCCGCTGATGAGCGGGGAGGACGGCCATGTCGACGATGTGGAAGTACCACCCGCCGTCGCTGATCACCCGGCCCATCCCCACGGTCTCGCCGGTGGCCCGGTGGATCACCTGGACCGCCGCCCAAGCACCGCCGACCCCACGCTCGGCCTGGTCCCGCGGCGGTTCGCTGAGCCCCGCCTCGCGGCGCAGCCGCAGATAGTCGTCGACCGACGGCGAGCCCGCTTCCAGGCGGTAGGAGTCGTCCATGGTCGATCACCCTATTTTCCGGAGCCGGCCGGTAACCGGCGGCCGTGAACTCGACCAGGCAGGCGGGTTCAAGCCCGCTGCCGCACGAACCCCGCGATCCGTGGCGTGACGACGGCGGTGCCGTCGTCGATCATCTCCCGCATCCCCGCCAGCACCCGTTCGTCCGGCGAGCCGTGCACCTGGAAGTCCACCACCGTGCAGTGCGCCGACACGGCGTTGATGTGGTTCCCGGAAACCCGCCAGTGTTCGAGGACCGCGTCCGAATCGGCGTACATCTGGTAGCTGTAGGCCAGCATCCGGTCGGCGTCCACGAACGTCTGCACCATCACCTGCGGCGCGTTGCGCTCCACGAAGTCGATGGCTTCCCGGACGGCGGCGGTGAACTCCTCCAGCCGGCCGTCGGTGATCCGCATGGTGTTCCGGAACAGGAGCATTTCGTCTGCTTCGAGAGTCATGGCCCCATGGTCGGACCTCGATCCGGCTGGAGGTCAACCCCTGTCACATGGCGCTGGGGTCGTAGGCCAGCAGCTCCCAGGAGTGGCCGTCCGGGTCGTCGATCGCGCGGTTGTACAGCCAGCCCATGTCCTGGGCCGCGCGTGGCTCGGTGGCACCGGCGGCCAAGGCCGCCTCGGCGAGGCGATCCACTTCTTCGCGCGATCCGGCGGCCAGGGCGTTGATCACCTCGATCGGGCCGTCCGATGTGGACCTTTTGGTGAACGACGCGAACGTCTCGCGGGTCATCAGCTGCACCATGATCGTGTCGGCGAACACCATCTGGACCGAGGTGTCCCCGCTGAAATCGGGATTGACCGTCGCCCCCAGCGCCAGGTAGACCTTCGTGCTCGCGTCCAGATCGGTGACCGGCAGGTTGACGTAGATCTGCGTGATGGCCATGACATGCCCTCCAGGATGTTCCGGGTGCCGGGTGCTCCCGGCGTCACCACGAATCTAGGGGCGGACCGCGACCTCGGTCTTGTACAGAAGCGACAGCATCTCGTCGCCGTCGGCCCGCCGCAGCCGGGAGGCCGTGCAACCGGTGAACCGGGTCAGTGAGCGCGCCAGATGCGGCTGGTCGTGGTACCCGGCCAGCTGCACGACCTCGATCGGGGCCATCCCCTGCCCCAGCAGCATCACGGCCTGCCTGGCCCGCTCGATCTGCCGGATCGCGCCCTGGGTCAGCCCGGTGGCCGCGGCCACCCGCCGCTGTACCGACCTCGGCGTGACCAGCGTGGCCGCCTCGCCGCGAAGAACGGCGGTGACCAGCGGATCACGGACCAGCAATCCGGCACGGACCAGCCGATCCACGAAGACGTCGGCGTTGTCGTAAGAGGGCGTTTCCCACTCCTCGCCGTGCAGGACGAACGAGCGGGCCGTGGTGTGCGGGCTCGTCACGGCGGTGTCGACCAGTTCCGGCACCGGCAGCGGTGCCAGGAACGCGCCGTGGCGGAAAATGATCCCGACCGTTTCCCCCTCGCCCGGCCCCAGGTCCAGCACCGTGGGGCTCGTCTCGGGGCCCCGTACCGCCACGTGCGTCTCGCCCCGGTCACGCCACACCACGAGCTCCCAGTTCGAGTTCGCGATGGACCGCATCCGCGCCGGCACCGCGACGGCACCCGCCCCGGCCCGGTAGACCCGCTCCACGTACGGAGAATCGGACGGGCGCTGCTCGATGCCACTGGCCGGATCAAGGCTCACGGTCAAGAAGCTAACACTCGCAGGGGGACGGTAAGGCCTTCATCTCGCTATCGCTCCAGCCCCGAGGCGCCGTCAGGGACCAGGTGGTCCAGCACGCGCTCGGCCATGGCGCCGAGGGCATCGAGTTGCTCGGGCGACAGCAGGTCGAGGAAATGCCGCCGGACGGACTCCACATGCGAAGGCGCGGCCAGCTGGATCGTGCGCAGCCCGTCCTGGGTCAGCACGACGACCGCGCCTCTGGCGTCGCTCTCGCACTCCTCACGGGCGACCAGCCCACGCTGCTCCATCCGGCCGATGTGGCGGGAGAGCCTGCTCTTGGACCAGAGCATCCGGTCGGCCAAGTCGGTGAGCCGTCGCCGGTGCCCCTCGGACGAGGTCAGGGCGGACAGCACGTCGTAGTCGGGCATGGACAGCCCCGAGTCGGCCAGCAGGTCGCGGCCGATCTCGGCGTCCAGCAGCAACCGCATCCGCCGGTAGCCGATCCAGGCGCGGAATTCGGCGTCGTCCAGCCATTTCGGCTCAGCCATCCCCGGATCCTAGCGGGTTGGTTGACATGTACACGACTTGGCTGATTGGGTTACATGTAAACATCTACGACGAAGGACGGACGGATATGCGCATGTTCGGGCTGAGCCTGTCCACTTCGGCCGCACCGGGTACGGACCCGGTCGGTGACGCCAGGGCGGCCGAGGAACTCGGGGTCGATTTCGTGTCGGCTTCCGACCATCCCTGCGGCACCGAGCCGACGTACGAGGTGTGGACGCTGCTGACCTGGGTCGCGGCCGCCACCTCGCGCGTCCAGGTGGCCACCAGGGTGCTCGGCATGCCGTACCGGCCTCCCGCGATGGTGGCGAAGATGGCCGAGAGCCTGCACCGGTTCTCCGGCGGCAGGCTCATCCTCGGCCTCGGCGGCGGCTATTCCGACGACGAATTCCGCGCCTTCGGGCTCGGCGTGCCCTCGCCGCCGGAAAAGGTCGACGGCATGGTGGAGGGCATCCGCATCATCCGCGGGCTCTGGTCGGAGCCCGCCTTCACGTTCCGCGGCAGCCGATACCACACGGAGAACGCCGACCTGGAGCCCAAACCCGAGCGGCCGATCCCCATCTGGCTCGGGACGTACGGCGCCCGTGCCCTGGAAGCCACCGGCCGCCTCGCCGACGGATGGATCCCGTCGTACGGATTCGCGCCCCCGGCGCACGCCGCGCGCCTGAGGGAACGGGTCCTGGCCGCGGCCGAGGCGAGCGGGCGGACGGTGAACTGCGTCTACAACGTCCCGGTCCACGTCGGCGGCTCCCAGATGCCGGAAGGAATCGTGTCGGGCAGCGCCGAAGAGGTGGCCGAGCGGCTGCTCACCTTCACCGGGCTGGGATTCACCTCGATGAACCTCACGCCGACAGGGGACTTCAAGCAGCAGGCGGAGCGCCTGGCCGACGTGGTCGCCATCCTCCGCTCGGCCTAGCGATCCGAAGCGCCTGACAATCCGGGGGGTCGCGTCGTCGGACCACCGGGACCGTCACCCGCCGAACCGGCGAGGCCGGAATTCCCGGACGGTAAAAGGGAGAACACGATGACCGCGATCGATTCCGATGTCAGGGAATTCCTGGAGAGCCGGGTCGGTGCCGCCGAAGCGAAAGACATCGATCGGCTCATGTCCCACTATTCGCCCGGCATCGTCTACTACGACGTCGTTCCCCCGCTCCGGTTCACCGGAACCGACGAGGTCCGCGGAAACTTCGTGCGGTGGTTCGACGGCTACGACGGACCCATCAGCCTGCGGACGCACGAGTTGACCGTCGAGGTGAGTGGCGACGTCGCCTTCGCACACATGCTTCACCTGGATTCCGGGAAACGCGCGAACGGCCTCGAGTCCGCGATCTGGGTGCGTTCGACCGTCGGTTGCCGTCGATCGAACGGCGCGTGGCTGATCACGCACGAACACATCTCGCTCCCGATCGACGGGGAAACCCTGCGGGCCTGGTTCCCGCCGGAGACGTGGGCGGCACCAGGTCGGATCACGCGGCGGACGCCGGCCTGACGGCGAGGTCACAGGTCGTCGAAGGTCGTTTCTACGCCGAGTTCGAACGCGGCGACGAAGTCCTGCTCCCCCAGCGCTCGCCGGGTGGTGGCCGTGATCCGCTCGACGCCACCTTCACCACCGGCGCCAGGCTGACCGTCGACGGCGGACTCGGGCAGGGCATCTCCGCACCGTGATGTTCCGTCACGCGGCCGTCGGACCGCGCGACAAAGGTGACCGGCCCGCCCGTGGGGAACCTACGGGCGGGCCGCGCCATGAGGGCGGTCCCTTCCCCCACATCGCGACCGTCGACGGCCGCCTGTGCCCGAGGTCACCCACGGCACCCATTGAAAACAGATTCTAAAAATGTTTTTATATTTTGGACACAGGGTTCACCCGGGACCGAGGAGTGGACATGACGACCACGGACCACGACCTGACCGAAGCCGCCGCGATCTGAACCAGCGAAAGGAATTCCCATGACGGGCAAGAAATCCGTTGCTCGCGCGATGCTGATGAGCGACGACACCTGGCGGCGTCACGCCAATCCCTGGAGTGTGTGGACCCGCTTCGGCGCGATCCCGCTGATGATCCTCGCGGTCTGGAGCCGCGCCTGGATCGGCTGGTGGTGCCTGGCCCCGATCGCCCTGGTCGCCGCGTGGCTGTTCCTCAACACCCGTGTCTTCGCCCCGATCGAGAAACCAGTCGCCTGGAGCTCCCGCGGGATCTACGGCGAAGGACTTTGGGTCAGCGGAACCGCGTCCGTCACCCCCGAGCACCGCAGGCTCAACCGGCTGCTGATGGCCGTCGGAATCACCGGCTTCCTGCTCATCGGATACGGCCTGTCGGCACTGGAGATCTGGCCGACGCTGTTCGGGGTCACCATCTTGACCCTCGGCCAGCTCTGGCGCATCGACCGGTTCGCCCGGCTCTTCGACGAACACCGTCGCCACGCCCGGCCGGAATAGCCGCCGGCTGGTCGCAGGACGGCCCGGCCGCCCTGCGACCCTGTGCCCAGATCGTTCACCAGGAAGGTTCCCCCGATGCCGCCCGCGTTCTCGTCCGAGGAAAAGGCCCGTATCACCCAGCTGCTGCTGAAGAACGGCTACGAGCTGTTCACCCGGCGAGGCCTGCGCAAAACCTCGCTCGAGGAGCTGGTCGCCCCGACCGGTATGGCCAAGAGCAGCTTCTACCAGTTCTTCGACTCCAAGGAAGCCCTCTACCTCGAGCTGATGCTGCACGAAACCGGGACCATCAAGAAGAAGGTCATCGAAAACGCGCTGCACACCACCGACGACACCCGCGACGCGCTACGCCGATTCCTGCGCGCCACCCTCGACGAGCTGTCCACCAACCCGCTGTGGCGCCGGCTCATGACCCACCCCGAGGAGATGACGGCCGTCGCTCGCAAGGCCGACCCCCAGCGAGCCGCCGCCATGAGCGACAACCCCGCCACCGCGCTCATCCACTACGTCACCGAGAAACACCGCGACGGCGAGCTCGTCGACGCCGACCCCGACGTCATCGTCGGCGTCCTGCAGACCGTACTGCTCGTACCGCTCTACGCCGAGCGACTCGGAGACCCCGCCGACTACCCCGAGATCCTCGACCTCCTCATCGACATCATCACCGCCGGACTCGTCCAAAGCCGCCACTGACCCCGTGCACCGTCAAGCTTCCTGGAGTTCCCCGGCGCCGTCGTCACCGGCGGACCTCCCCGACCGTGTGGTGGCGGTCGTGACCTTCGCGGATCGTCGCGAAACGGCTCGTACGCCCGAATGGACGAAAGCACGTTAAACTGATCATCCGTGTCGTGGAGCCGGATGCGAGGTGCACGTGCTGTACTCCGTTCCTTCCGGCGCTGGGCGGCCCGCCGGCACTACACCGCCCCCGGCGGAACCGACCAGCTACATCGGCCGCACCCAAGAGGGTGCCGAGATTCGCCGGTTGCTCGGGCGGTCACGGTTGGTGACGCTCGCCGGTCCCGGCGGGGTGGGCAAGACGAGGCTGGCGGCCAGGGTCATGCAGGACTCGGTCCGGGCCTTCGAACACGGCGCGGTGTTCGTGGAACTGGCCCCCGTGCGAGACGGCGCGCTCGTGGCGAACCTGGCGGCGGACCGGCTCGGTCTTCAGGATCGGTCCGACGCGTCGGCGACCCGTACGGTGATCGAGCACCTGCGGAACCAGGCATGCCTGCTGGTACTGGACAACTGCGAACACGTCATCGACGCTTGCGCCGGGTTCGTCGCGACGATCCTGGCCGAATGCCCGCGGGTCGTGGTGCTGGCCACCAGCAGGCAGTCGCTCGCCGTCGCCGGTGAGCGACTGGTCCCGGTCCAGCCGCTGCCGACCGCGGACGCGGTGCTGTTGTTCCTGGACCGCGCCGCCTCGATCTGGCCGGACGCCGTCGACGGGGAAGCGGCGCAAGACGAGCTGACCGAGCTATGCCGACGGCTGGACGGGCTCCCCCTGGCGATCGAACTCGCCGCGGCCAGGATCCGCTCTCTCTCACCGGCACAGATCCTCGAAAGGCTGACCGGGCAACTCACCTTGCTGACCACCGGCCCACGCCTCGCGCCGCTCCGGCAACAGACGTTGCGGGCCACCATCGACTGGAGCCACGAACTGTGCTCGCCTGCCGAGCGGACGGTATGGAGGCGCGCCTCGGTCTTCGCCGGCTCCTTCGATCTCGACGCCGCCGTCCAGGTGTGCGGCGACGGCGACATCGCGTCTGACGCGGTCCTCGACCTGATCGACAGCCTGCTGGACAAGTCGGTCCTCGTCCGCCGCGACGAACACGGCGCCGTTCGTTACCAGATGCTGGAAGTGCTGCGGGAGTACGGCCACGAGCAACTGACGAAATGCGGTGAGCAGGACGAGACCGCCCAACGGCACCGGGACTGGTACAGCGGGCTCGTCACCCTGGCCGACGAAGAATGGCTGAGCCGTCACCTGTACTGGATCGAACGGCTGACCCAGGAGCACGCGAACCTGCGCGCCGCGCTCGACTGGTCGCTCACCCGGGGCCAGGAGGTGGGTGTGGCGCTGGTGATGGCTTCGCGCCCCTTCGAGTACTGGTTGCTGCGCGGGCTCTCCTCCGAAGAACGCATGTGGCTCGACCGCGCTCTGGCCGCGGCGGCGTCCGACGACCCGGAACGGCCGTTCGCGCTCTGCGTCGCCGCACTGCACGCCCTCTGGCAAGGAGATCAGGAGAATCTGGACAGACTTCTGGACGAGGTCGAGCGGCTGGCGGCCGCGGGCACGGACGAGGAATTGACCGCGCGCATCCTGCACGTCCGCGCCTTCGCCGCCATGATGGCGGCCAAACCCGAGTCCGTCGATCTCGCGGCCGAGGCTTGTGCGATCTTCCAGGCGCACGGCCTCGTGCGGGCCGAGCTGCACCCGTTGTTCATCCACGGTGTCTCGGTCGCCTACCGGGACCGGGACCTCGCCACCGCGCGCCGCCTGTTGTCCAGGATGAACGCCGTGACCGCCGAGCACGGGGCGACGTTCTACCAGGCGATGTCCCTGTTCGGGCTGGCCATCGTCGAGGTCGAGTTCGGCGACACCGCGGCCGCCGCCGAGGCGGCGGCCGAGGCACTACGGCTCGACGTGCTCGCCGGTGACCTCCATGGGCGTGCCTACCGGATCGACACGCTGGCCTGGATCGCCACCCGGCAAGGCGAGCACACCCGTGCGGCCACACTGTTCGGCATCGCCGCCACGGTCTGGGACCGCATCGGGACCTCACCCGATTTCGCCGTCGCCGTCCCCCACCGCCGGCATCTCAAGCAGGCCCGGCAAGAACTCGGTGACGCCAGGTTCGACGAGGCGTTCACCGCCGGCCGCGCACTCCCCGCCGAGGAGGGCCTCCGCTACGCCCTCCACGAGCATGTTCCCGAACCCGCGCCGACAGCAGGGAAACCCGCAGGCCCCTTGAGCCCACGGGAAACCGAGATCGCGGGACTCATCGCCCAAGGACTGACCAACCGCGACATCGCCACGAAACTGGTGATCTCCCCACGCACGGCCGAGACCCACGTCCAGCACATCATGACCAAGCTCGGCTTCCATTCCCGGGCACAGATCGCGGTATGGCTGGTCAGCAATGACGGGACCGCCTAGTACTCCATCCACACCTCGTGAAAATCGTCGCCGTGGCGGCCCTCGCAGCGAGACGAGCGCGCGACGTTGCTCTCGGAAGCCGAGGCCTACGCGGCGGCGGAGCTGCTCGGCCGGTTCGCCCTCAGCGAGCCATGGAGCGCGTTGAACCGGCTGGCCGCCCCCTGGCCAGCCGGATCTACCACCGCCTGGGCGCCTGAACGGCAGTGCCAGCCGCGCCCGGATCTCGGCGGCGACGGCACTCCTCCCGTTGTGACACCGAAGCCCAGTGGCCTGTGTCACAAGCCCGTTCTGTCACGGGAATCGGGTCGCCGGGATCTCTTGGGCACGACGCCAAGAGAAAGGAAGCCCACCCATGGCGACGACGACGGGCCCGCGTTCACGCATGCCCAACCCGATCCCTTTCGTCCCCGAGATGGCCGAAGTCGCGGGCGGTCTGCACAAGGTCCTCAAGAACGGCGCGATTCCCCCGACGACCATCGCGCTGCTGCAGCTGCGTGCCGGGCAGCTGCTCGGCAGCACGTACTTCACGATCCGCGAAACCGGCACTCTCCGGCAGGCCGGGGAGCCCGAGGAACGCATCACCGCGGTGGCGACCTGGCAGGACGCCACCTGCTTCACCGACCCGGAGCGGATCGCGCTGGAACTCGTCGAGGCCGTCCTCACCCCGAATCCGTCCGGCGAGCGGGTCCCCGATTCGTTGTACGCCAAGGCATCCGCTTGCTACGACGCCAAAGCGCTCTGGACGCTCGTCATGGCGATCGCGCATATCGGCTTCTTCGCCCCCGCCGCGCTCATCGCCAAGCCGATTCCGGGAATGCCGCCCGGCCAGAACTACACCGACTGACTTTCCCGAAAGGTTCGAACCATGAGCAAGTTCGCAGTGGCCGGAGCGACCGGCCGGCTGGGACGGCATGTCGTCGACGTGCTCACCGAACGAGGACACCACGTCGTGCCGATGTCCCGGGCCACCGGCGTGGACATCGTCACCGGCGAAGGACTCGCCGACGCGCTCACCGGAGCCGAAGGCATCATCGACGTCGCCTCGTGGCACGGCTCCGAACAGGAAGCGGCGGCGGAATTCTTCCGCGCATCGGCCCGCAATCTGCACGAAGCCGGCCGCCAGGCGGGGGTCGCCCGGATCACCGCGGCGTCCATCATCGGCGCCGACAAGGCCACCGCCGGTTTCCTCGCCGCCAAGAAGGTGCACGAGGAACTCCTCCTGGCGGGCCCTCTCCCCGTTCGCCTCCTGCGAGCCGCGCAGTTCCACGAGTTCGTCGGCCAGCTCCTGGACTGGCAGCAGGGCGACGTCGTCCACCTGCCCGCCCTGCCCACCCAGCTGGTGGCCTGCCGCATCGTCGCGGAGGAACTGGCCGACCTCGCCGTCGCCCAGCAGGATCCGGGACCGCCGATCCCCGAGATCGCGGGGCCCCGCAAGGAAATCATGGCCGACGCGGCCCGCCTCCTCGCCGCCCGCCGGGGCATCGAGGTCGTCGGCGTCGACGGCTCCGGCATGCCCGACGCCGAACTCGCGGCCGCCGGCGCTTTCCTGCCGAGCCCGCACGCCAAGCTCACGGGCCCCACGTTCGCCGAGTGGCTCGACGCCCGGAAAGGCTGAAAATGACCGAGGCAATGCCGCTTCACATGCGAAGGAACGGTCTCAACCCGGTCGCGGAGCTGGCGAAGGCCCGTGACGGCGAGGGCGTCGTGCGAGTCGAGACTCCGTTCGGCCTGCCCGCGTATCTGGTCAGCCGCAAGGAAGACGTCCGCCAGGTGCTGGCGGATCCGGCCCGGTTCAGCAGCGCACTGACGCCGGTGCCGGGGAACGGCCCCACGGCGGGACAACTGATCAGGCTCGACCCACCCGACCACACGCGCTTGCGGCGGCTGCTCACCCCCGAATTCACCGTCCGGCGGATGAGCAGGCTCGAACCGCGGATCACCGAGATCGTCCAAGCGGCCCTGGACGATCTGGAGCGAGCCGGTAAACCGGCCGATCTGGTGACGCACTTCGCGTTGCCGGTGCCGTCGCTGGTGATCTGCGAGCTGCTGGGTGTCCCGTACGCCGACCGCGGCGAGTTCCACCAGCGTGCCGTGCGGATTCTCGACACCTCGCTGCCGATGGACCAGCGGGTCGCGGCGCAACGGGAGGACCACGACTACATGGCGGGCCTGGTGGCCCGCGCCCAGGCGGATCCCGGCGAGGACATGCTGGGCATGCTGGTGCGGGAACACGGCGACGAACTCGGCTCGGACGAGTTGACCGGCATCGCGGGCCTTCTGCTGCTCGCCGGGCACGACACGACCGCGAACATGCTCGGCCTCGGCACCCTGGCCCTGTTGTGGCACCCGGACCAGTTGGCGATGCTCCGCGAGGATCCCGGGCTGATCGAGCCCGCCGTCGAGGAGTTGTTGCGCTGGTTGTCCGTCGTCCAGTCGCTGCCGCCGCGGACGACCACGACGGACGTGGAGATCGGCGGGCACCGCATCCCGGCGGGATCGCTCGTGATCTGTTCCCTTCCGGCCGCCAACCGCGACCCCGCCCTGATCGACGATCCCGAGACGTTCGACATCACCAGGGGAACCACCGGCCACGTCGCCTTCGGGCATGGCCCGCACCACTGTCTCGGGGCGCCACTGGCGCGAATGGAGCTGCGCATCGCCCTCCCGGCGCTGCTTCGGCGCTTCCCCGGCCTCGCCTTGGCCGACACGGAAGAACCGATGGACTTCCGTGTCTTCAGCCTCGTGTACGGCGTGCGCGCGTTGCGGGTGACCTGGTGAGCGACATCCGGCGTCCCAAGTTCTTCGGCCTGCTGAAGGCGAGCACGGTGTTCCTGGCGGCCACGCTGCTGGTGCAGGGAATCACCGCTGGGCAGCTCCTGTCCGGCGAAGGCGGCAGCTCGGTGCATCACGCCACGGGCCCCTTCGTCACGGTCGCGATGGTCGTGCAGCTCGTCGCCGCGCTCCTGGTGTGGCGGGTGGGCCGGGGATCGGCGCGATACCCGGCCATCAGCGCGATCCTCCTGGTGCTGATCGGCGTCCAGTTCGTGGTCGGCGGCAGCGGCGACCTCGCCGTCCACGTGCCGCTCGGGGTGGCGTTGTTCGGGGCGAGCACCGTGCTCGTCGCGCAGGTCTGGTCGCCTCGTCTCGCAGGCTGATGCCCTCGCCCTGTTTCCCGCAGACAAGAACGGAAGCAGCAAATGAAACTGACCATCTTCGGACCGACCGGCCTGGTCGGACAGCAGATCCTGGCTCAGGCCATCGCCGCGGGCCACGACACCACGGCGGTGGCCCGCGATCCGGCGAAACTCGGGGCCCAGGTGCACAGTGCGCCGAACGTGCGGGTGGTGACCGCGGACCTGAGCCACGCGGATCCGGGCCCGCTCAAGGCCTCGGTCGACGGCGCTGACGCGGTGCTGTCGGCGATCGGACCGCGCAAGAAAGCCGAGCACGGCATCGTCTCGAAAAGTGCCAGGGCGCTCGCCGCCGCGGTGGAGTCCGCGTCGGTACCCCGCCTGCTCGTCGTCAGCGGGGTCGGTGTCTCGACCGTGCCGACGCCCGGCCGCCCGCACCCGCCCAAACGCGAACCGGGCGCGGGGCTGATCATGCAGTACTTCGCCACACCGGTGGCCAAGCGGGTGCTCGGCGCTCATTTCATCGATGTCGCGCTGATGGAGGACTTCATGCGCGGCTGTGACCTGGACTGGACGGTCATGCGGGTGCCGTACGTGATGGACCGACCGCCGACCGGCCGCTACCGGACGGCCTACGGGCACACCCTGCGCGCCGCCCTCCGCATCGCGGCCGCGGACGCGGCCGAATTCATGCTGCGGCTGATCGACCAGCCCGAGGCGAGCAGGAAGGTCGTCACAGTCGCGTACTGACCGCGCTACCGGTAGCGGTGCGTGGACGCGCTCCTCGGCCCCGCTGTCCGTAGCGATCAGGACCGCGCTGTGGGAACGGTTGCGGCACAACACGAAAGTCGGCGTCCCGGTCTCGCTCGGTCGTGAGCATCAACGTCGCGAAGCCACCGAGCTGACTCGTGCGACCAACTCGAGACGACCGCTGAGACCAGCCAGCCCCTTCCCGACGTCCGTCGCGGGGCCGGGGCGCCTGACGTCCAGTCGTGTAGCCAGCTGCTGTAGAACTTGTTGAGCCGGTCGGCAAGGTCGCGAGCAGTGATGGCGTGAAACTCGATCGCGGCGTCGCCGACCCCTCATGCCGATCTGCCCACCGCGGTCCGCATCCGCGATGACGAACTTCTGGACGCCGTCGGACGGTTCTTCGGTCCTGACCGTACGTCCATTCCGGAAGCCGACCTGGCTGTCGTCGTTCGATTCGATGCTCAGGTCCGGGCAACGCTGGGTTTGCCCGCGGCCGGTTCGGCACCGGTCTTCACGTTGTGGTCGTGCAGGGCGCGGTAAGCGAAGTAGTACACGAACATCTGGAATCCCCAGGTGGCCAGCGCGGCGCTGTAGAAGAGCGTCCGGTGTGCGTCGTCGCCCGGGAGCGGGAAGAAGTCGTAGGTGATCGCGATGACGGAGCCCGCGATGGTGACCAGCGCGGCGCTCACGGCCTGCTTTGTGGCACCGATACGCCAGAGCCGCCAGACGAAGTAGGCGAGGAACGCCGTTGTGAGCACGTTGACCACGACGAAGAACGTCGCCGGACCGACGTGCAGCTGACCGGCGCGGAACTGTTGCAGGTAGAGCCCGGCGGCGGTGGCGAGAGCGAATACTCCGACGTCGGCCGCGACGGAGGGCTTGTACCGGTGTGTCACGCGCATCAGGCCCATGACGAGAATGAGGGTGATGCCGACGGAGCGCGAGAAGGCGTCGAAGAAGTACGCGATGCTGTACAACGGGCCGCTTTCGTCTCCACCGAGAAGTGCCCAGAGAAGAAAGTTCGATCCCGAGGTGGCGACGATCATCCATTCCAGGCCGAGCAGGTAATTGCCGTAGCGCCGGATGAATTTCCAGCCGAAGCAGAAGCCGGCGAAGATCATCCAGAGATCGGCCAGCATGAAGAGCAGGTCCTTCATGTCATGTTTCCTTCGGTCATGCCTTCGCCTCTGAGCAGAAGGCGGAGTTCGGGCCGGCGGCCGAAGCCCTGGGGACGCTGCGCGGATTTGTGATCCGACCCATAGGCTACGCCGGTCTTAGTCATCCGATCAAGTCATCTGCCCAAGTAGTCTCGCTGCTAGGCTTGCGTTGACTTAATCAAGCGTCCAACTACGTGCACCGGGAGGACTTCGTGCCACGGATCTCCGCCGCGCAACGGCGTAGCGACTTCATCAAGGCCGCGGTGGAGGTCATCGCGGCCTACGGCATCGAGGGCGCGACGACCCGACGGATCGCCGAGCAGGCGCAGGCGAATCTGGCGATGCTGCACTACTGCTACGACTCCAAAGAGGATCTCTTCGCCGATGTCTACGAGTTCGTGGCGGGCCGGTACCGCGACGCGCTCGAGGGCGACGACTCCCCCGGTGACGTGCGGGAGACGGCTCGACGACTCCTGCGCGGGGTCATGGAGTGTTACCTCGAGTCGGCCAGCTTCACCGCGGCGACGGTGGAACTCATCAGCTGGGCACGGCGCCAGCACGGAGACCGCGGCATCGCGGTGTACGACAAGGCTCTCGAAACGGTGCGCGCCGCACTTCGCGACGCCGAGCCGGACCATCCGATCGAACCGGAAGTCATCGACGAGATCGCCTTCGTCCTCGCCACCTTGGCCGACGGTTTCGCCGCGAACTGGTTGACCTACGGGGATCGGACCGCCGCGCTGGGGCAGATGGAAATCGCCACATCGGTCCTCGACAGCTGGCTCGCGGCCCGGCTCGGATCCACCGCCGTCGGGCGATGACGTCACAGCAGTAAGTCGGGCGAATCGACACCGACGACCCGGTCGCCGCAGAAGACGCGCACCGACTCCGCCGGGCCGTGGCCGCCGATGCCCGCCGGACCCCAGAAGCTCTGCGCCGAGTCGTCACCGAGGTCGGCGACTTTGGCGCCGTTGACGCGCACTTCGCCGGCCAGGATGCGGGAGCCGACGTCGATCGCCCGGTCCGTGTCGGCGCCGAACACGTACGCGTCGAGCCCTGACGGATGGGCATTGGCGACGCGCAGCGCCTGCTCGTCGGAGTCCACAGCGTGCAGCGAGACAACCGGGCCGAACAGCTCGGCGGTGGCCTGAGCCGGGTCTGCGCCGACCGCGATGGCGGGCGACAGGAAGTAGCCGTCGAGCTCGGGCAGGCGGGCGGGCTGCCGGATACTCGCCCCCAGGTCGCGCAACCCGTCGATCCTGCTCTTGAGGGTCTCGAAGTGCGGTGCGTTGGAGATCGGCCCGATCTGGACGTCCTCGTCGAGGGAGTGGCCGACGACGAGCTTGGAGATCCGCTCGGTCAAGGCTTCGAGGAGAGGGGCGATCAGGCTGCGGTGCGCGAGGATCTTGCCTGGTCCCTCACACCACTGACCATTGAGTTTGGTCATGCCGTCGAGTATGCCGTCCGCGGTGACGTCGAGGTCGGCGTCGTCCAGCACGAGCACCGGATTGTTCCCGCCGAGCTCCAGCTGCAGGACCTTGAAGTCTTCCGCGGCCGCCCGTGCGATGGCACGCCCGGCGGCGGGCCCGCCGGTGAACGAGACGATCTTGACGCGGGGGTCGGTGGTCAGCCGGGCGCCGACGTCGCCGGCGCCGTGCACGAGCTGCAGCGCGCCGCTGGGCAAGCCGGCCTCGACAAAGCACTCGACGATGATCTGTGCGCTGCCGGGCGCGTGCTCCGAGGGTTTGAGGATGACCGGGCAGCCCGCGGCCACGGCGCTGGCGAGCTTGGCCGCGGGGATGAAACTCGGGCCGTTCCACGGCGTGAGGATCGCGGCGGGCCCCCACGGCACCTTGTGGAGGCGGACGTCGCGGCCGCCTGCGGCCAGCGCGGTGACGCGCGGGATGTTCACCAGGTCCGCCGCCGACGCCCGGATCCTCATAGGCAGGAAGGCCGCGACCTTCCGCGTGACGCTGATCGGCGTGCCGCTGGTCAACGAGTCCGTCCGGGCGATGTCCTCGGCCCGGGTCTCGACGATGTCCGCGACGCGTTCGAGTATCGAGGCGCGCTCACGCCGCGCCTCCTCGTCCCAGCGGCCGATGTCGTACACGCGCTCCGCGTGCCGCAGCGCCCGCTCGATTTCGTCGGGTGCCGTCGTGACGGAGCGGTGGACGGGTTCGCGTGTGTTGGGGTCGACGTTCCATGTGTCGGGGATCGTCTCGGCTTCGCTCCAGGCATCGGCGATGTAGTTCGCCGGCCGGGGAATCTGGTTGCTCATCTTCACGTTTCCTTCGCCGGTCAGGATTGGAGATCGACGACGACGCGGGTGACGTCGCCGGACTTCATCGCTTCGAAGCCTTCGTTGATCTCGCCGAAAGGGAGCACGCGCGTCACCATCTCGTCGAGCAGCAGACGTCCCTGCTGGTAGAGGCGCGCGAGCTGGAGGATGTCCTGCCGCGCTTGACCCGAACCCATGTAGGAGCCGATGAGCCGCTTCTCCTCGAAGAAGAAGTCCGAGGCCGGGACGCTGAGTTCGGTGCCTCCAGGTGCGATCCCGACCAGGCACGCGGTCCCCGTCGGGCGCACCAGGGCGAGGGCCGTCGCGGCGGTGCGGGCCGAGCCGACCGCCTCGAAGGCGTAGTCCACTCCGTCACCGAGCAGGCGGTGAACTTCCGCGACCAGGTCGTCGTCCCCACCGTTGACGACGTGGGTGGCGCCATAGCCACGCGCGGCCTTGAGGCGGGCGTCGTCCAGGTCGATCGCGACGATGGCCGAGGCGCCGGCGAGCCGGGCGCCTTGGACGATGGCCGATCCGACGCCGCCGCAGCCGATGACCGCGACCGTGCTGCCCGGGCGCACCTTGGCGCCGCGGAAGACCGCGCCTACACCGGTGATGACGCAGCAGGCCAGGAGGCATCCGACGTGTAGTGGAACGTCGTCGGGGAGCTTCACCAGGGAGTTCTCGCGCATGAGGACGTGCCGGGAGAACGCCCCGATGTCACCGAGCCGCTCGATCGGCTCACCTGCCGTGGTCTGGAACGCGGGCCGGGGACGGCGGCGGATCTCCCCCACCCGCCCGCACTGGGTCGACCGCCCCGCCTCACAGTTCGCGCAGCGGCCGCAGGACGGGGTCAGCGCGCCGACCACACGGTCACCGGGGCGTAGCCCGGATACCTGTGAGCCGACCTCTTCGACCACGCCGGCCACTTCGTGACCGACCACGACCGGCAGCTCGGTCGGGACCGTTCCGGTCATGTAGTGCAGGTCGCTGTGGCACAGCCCCACGTTGGTGACCGCGACCCGCACCTCGTGCGGCTCCGGATCGTCCACCCGGATGGTGGTCAGTTCGAGCGGTTCGCCGACGGCGGTCAGCACCGCGGCCTGGGTGTCGATCATGTGGAGGTCTCCTTTTCGGTGTCCCTTGTGGACAGAAAGGCCTGAATGCCCGCCGTCAGAACTCCGCTCTCCCACGCCCGTGCCGCGGCGAGGTCTTCCCGAGTGAAGGCCGCTTCGACGTCCTCGGCCGGTGGGCGCAGGAGCGCGAGATGCAGGGCCGTCGTGTTGCCCTGGGGCGTCCACTCGACGACGGTGTCGATGGCACGGCCGATCAGGGCGCCGGGCTCGACGATCTCGTCGAGCAGGCCGATCCGCAGCGCTTCGTCGGCCCGGATGCGAGGGGATCCGAGTACGACTCGCATCGCGTGGTTCCCGACGAGCCGCCTCAGCAGCAGGCTGGACGCGTTCGAGATCGTGATGCCCCGGCCGTTTTCCGGTTGGTAGTACACGGTTTCCGGGGTGCCGATGCGGGTGTCGCAGCACAGGGTGATCTCCGAGGCTCCGCCGACCGCGATTCCGTTGACGGCCGCGATCACGGGAACCCTCGTCTCCAGAATCGCCCTGGTGATGTCGTGGAAACTCGCGAACGCCTCACGCATCCCGGCTTCTGTCGACGGTGCGCTGTGGAGATCCTCGCCTGCGGAGAAGGCCCGGCCCTCTCCGGTGAGCACGATCCCGCGCACGCTCTCGCCGGTGCCGAACTCGCGGATGACGGATGCCAGCCGCCGCCGAATGGCGACGTCCATGGCGTTGAGCTTCTCGGGGCGCCGGAGGGTCAGCACTGCGACGTCCCGGACGACTTCGATGCCGAGGGATCCCCGTCGTGCGCCGAGGTCGTAGGTCACGCCGGGGTCGGCCGCGGCTCGGGCCTTGAGTGCCGGTTTGGCGATGCGTTCGGACGGCGTGCGGGGGAAATCGCTGACGAACTCGATGTAGCGCGGCACTTTGAACCGCGCGAGTTCCTTGCCTGCCCGCTCGACGATCCGCTCGGCCGTCGCCAGTTCGGCGGGAACACTGGCCGCCAGCCGGACGAACGCCTTGACCTCCTCGCCGAGGGTCTCGTCGGGTTCGGCGACGACGGCTGCTGAGACCACCAGGTCGTCGCGCTCCAGTGCGGTCTCGACTTCGACGCTCGCGACGTTCTCGCCGCCGCGCCGCACCATGTCCTTGATCCGGCCGACCAGCCGGATTCCGTCGGGGCGGCGGACGACGACATCGCCGGTGTGGAGCCAGCCGTCCCGCATCACCCGGGCGGTGTCTTCAGGGCGGTTCCAGTAGCTGTTCATCATCGGTGTGCCCGCGATGATCAGCTCGCCGGCCTCGCCGTCGGGCACCTCTGCGCCGTCGGGATCGACGACGCGGATCTGTTTCGTCGGTACCGGCCGCCCCAGGCTCCCGCTCCCCACCGCGTCGGCGTCATCGAAGGGGCTGAACAGGTCGATGCCGGACTCGGTCATTCCGTAGACCTCGCGCCACGGAGCACCCCATCGTTCCTCCAACCGGGCGTGGAGTCCGCTCGGGATTCCAGAGCAGAAGACGAGGCGGAGGTCGTTGTCACGGTCTTCGGAAGAGGGCGGTTGCTTGAACAGCAACGTCGGCATGGACCCGAGGACATAGAAGAAGGTCGCACAGTGCCGCCGGACGTCCGCCATGAAGGTCGACGCGGAGAATCGTGGCAGTACAACCAGTGGCGCGCCGATCGTGAGGGCGAGTGCGGTGTTCCACTGTGGGTCCATATAGGAATAAGGTTGGGCTGTCAGGAGAACGTCGTCAGGCCCGAGCCCGGTCGCCGACGCGCAGATCCAGCCCAGCCGGACCCAGTAGTCGTGGGTGAGCATGCACGCCTTGGGGAATCCGGTCGTTCCCGACGTGTACTGCAGATTCGCCAGCGACCTACCTTCGATCGGCACAGGCGGAGGCGTCGCCGGAAACGACTCCGACCCGTCATCGGCGACGTCGAAGACGCGGACGTCCTCACCGGCGACGACCCCCGCGATCAGCTCCGAGCGGTCGGCGTCGGTGAACACGACGCGTGCCCCGGAGTCCCGCAGCACGAAGTCGAGGTCGGCCCTTTGGTACGAGCTGTTGATCGGTACGGCGACCGCGCCCGCCTTCAGCGTGGCGAGCCAGACCACCGGCCAGTGCACGACGTTCGGCAGCATGATCGCGACACGCTCGCCCGGCCGGACACCGTCGACCTCGATCAGCCGGTGCGCCAGCCTGGAGGTCCAGTCGTCGATCTCGGCGAAGCTCCACGACCACTCGCCGAAACGCAGGAACTCCCGCTCCGGCGAGTCCTTCGCGCGTTCCGACAGCAGTTCCGTCAGGGTCGGGGTGGCGGGGTCGTCACCCGCCTGTCCGGGCGCCACTTTCGCGCTCATGGCAAGCTCCTTCGCCTCTTCGCCGCGGTCTGGACGATCCACGTCATCGCCGGGTCGTCGCTCTTCATCCACTCCGGGTGCCACTGGACGCCGAGCACCGGTGCACCCGGAAGCTCGATCGCTTCGATCACGCCATCGCTCGTCCGTCCGGTCACGACCAGGCCGGTGCCGCAGCGGTCGACGGCCTGGTGGTGCCACGAGTTGGTCATCACGTGCTCGCCGAACAGGCCGGCCGCGATCGAGCCTTTCTCGAAGGACACGAGGTGATCGGCGGTGCCGTCGGTCGGCGCGGTCTCCGCCGACAGATGGCTCACCGGCCCGGTCGGCAGGTCGTCGACGAGGGTGCCGCCGAGCGCGACGTTGAGCACCTGCATGCCGCGGCACACGCCCAGGATGGGAATCCCTGCCTCGAGCGCGGCCCGGGCGAGCCCGAGCTCGTATTCGTCCCGCGCGCTGTCGTGGACCATCGGGTCCAGCCGCGGATCGATGTCGCGGACCACACCCGGGTCGCCGCCCCAGAACGCCGGATGGACGTCTTGCCCACCGGTGATCACGACCCCGGACAGCCAGTGGCAGACGGCCGTCACGTCGGTGTCGTAGGAGAGATGCACCGGAAGCCCACCGGCATGCGCGGTCCGGCTCGCGAAGTCCGACATGTAGCTGTCGAGACAACGGTCTCCGTAGCGTTCGTCGGCTCCCTTGAGCAGCTCCAGCCGGAACCGCCTGCCGGTGATGCCGATCAGCGGACGCGCGCTCACGGGAACTCGAAATAACGCGTGGACTCCCACTGGGAGAGTTCGGCGTACGGGTCGCCGCCTTTGGTGTGGAACTCCATCCACTCCCAGCGCCGCGACGCGACCCAGAAGTCCACGAACTCGTCACCGAGGTACTCGCGCAGAAGCGGGTCGGCGTCCAGGGCCGCGCTCGCCTTCGACATCGTGTCGGGGATCCGGGGCACGCCTGCGCTGTCGGGCAGGCACCAGGCCATATCCGTGACCTGCTCCGGCGGTTCGATCTCCCGCTCGATACCCGCCAGCACCCCGGCGAGCACTCCGGCGAGCGCGAGATAGGGGTTCACGTCGGCACCGGGAAGCCGGTACTCGAGGCGCGAATACTTGGGGTGGCCGGTGATGGCCCGGACCGCGGCCGTCTTGTTGTTCTCACCCCAGCTGACGACGGTGGGCGGTCCGGTGAAGTCGACCAGCCGCCGGTAGGACGTGATCTGCGGCAACGCGAGCGAGGTGTTTCCCGCCATCGTGGCCAGCAGCCCGCCGACCGCGTGCCGCATCAGCGGAGACGGCCCGTCCTCGGCGAAGAACCGGTTCACCCCGTCGCTCTGGAGCGACAGGTTGATGTGGGCGCCCTGTCCATAGCCCGCCGTCGGCTTGGCCATGAAGGTCACCGTGTGGTCCTGCTCGAACGCGACCTCACGCATGACCTGCCGGGTCCGTGCCCAGGAGTCGGCCAGCGTGATCGGGTCCGCCGGCGGCAGATTCAGCTCCGTTTGCCCGGCGGCGGCCTCGTCGGTCCAGGCCTCCCAAGCGATGCCGAGCCGATCGAGGCGGTCGACGACCGCTTCCATGTAGTCGACCCAGTCCTTGGACCTCGCCAGGTGATACGTGGCCCCGGTGCCACCGCCCAACGGCGTGAGATCCCGGTACCCGCGTTTTCGTGCCTCCTGAACGGATTCCTCGAACAGGGTCGCTTCGATCTCCACGGCGACGATCGCGCTGTACCCGAGAACGGCGAGCCGGGCCACCAGCTTCCGCACGAGGTTCCGCGGGCAGATCGGCACGGGTGTGCCGTCCTTCAGCCAGTAGTCGCCGATGACCGAGTCCAGACCCGGCTTCCATTCGACGAGGGTCGACATGTCGGGGATCATCTGGATGTCGTAGAGGTTGCCGCGCCAGTCCGGGAAGGCGTCTCCGAGGACGATCTCGTTGCCGAGGTCGATCGCGAACAAGAGGTCGGCGAAAGCGAAGCCGCTGTTCCTCCCTGACGCGAACTTCGTGCTCGACACGGTCTTGCCCAGAAAGCTTCCGTCGTGGTTCGTCGCTTCGAGGCGCACGGCGCGGTGCTTGAGATCAGACATCGAAACGAACCCTCCAGGAAGCGGCCGTCATGACCGACAGTTGCGACAGCGTGCCTTTGACCTGAAGGCCGGCCGCCAAGGAAGCGGCGAAGTCGTCCGCTCCACTGAGGACACCGGCGAGCACGTCGGGTGGTCCCGCCATCAGGTACTCGGTCGGCCCATCGCCGAACCGTTGCCGCTCCGGGCCGCCGGGGCCATCCGCGTCGACGATCAACACATCGGGAATGCCGGGGATTTTTCTTGTCACCGCCCAGAAATTCTGGGCGGCCTCGCGCCAGTGCGGCAGCGGCGGCGTCAACGCGCGCAGGACTCCGGCGGCCAGGACGACGTCACCGGCGGGCTCCCCCACCGCGGCGAAGCGCGCCAGCAGATCGACGACGACCGTCGCGTCGGGCTCGCCCAAGACTCCACCGGTCACTGTGATCGCCTTACCCTCGAAGGAAATCGTCGCGGCCTGCGGTGTGTCGTGGGAGCGGACCGCCACGGTGCCGACGGATCGGTCCAAGACCTCCTGTGCGTGACCGATCCGCGAGGAATCACGCAACGTGCGTCCGATCAGCCGGACGACCGGGCTCGCATCGTCGTCGATGGTGACGGGAAAGGGCGGGCCCTCCCTTACGGGCGCCTCGGGGAACGTCATGATCTCGGCCATCCGCGGCCCTTCCGATCTTGGCGACGATCGCGCCAGAGTTAGTCAAATGACTCGATCAATTGACGAAGATGATGGGCGCCCCCTCGACCTTTGTCAACAGCCCCTTTCGGGCGAGCGCCCGGGACAGCCCCTTGACGAGGGGTCGAAGTTGTCACACACTCGATCACATGACTTAATCGGATGACCTACTAGGAGTTCTGATGCACGTCATCCACCAGCGCTATGTCGCCTACTCCGAGGCTCACTACGCCGGAAATCTCGTCGACGGCGCGTACGGCCTGGCGCTGTTCGGCGACGCCGGAACTCATCTCGCGATCGTCACGGACGGCCACGAGGGTCTCTTCGCGGGCTACTCGTCCGTGGAATTCCTGGCGCCGGTGCGTGGTGGCGACGTCATCGAGGTCGAGGCACGGCTCGCGGCGAAAGGCACCCGGAGCCGGACGATCGACTTCGAGCTGCGCGTCATCGCCCGGTCCGTCGACGGCACGGGCGGAGCGGAAATCCTCGCCGAACCCATCGTCGCCACCCGCGCCCGCGGGACCGGCGTCATCCCCGCCAACCGAGAAGGAAGTGCAGCATGAAGGACCCAGACGCGACGGAATCCGCCGACATCGTCGTCATCGGCGCCGGCATCTCGGGTATCGGCGCGGCCCAGCACCTGAGGAACGACTTCCCCGACAAGAAGGTCATCCTCCTGGAGTCCCGCGACTCGATCGGCGGCACCTGGGACCTGTTCCGCTATCCGGGCGTCCGGTCCGATTCCGACTTGCACACCTACGCCTACGAGTTCAAGCCGTGGCGGCATCGGAGCGCGATCGCCGAGGCGCCGTTGATCCGCGAATACCTCGACGAGACGGTGAACGAGTTCGGCCTCGACAACGTCCTGCGGCTCCGGCATCGGGTGACCTCCGCAGAATGGTCGAGCGCCGAGGCGCAGTGGACGCTTCAAGTGACCGTGACCGACGACGCCGGCACCGAACACACGAAGACCATCAAGACCCGCTTCGTCTTCAGCGCCACCGGGTACTACCGATACGACGAGGGATACACACCCCACTTCGAGGGTCGTGACGACTTCCAGGGCGACATCCTGCATCCCCAGCACTGGCCCGAAAACTACGACCACCGCGGCAAACGCGTCGTGATCATCGGGAGTGGCGCGACGGCGGTGACGATGTTCCCGGCGATGTTGATGGGCGACGACGCCGCGGCCCATGTGACGATGCTCCAGCGCACTCCCAGCTACATCGCCTCGCAGCCACGGGTCGACAACATCGCCGTCAAGCTCACCAAGCTGCTCGGAGCCAAGCGCGGCTACGCGGCCACGCGCCTTAAGAACGTCTGGATCGACTTCCTGCTCGTAAGCACCCTGCGCAAGTTCCCCGACTTCGGGCGGAAAGCGCTTCGCAAGTGGACGCTCAAGGAGCTTCCGCCGGACATCGACGTGGACACGCATTTCAATCCGCCGTACGCCCCTTGGGACGAGCGCCTCTGCGTCACGCCGGACGGCGAGTTCTTCAAGGCACTCCGAGACGGGAACGCCGACGTGGTCACCGACCGGATCGACCGCTTCACCGAGAACGGTGTCCTGCTGAAGTCGGGCAAGACCCTGGAAGCCGATCTCATCGTCACGGCGACCGGCCTCGTCATGCAGATGCTGGGCGGTATCCAGCCCACAGTGGACGGTGCTCCGGTGAAGATGTCCGACACCCTCCTCTACCGCGGCGCCCTCATCTCCGGCATCCCGAACTGGGCCATGATGCTCGGCTACACGAAGGCGTCGTGGACGCTCCGGCTGAGCAACGTGTGCCGCCTGGTCGGCGACGTGATCCGCCGCATGGACGCGAACGGGTACGACATCGCGGTCCCGGTCGTCCCGGACGGACTCGCCACCACGGACCTCCTCGACCTCACCGCGGGCTACATGCAACGAGCCAAACCCGAACTTCCCCGCCAGGGCACCGAACTGCCGTGGCAGATGCACACGACCTTCGTCAAGGACAACCGGCTCTTCAAAGGGCGGCTCGTCGACCGGAACATTCGTTTTTCCGTCCGAGCACCCGCCGCCGACCTCACGGGCGCGGCGGCCGACTCATGACCACGGCACGCCAGCGTCTCCAGCGGGCCTTCGTCATCGCCTTGAGCCGCACGCCTCCCCCGCTCCTCAGGCTGCTGGCACGCCCTCCGGTCAACAGCGCCGGTGATCGGATGGCGCCCGACGTCGCCCTCCTGATGAAGCTCACGGAAACCGGTGGCGACTACAGCGACCTGCCGGTGTCCGCCGCCCGGGAGATGACCGAACGCGACGCGGCGCTGTTCTCCGACCGGATCGCGCCTTGTCCGGTCGAGCAGGACGTGGATCTCGGCGGCGGACGGTGGGCGACCCGCTATAGCTACGGCACTCCGGGCCGAGGTTTGATCCTTTTCTTCCACGGTGGCGGATTCGTGCTGGGCAGCCGCGCCAGCTACGCCGCGCCGGCGCGGATGCTCGCCCTGGGAACGGGCGCCGACGTCCTGTCCGTCGAGTACCGGCTCGCGCCCGAGCACTCGTTCCCTGCGGCGCACGACGACGCACTCGCCGCGTGGCGGTACGCCGTCGACCACGCCGCCGTTTGGGGAGCCGACCCGCACCGGATCGTCGTCGCCGGTGAAAGCGCCGGAGGCAACCTCGCCGCCGTGCTCTGCCAGCAGCTTCGCAATGAAGCGATCCGACCCATGATGCAGGTGCTCATCCAGCCGGTCACCGACATCTCGGAACGACGGCCCTCCCAGACGGAGTTCGCCGGATCTCCCGCGTTGTCGGCCAAGCAGATCGCCTGGTTCATGGACCACTACCTCCCCGACGGGACCGACCATTCCGACCCACGGGTTTCCCCCTTGCTCGCCCGAGACCTGGCAGGTCTTGCCCGGGCCATCGTCGCTGTCGCCGGGTTCGACCCGCTCCGCGACGACGGACTCGCCTACGCCGCCGCGCTCACGGCGAACGGAGTACCGGCGGAGGTGATCCACGAACGCGAGCTCGTGCACGGCTACATCGCCTTCACCGCGATCAGTCCGAGCAGCAAGGCAGCCACGAGACGGCTGGTACGGACCATTTCCGCGGCGCTGACGTCGACATCTGAACGGAGCACATCATGACCGAATCCATCCACGAGCACACGGCGGACGTCATCGTGGTCGGCGCCGGTATCGCCGGGTTGATGGCGGCTACCACACTGTCCGATCAGGACGTCGTCGTGCTCGAAGCCGGCGGCCGGGCCGGAGGACGCGTGGAGTCGGTCCGGCAGGGCGACTACTGGATCAATCTCGGCACCCAGTTCACCGAGGGCACCGGCCCGCTGATCGAAGCCCTCGAACGCCACCAGGTCCACATGGGGACACTGGCCGGCAAGAAGGTGGCCCTCGCGCTCCACGGAAAACAGGTCGACACCTCGAATCCGTTCGCCCTGATGTTCCGCTCCCGGATGACCTTGCGGGACCGGGTCGCACTGGCGGCCGTCGGCGCGCGCATCCTCGCGGCGGCACCATTCCTGCAGCTGAACCCGGACAATCGCCTGGCGAAGCGAGTGCGGGCGAAGCTCGACGGACTCTCCGCGTCATACGTGCTCCGAGGGATCAAGTCCGACGTCGCGCGGGACATGGTCCGGTCCTGGTCCGGGCAATGGATGGGCTGCGAGCCCGAGGAGACCGCCGCGACCCAGTTCGTCATCTCGATGGGCATCCTCCTGACCGACCCGGCGAAGGTGCCCAACTTCTCCCTGCCGGAAGGAGGAAACCAGACCCTCACCGACATCCTGGCCGACGACCTCGGCGATCGGCTGCGGCTGAACTCCCCGGTGAATTCGGTGGAGCGAACAGAAGACGGCGTCGTCGTGGACTACCACGACGAGAGCGGACCCGCGCGTATCCGAGCCCGTCGCGCGATCGTGGCCGTTCCCAGCGATGTCGCGATCAAGATCCTGCCAGGCCTCCCGGCCGAGTACCGGACGGCGTTCGACGACATCCACTACGGCCGGTACGTGGTGGTGGGCTTCTTCACCAGCGAGGAAGGCCCGCAACAGTGGGACGACTACATCGCCGTGTCGACGCCCCAGCTGTCGTTTCAGGCGATGTTCAACCACGCCGCCGCCCTGCGCGGCCCCGGCCCACGCCAACCGGGCGGTGCGCTCGCCTGCTTCGCCGGCGGCGCCGTGGCCGACGACCTTTTCAAGCTCACCGACGAGGAGATCGTCACCCGGTTCACCGCGGACCTTCTCTCGCTCTACCCCGAACTCGAGGGGAAGCTCGGCGAGGGGATCGTCCGGCGCCACCACCGGGTCGTGCCGTTCTGGGCGCCCGGTGGACGCGCTTCACTGCCGACGCTGCGCGAACACCTCGGCCCCATCTATCTGGCCGGTGACTACCAGCTCGACATGCCCTCCCTCGCCGACGCCGCCTCATCAGGCGAACGGGCCGCCAAGGAGGTTCTGGCGGGCCTGGCGCGTTGACGAAAGAAACCCCTGCCGTCGGTCAGGCGTCCGTCCGCGGTGCGGCTCCGGGCGTCCGGGCTGAACTGTGCCTGTCGATCCAGGAGTTGGCGTTCGCCAGCCAGTCAGGGTGGCAGATCAACTCCGCCTGGGCAGGCGATTCGATGTCGTTGACAGTGGTGTGGAAGTCCGCGTCGGACGCACGACGGAGAGTGTCCTTGATCTTCCGGCTCGCGTGCGCGGGTACCGCCGCGATCCGAGCGGCCAGCTCGATCGCCGCGGTGACGGGGTCTTCGGTCACTTGAGACACGAGTCCGTGCGCGAGGGCCTGTTCGGCGTCGAGCGTGTCGCCGGTGAGCAGAAGTTCGAGGGCACGGGCGTAGCCGAGAATCCGCGGCAAAGTATGCGACAACCCGGCGTCGGGACCCATCGCCATGCGCACGAAGGTGGCGGCGAAGACCGTACTGTGTGCCGCGATCCGGATGTCGCAGCTCGCCGCGTAGCCGAACCCGCCGCCGATCGCGGGCCCGTTGACCGCGGCGATGGTGGGCTGCGGCAGCGCGTGGAGCGCGGTGGCACTGCGCATGAGATCACGCATCCAGGCTGTTTGCGCCTCGATGGTCATGGGCGCCATCTCGTCCAACGCGCTCAGGTCCATGCCGGTGCAGAACGCACGGCCCGCGCCGGTGACGACCACGGCGCGGATCGCCTCGTCGTGCGCGAGTCCGGTCAGCGCCGAGGGTGACGACCCAGCCGGCGGTGAGCATCTTCCGCGCGCCGAACAGGTCCGAGAGGCGTCCGCCGAGCAGCAGGAGCCCGGCGAGCGCGATGACGTAGGCGTTGAACACCCACGACAGGTCGCCCGGGGAGAACCCGAGGTCCTGCTGCATGGCGGGTAGTGCGACGCCGATGATCGAGGTGTCCATGATGACCATGAACTGGGCCAGCGCGATGAGTCCCAGCGCCCACCACCGTCGTGGGTCCGGGGTTGTCTCCGCCATGACGACCGTCCTTTCGAGAACACATTACCCCCAAGGGGTATGTGATGGAACTTGAAGGTAGATGCTTGAACCTCGCCGCGCAAGTACCTCTAGGGGGTATACATGTCGCGCTTGTCACAAGTTTCGCCGACCGCCGCAAAACCGCTTGCCCAACGGGAAGTCGTCGCGTACAAGTGCGAAGCCCGCCCGGAATGTCGGGCCCGTCCTCGGTCATTCACCAGCGGAACCGCCGACACTGGACAGGTACCCCATACGGGTATATTGTTCAGTTCGCGCCGCAGTCAGGGAACGCCAGGAGGAGTCGTGCAGCGTCTTGAGTCGCTCGATCCGGCAGACGCGCCGGCCAAGTCCGCCGAACTGCTCGGCGACATCATCGGCCGTCGCGGCTCGGTAGGCCCGATGGTGTCCGCGATGGCCCATTCCCCGGCACTCCTCCAGGGCTACCTCGACTTCTCGCGGGCCATGAAACGCGTCAAGATTCCCCGTGCGCTCAGCGAAAAGATCTCTCTCGCTCTCCAGGAGTGGATCGGCTGCGCCCTGTGCCTGGACGCGCACACCCTGGCCGGCCGCAAAGCCGGGCTCAGCGAGACCGACGTCGCCCTCGCCCGGCAAGGCACCTCGACCGACCAGCGGGAAGCCGCGCTGATCGCCTATGCGGTCCGGATTCTCGTCGAACCGGCTTCACTCGGCGATGAAGACGTCGCCGAGTTGCGAGCGCACGGCTGGAGCGATCAGATCATCGCCGACACGGTGGGACTGGTTGCGCTCAACCTGCTGACCGGTTCGTTCAATCTCGTCGCAGGACTCGAACCCGCGCCTGCCGAGCAGTCCACAAAGGAGAAACCCGCTCATGTCCACTGAGCACGAACACCACGGCCACGGAAACCACGGCGGTCACGAGCACCACGCAGCCAAGGCCTCGTGGGGAACGGCCGCGTCGGCCACCCTGCACTGCCTCACCGGCTGTGCCATCGGCGAGGTGCTCGGCATGGTGATCGGCACCGCGCTGGGCTGGGGCAACGTGGCCACCATCGTGCTGGCCGTCGCGCTGGCGTTCGTCTTCGGCTACGCGCTGACCATGCGCGGCGTGCTGCGCGCGGGCGTCGGCTTCAAGCAGGCGCTCAAGATCGCCCTCGCCGCGGACACCGTGTCGATCCTCGTCATGGAGATCGTCGACAACGGGGTCATGATCGCCGTTCCCGGTGCGATGGAAGCCGGGCTCGCCAGCTGGCTGTTCTGGGGTGCGCTCGCCTTCGCCCTGTTCGTGGCCTTCGTTCTCACGACGCCGGTGAACAAGTGGCTCATCGGCCGTGGCTCCGGGCACGCGGTCGTGCACGCCTACCACCACTGACAGTTTCGAGAATGGAGACCTTCACGTACGACGGCGACGGCTGCCCGCTCTACGCGATCTCCATCGGATCCGGGCCGCTCCTTGTGCTTCTGCACGGGGGCGGCCCGGATCATCACAGTCTCATCCCGCTGGCCGAGCAGCTGGCGGACCGCTACACGGTCATCCTGCCGGATGTGCGCGGCTACGGTCGATCGGTCTGCACCGATCCCGGCCGGCACACCTGGAGCCGTTACGCCGCCGACGTTGCCGCGCTTCTCGACCACCTGGGCGAACAGCGCGCCGTCGTCGGCGGAACCGGGCTCGGTGCCACCATCACCCAGCGCACCTGCCTCGAACATCCCGGCCGCGTCCGCGCCGCCCTTCTCATCAGCGTCGAAGACATCGAAGACGACGAGGCCAAGCAGGCCGAGATCGCGTTCATGGACGCGTTCGCCGAGCGAATCCGGACCGACGGTATCGATGCGGCCTGGGCGCCCGTCCTGCCTGACCTGGCTCCGGTCATCGGCGCGCTGGTGCGTGACGCCATCCCCCGCTCCGACCCCGCGAGTATCGCCGCCGCGGCCGCCATCGGCCACGATCGCTCGTTCCGCTTCGTAGACGAGCTCGCCGCGATCACCACACCCACCTTGGTCTTCCCAGGGATGGACCAGCGGCATCCGACCGCGCTGGCGGAGAACGCCGCCCATGTCATGCCCAACGGCCATCTCGCGCCCGTTTCCCTGTCGGATACCCTGCGCACCGCCGACGACCTCGCCGACGCGTTCGCGCCCGCCATCCGCCGGTTCCTCGCTGATCACCACGGTTCCTAGAACAGCCTGGCGGCTCCGCCCCGTCGTGAAAGCCACTTTCGGGACCTCAGACGTCGCGGAAGTGGCTTTCGCGGCACGCTTCGGTGGCGGAGTGGCCAGGACCGTCCACTAAGGACAGGATCGTTGGCCCTGACGCCACAAGAGGCGCTCGCGCGGCACCGGAAAGTGTCGCGCGAGCGCCTCGAATCGGGCGAGGGTCAGCTCGCTGTGCTGCGGAATCCCTTGAGCCGCAGGCTGTTCGTGACCACGAAGACCGAGCTGAACGCCATCGCGGCGCCGGCGATCATCGGGTTGAGCAGCCCCGCCGCGGCCAGTGGCAGCGCCGCGACGTTGTAGGCGAAGGCCCAGAACAGGTTGCCCTTGATGGTGCGCAGCGTCCGGCGCGAGAGCCGGATCGCGTCCACCGCCGCCCGCAGGTCGCCGCGGACGAGGGTGAGATCCGACGCCTCGATGGCGACGTCCGTGCCGGTGCCCATGGCCAGGCCGAGGTCGGCCTGTGCCAGCGCGGCCGCGTCGTTGACGCCGTCGCCCACCATCGCGACCACCTTGCCCTCGCCCTGCAGCCGCTTGACCACGTCGACCTTGTCCTTGGGCAGGACCTCCGCGATCACCTCGGTGATCCCGACTTCCGCGGCCACCGCACGGGCCACGGCCTCGTTGTCCCCGGTGAGCAGGACCGGCGTCAGGCCGAGCGCCCGCAGCTGCGTGATGGCTTCGGCGGAGGTCGGCTTCACCGTGTCGGCGACGACGAGTACGGCGCGGGCCTTCCCATCCCAGCCGACGGCGATCGCGGTACGGCCGTCCTTCTCTTCGGCCGCCTTCGCCTCGGCGAGGTCCGCCGGCAGGTGGTGCGCCCACTCCTCCAGCAGCGCGCTGCGTCCGGCCAGCACCGCCTTTCCGTCGACAATCCCTTGCACGCCAAGGCCTTCGACGTTGGTGAACTCCTCGACGGCGGGCAGCTCGCCCACCCGTTCCCGTGCCGCGCGGGCGATGGCCTGCGCGATCGGGTGCTCCGACGCGTTCTCCAGCGCACCGGCCAAGCGCAGTGTCTTCTCCTCGTCGACGTCTTCGGCGACGTGGACCGCCACCAGCGACATCTGCCCGGTGGTCACGGTGCCCGTCTTGTCGAGGACGACCGTGTCGACCGAACGCGTGGACTCCAGCACTTCCGGGCCCTTGATCAGGATCCCGAGCTGCGCACCCCGTCCGGTGCCGACCAGCAGCGCGGTCGGGGTCGCCAGGCCCAGCGCGCACGGGCAGGCGATGATCAGCACGGCGACCGCCGCGGTGAACGCCGCCGCCACCGAGCCACCGGCCCCGAGCCAGAACATCAGCGTGCCGACGGCGAGCGCGATCACGATCGGCACGAACACACCCGAAACCCGGTCGGCCAGTCGTTGGACCTGCGCCTTGCCGGTCTGCGCGTCCTCCACCAGCTTCGCCATCTGCGCCAGCTGCGTGTCCGCGCCGACCCGCGTCGCACGGACGACGAGCCGCCCGCCCGCGTTGACCGTCGCACCGACCACGGCGTCGCCGGGCCCAACCTCGACGGGGACGCTCTCGCCGGTCAGCATGCTCGCGTCGACGGCGGAGCTGCCTTCGGCGATCACACCGTCGGTGGCGATCTTCTCCCCCGGCCGGACCACGAACCGGTCCCCGACGACGAGCTGGTCGACCGGGATCCGCTCTTCCTTGCCGTCACGGAGAACGGCGACGTCCTTCGCTCCCAGCTCCAGCAAGGCCCGCAGCGCGGCACCGGCCCGGCGCTTGGACCGCGCCTCGAAGTACCGTCCGGCGAGGATGAACGTCGTCACCCCGGCGGCGACCTCGAGATAGATGTTGCCGTCCCCGGCCATCCGCTCCACGGTCAGCTCGAAGGCGTGCGTCATGCCCGGCGTTCCCGCGCTGCCGAACAGCAGCGCGTACAGCGACCACAGGAACGCGGCGAGCGTGCCCATCGAGATCAGGGTGTCCATGGTGGCCGCGCCGTGGCGCAGATTCGCCCACGCCGCCTTGTGGAACGGCCACGCCGCCCACACCAGCACCGGCGCGGCCAGCGTCAGCGAAATCCATTGCCAGTAGGTGAACTGGAACGCGGGCACCATCGCCAGCAGGATCACCGGCACCGACAGCACCGCCGAACCGATCAGCCGCTGCCGCAACGGCGCGATCGGATCGGCCTCCTCGGCGGGCCCGTCCGGCTGCTCCTGCTTCGGCGGAGCGGGCAGGGCGGCCGCGTAACCGGCCGCCTCCACCTGCTCGATCAGCCGCTGGGGTTCGATGTCCCCGCTGTAGGTGACCTTCGCCTTCTCCGTGGCGTAATTGACCGTGGCGGTGACGCCGTCCAGCTTGTTCAGCTTCTTCTCGATGCGCATCGCGCACGACGCGCAGGTCATCCCGGTGATCGCGAGTTCGACCTCGGCCGTGGTGGCCTGGTCCAGATCGGAAGTCATCGTGGTCACTCCTTTCCGGCTCGCGGTCAGCCGTGTCCGCCGTGGCCGTCGTCGGCCGCCGGGGGTGGGGTCTGGTTCTGGGGCGCCGGAGGGGCCGGAGCAGGTGTGCCGGCGGTGGCGACGGTGAACTCGGCCGTGCGGACCTTGCCCTGGTGCTGGAAGTCCAGGAACAGCCGGTACGTCCCCGCCGAGGGGACTTCGGCGAAGAAGGTCACCGTCGGGCCGGGCTTCGTACGGCCGTCTCCGGGCTCGCCGTCCGGGTGGACGTGCAGATACGCGAGGTCGCCACCGCGCAGCGCCACCAAGTGCCCGTAAGCGCCCAGGTACGGCTGCAGATCGGTCACCTCACGGCCGTCCTTGATCACCGTCAAGGTCACCTTCGACGACTTGCCCGGTGCCAGGTCGCCGTCCAGGCGGACCTGGTAGCCATCGACGTCCGCGACGCGCGACGGCTGATATTCGGCGGGGGTGAAATCGCCGGCCACCGCGACGTCGGCACCGAGTGTCGTGGCCGAACCGCCCGTCGGCTTGAAATCGGCGAAAACGCGGTAGCTGCCCGCCTGGGGCAGGGCCAGCGGGACGCTCCACACGCCGTCGGGCGCGAGTTCGGGATGCACGTGCTGGAAACCGGCGGTGTCACGGCGGACGACGATCAGGTGCATCCGCTTCTCGTGCTCGACGTCGTAAGCGGTGACCGGCGTGCCGCCAGGGCCGAGGATCTTGAAGGAGAAAGGCTGGGTCGTGCCCGCGGTGAGCGTCGTGGTGGTGGGCGTGAGGGTGTAGCCGCCCCTGGACGACGCGAGCCCGCCGGGCTCGTCGGTCGGCGCCGCCTCCGCGACGGTGCCGCTGTGAGCGTCCCCATCCCCGGCGTCCTCGCCACCGGGAAGGCCGGCAGCGCCGGCGAAAGGACCGACAGCGGTGCCTGCGGCCCAGGCGCCACCGGCGACCAGGGCAAGCGCCACACCGTAGGCGGAGAGCTTCGCAACTGTGTTCATCGTGAAGTCCTTAGTGCGGGGTGATCCCCGCCATCGGGAGCCGGACCGCGAATCAGGCGGTCAGCTCGTATCCGGCTTCTTCGACGGCCGCACGGACATCCGCGACCTCGGGTTCCTGCGAGCTGGTCACGGTCACCGCGCCGGTGGGCAGATCCACCCGGACGCCGGTGACACCGTTGATCTTGCCGACCTCTTCGGTGACGGAACGGACGCAGTGGTCGCAGGTCATGCCGGTGACGGTGTAGGTGGTCTCGCTCATCGTGGTTCTCCTGGCGATTTCGGTACGTGGTCTCAGGAACGGACCAGGCGGGCGATGACGTCGCTCGCCTCCTGGATCTTTTCGTCGGCCTCGGTGCCGCCCTTGGCGATGGCATCGGAAACGCAGTGCCTGAGGTGTTCGTCCATCAGCCCCAGCGACACCGACTGCAACGCCTTGGTGGCCGCGGACACCTGCGTCAGGATGTCGATGCAGTACTTGTCCTCTTCGACCATCCGCTGCAGACCCCGGATCTGTCCTTCGATCCGCCGCAGCCGGGTCAGGTATTCCTCTTTGCCTTGCGTGTATCCGTGCATTTCGTGTCCTCCTGGGACCGACTTTACATACCCTAGGGGGGTAGGGCAATGGGCATACCCCCGTGACGTATGCCACGCCACCCTGGACCTCATGCGGCCACCAAAAGCGTTGAAACCCGCCTGCACGTACGACTCCCGACCGGGCATGATTGAGAGGTACGCGGAATCCCGACTCGAGGAGTGAGCGTGGCCGATCACGGCGACGACAAGGAGCGCCAGCTCAAACGCCTACGACGCGTCGAGGGGCAGATCAGGGGCCTGCAGAAGATGGTCGAAGAGGACAAGTACTGCATCGACGTCCTCACCCAGGTCTCCGCGGCGACCCGCGCCTTGCAATCGTTCTCCCTCGAACTCCTCGAACGACACCTGGCCGGCTGCGTCGTCGAAGCCGCCGCGAAAGGCGGCCCCGAGGCGGACAGGAAGATCCGGGAAGCGTCCGAAGCGATCGCACGCCTGGTGCGCTCCTGACTTCTGCGTCACGACAAGCGGGCGGGTGACCTCCTCGCCACCCGCCCACTTCCTATTCCGCCTCAACGACTGCCCTGGTCGCCATGAACCCGGTCCGGGCATGCGCGCCGTCACAGAACGGCTTTTTCGCCGAATTCCCGCACCGGCACAGCAATTGAGTGCGTCCGGTCAGTTCGTATTCTTCGCCGTCGTGGTCGACCAGCCGAACAGGCCCCTTCACCTGATACGGCCCGTTGTTCACGACCTTGATCACGACAGCTGGTTCAGCTCCGTTCTCCGCGGCCATCGACGTCAGCCGACCACCTCGTAGCCCGCCTCTTTGACCGCGGATCGCACCAACTGCTCGTCGACCGGCCCCTCGCTCACGACAGTCACTTCGCCGGTCGCGATGTCCGCGTCCACGTCACTGACCCCGGCGACACCGCTCACCGCCGTCGTCACCTTGGTCATGCAGCCCGAGCAGGTCATGCCCTTGACCGTGTACACAGTGCTGTCCATCAGCTCTCACCGTTCGGTTCGACAACTCACTTCGCGGCGATCCGTTCGCCGTCACGCTGCCACAGTGACATTACCCCCGTAGGGTATTTTAGGAGCTGTTGTTCTTGCCCCACAACAAGGATCGACCTTCCAGGCACGCGCCGACGACCACCTTCCCAAAACCACGGCCTCTGCCGAGCCGCCAGCGGTCCAGCCGCACTTCGTGATGTCGGGTTCGGCAGCTCCGGCGCCTCGCGTTCCGGACCGCAACCGCACCCGCCGCCCGTGTCCGGCGTGGATCTGGCCGCCGTCTCGAACAGCGCGCGCAGGACAGGCATCGGCTGGGCGCCCACCACCGACGCGACCGGTTCCCCACCGGCGAGCACGAACAAGGTCGGGGTCGACGTCACACCGAACCGCGCCACCAGGCCCGGATTCTCGTCCGCGTCGACCTTCACCAGCCGCACGCCGGGCTCGAACTGCGCGGCCAGGTCGTCGAGAGCCGGCGCGATCCGGCG
Source organism: Amycolatopsis sp. NPDC000009 (assembly GCF_055563465.1). Classification (NCBI taxonomy): domain Bacteria; kingdom Bacillati; phylum Actinomycetota; class Actinomycetes; order Pseudonocardiales; family Pseudonocardiaceae; genus Amycolatopsis; species Amycolatopsis sp. NPDC000009. Next base: position 230,117 of record NZ_JBVHDI010000010.1, read on the forward strand.
GCAATTCCCGCACCACGTCGCAGTGAACTCGACCACCACCGGTGACGCGCCGACCTCGTGCTCGAACGTCGCTTCCGTGATTTCCACCGTCATCGCCCACCTCGGAATCCCTGCGGCCGGTACCAACACCACAACGCTAAGCCCGTACCTCGGTACAACCTTCAATGAGACCTGCATCACATCCGAGCGTGGCGCCAAGATGCAATAATCCATAGATCAATGGAAGAGTCTTTTGTGGAGGACAGCATGACCGGCTCGAAGGCGGGTCTCTACGACGCGTTCGCGGCCAGCGGGAAGGCCCTGGCGAGCGGGAAACGCCTGGAGTTGCTGGATCTCCTGGCGCAGGGCGAGCGCACCGTGGACGCGCTGGCGAAGGCGGCTGGGCTGAACCTCACCACCGCGTCGGCTCATCTGCAGACGCTCAAGCAGGCCGGGTTCGTGGTCACCCGCCGGGACGGTGTCCGGATCCACTACCGGCTGGCGGGTGAGGACGTCGCCCGGTTGTTCGCGCTGCTGCGCAAGGTCGCCGAGGCGCACCAGGCCGCCGTCGCGCCGGCGCGGGAGGCCTTCCTCGGTAAGGACGAGGGCGGTGAACTGAGCCGCGAGGAACTTCTCGAGCGCGCCGCCGCCGGTGACGTGGTGGTGCTCGACGTGCGGCCCGTGGCCGAATACCTGGCCGGACATATCCCTGGCGCGATCTCGATCCCGGTCGGCGAACTCGCCGACCGCATCGGCGAACTTCCGGACGAGACCGACATCGTCGTCTACTGCCGCGGCGAGTACTGCGTTCTCGCCTACGACGCGGTCCGCCTGCTCACCGAGCGGGGCCGCCGCGCGATCCGGCTCCACGACGGCATGCTGGAGTGGCGCCTGGCGGATCTGCCCGTGGACGCGGGAGCGCCCGCGTGACCCCGTCGCACCCCGGCCTGGCGAGTGGCCCGGTCTACCTCGACTACAACGCCACCACCCCGGTCGATCCCCGGGTGACCGAGCGGATGCTGCCGCATCTCACCGAGTACTTCGGCAACCCCTCCAGCGGCCACGCGTTCGCCGGCGCACCCAAGGCCGCGCTGGCGCACGCGCGATCGCAGGTCGCGAGCCTGATCGGCGCCGCACCACGGGAGATCGTGTTCACCGCGTCCGGTTCGGAAGCGGACCTGCTCGCGGTCCGCGGCGCCGTCCTGGCCTCCGGCCTGCCGCGTCCCCACGTCATCACCCAGGTCACCGAGCATCCCGCCATCCTGCAGACCTGCGAAGCCCTCGAACGCCTGCACGGCGCCCGGATCACGCTGCTCCCGGTCGACGCCGACGGCCGGGTAGACCCGGCCGGGCTCGCAGCCGCTCTGACCGCCGAGACCGCACTTGTTTCGGTGATGGCCGCGAACAACGAAACCGGTGCCCTGCAACCGATCCGTGAGCTGGCCGCGCTCGCCCGGCGGGCCGGGGCCCTGGTCCACTGTGATGCCGCGCAGGCGATCGGCAAGATCCCGGTCGACGTCGACGCGCTGGGGGTGGATCTGCTGACCATCGTGGGCCACAAGATGTACGCGCCCAAAGGCGCCGCGGCGCTTTACGTCCGCGACGGCGTCCGACTGGAACCCGTGGTGTACGGCGGCGGACAGGAACACGGACTGCGGGCGGGCACCGAGAACGTCGCCCTCGCGGTCGCGCTCGGAGCGGCCGCCGAACTCGCCGCCGACGACCTCGCGAACGGCTCACCGGACCGGATCGCCGCCCTGCGCGACGAACTGCACCGCCGTCTCGACGGCGCGCTGCCCGGCAGGGTGCAGCTCAACGGCCCGGTCGGTGCCCGGCTGCCGAACACGCTCAACATCAGCGTCGACGGAACCGCGGGACACGAGATCCTCGCCGCTTCGCCCACCATCGCCGCGTCGACAGGGTCCGCCTGTCACAGCGGCATCCACTCGCCCTCCCCCGTGCTGACCGCGATGGGGATCGAACCTCGACGGGCGCTCTCGGCGCTGCGGCTGTCCCTTGGCCGTTGGAGCACGGCAGACGACATCGAGATCGCGGCGACCGCACTGGCCAAGGCGGTCACCGATGGTTTCACGACCGACCGGGAGGAGGGATGACCGGGCCCACGACGCGGGGATCGTCCACTCCCAGCGTGCACGCCGGTGAACGCCGGGGGAGCCATCCGCAACCCGCTTCGCACCCGTTCGACGTTCGCTTTCAGCTCCACCGCCGATCGACACCCGAGATCCGCCGGTGCCCGTCTCGGCTGAGGCGGGCGGACCACTCGCTGAAAGATCCTTCATGACCACTGGCACTCCCCTCACTCCTCTGTCCACACAGGACAATCCGTCGCAGCGGCGTGTCCTCACCGTCCTGTTCCTCTCCCAGATCCTCAGCGGCGCCGGCCTGGCCGCCGGGATCACCGTCGGCGCCCTGCTGGCGCAGGACATGCTCGGCACAACCGGCCTCGCCGGACTACCCAGCGCTCTCTACACCGCCGGTTCCGCGGTCGCCGCAGTCGCAGTCGGCCGCCTGTCGCAGTACCGGGGCCGTCGTCCCGGACTGGCCGCCGGATATCTGACCGGGGCACTGGGCAGCGCCGGTGTCGTCCTCGCCGCCGTCTTCGACTCCCCCGTCCTGCTGTTCACGGCACTGGTCGTCTACGGCGCCGGGACGGCGACGAATCTCCAGGCCCGCTACGCCGGGGCCGACCTGGCCACCCCCGCCCGCCGAGGCCGGGCGCTGTCCACCGTGCTCGTCGCGACCACTCTCGGCGGTGTCGTGGGGCCCAACCTCGCCTCCCCGATGGGCGCGCTCGCCGACGGGCTCGGTATCCCGCATCTGGCCGGACCGTTCCTGCTGGCCGGGACCGCTTACGGGACCGCCGCGCTGGTCCTGGCGATCTGGCTCCGCCCCGATCCGCTGCTGCTCGCCCGCGAGCTCGCCGGTTCAGGACCAGCCCAACCCGCCACCGCGAGGCCGGGATCAGGGGCGAGGCGTTCGGGCAGCGTCAGATTCGGCGCGGTGGTCATGGTGCTCACCCAGCTCGTCATGGTGGCGATCATGACGATGACGCCGGTTCACATGCAGCACCACGGCCACGGCACCGCCGCCTCCGGGCTCGTCATCGCGATCCACGTCGCCGCCATGTACCTGCCGTCGCCGGTCACGGGAATGCTCGTGGACCGGTTCGGGACGATGGCGATCGCGGCGTCCTCCGGTGTCACGCTCCTGACCGCCGGAATACTCGCCGCCGTCGCACCCGCCGAGTCGGTCCCCCTACTCGCGCTCGCGCTGGCGCTGCTCGGCCTGGGCTGGAACTTCGGGCTCGTCGCGGGCACCACGATCATCACCGACACCGTTCCCCTCGCCTCCCGCGCCAAGACACAGGGCCTGGTCGACGTCTCGATCGCGATCGCCGGAGCCACCGGCGGACTGGCCTCCGGAATCGTCACCGCCGCGACCAGCTTCGGCTTCCTGGCCGTCAGCGGCGGCGTTCTGGCCCTCACCATCGTGTTCTTCCTCCCCGCCAAGGAAAATCGGAAAGGAACGGCCGAGTGACCGCACTGCACCGATGGGCGGACGCGCTCGCCTCCTGGGCCATCCCGCCCGGCATCCTCGCGGCAGCACCGGAATCACCGTGGGTCCTGCCCCGCCAGGTGTTCCAGCGGCGCGCCGACACCCAGATCGCCGCGCCGACCGGCGCCACACACAGCGCCGCCCGCGCGGCCCTGGCCGAACCCGGCTCGGTGCTCGACGTCGGCGCCGCCGCCGGGGCGACGAGCCTGCCCCTCCTGAGCCGGTGCCCGGTCCGGGAATTGACGGCGGTCGACGCGGACGACGACCTGCTGGCCGGGTTCGCCGCACGGGCGGCCGATCTCGGCCTGCCCGCGACCGTCCTTTCCGGACGATGGCCGGACCTCGCCGACGAGACCCCGGTCGCCGACGTCGTGGTGTGCGGCAACGTCGTCTACAACGTCGCCGACCTCGCTCCCTTCGTGCACGCGCTGACCACACACGCCCGGCGACGAGTGATCGTCGAAGTCGCCGCGGCACACCCGCTCACCGAGCTGAACCCGCTGTGGCGGCACTTCCACGGCATCGACCGCCCCACCGGACCCACCGCCGACGACTTCCTCGCCGTCCTCGGCGAACTGGGTATCGAACCCGCGGTCGCCCAGTGGCGGCGCCTCCCGGAGGCGGAGTACGCCACCTTCGCCGAACTGGTCGACGTCACCCGTAGGCGGCTCTGTTTGCCCGCCGACGCCGAGTCCGAGGTGGCCGTCGCGGTGCGCGAACTCGGCGTGGATCCCGCGCTGCCGCCGGATCTGGGCTCGTCCGGCCGCGTTCTGGTGACGGTCAGCTGGCCGGGCCGCGGCGTTTGACCGCCGCGACCCGCTCGACCGTGCCGAACTTACGCCGCTCGCTGCGCGTCACCTCGAAACCAGCCGGAGCGAGCAGCGGCAACGGACGACGGGTCTGGTAGTCACCGATCATCCGGACGGTGAACTTCTCCAGCAGCCGCTGCCCGAACCTGAGCACCCTGTGCTGGCTTCCGACGTGGTCGAGCAGTAACAGTGTTCCGGCAGGGCGCAGGACACGGTGCATCTCGGCGACCGCGACGCGCTCGTCCGGGACACCGCACAACCCCAGCGTGCAGACCACCGTGTCGAAGGACCCCTCCGGACACGGCAGGGCTTGCGCGTCGCCCTCCCGCAGATCGACATCGAGTCCGACCTCACGCGCACGAACCCCCGGCGATCTCCAGCATGCCGGGGCTCAGGTCGACACCGGTCAGCCACACCCCGGCCGGATAGTGCGCGAAATTGAGCCCGGTACCGACCGCGACCTCCAGCACGTCGCCACTCGCCTGACCGCACACCCACTCCCGGCCGCCGGCGAACTGCAGTCGTTCCATCACGCCGATATCCCGGTCATAGCGTCCCGCGTAGCGATCCCACGCCTCGCGAAGTCGTTCAGTGCCGTGTTCGTCACTCATGCCGTTGATCCCTCCGGCCGGTCAACAGCCCCGGCCACGTCGACGATGGTGTGCACGATCCGGGCGATGCGGCCCGCGGCCTGATCCGGATCCGGCTGTCCCGCGTCGAGCCAGGCGATCACCGCCTCGAGCGTGACCGCGGGGACCACCTGGACCGCCCAGTCCAGCCACGGGCCGTCCGGGATCGCGGCGGCGAGCTCCTTGCGGGTGACCTCGGCGGAGCCGGACCGGATGCCGTCCACCACATCGCGGAACTCAGGTTCCCGCACCGCGTGGCGGAACAGCAGCCGGAAACCGTCCGGATCGTCTGCGGCGCTGCGCAGCAGCGCGGGCAGGCTGCCCTCGTCGTAGTCCCCGGACCCCACCGTGGCGCCGAGCCGAGCGCACGCCCGGTCGAGCACGGCCCGATACATGTCGCTCTTCGAGTCGAAATGCCGGTACAGCAGCACACGCGTGATTCCCGCTTCGGCTGCCACGTCGTCCAGACCCGTGGCGGCGTAACCGCTGCGCGCGAACGCCCGGGTCGCCGCGTCCAGGATCTGCTCGCGCCGTTCGGCGCGCGGCATGCGCCGGACGGTCTTCGGTTCAGCCACCATCACACCTCCACTTGTCAACACCAGAGTATACAAGTACGGTTGTTAACAGCAACATATACAACTACGAGTTCACAAAGGGGTTCATCGTGAGCGCTCCAGCCCAGCTGCCTTTCGACCAACCGGACCTGCTGGGGGTCGCGCCCCAGTTGCGCGCCTTGCAGGCCCAGGGACCGATCCACCGGATCCGCACGGCCGTCGGCGACGACGCCTGGCTGGTCACCGACCACGCGCAAGTGCGACGCCTGCTCACCGACGACCGGCTGGGCCGATCCCACCGGGAACCCGAGAGCGCGGCGCGGACCGGCGAGTCGGCGCTGTTCGGTGGCCCGCAGGGCGCCTTCGACACCGAGCACACCGACCACGCCCGGATGCGCACCCTGCTGCAACCGCACTTCTCCCCCAAACACCTGCGCGCGCTCAGACCACGCATCGACGCACTCACCACACAACTGCTCGACGACCTGAGCAGCCGCCCGCACCCCGCCGACCTGCACACCGCGCTGGCCTTACCGCTGCCGATCCTGGTGATCTGCGACCTGCTCGGCGTCCCCTACGAGGACCGTGACCAGTTCCGCGCCTGGTCCGAAGCAGCCGCCGACATCCGAGACCGGGCGCGATCCGAGCAAGGACTGGGCGAACTGTTCGGCTACGGCATGCGCCTCGTCACCGCCAAACGGAAGACACCCGGAGACGACGTGATCTCCCGGCTGTGCGCGACCGACGGAGTCTCCGACGAAGAGGCCGCCATGCTGTCGATGGCGCTGCTGTTCGCCGGTCACGAGACCACCGTGGTCCAGATCGGCCTGAGCGCACTGCTCCTGCTCACCACCCCCGGCCAATGGAACGCCCTACTCGACAATCCCGGCCTCCTCCCGAACGCGATCGAAGAACTCCTCCGAGCACCAGGGAAAAACGGCGGCGGAATCCCTCGCTACGCGCGAACGGACTTCGAGATCCACGGCATCAGCATCCGCGCGGGCGACCTCGTACTGCTCGACACCGGCGCCGCCAACCACGATCCCGCCGTCTTCACCGAACCCGACCACGTCGACATCACCCGCAACGCCACGGCGCACCTGACCTTCGGGCACGGCGTCCGCTACTGCATCGGCGCCCCCCTGGCCCGCATGGAACTCCAAGCCGTGTTCTGCCAGCTGATCCCACGATTCCCGGCCATGCGCCTTGCCGTACCCGTCGGAGACCTGAAAATCCGACGAGACGTCCTCACCGGCGGCCTGACCGCACTCCCCGTCACATGGTGACCCGCCCACCCCCACCCGCGCGTCGAAGGTCTCAGCGGATCTGCCATTTCCCTTGTGCCACCCGCCGCGCACTGATGATGACCCGTCAGTTCGTCGCCGCCTGTCGCTGCGGTTGGCGCACCCGCGGTCCTTCCCATGTCCGCGTCCCGCTTGAAATGGCCTCCCGGCTCGCCACGACAAGGCCAGCGGGCGTCCGCCACAGGAGCTAGCCCCCGTAACGTCGCTTCCTAGCACCAGCCGACGTTCCACCGGTCGATCTGGTACGACATGCCACCGCCCCAGAGTGTTCCCCAGATCCTCTGGCCACCGAAGTCGAGTATGTCGTACAGTCCCTGCCCTTTGTTGACGAACCGGAGAATTACGCCGTGGTACCACAGCGGCACGTTGTCCTGGACGATGCACTGATAGAGCTCCTCGCGCGGCGAGGCCGCAGCCTGGGCCTCACTGACTCCCAAGACAGCCGCAAAAGCGAAGCCAATGGGCAGAATCTTTGTTGCGACAGACATGTTCTCTCCTAAAGGTTTCTCGCCTTCGAGGGAAGGCAAGACCATGCCTATCGCGACGTATTCGGGTGAGTGCAACGTAAATCCCTGGTGAGTCTGCCTTCACCAGGGCCCACCAGGGTGCCCACGAGCGCGGCGGTTTCCTCGTCGAGGTCGACATCGAGTGCGGCCGCGAGGTCAGCCAACTTCTCGGCGGTGGCTTTCACCGCGACGAGGTTTCCGGCCCGGTGCTCCACGCGGAGAAGGTCTCGGTAGAGGAGTTCGCTGACGGGTTCGGCGAGGAGACCGCGCAAGATCGCGCGACGTGCCGCTGGCAGGTCACCGGCCTGTTGGCAGATTTCAGCCAGCGAGTGGGCGACGTCGATGATGGCGTCGATCATTTCCCGCTGATGCCACGAGTTCCAGGCGTATCGGCCCGGCCCGATATTGCTGAAGGGCATGCCGGTGACGAGTTCCAATGCGGCTTCAAGTCGAGCCCGCCGATCCGACGCGTCACGGTTCGGCCCGGAGCCGGCGAGTTGCCGGAACCGATGCCAATCGCTGTTCATCGACTTCGACAGGCGGTAGCCGCCTCCGTTGGCCTCGACGTTCGGCAGGTAGAGGTCCCCGTTCTCCGTCGTGGCCGAGCCAGGTCCGCAACCGGGAGATGTAGCCCTGCCGCGTCGCCGCGGACCACGGACGCGTGTCCGTTCCGAGCTGCCGGGAGATTTCGTCGGCGGTCGCGCCGGGGTGAAGCAACAGGAACGCGGCGAGTTCGGTGAGCCGGTTGATCTTCTTGCCCTCGACGTTCATCGGGTCGACGTTGTGCAGCCCGACCGGACCGAGCAGTCTCAGCTCGGGTCCCGTTGCCGACGGCGGTACGAAGGGAACGGCCGGGAACTCATCCGCAGGTACCTGCTCGGCGTTGGCCTCGGCAGCGAGCGTCGCGATGAGTTTTTCCGCCTGATCGACCGTCAGACGCTGGGGCTCGACCTCGATGCCGAGTTCGTCGATCGACGTGGACTTCCCGGATACGTCCAGCCTCCAGCCATCCGACACCGACGAGCCGGAAGCGATCACAGCGGCAAGGCACTCAGGCTGCTCCACGTCGAAAGGTTCAGCAGACAGGATGACACCCGCCGGGACCGGGTCCGCCGCGGACAACTCGCCCACCGATGTGAAGTGGCGGAATCGATCATGGTTTTGCGCAGCAGTTGATCGACCAAAGCCGACCAAAGTCACCGGCACGGACTCAGTCCAAGCTGACGTTGCCAGTTCCCAATCCATGGCCAACAGGACAGGCTCGACTTCCTCCATGGTTCCGTCGAGCGTGATCGTGCCGATCTCGGTGAGATTGGCCATGACAAGGTCACGGCGAGGGTCGTGGCCGACCGTGACGAGAGCCGGATACGGTGCGGGAACTCCATCCAGCTCCTCGGCGTCCAGTGACTCGGCGAAGGGTTCGCTGCGTCCCTGCGGATACAGGACGACACCTCGGCCACCTACCACTGCGGACCGGACCGTCGGCAGTGAGGTGCCCTCTTCTCCGGCACGATGGGCCAGACTGCGCAACAGAACGTCAAGAGCCTCAGCAGTGGCAGGTTCCTCGGCCTTCCTGAGTGCCGTCTCCAGATCCGTGGACGGCAGGCGGCGAATTCGCTGCCCAGGCCGACGACGTCGTTGCGCAAGCATCCTGCGCCGAGCGACGGTCGCCAGGATGCCGGAGGCAAGCAGCCCTCCAAGCCCAACGGCGACCAGGGGTATCACGCTGTCGTCAACGGCGGGAGCGACCTCTGCGGGCGCCGGGTCAGGGATTGGTGCCGGCACTCGCTCCGGCACAGGTGAATTCGGTTCTTGCGGCCGGGCAGCTGGTGGCGCAGGCTCAGGCTCGGGCTCACAGCCAGGTGAAGCGACCGGAGCAGGAGCCGAGGCCCCAGCCGCTGCTCCTCCGCCGTGTGCAGGCGTGGCCGCTCCCGGAAGTCGAAGGACATCGCCGGGATGAATCCGATCCGGGTCGTCGAGGATCCGGCCTCCAGGCAGCGGGCGATCTCGGTTGAGCTCGAAGATCTCGACGTACCGGGCAGCCGAGCCGAGGCGCGTCTGAGCGATCTGCGTCAGCGTGTCCCCCTCCCTGACGACGACCTCGATACAGTGCGGTTCGACAGGCAGCGCAAGATGCCAACCCGGCTTGATCAAATCGACGCTTCGGAGCACCTCTCCATCTGCCTGACGCCGGCCCTGGTTCAGATCGAAGATCTCCTGATAGCGGCTCTCGTCGCCGAGCTGCTCAGCCGCGATGCTCATCAGCGAGTCACCGGGAACGACTCTGTAACCACCTGAGGGCGAAGGCTCTGCCTGAACCGGGGGCTGATGGCTACTTTGCCTTGCGACCTGCGGGGCGGCGATGGAAGCCGGGACGGCAGGTTGCGAGGCCTCGGCAACCGTCGTACCGACTACCAACCCGAAGAGGACACCCGCCACTAGTCGTTGCGCCCAGCGGAATCCACGCAGCCGCGGCGCCGCCACGCCACGCGCAAGCGCGACGCATTCGAGCACGACAGCGACAACGAGCTGCAACCAGGCGACCAGGCCGGCGGCCGCCACCACGAGGAGGAACACCTGCCCGGAGTCTCGGTCGGTGATCCAGCCGATGACTTCGCGGAAATCCGGCACGTGGTCCGGCACGAACGCCGACTTGAACGTCCACAGGAGGAGCGGCGGCCCGACGATGAGCACAACCAGTCCCAGGACGCCGAGGATGAGCCGCAGGAACCTTCGCATAACAGGGCTCCTATCCGTCGGAAACCAGATCAGCGACACCATGGCCGCGCACGGAGAACTCCGAAACTCCGATGATGCCGAGGAAGATCGTGCTCCTGGTGACCGCGGTGTCGACGACAATCCGGTTACCCTGCACGACAACGGTTCCGGCCATGCCTGTCGCCGCGAGGTAACGCTCCGCTTCGGCGACGGCTTGCTGCGGGTTGACGCCTGCGATTTGACCCGAGGCGAGAGCCTGCGTGCGCAACGCCTGTCCCGCTGCGCGCGCGGCCTCTTCGGCGACCGAGGTCGCCTCCGAATGGGCTTGGGCTTTACGACTGCCGTCGACCGCCCACCCGATCGCGATGATCAGGGCGAGGCTCAGCCCGACCAACCACACCGAAACAGAGCCGCGTTCATCACGCAAGCGGATCATCGGCGGGCTCCGTAGCGATCGATCGGTGACCGGAACTCCGCGGCCGCGAGTCGAGAACCCGGGATCATGAGGTCGCCGAATCTGATCTCACAGCTGACGGTGGCGATCACGTAGCCGGTCTCGCCCAGCGGCTTGGCGAAGTCTCGAGCATCGACGGCGGGTCCCGCGCGGACGATCAACCGAACAGCAACCCCAGCGCCGAGCGCACCTACCTCTTCCGCGGTATGGTCGTCCACAGCTGCGGACGGCGCATGGCCGGTGACACGAAACACAACCCATGCCGGGCTTCCAGCGGCGATCCGGCTCCGCGAGGACGAGCTTCTTGAAGCCGTTTCAGCTTTCTATGCCGATCGCCTCTTCGGCCCGGAGCGGCGAGGCATCATCGAAGCCGATCTGGCCACTGTGGACGACAGCGCAGCTCAGGAGCGCCGAGCGGAACGCGAGCGCCTTCAACGTCAACTGGCCGATGTGGCCAGACGGCAGGATTCGGTTCTTCGGCAAGCACAGGACGGTGCCCCGGACGATCCGTTCGCCAAGGCACTTCGCCAGAACTACAACAAGCTGGAGGACGACAAGTCCGCGGCGCTGGCCGCGATCGCGCATCTCGACGCCGAGGACGAGAAGCAGCCGGCGAAGCCCACCTCGTCAGACCTGGACCGCCTCGAAGGGCTCCCGCATCTCCAGCTCAATCTGGCCAAGGCACCTCAGGCGCTGCTTCGTCAACTCTTCGAAATCACCCAGCTCACCGTGAAGGTCCATGGCACTGGTGACCAAGTGACGATTACCATAAAGCTTCCGGTCGATCAGGTACCGGAGACAGCCGTCACCGCAGAAAGGATCAACGACGCGATGACCTCCACCGAAATACAAAAAGTCCCGACCGCTACGGTCGAGACTTTTTGGGTGGAAGCTGTACGTACCCCCGATGGGATTCGAACCCACGCTACCGGCGTGAGAGGCCGGCGTCCTAGGCCGCTAGACGACGGGGGCTAGGAACTTTCTCCTTCAGAAGGAGATTTTCAGTTGTTCACCTGCTGTGTTGCTGCGGAGAAACTTACCAGACCGGGTTTCCCGCCTTCGCAGGGGGGTCACTCTGTGTTCCACTCCGGAGAGTTCTCCAGCTGGGGTACCAGGACTCGAACCTAGACTAACTGGACCAGAACCAGTCGTGCTGCCAATTACACCATACCCCAGTGAGGTACCGTTCCGATCTTGACCGGCTCGGTGCCGCACGAGAAAGAATACTAGAGCACGCTGTTCCGCACCGTGAAAGCGGGGGTCTCCGTAGCGCGCTGAGCAGGGACGCCGAGCTTCGCGAACTCGGAAACGAGCAGCTCAGGCAGCTCGTCGAGGCCGGAGATGGTGTGCACGCCCGCCGGGGCGCGCTCGGCGATGCCGTCCCGGTCGAGCCAGACGGCGCCAAGGCCGGCGTCGCGGGCGCCGATGGCGTCGGTGTCGAGTTTGTCGCCGACGTGGACCGCCTGGGCCGGGTCGCAGCCGAGGCCGAGGCAGACCGAGTGGAACATCGCCGGATCCGGTTTGGCTACTCCGAGTTCACCGGCGATGGCGACGTGGTCGAAGAACCGGGCGAGCCCGAGGTCGGCGATCTTCTTGCGCTGATGCGCGCCGGAGGCGTTCGTGACGGCGGCGACGAGGACGCCCGCGGCTCTCAACCATTCCAGACAGGGGAGGACATCTTCGAACAATTGCCACGAACGGGTGAGAATTTCACGGCGACGTCTTTCGAAGCCCTTGACCTGGTCTTCGTCGGCCAAAATGCCGATCTCCGCCAGGAAACATTCAGTACGCTTGTGATGCATGGTCGCGTAATCGATTTCGCCCGCCACCACCAGCGCGACATGCTCTTCGGTGATCAGATCCCACAGCGGCCAAAGGTCGTTCTGGCCGGTGAGCGCGCTCAGGCTGAGCCGGATCGCCGCCGTGCAGTCGATCAACGTGTCATCGATGTCCAGGCACACCAACCGCAACTCAGGCGGCTCCCACGGCGCTCCCTCCGGAGCGACCGGCGTGGTTCGTGACGGGGTCCGGGGCACGAGAGCGAAATCCACCAAGTGAGGCTAGGGCACTCAGCGCGATCGCGACTCTGCCGATGAGGTGATTAAGGCTGGTCTGTTCCGGCGCGGGCACTCTACTCCCAGTTGGTGAGACGACGTGTTTTAGTTACCGGACAACGGCTAACGCGGGCGGCCGGGTGAAATGCGAACCCGTCGCCCCCGGTCCGATTCGCGGCGCGCACACCCTGTGACGACAACGAAATCCTTACCCGGCTTCGAGTCGCGGACCGTCCACAAGGGCATTTCCGCGATCGCCGTCCTTCCAGGACTTTTCCCGCTCCGTTTTTCGTCCTTTTTGGACGATCAGCCCGGCACACGGACCGGTGAGACCCCGGTCATAACCCGAACGGCGTATCCGCCCGGATGGCGCTTGACGCACCGGCGGGGCAGGTGCATGCTGAGCTTATTCAACAAGTGATGAATAAGGGTTTCGAAGGGGTGGGACGGATGAACGAACGCACGAACTGCGTGGTCGTCGGCGGTGGCCCCGCGGGCATGGTCGCCGGATTGCTGCTGGCCAGGGCCGGGGTCGAGGTCACGGTGCTGGAGAAGCACAAGGACTTCCTGAGGGATTTCCGCGGCGACACCGTGCACCCGTCGACGTTGACGTTGCTCGACGAACTGGGCCTCGGGGAGAAGTTCCTGAACCTGCCGCACAGCGAGATCTCCTACGCCGGTTTCCCGGCCGAGGACGGCACGATGATGCGCCTGGCCGACCTGACCCGGCTGAAGGTGGCGCACCCGTACATCGCGATGGTCCCGCAGTGGGATTTCCTGGACCTGCTCGCCGACGCCGGCGCGAAGGAGCCCACGTTCACGCTGCGGCAGAGCACGGAGATGACCGGGCTGATCTTCGAACAGGGCCGGGTGAGCGGGGTCCGCTACCGCGCCGCCGACGGGAAGACCGGCGAACTACGCGCCGACCTGGTGATCGCCGCCGACGGGCGCTGGTCACTGGCCCGCCGCGAGGCCGGGCTGATGACGAAGGACTACCCCATCCCGTTCGACGCGTGGTGGTTCCGGATCTCGCGGCGGGACGGCGAACGCGAGGGCATGCTCACCCCGAAGATGCGGGATCGCCGCTTCGCCGTGCCGCTGCCACGCAAGGGCTACTTCCAGGTCGCCTATCTCAGCCCCAAGGGCCAGGATCTGCGCGAAAACGGCATCGAGGCGTTCCGGGAGAACGTGGCCGCGATCCTGCCGGACCTGGCCGACCGGGTCGACGAGCTGAAGACGACCGACGACGTCAAATTCCTCGACGTCAAGATGAATCTGCTTCGGAAGTGGCATGTCGACGGGCTGCTGTGCATCGGTGACGCGGCGCACGCGATGTCGCCGGTCGGCGGGGTCGGCATCAACCTCGCGGTGCAGGACGCGGTCGCGGCCGCCACCCTGCTCGCCGAGCCGCTGCGCCGGGGCAGGCCGTCGGTGGCGGATCTGGCGAAGGTCCGCAAGCGCCGTCTCGCGCCGACGATGCTGGTGCAGGGGCTGCAGCGGATGCTGCACAAGAACGTCATGAAGCCGGTCATGGAGGGCAGGCGCAACGGTCCGCCGGCGGTGATGGTGAGGCTGTTCGGCCGGTTCCCCGTGCTGTCCTACGTTCCCGCGCGGCTGCTGGGCCTGGGGCTGCGGCCCGAGCACGCCCCGGCCTTCGCGCGGCGGGCGATGGAGCCGGCCGGGAGCTGATCGGTCCCGAACGCCGTGAACGGGCCGGTCCTCGCGAAAGGACCGGCCCGTTCATAGCGCGCTAGACGTCCTGGACCGGGTTGGTCAGCGTGCCGATGCCTTCGATGGTGATCGAGACCGACTGGCCGTCCTCGATCGGGCCGACGCCTTCGGGCGTGCCGGTCAGGATGACGTCGCCGGGCAGCAGGGTCATCACGCCGGACACGAACTCGACCAGCTCGGGGATCTTGTGCACCAGGTCCGACGTCCGGCCGTCCTGTTTCAGGGCACCGTCCACCTCGGACTTGAGCGCGAGGTCGGCCGCGTCGAGCGAGGTCTCGATCCACGGGCCCAGCGGGCAGAAGGTGTCGAACCCCTTCGCCCGGCCCCACTGGCCGTCGGACTTCTGCAGATCACGCGCGCTGACGTCGTTCGCCACGGTGTAGCCGAGGATCGCGCTCGCCGCGCGGGCGGCGGGCACGTTCTTGACCGGCTGGCCGATGACGATCGCCAGTTCGCCCTCGAAGTCGACGCGGCCGACGCCGCGCGGACGGCGGATCGGCACGTTCGGCCCGATCACCGTGGTCGACGGCTTGATGAACAGCATCGGGTCCTGCGGGACCTCGTTGCCGAACTCGGCCGCGTGCTTGGCGTAGTTCCGGCCGACCGCGATCACCTTCGACGGCAGGATCGGCGCGAGCAGCCGGACGTCGGCGAGCGGCCAGCGCTTGCCGGTGAAGTTGGGGTTGCCGAAGGGGTGCTCGGCGATTTCCAGTACCTGGGCGTCGTCGCCGTCCCCTTCGATCGAAGCGAACGCGACACCACCGGGATGAGCAATTCGGGCTAGACGCACTCCCCCACTGTACGACTCCTCACGCCGGGCCCTCCCTGAGGGACTTGTGCACGAGCGCGTCGCACAGCGCCAGCCAGCTCGCCTCGACGATGTTGCCGTGCACGCCGACGGTGGTCCACTCGCGCTCGCCGTCGCTGGTCTCGACGAGTACGCGGGTGACGGCGTCGGTGCCCGGATGGCCGGGCAGGATCCGCACCTTGTAGTCGGCCAGCTCCACACTGTCCAACCAGGACAGATGCGGGCTGAGCGCCTCGCGCAGGGCGGCGTCGAGCGCGTGCACCGGGCCGTTGCCCTCGGCGGTCGCGAGCACGCGCTGCCCGGCGACGTGCACCTTCACCGTCGCCTCGGACACGACCTCGCCGTCGGACCGGTGGTCCAGCACGACCCGGTACGACTCGAGTTCGAACGGCGGTTCGTCGAGGACGTCGCTCTGCGGGCCGTCGACCTCTCGCCGCAGCAGCAGTTCCAGTGAAGCGTCCGCGGCCTCGAAGGACCAGCCTTCGGATTCGAGGCGCTTCACCTTCCGGACGGCGCTCGTCAGCGCCTCGGGCTGGCCGGCAAGGTCGACCCCGAGCTCACGTCCCTTGAGCTCCAGGCTGGCCCTGCCGGCCATCTCGGTGACCAGTACCCGCATGTCATTGCCGACGGAAGCTGGATCGATGTGGTTGTACAGCAACGGATCCACCTTGATCGCGCTCGCGTGCAGTCCCGCCTTGTGGGCGAAGGCCGACGCCCCTACGTAAGCCTGGTGGGTGTAGGGGGCGATGTTCGCGATTTCGGCAAGGGCATGGGAGACCCGGGTGAGCTCGGCGGCGCCTCCGGTCGGGAGCACCTCCATACCGAGCTTGGTCACCAGATTTCCCGTCACGGCGAACAGATCGGCGTTACCCGCCCGTTCGCCGTAACCATTGGCGGTGCACTGGACGTGCGTCACGCCGGCCTGCACGGCGGCGACGGAATTCGCCACCGCGCAGGAAGTGTCGTCCTGGCAATGGATTCCGAGCCGGAATCCGGTCCTTTCCTTGACCTCGCGGACGGTTTCCGCGAGCCCAAGCGGCAGCTGGCCGCCGTTGGTGTCGCACAGCACGGCGACGTCGGCGCCGGCGTTCATTCCCGCGTCGAGCACCTTCAGCGCGGTGTCCGGGGAGAACGCGTAGCCGTCGAAAAAGTGTTCCGCGTCAAGGAAGACGCGGCGTCCTTCGCCGACGAGGAACGCGACGGTGTCGCGCACCATCTCGCACGCCTCGTCGACGTCGACCCGCAGCGCGCGTTCGATGTGCCGCAGATCCGATTTGGCCACCAGGGTGACCACCGGCGCCTGGGAATCGAGCAGGGCCCGCACCTGCTGGTCCTGCTCGGCCTTGGCGCCCGCCTTCCGCGTCGCGCCGAAGGCGACGAGCGCGGCGTGGCGCAGTTTCAGTTCGCCCGAAGCCGCGCGGGCGAAGAATTCCGTGTCCTTGGGCAGCGCACCCGGCCATCCGCCTTCGATGAACCCGACCCCGAGATCGTCGAGCAGCCTCGCCACCGCCAGCTTGTCCGTGACGGAGTAGGAGATCCCCTCGCGCTGCGCGCCGTCGCGCAACGTCGTGTCGTACAGGTGGAAGGCGTCGCCGAGCGGCGTATCGGCGGGCTCCTTGCGGGTCACGGGAATCTCCTCGTGGTGGGGCAAAACGTGTTCAGGCAACAAAAAAACCTCCCGCATGGGTGCGAGAGGTTGCGCGCCGGGGGCTCTTGTGGAGCTGTTATCCGGCGCGCTCGGCGATAATGATGGTGCAGGAGGTCACGGACGCATCATGGCACACGCTTCGCCGGTCGTCCACAAGCCGGGCGGAATATTCCACACTCCGGGACGCGCTCCCGGGCCGCCGGCGTTGCGAAAGAGGCTTTCGCGACACCCCCAGGTCGCCAGCCCCGAAGTACGTGAAGGCCCCCTTCACTGCGTCCAGCGCAATGAAGGGGGCCTTCACGTACTTCCAAGAACTACTGAGTGACCGGGCGCACGTTCGACGACACCAGGGCCGCCAGCCGGTCACCGATCGCGTGCGTCGCACCGGGCGACGCCTGGTCGCGGGTCGCGAGGTCGAAGGCCACCGAGGCCTCGATCCGCCGCGCCGCCTCCTTCTGTCCCAAGTGGTCCAGCAGCAGCGACACCGACAGCACCGCGGCGGTCGGGTCGGCGAGACCCTGGCCCGCGATGTCCGGCGCGCTGCCGTGCACCGGCTCGAACATGCTCGGGTTCCGCCGCGTGATGTCGAGGTTCCCGCTCGCCGCCAGCCCGATGCCGCCGGTCACGGCGGCCGCCAGGTCGGTGATGATGTCGCCGAACAGGTTGTCCGTCACCACGACGTCGAACCGGGACGGGTCGGTCACCAGGTGGATGGTCGCGGCGTCCACATGGGAGTAGGCGACGGTCACCTCCGGGTGCTCCAATGAGACCTCTTCGACGATCCGCGACCACAGCGAACCCGCGTACTCCAGCACGTTCGTCTTGTGCAGGAGCGTCAGGTGCTTGCGCGGCCGCGCCTCGGCCCGGTTGAACGCGTCGGTCACCACGCGCCGGACGCCGAACGCCGTGTTGACGCTGACCTCCGTCGCGATCTCGTTTTCGGTGTCCTTGCGCAGCAGGCCACCGTTGCCCGCGTACGGGCCTTCGGTGCCTTCACGCACGACGACCATGTCGATCTCGCCCGCCTCGGCGAGCGGTCCGCGCACCCCCGGGTACAACCGGGCGGGACGCAGGTTCACGTGGTGGTCGAGCTCGAACCGGAGGCGCAGCAACAGCCCGCGCTCCAGAATGCCGCTCGGCACCGTCGGGTCGCCCACCGCGCCCAGCAGGATCGCGTCGTGCTGACGGAGTTCACCGAGTACCGACTCCGGGAGCAGCTCGCCGGTGGAGTGCCACCGGGCGGCGCCGAGGTCGTAGTTCGTGATCTCCGCAGTCGGTACGACCTCACCGAGCACCTTGAGCGCCTCGGAGACCACTTCGGGCCCGATCCCGTCTCCTGGGATCACCGCGAGCCGCATCCACACACCTCCGTAGACCAGGCCACCGGCAGTCCGGATGGCCCATCCGCAAGAAAACGCCAGCAGCGGAAGGTTACCGGCCGTAGCCCGGTAGCCGTAGCCGCACCACCCTTATGCCGGAATCTCCCACAGAGCGAGACAGCCGAAAGAGTGAAAACAAGAAGGGACGCCCTGGCGGAAAGCCTGCCGCCAGGGCGTCCCTCACCTCATCGAACGCGGATTACCGCACTACCGCGTCAGCCCACACCGATCGGCTGACGTCCGGTGTGCCGCCCGCCGTTGCCCGGCCGGTCGACACCCGTGTTGCCGTTGCCGTTGTTCGTCTGGATCTTCACCACGTTCGCCCGGTTGCCCGAGGCGTTGTGGTGCTCGATCGCCAGCAGACCCAGCACGGTGTCCTGCGCGGCCGCGTTGCGGTTGACCACCAGCGCCGTGCCCGGCTTCGCGACGTAGCCCAGCGCGGAGTCGCCGCCGCCCTGGACGGTGTACGCGGGAGCCAAGGCGTCGAACGAGAGCGGCGTGCCGACGTAGTCGATCGTCGACGAGTCCGCACCCGGTGCCGCGTAGAACCCGGAGGTCCCGACCGTGTAGCTGATCTTGTGCGACGCGGCGTTCGGGTCGATGCCCAGCGCCGCGATGCTCACCGGCAGGACGACGACGTTGGTGTCGTACACGTTCGTGTCGACGTCGCCGAGCTGGCCGTTGATCGGCTGGATGTCCACCTGCGGGAAGCCCGGCTTCAGCGCCACGGTGACCGCCACGAGGACGTCGGTCGACGTCACCTTGGTCACATAGGTCTCGAAGTCCGGCTGCCCGTCGCCCGTGGTGTCGATGTCCACGAACGGCGAGGTGTTGCTGCCCAGGTTGGCCAGGTCGCTCCAGGTGGTGAGACCGAAGGCCAGCAACGCGTTCTCCGGCTCACCCTGCGCCTTGGCCAGCGGGGCCGTCGACGCCGCGCCGATGTAGCGCAGGTCGGCGCCCTTGGCCGTCTGGTTCAGGGTGCAGTCGGTGGTGACGTCACCGTCGCACTCGGGCAGCTGCGGGGATTCCGCCTGCAGTTCGAGCACGCTGATCAGCGAGCGGTACCGCTGCGCACCGGAGCCCTGGTCCACGCCCTTGCCGGTCAGGTTCAGCACGGCCTGGGTCTGGCCGGCACCGAAGTTGACGTTGCCCGGGGTGTTGATGGACGAGACGGGCTTCGGCGCGGAGTACACCGAGAGCCGCAGCGGAACGGTCGTGCCGCTCTTCGGGGTGAACGCGATCCGGCCGGAGGCGTCCGCCACGAACTGCCGGGCGAGGCCGACCTGCGTGGCCGCCATGGTCGGGTCCATGACCTTGCGGAGCGCCTTGGGGTCGGCGATCTTCAAGGTCACCTTCACCAGCGCGATACCGCGCGGGCTCAGCTTCACGGTCGGCTTGTCCACTGTGTACTCGATACCGGGGAGCGCGTTCACGGCTTCGTAGCCCACCGAGTACTCGACCGGCTTGATGCCCTTGTTGACCACCTTGACCGTCTTGGTCAGGGTGACCGGGCCGCCCGCTTCGACGACGCCGAAGTTGACCGAGACGAACCCGGGGTTGTCGACGACGTAGGCCAGGACCTGGTTGTCCAGCGCGGCCTTCGCGTCGATCCGGCCGCTGCCGACGCGCTGCGGACCGTAGACCCGGCCCGACGCGTCACGGATGTCGTGACCGGCGGTGTTGATGACCGAGGCCTTGACCTCCTCGACCGACCAGTCCGGGTGCGCCTGACGGATCAGGGCGGTGATACCCGAGGTGTGCGGGGCCGCCATCGACGTCCCGGAGATGACCAGGCGGCCTGCCCCGCTGCCGCTCAGCGCGGACGCGATCGAGTCACCGGGCGCCGCGACGTCCGGTTTGACGGCCGGACCACGCCCGCCACGCGAAGTGAACGAGCTCGGGGTGTCCACAATGGACTTGTCGAAGGTCGGCACGGACACGCGGCCCTTGCCGGTCATGCGGATCTGCAGCGTGCCCGCGGCCACCGCGGGGCGGACCGAGGCGGTCGCACTGCCGGTCAGCTGGAACGTCGGCACGGCCGCGTTACCCGCGATGCCCGCCGAGAAGTGCTCCAGCGTCGAGGAGAACAGCGCGCCCTTGGCACCGGCCGCCTGCGCGTTGTTCGACCGGCCCGCCGAACCACAGGCGCGGGTCGCGTCGTTGTCGTCCCATTCGAGGAACACGATCTTGCCCGCGGCCTTGGCCTTGTCGGCTTCGGAGTACGGCTTGCAGCCGGCGGCGTTGTCGGCCGACAGCGTGACCACCGGCGCGGTGACGTCGAGCGTGTCGTAGGCCGCGTAGTTCTGGCTGAACTGGCCGGTCTTCGCGCCCTTCACACCGTCGGGAGCGACGGCTTCGACGGCGTCGCGCAGGACGGACGCGTCACGGCTGCTGGCGACGGTCAGCGCCTCGGGCGTGTTGCCCGGCGCGCCGCCGACGTCGTTGAGGTCGCCGCCGTTGCCCGCGGAGAACACCGGGACGACGTTGTTCGCGGCGATCTTGCGCACGAACAGCGAGTCCGGGTCGTCCGGGGTGGCGAAGTCGCCGCCCAGCGAGAGGTTGACGACGTCGAGGTGGTCGGTGAAGTCGCCGTCACCGTCCGGGTCGAGCGACCAGTCGAGCGCCTGCGAGGTGACGTTGGTCGAACCGTCGCAGCCGAAGACCTTGATGGCGTACAGCAGGGCCTTGGGCGCGGTGCCCGGGCCGATCTGCATCGCTTCGATCTTCTTCTTGTTCAGCTTCTTGTAGTCACCGGTGAAGGTCTTGCCCGCTTCGTCCACACCGAATCCGGCGACCGTGCCCGCGACGTGCGTGCCGTGGTGGCCGCACGAGATGGGGTTGGGGTCCGGCTTCGGGGTGTTGAGGGCCGGGTCGTCGCTGCCCGAGTCGTAGGCGTCGCCGACCAGGTCGATACCGCCGACGACCTTGTCGGTCGGGAAGGCCGGGGTGGCCTGGTCGCGGTTGATCGCCTTGTACGCCTCGGCCGTGCCCGGACCGCCGAAGGTGGCGTGGGTGTAGTCGATGCCGTCGTCGATCACGCCGACGCGGATGCCGTCGCCGTAGCGGCCGGTCTGCTGCCAGGAGGCGAGCGTGTTGGTCAGCTGGACCGCGCTGGAGTTCGTGCGGGTCTTCGGCACGACCTTCTTGACCGAGACGACGTCCGGCCGCTTCGCCAGCTCGCGGATCTTCGCCGCGTCGGCCGTGACGACCGCGCCGGCGACCGCGTTGGCGGTCTGCGTGACCAGCTGGGTGCCGGCGTCGGCGGCCTTGAGCTGCCCGACGACGGAGTTCACCGTCGCGGCGGCGTCGGCCTTGGCGTCCTTCGCGGCCTTCTTCGCCTTTTCCTTGCCCGCGCCCTTGTTCTGCTCGGCGTTGAAGGCGTCGACGGCGGGCTGCTTTGCCAGCTCGACGAAGGCGGTGATCTTGCCTTGGGCGGCCTTGAGCTTCGGCTCGACCTTCCCCTGGAATCCGTTACGGTCGATCTTCGCCGGCGTGACGCCGTCCGCGAGAGGGACATCCTGCGCGGCAGCGGACGCCCCGGTCACGGACGTCACGAGCAACGCGGCGAAGACCGCGGCCGATGAGCGGATCGCCCATCGGGGTACGCGGGATCTGTTCATGAGTACGTGCCCTCACTCGAGGCCTGGACTCGGAACCTGCCTACCGCTCGAACACACCCCCGACGGTGAGCCCCGGCGCCGCGCCGTGCCCTTGACGACGCGATGGTTCGGCCTCGCCGGAAGAACCTATCCGGGGACCAGCCCGACTTCAGTAGGCATTTTTCACCGTTATTGAATCTTGCTCTGCGATCTCGCGAACCTTGCACACACAACGACCGCATTTAGTCGGCTAATTGCGAAGAAGTACATGAAGGCCCCCTTCCTGTACCTAGGCGCAAGGAAGGGGGCCTTCATGTACTTGGAGGTCAGCCGAAGTTGACCGCGCGGATCGTGTGCGCCCCGACGGTGGCGCCGATCGGCTCCAGCAGGTGCGAGTCGACGGAACGGTCCACGCGCAGCAGCATCACCGCGTCCGCGCCGTCGGTGGTCTGGCTGATCTGCGCGGCCTCGATGTTGAGGCCCGCCTCGCCGAGCAGCGTGCCGACGCGGCCCATGATGCCCGGGCGGTCCGGGTATTCGAGCAGCAGCACGTTGCCCTCGGCGCGCAGGTCGAAGTGACGGCCGTTGACCTCGACGAGCTTCTCGACCTCGTCCTTGCCGGTGACCGAACCGGAGACCGAAAGGGTCGTGCCGTCGGCGTGGACCGCGCGAAGGGTGACCAGGCTGCGGAATTTGGGGCTTTCGGTCTCGGTGACCAGATCGACCTGGACACCCAGCTCCTCGGCCACCCGCGGCGCGTTCACGAAGGTGACCTGGTCCTCGACGACGCCGGAGAACACGCCGCGCTCGGCCGCGAGCGGCAGCACGCTGACGTCCTCGGTGGACAGCTCGCCCTTGACCACGACGGTGACCGAGGCGGGGGCCTTCGGGTTGAGCGCGGTCAGCAGGGTGCCGAGCTTCTGGGTGAGCGAGAGGTACGGCCGGACGTGCTCGCCGACCGTGCCGCCGCCCGCGACGTTCACCGCGTCCGGCACGAAGTCGCCGCGCAGCGCGAGCAGCACGGACTTCGCGACGTCGGTGCCCGCGCGGTCCTGCGCCTCGGCGGTCGAGGCGCCGAGGTGCGGGGTGACGACGACGTTCGGCAGGCCGAACAGCGGGCTTTCGGTGGTGGGCTCGGTGACGAACACGTCGATACCGGCGCCGCCGACGTGGCCGGAGCTGACCGCGTCCGCCAGCGCCTGCTCGTCGATCAGGCCACCGCGCGCGGCGTTGACGATGATGACACCCTGCTTGGTCTTCTTGAGCGCCTCGGCGCCGATCAGGCCCTTGGTCTCCGGGGTCTTCGGCAGGTGGATGGAGATCGCGTCGGCGCGCTCCAGCAGTTCGTCCAGGGTGACCAGCTCGATGCCGAGCTGCGCGGCGCGGGCGGCCGAGACGTAGGGGTCGTACGCGATGAGCTTGGTGTCGAACGCGGCGAGCCGCTGCGCGAACAGCTGGCCGATCTTGCCGAGGCCGACCACACCGATGGTCTTGCCCTGGATCTCGACGCCGGAGTAGGCGCTGCGCTTCCACGCGCCGCCCTGGAGGCTCTGGTCCGCGGCCGGGACCCGGCGGGCGACGGCGAGCAGCAGCGCGACGGCGTGCTCGGCGGCGGAGACGATGTTCGACGTCGGCGCGTTGACCACCAGGACACCGCGTTCGGTGGCGGCGGGGACCTCGACGTTGTCCAGCCCGACGCCGGCGCGGGCGACGACCTTGAGCGAGGTGGTGGCACCGAGGACCTCGGCGTCGACCTTCGTCGCGGACCGCACCAGCAGCGCGTCCGCCGTCTTCACGGCTTCGAGCAGCGCGGGGCGGTCCGTGCCGTCCACATGCTGGACCTCGACCTCGTCGGAGAAGACACTCAGCACGGAGGGCGCGAGCTTCTCGGCGATGAGGACGACGGGCTTGTTCGGCTTGGTCACGATACGGCTCCCACTATCTGGTCTGTGCCTGCGACTCGGGGTTGCGGTTGACGGTCACGCCGTTGTGCCCGGTTGCGCCGCAGTTTAGACCTGGTGACAGGGGATTGTTAACTCGCCCGTAATCCCGCGAAGACGAGGTCGAGGAGGCGTTCGAGGCCCTTGTCACCCGAAAGATATTCGCTGGCCCAGGAAAGCGCGTGCAGCATCACCAGGATTTCGGGCACTGTGACGTCCGCCCGGAGCTCCCCCGCGGCCTTCGCCCTTTCCACCAGGTGGGACACCTGGTCCCGCATGGCGTGGCAGGACGCGTAGAGCGGCGAAGTCTCGTCGTTGAGGACGTCGACCATCAGTTCGGGTAGTCCGCGGTAGCGGGCCGACTGTTCACCCATCCCGGCGAGCCAGGCCTTCAGCGCGTCCAGCGGCTCCGGGGAGTCCAGGAGTTCGCGGGCCGCCGCGGCCTGCGTGTCGAAGCCTTCGCGAAGCACCGTCTCGACGAGTGCCTCCCGCGTCGGGAAGTGCCGGTAGAGCGTCCCGATACCGACCCCGGCCCGGCGGGCGATCTCTTCCAGCGACGCCTCGACCCCGTGCGCGGCGAAAGCTCGCCTCGCCTCGTCGAGGAGGCGCTCGTAGTTGCGCCGGGCGTCCGCCCGCAGCGGCTTCTTCTGGGTGTCCATCGCGCTCCCGAGCCTAGTCTCGACAAATCGGAGGCACCCTCCGTATAGTCGCCGAGGTAACCGGAGGGTGCCTCATGTTAGCTGGGGAGACGAGAGAATGACCTTGATCGAAGAAACCCGTGAGCGGCTGGGCCCGGTGGGTGTCTGGCTGCCGGTCGGCATGTTCGCGCCGACGCCCGACGAGGAACGGCGGGCGATACGACGCCTGGAAGAGCTGGGTTACCGCACCGTCTGGGGTGGCGAGGGGCCGGGGAACCGGGAGTTGTTCGCGTACAGCGCCATCACGCTCGCGGCCACCGAACGGGTGGTGGTCGGCACCGGGATCGCGAACATCTGGTCGCGGCCCGCGTACACCACCCACAGCGGCGGGCGGACGCTCGCGCAGGCCTTCCCGGGCCGGTTCGTGCTCGGCGTCGGGATCGGGCACTCGTATCAGGCGGTGCAGGCGGGCTCGGACTACCGGCCGCTCGAACAGACCCGTGACTACCTCACGGCCATGTCCGCGGCGGCGGAGGAATTCCCTTCGCCGGTGCCGTTTCCGCTCGTCCTCGCCGCCGTCGGGCCGAAGATGCTCGAACTCGCGCGCGATCTCACCGACGGCGCGCATCCGTTCGCCCAGCCCTTCGAGCACACGCCGTATGCCCGCGAAATCCTCGGCAGGGACAAGCTGCTCATCCCCACCCATTCGGTGCTGCTCGGCGACCACGAACAAGCGCGGGAGAGTGTGTCGAAGAACATCGGGCTGATGAAGCAGTACGGCGTCCAGCACTACTTCAAGGGCTGGAAGCGGCTCGGTTACACCGACGCCGACATCGACGACGTCAGCGACCGCCTCGTGGACGGGCTGACCGCGTGGGGCGACGAGGAGCGGATCGCCGGGCGGATCAAGGAACTCGTGGACGCCGGCGCGGACACCGTGCTCCTCCATCCCGCCGGGGACGATCTCGCGTCCATCGTGGACCAGCTGGAACGGCTCGCCCCGGCGCTGGCGGAGGTGTCCCGATGAGCGTGGGAATCTGGACGTTCTCGTTCGACGGCAAGGAAATCGGCGAAGTCCGCGAGGCGGCCGCGGAGGTCGAGGAACTCGGCTTCGACACGCTGTGGTTCGGGGAGTACCTGGGGCGGGAGGCGTTCACGCAGGCGGGACTGCTGCTGGCGGCGACGTCACGGCTGAACGTCGCCACCGGGATCGCGCGGTTCTCGCACCGGGCACCCGTCGCCGCGGCGGCCGCCGAGCGGACCCTCGCCGAGGCCTATCCCGGCCGGTTCGTTCTAGGACTGGGCGGGCACCTTCCGGGCACGAAGCCGCTGGAGGCGATGCGCGGCTACCTCGACGAAATGGACGGGGCCGAACTGTCCACACCGGACTCCCCGCGACGGCGGGTGCTGGCCGCCCTGGGGCCGAAGATGCTCGCCTTGGCCGCGGAACGCACCGATGGGGCGCATTCGTACTTCGTCCCCGTCGAGCACACGGCGCTGGCGCGGGAGGCCATGGGGCCTTCGGCCTTCCTCGCCGTCGAGCAGGCCGTCGTCCTCGGGACGGATCGGGAGATCGCGCGGCGGCACGTGTCGATGTACCTGGACCTCGCCGCCCACCATCGGGCGAATCTGCGGCGGTTCGGGTTCACCGAGGAGGACTACGGCTCCGACAAGCTCGTGGACGCGCTGGTCGCCGTCGGGGAGGACGAGATCGACGCTCGGGTGCGGGCGCAGCTGGACGCGGGCGCGGATCACGTCTGCCTGCAGGTCCTGACCGGGGACGAGCGGATCCCGCTGGCCGAATGGCGGATTCTGTCGGGGGTCGGGGGTAGCGTGCGGGAGCGTGACGTCACCGGCTGAACTCGCCTTCGAGAAGGCACGGGAACTGATCGACGCGCGAGACCTCGCCGGGCTCGCGCGCCTGATCGGTGACCTGCCCACGCTCGTCCACGCGCACGGGAAGAACGGGAACGACCTGCTCGGCATGGCCGCCGCGACCTGCGACGAGCGGCTGTGCCGGATCCTGCTCGACCACGGCGCCGATCCTGCTTCAGCGAACGTGCACGGCTGGACGGCGTTGCACCAGGCCGGGTACGCCGGGCTGCCGCTGCTGGTCACGATGCTGCTCGACGCGGGCGCGCCGGTCGACGTTCCCGCCCGGGGCGACGGCGGGACACCGCTGGTGGTCGCGCTGTTCTGGGGCCATCGCGAGGCGGCGGAGCTGCTGGCTTCGCGCAGCGTCTCCCCCGGCAACCTGCGCGTCGCCGCCGGGCTCGGCCGGGCGGACCTGCTCGACGAGTTGCTCGCGCCGGACGGCACGCTCTCCCCCGCGGCGGGCGCGCATCGCGAGTTCCACCGGCCACACAGCGGTTTCCCGGAATGGCGGCCGAGCGACGATCCGGCCGAGATCGTCGACGAGGCGCTTGCGTGGGCCGCGCGGAACGACCGGTCCTCGGCTGTGCGCACCCTCGTGGAGCGGGGCGCGGCGGTGGACGCCGACGTCTACCGCGGCACGGCGCTGACGTGGGCCGCCGCCCAGGGGAAGGCTTCGGCGATCAGGACCTTGGCGGAGCTCGGCGCATCGGTGAACCGTCAGGGCACCTTCGGCGGGCATTCGCACGGAGAAGGTGTCACCGCGCTGCACCTGGCCGTGCAGGGCGGGCACGTCGACGCGGTGCGGGCCTTGCTCGACGTGGGGGCGGATCCTTCGCTGGAGGATTCGCTGTACTCGTCGTCGGCGCTGGGGTGGGCCGAGCATTTCGAGCAGACGGAGATCGCTGCGGTGCTGCGGGGCGCCTGAGCGCGCGCTGGCATGTGGGCACCCGCCCGCACGAGTGTCGCGACCTGCCGCCGCGTTGCGAAAGCCACTTTCGCAACGTTGGAGGTTGCGAAAGTGGCTTTCGCAACCCCTGCAGCAGGCGAGACGGCCCTGGCCCCCGGCAGCATGAGCAGCTGTCCCGATCCTGACGACACTTGGCCCACCGGAACCTCGCCGGAAGTACGACGCTCGCCGAACAATGGCGCCCATGCGAGCGATCAGCCAGAACCGCCTCGGCGGCCCCGAAGTCCTCGAACTCGTCGACGTCGAAAGACCCGTCCCCGGCCCGGCCCAGATCCTGGTCCGGGTGCACGCCGCCGGCGTCAACCCGGTCGACTGGAAGACCCGCGAGACCGGCGGTATCGGCCCGATGGGCGATCCGCCGTTCATCCTCGGCTGGGACGTGTCCGGCGTCGTCGAGGAGGTCGGCGCGGGCGCGTCCCTGTTCTCCCCCGGCGACGAGGTCTTCGGCATGCCGTCGTTCCCGTTCCAGGCCGGCGCGTATTCCGAGTACGTCGCCGCGCCGAGCCGTCACTTCGCGCGCAAACCGTCCACTTTGGACCACCTGCACGCGGCCGCGGTCCCGCTCGCGGGGCTGACGGTCTGGCAGAGCCTCGTCGACACGGCGGACATCCAGCCGGGGCAACGGGTTCTGATCCACGCGGCGGCGGGCGGGGTCGGGCATCTCGCGATCCAGATCGCCAAGTCGCGCGGCGCGTACGTGATCGGGACGGCCAGCGCGGCCAAGCACGAATTCCTTCGCGATCTCGGCGCGGACGAGCTCATCGACTATCGCACGACGGACTTCGCCGAGGAGGTCCGTGACGTCGACGTCGTCCTCGACACGATCGGCCTGGAGTACGGGCCTCGGTCGCTCAAGACGCTTCGCCGCGGCGGCAGGCTCGTCCAGCTCACCCGCACGAACGACGAGCGGCTGCCGGAACTCGCCGACGCCGCCGGAGTCACCGCCGGGTTCACCCTCGCCGAGCCGGACCGCGCCGGACTGCTCGCACTGGCCGAACTCGTCGACAGCGGACGCCTCAAACCGGCCATCGACACGGTGTTCCCGCTGGAGGAGGCCGCAAAAGCGCAAGAACTCGTGGCGGCGGGTAAGACCACGGGAAAGGTCGTGCTGTCCGTCGCGGAGTGATCGGGTGGCCGGATTCGGTCCATGTCCGGTTTCCGCGGCGGCTAGCCGCGGGCTTCTTCCAGCATGGCCGCCGCCTCCGCGGTCCGCTGGTACAGCACATAGCGTCCGGCTCTGACCTTGGTGACGAGTCCCGCGCGGTGCAAGGCGCCGAGGTGATAGGAGACGGTGCCCGGGGCGTAGCCGCTCCGGGTGGCTAGTTCCGTGGTGGATCGGGCGGTTTCGAGATCCGCGAGCAGGGCCGCCCTGGCGTTGCCGACCACCTCCGCGAGGTTTCCGGACCGGCGGTCCCGGCTGGTTCCGATCCGTTGGGCGGGGTAGTAGAGGACGAGCTGCCCAGGTGTGTCGACTTGGATGATGACGCCGGGCCGGCCGAGCACGCTGGGCGCGAAGACCAGATCCCGGCCGGTGGCCTCGATTTCGCCGTCCCACGACTTGGCGATGCTGATCGCGTCGCCGGTCCAGGCGATGTCGGGGTGGAGTGCGCCGAGCGCCCGGCCGACACCGTGGGTGGCCATGGCCGTCGCGCGATGGGCGATGTCCTGGTCGAGGATCGAGCGCAGTTCCGGCCAGCCGTCGGAGAGGGAGTCCCGCCAGAAACGGGCGAGACCGTTGGCGAGCCGCCTCTGCATCCGTCCCGATTCCGCGATCCGGAGGGTCGTGGCCCGCAGCGGCCTGCTCCAGTGGGTCCGGGGGTAGGTGAAAAGCTGCTGCTCGAGGTCGTCCTGGGCCGTCGCCTCGATCTGTGCGATCTGCTCGTCGATCAGGTCGCGGCGCCGCGTACCCGTGCCCGGCTGCGGGGTGAGCAGGTCCGGTGTGTAGGTGTCGCCGTTGCGCGGCAACAGATC
The DNA here is from genome assembly GCF_055563465.1 of Amycolatopsis sp. NPDC000009. NCBI lineage: Bacteria > Bacillati > Actinomycetota > Actinomycetes > Pseudonocardiales > Pseudonocardiaceae > Amycolatopsis > Amycolatopsis sp. NPDC000009. Next base: position 259,256 of record NZ_JBVHDI010000010.1, read on the forward strand.
CGTGAGCAGGGCGACGTCCGGATGGGCGAGTGACGCGCGGGCGAGCGGTCCGGGGTCGCCGAACACCGGGTGCCGTCCCGACGCGGCGGCGAGTTTCAGCCACGCCATGGACTCCGACGCGGGGGAAGGTGACAACCGCGTCCTGGACACCGTGTCGGCGTCGACCCGCAATGTGAGCACTACGCCGACGCTAGCAGTCGCCGCGGCGGATTCGAACGGGCTCGAATTCTTTCCGGCGCGAGTCCACCAGCGGTTGAGTGGCGACGGCAACACATCGTTCGTGCACCCCTAACTCGAAGAATCCAGGAGTGGTCGTCATGATGAGATCGAAGGCGAAGAACCGCACGAGAAAAGCCGCCGCGGCGGTGGCCGCGGTCGCGTCGGCGGGCGGGATGGTCTTCGCGGCGGCGCCGGCCGGCGCCGCGGTCACCGCCTACCCCACCAGTTCCTTCGCGATCGTGGTCGGAGCGAGCTACTACAAGGGCACGGTCACCTGGTACAACCGGTCGGTCGGCGTCGACGGAGCGTTCAAAGCCAGCGGGTGCCGCCGGATCTACGCGGAGGCCAGGGCGGGCAGCGCCTGGCTGGGCTGGCAGAGCTCCAGCACCTGGTGCAACGAGTCCGGACCGGCGCACCTCACCGTCAGCGCGGACATCGACGGCGGAGCCAACAAGGTCTACGTCTGGATGACCACCGAGGACCCCGCCAAGGGCCTCGAATACTTCACCTGCTTCCGCACCTTGAGCGCTTGCTCCGGTCCTTCCGTGGGAACGCCGCCGGACAACTGACCGCGCGGCACACCGCAAGAAGCACAGACATAGGAGGTTTCCCTTGAAAGTCCGTTCTCTCGCCGCGACAGCGGTCTTCGCACTGACCGCCTGCCTGCTGGCCGCCACCCCCGCGCAAGCGGCGACATCGGTCACCTTCACCCCGCGAACGATCTCGGTACCCAAGCTCCCGGAGTCGGGTGTCGTGCACAGCGTCACCCCCGTGGGCACCGTCTCGCTGGACATGACCGCCACGCAGACCGCGTACGTGGTCTCGAAAATGCGGGTCAACGCCGCCACGATCCGCAGCCTTTTCGACAACGAAATCGTCTGCCGGGGCCCGGGCGGCTGGAGCAAGAACATGGTGATCGGGCAGAACGTCTACGACGTGAACTCAGGCTCCCCGAACCAGGACGTGACGCTCTACACCCGCTTCCTCGTCCACCCCGGCGTCGCGGGCACGGTCACCTGCACCGCGAACGTGCGGGGCAACTCGCTCAGCCCGACCAGTGACGCCACCTACCGCTTGGTCAGCGGGTACCTCACGTTCGCCGACACCTCGGTCACCAACGCCACCGACGGGCAACCGGTGCAGTCCAGCGTGAGCACGGGAGTCCGTGGTCTCCACACCGATTCCCCGAAGGTGTGGGAGCCGGCGCTCGACCACTTCACCCTCCCCTCGACCGTGCAGGGCCTCAACGTGGTGGGCGACGTCGAGCTGCAGGTCTGCCTACGGGGCATCACCTGCGACAAATACAAGTCCACGAAGGTGAAGTTCACGCTTTTCGTCAACCAGTGGAAGGCGGACGGCACACTCTGCAAGAGCGACAGCAGCGTCCAGGTCACGCACGAGGTGCCGTACTGGGTGCACCACAAATACGTGCCGCTCAACAAAGCGGACTTCACCGTGAGCAAGGCACCGGGCTGCGTCCCCCGGTTCAACGCCTACGTCAAGGCCGAGTGGCTGGGCGGCGAGGCGGCCGGCGTCCAGGGAACGGCCACCGGACTCACCGACTCGGAAGGCTCGGCCACCACGCACGACTCCGACATGAGCCACGCGTACGTCCTGCCCTACTGATCCGGGTTCAGGCGGGAAGGTCGAATTCGCCGTCCCGCACGCCTTTCACGAAGGCGTCCCATTCCGTCGGCGTGAACACGAGGACGTGGCCGTCCGGATCAGAGGCTTGCCGTATCGCGGTGTAGGTGACGCCGTCGGTATGCGGCACCAGCGCGTACTCGGCACGGTCTTCGAGGTTCGCACCCTCGGGTTCGGCCCTGATCCACACCGCGTCGCTCAGGTCCAGATCGGGCCTGACATGAGCTTTGTCGTCCACCGGCTGCTCACTCATGGTGTCCACGCTATCGCTTTCCGGTATGCAAAACGAAGGGGCCCTTCACCGCATCAGATGCGGTGAAGGGCCCCTTCGGCCCGACAACTAGGCGGTCTCGGTGATCGGCCGGTCCACCCACGACATCAGGTCGCGCAGCTTCTTGCCGGTCTCCTCGATCGGGTGCTGGTTGCCCTGCTCCTCGAGCTTGGTGAAGTTCGGCCGCCCGGCCTCGTCCTCGGCGACCCATTCGCGGGCGAAGGTGCCGTCCTGGATCTCGCCGAGGATCTTCTTCATCTCTTCCTTGACCGCCGGCGAGATGACGCGCGGGCCGCGGGTCAGGTCGCCGTACTCGGCGGTGTCGGAGATCGAGTAGCGCTGACGCGCGATGCCGCCCTCGTACATGAGGTCGACGATCAGCTTCAGCTCGTGCAGCACCTCGAAGTAGGCGATCTCCGGGGCGTAACCGGCCTCGGTGAGCACCTCGAAACCGGTCTGCACCAGCGCGGACGCGCCACCGCAGAGGACGGCCTGCTCGCCGAAGAGGTCGGTCTCGGTCTCCTCGGTGAAGGTCGTCTTGATGACACCGGCGCGGGCGCCACCGATGGCGGCCGCGTAGGAGAGCGCGAGCGCCTGCGCGTTGCCGGAGGCGTCCTGCTCGACCGCGATGAGCGCCGGGACGCCCTTGCCGTCGACGAACTGGCGGCGGACCAGGTGGCCCGGGCCCTTCGGGGCGACCATGGCGACGTCCACGTTCGACGGCGGCTTGATCAGGTCGTAGCGGATGTTGAAGCCGTGGCCGAAGAACAGCGCGTCGCCGTCCTTGAGGTTCGGCGCGATGTCCTGCTCGTAGATGAAGCGCTGCTTCGTGTCCGGCGCGAGGATCATGATCAGGTCGGCTTCGGCGCTGGCCTCGGCCGGGGTGAGCACGCGGAGACCCTGCTCCTCGGCCTTGGCCCGCGACTTCGAGCCCTCGGGCAGACCGATGCGGACATCGACGCCGGAGTCGCGCAGGCTCAGCGAGTGCGCGTGACCCTGGCTGCCGTAGCCGATCACGGCGACCTTGCGACCCTGGATGATCGAAAGGTCCGCGTCGTCGTCGTAAAAGATTTCCACTGCCATGAGGGGTACTACTTCCTTTCCTGACTTACAAAGTTATCGAGCGGAGGTGGCGGTGATGGACCGGGCGCCCCGGCCGACCGCGACCATTCCGGACTGGACCAGTTCGCGGATGCCATAGGGCTCCAGCATCCGCAGCAGGGCACCGATCTTGTCCGAGGTGCCGGTGGCTTCGACGGTGAGCGCCTCGGGCGACACGTCCACCACCTTCGCGCGGAAGAGCTGCACCGTTTCGAGGACCTGGCTGCGCACGGTGTTGTCGGCCCGGACCTTGACGAGCAGCAGTTCACGCTGCACGGCGGTGGACTTTTCCAGTTCCACGATCTTGATGACGTTGACCAGCTTGTTGAGCTGTTTGGTCACCTGTTCGAGCGGTAGCTCCTCAACGGCGACCACGATCGTCATCCGGGACACCTCGGGATTCTCCGTGGGCCCGACGGCGAGGGATTCGATGTTGAACCCACGCCGGGAGAACAGTCCGGAAACCCGCGCGAGGACACCGGGCTTGTTCTCGACCAGAACGCTCAGGGTGTGCACGCTCATCGGGCGTCTCCTTCTGTGGCGGCGTTCAGCTCCGCCTCGGCGGCGACCTCGTCGTCGTCGAAGAGCGGGCGGATCCCGCGCACGGCCATGATTTCGTCGTTACCGGTGCCCGCGGCCACCATGGGCCACACCTGGGCATCCTTCCCCACCACGAAATCGATCACGACGGGGCGGTCGTTGATCTCCATGGCACGCCGGATGGTGGCGTCGACGTCCTCCTTGGTCTCGCAGCGGAGCCCGGCGCAGCCGAGCGCCTCCGCGAGGAGGGTGAAGTCGGGGATGCGGTGCTTGTGGGTACCGAGATCGGTGTTGGAGTACCGCTCGGAGTAGAAGAGGTTCTGCCACTGGCGGACCATGCCGAGGTTGCCGTTGTTGATGACGGCGACCTTGATCGGCGCGCCTTCGATGGCGCAGGTGGCCAGTTCCTGGTTCGTCATCTGGAAACAGCCGTCGCCGTCGATGGCCCAGACCTGCTTGTCCGGCACGCCGAACTTGGCGCCCATCGCGGCGGGGACGGCGAAGCCCATCGTGCCGAGGCCGCCGGAGTTGATCCAGGTGCGCGGGTTCTCGTACTTCACGAACTGCGCGGCCCACATCTGGTGCTGGCCGACGCCCGCGGTGTAGACGGCGTCCGGGCCGACGAGCGAACCGATGCGCTCGATGACGTACTGCGGGGAGAGCGTCCCGTCCTCGGGCCATTCGTAGCCGGCCGGGTAGTCGTCGCGCCAGGCCTTCGCCTGCGTCCACCAGTCCGCCAGGTCCGGCTTCGCGGACTTGTCGGTCTCGGCGCGGACGGCCTCGATCAGCTCGGTGATGATCTCCGCGCAGTCGCCGACGATCGGCACGTCCGCCTTGCGGTTCTTGGAGATCTCGGCCGGGTCGATGTCGGCGTGGACGATGGCGGCGTCCGGCGCGAACGAGGACAGCTGCCCGGTGACGCGGTCGTCGAAGCGGGCGCCGAGGGCGATCAGCAGATCCGCCCGCTGCATCGCGGCGACGGCGGCGACCGAACCGTGCATGCCCGGCATACCGAGGTGCTGCGGGTGCGAGTCGGGGAAGGCGCCGCGCGCCATCAGCGTGGTGACGACGGGGATCCCGGTCAGCTCGGCCAGTTCCATCAGCTGGCGCGAGGCGTCGGCCTTGACCACGCCACCGCCGACGTAGAGGACCGGGCGCCGGGACTTGCTGATCAGCCGGGCGGCCTCGCGGACCTGCTTGCCGTGCGGGCGCAGCGTGGGCCGGTAGCCCGGCAGCCGCATCTCCGTCGGCCAGGAGAAGGAGGTCATCTCCTGCAGGACGTCCTTGGGGATGTCCACCAGGACCGGGCCGGGGCGGCCGGTCGAGGCGAGATGGAAGGCCTCCGCGATGGTGCGCGGGATGTCCGCCGGGTCGGTGACCAGGAAGTTGTGCTTGGTGATCGGCATCGTGATGCCGCAGATGTCGGCTTCCTGGAAGGCGTCCGTGCCGATCAGCGCACGGGTCTGCTGGCCGGTGATGGCGACGACCGGCACCGAGTCCATGTTCGCGTCGGCCAGCGGAGTGACCAGGTTGGTCGCGCCGGGACCGGAGGTGGCCATGCACACCCCGACCTTGCCGGTCGCCTGCGCGTACCCGGTGGCGGCGTGGCCGGCGCCCTGTTCGTGGCGGACCAGGACGTGGCGGACCTTCGTCGAGTCGAGCAGCGGGTCGTACGCCGGGAGGATGGTGCCGCCGGGAATACCGAACACGACCTCCGCGCCCACCGCTTCGAGCGAGCGGACGAGCGACTGCGCGCCCGTGACCCGCACCGGGGTCCCGGCGGGCGGCGCCGGCTTGGGTCGGGCACCGGGGGTACCGGTGTTCGCATCAGCTCGCGAGGTGGCACTGGTCATCGCTGTTTGCCTCGTCTTTGTCTAGTCACTCGTTCGGGTATTCATTGGCTGGTTCGGCAGTGAAATTGTTCCAGGCAACAAAAAACCCCCGCCGACCGGAGTGGTCGCACGAGGGTCGCGCGTCGACGCAGCGGAGACTTCCCTAAGCGTCGACGCGCTTGGGAAGTACGAGGCCGGTCTGCGTTGTCACGAGAGTGAAGCTAGCCGGTCGCCGTCAAGAGTGTCAACTCTGCGGGACGGCGATTCCGCATGCTGGACACCTTCGGGGCGTGACGCGACCCGCGTTCGGAGCCTTCGAGGCGGCGGTGCACCATCTTTGACGTGGCAGAAGAAAAGCAGCAGGAACAGGCGAACGAGGCTCCCAAAGCCGTCTTCAAGATTCCGAACACGGCGTTGCTGGCGATCGCTTTCCTCGTCGTCTGTGTGACGCCTGTCGCGTTCGGCGGTGTGCCGTATCTCCAGTGGCTCTACATCTTCCCGATCGCGCTGGCGGTGTTCGTCATCCGGACCCGCACGACGGCGACCGCCAAGGGGCTGGAGGTCCGCACGATGTTCGGGCGGCGGGACCTGCCGTGGACCTCGCTCAAGGGCCTCGCCATCACCGACAAGGCAAAGGTGCAGGCGGTGCTGAAGGACGAGTCCAAGATCCCCCTTCCCGCCGTGCGCACCCGTCATCTGCCGGTGATCTCGCTGGTCAGCGCGGGCCGCATGGCCGATCCCTCCGGGCTGACCGACGAGATCGGCGAGGCTCCGGAGAAGAGCGGCGATTCCGGGGAGTAGGATTGGTAGGACCAGTTTGGCGCTCGTTCGCCCTGGTCCCCATCCCGAACCTTGGAGTCAGCCGTGCCTCAACTCCGTTCCCGGACCACCACCCACGGCCGCAACGCGGCGGGCGCCCGCTCGCTCTGGCGCGCCACGGGGATGACCGACAGCGACTTCGGCAAGCCGATCGTCGCCATCGCGAACTCCTACACCCAGTTCGTGCCGGGGCACGTGCACCTCAAGGATCTCGGCGAGATCGTGGCCGGCGCGGTGAAGGAGGCGGGCGGGGTCGCCCGTGAGTTCCACACGATCGCCGTCGACGACGGGATCGCCATGGGGCACAGCGGAATGCTGTACTCGCTGCCCTCGCGCGAGATCATCGCCGACTCGGTCGAGTACATGGTGAACGCGCATCAGGCCGACGCGCTGGTCTGCATCTCCAACTGCGACAAGATCACCCCTGGCATGCTGAACGCCGCCATGCGGCTGAACATCCCGGTCGTGTTCGTCTCCGGCGGGCCGATGGAGGCAGGCAAGGCCGTGGTCGTCGGCGGGGTCGCGCAGGCGCCGACCGACCTGATCACCGCGATCGCCGCCTCGGCCAGCAGCGAGGTCGACGAGGACGGGCTGTCCATTGTGGAGCGCTCCGCCTGCCCGACCTGCGGTTCGTGCTCGGGCATGTTCACCGCGAACTCGATGAACTGCCTCACCGAAGCGCTCGGGCTCTCGCTGCCGGGCAACGGCTCCACCCTCGCCACGCACGCGGCCCGCAAGGCGCTCTTCGAAGACGCCGGGCGCACGGTCGTCGAGCTGTGCAAACGCTGGTACGAGAACGACGACGAGTCCGTGCTCCCGCGCTCGATCGCGTCGAAGAAGGCGTTCGAGAACGCGATGGCCCTCGACATGGCGATGGGCGGTTCGACCAACACGGTGCTGCACATCCTCGCCGCCGCGCAGGAGGGCGAGGTCGACTTCACCATCGACGACATCGACGCCATCGGCCGCCGCGTGCCGTGCCTGTCGAAGGTCGCGCCGAACTCGGACTACCACATGGAGGACGTCCACCGCGCGGGCGGAATCCCGGCCATCCTCGGTGAGCTGTACCGCGGCGGCCTGCTGAACACCGACGTCCACTCCGTGCACTCGCCGGACCTCGAGTCGTGGCTGTCCACTTGGGACATCCGCGCGGAGGAGCCGTCGGAGCGGGCGATCGAGCTGTTCCACGCGGCGCCGGGCGGGGTCCGCACCACGGAGGCGTTCTCCACCGAGAACCGGTGGTCCTCTTTGGACACCGATGCCGCGGACGGCTGCATCCACGATGTCGAGCACGCGTACACCAAGGACGGCGGGCTCGCGATCCTGCGCGGCAACCTCGCCGAGAACGGCGCCGTCATCAAGTCGGCGGGCATCGACGAGGAACTGTGGCACTTCGAGGGCCCGGCCCGGGTGCTGGAAAGCCAGGAGGAGGCGGTTTCCGCCATCCTCAAGAAGGAGATCCAGCCCGGCGAGGTACTGGTGATCCGCTACGAGGGCCCGGCGGGCGGCCCGGGGATGCAGGAGATGCTGCACCCGACGGCGTTCCTCAAGGGCTCGGGACTGGGCAAGAAGTGCGCGCTGATCACCGACGGCCGGTTCTCCGGCGGCTCGTCGGGCATCTCGGTCGGGCACATCTCGCCCGAGGCCGCCGCGGGTGGCGCGATCGGCCTGGTCCAGAACGGCGACCGGATCCTGCTCGACGTCCACGAGCGCCGTCTCGAACTGCTCGTCGACGAGGAGGTCCTCGCCGAGCGGCGCGCGAAGATGGAGGCGAGCGAGCGGCCGTGGCAGCCGGTCTCGCGGGACCGGAAGGTCACCGCCGCGCTGCGCGCCTACGCGCGGATGGCGACTTCGGCCGACACCGGCGCCGTCCGCGACCCGAACAAGTGACCCGCATTCAGAGGACTAAATGCGCCCTTCAAGCGCATTTAGTCCTCTGAATGCGTCGCGTGTCAGCGGCACAGGACGATCACCACGACCGAGGCGGCCGCGGCGAGCAGGAGCCCGATCAACCCGAACGAGAGCGGACGTTTCCGCCACGGGGTGTTGACGTCCAGCGCGATCCGCCCGGAGCCCGCGAGCAGCACGGTCAGCGAGGCCGCGGCGAGCAGGAGCTCGAACTCGAAGCCCTGTCCCTGTTTCTGGAAGAACCCACCACCGAACTTGACGTAGACGATGTTGGCGCAGACTCCGAGGAGCGCGGCGGCACCGATCGGGGTGAACAGCCCCACCAGCACGAGCGCGCCGCCGACCACCTCGCTGATCCCGGTGATCCACGAAAGCAGCGTGGTCTGGCTGGTGTAGCCGAATTCGCCGAGCACGTCGGCGAAACCGCCGACCCCGGGTCCGCCGAAAGCGCCGAAGAGATGCTGGAGCCCGTGCGCGCCCATGGTCACGCCGAGCACCACTCGCAGGACGAGCAGACCGAGATCGATCCCGCCCCTGGTCTCCACCGGTCCGGGGCCGCTGTCGGCGTCGGCCACGTCCGAGATCATGCTGGTCTGGTAGTCATCGCTCACGCGCGAAGGGTAGGGGAAACCGGCCCGTCAGGCGACCGAACCGACCTCGAGGTGTGTCGTCCATCCAGTCACGCGTGTCGTCCATCTGGACACGCGTGTCGTCCGTCCGATCACGCGGCGGCTCAGAACAGGGTCGCGGGTTCGATCGGCTCGGGCTCGGGCAGCGGGTCGAGGCCGGGCACCAGGGCACGCACGTCGTCGTGGAACCGGCGGGCGAGCGCGGGGGCGTCGTCGTTGTCGGGCGTGTGCACGAAGACCGTCGGCGACCGGCCCTCCCCCAGCCACCCGGCGACCACCTCGGTCCACGGCTCCCATCCCCGCGCGGTCTCCTCGGCGGAATCCCGGCCGAGGTAGCGGACGATCGGCCGGTCGGTCAGCGCCCGCGTCCGCCGCGGCAGCCGGGGTTTCTTGGCCCAGGCGTCCTGTTCGGCCTCGCTGACCGGCGGGCTGGAGAAGAAGACCGTGGTGTCGAACGGCACCCACTCGGCGTCCGCCTCGGCGAGGGTCCTCTCCAGCAGCGACGTCGCTTGGGCGTCGGTGGAGAACGCCGGGTGACGCACCTCCACGGCGCGCCGGAGGCCGGCGGGAAGACGGCGCAGGAAACGGCCGAGGGCCTCGGCGTCCGGCGGGCCGAACGAGCCGGGCAGCTGAGTCCACAGGACCGCCCGGTCACCGAGCGGTTCGACCGCGTCCAGGAACGCCCGCATCTCGGTCTCGACACCGGCGAGGCGTTTCTCGTGGGTGACGACCTTGGGCAGCTTGACCACGAACCGGAAGCCGGGCCCGGTCTGCCGCGCCCACGCCGTGACGGTGTCCCGTGCGGGGGTCGCGTAGAAGGTGGTGTTGCCCTCGACCGCGTTGCACCAGCCGGCGTACGCCCGCAGACGCTCCCCCGGCGGCAGCGACCGCGGGACGAACCGCCCGGCCCACGCCTTGTGCGTCCACATCGCGCAGCCGACATGAAGATTCGCCACGATGCTCAGTATTCGCCGTGGACCAGGTTCTTCGGCAGCTCCCCACCCAGATAGCGGCTCAGTTCCCGGACCACGACCGCGTAGGCGCGCTGCCGCCTCCCGCTCACCGAGCCCGCGACGTGCGGTGTCAGCAGCAGTCCCGGACAGTCCCACAGCGGGTGCCCGGCGGGCAGCGGCTCCGGGTCGGTCACGTCGAGCGCGGCGCGCAACCGTCCCGACGTGAGTTCCGCGACGAGCGCGCCGGTGACCACGACCGGGCCCCGCGAGACGTTCACGAGGATCGCGTCGTCCGGCATCGCGGCCAGGAACTCCGCGTCGACCATGCCCCGAGTGTGCTGCGTGAGCGGCACCATGAGCACCGTGACGTCGTGGTCCGGCAGCAGGGCGGGGAGTTCGTCGGTGCCGTGGACACCTTCGCGAGCGTTCGCGCCCACCATCGTGCAGCGCACGTCGAACGTCTCCAGCCGGCGGCGCAGATGCCTGCCGAGGTCGCCCGCGCCGATGATGAGGACCCGCTTGCCCTGCAGGGTGTCGGTGGTCCGGCGTTCCCAGTGTTTCCGCCGCAGGCCATCGGCGAAGCCGTCGAGACCGCGGTAGATCGCGAGAAGTACCGCGACCACCCATTCGGCCGAGCTTCCGCCGTGCGCGCCGCGGCAGGTCGAGAGCAGGACGCCGTCGGGCACCTTGCCGACCCAGTCCTCGGCACCCGCCGCCAGCAGCTGCACGAGTTTGACGTTCGGCAGTTCGCGCCAGAGTTCGGCGCTGGGCCCGTCACCGGTCACGAGGACCTGGGCCTCGGTGGCTTCGGCGGGCACCGGCTCCCCGCGGCGGTACACCACCGGACGCACGCCGTCGATCTCCGAAAGCGCGGCCACTCCCTCTTCGTCGGGCACGAGAACGGTCACAGTCATGATCACCACGGTATCCAGAGGCTCTTACCCGTGGCTCACGTACGCCCACCTAGGCTTGCCCCGTGCGTACCCGGTACCGGCGGAAATGGACCGCGCCGCTGGCCATGCTGGCCTGCGGCGCGCTGATGCTCTCCGGATGCGCCGAGTTCGACAACACCGCCGCCGGGCAGAAGTTCACCCCGGTCAACCCGCCGTCCCCCGAGGTCCCGCCGCAGATCGGGCCCGGCGGTGAAGCGGGCGACACCGGCCCCGGTCGCGGCAACGGGCCGAACCGGGCGCCGACGCCGGTCCCGCCGCCGCAGGGGTGCAAGGACTTCGACAAGGCCGTCATCGCGACCTGCCTCGACACCGTCGCCGCCGTGGCCGCGATCCCCGGTGACGGCACCGCGCCCAGCGCGCTCGCAGGCGAACGCAAGAGCGGCCGGATCCTGCTCGCCGCCGCGGAGAAGGACCCGGCCGACTGGGCGACCGTCCCCGTGGACGGTTCCGGCGACGGCGGCCTCACCTCGCTCGCCCTCTCCCCGGGCTTCGCCGAGGACCAGCTCGTCTTCGCCTACATCACCACCCCGACCGACAACCGGGTCGTCCGGCTGGCGAAGGGCCAGGCACCGAAACCGGTGCTGACCGGCATTCCCAAGGGACCCACCGGCAACCGCGGCGCGATCGGCACCGACGCCAAGGGCGCGCTCCTGGTCGCCACCGGCGACGCGGGCAACCCCGGGCTCGCGGCCGATCCCGCGTCGCTCGCCGGGAAGGTGCTGCGTATCGACACGTCGGGCAAACCGGCGTCGGGCAATCCCACGCCGGGTTCGGCGGTCTTCTCGACCGGCGTGCACTCCCCCGGCGGGATCTGCCGCGACCAGACCGGCTCCCGCGTATGGCTGACCGACCGGCTGGCCGACAAGGACGTGCTGTACCGGCTTCGTGGCGGCCAGCCCCTGACCGCCCCGGCCTGGAGCTGGACCGACAAACCCGGCGTGGCGGGCTGCGCGGATTTCGTCGGCGCCACCGGCTATCTCACGGTCACGACGTCGATCGCGGGCAACCTGCAGAACCTGCCGGTCACCCCCGACGGCGCGGTGACCGGCAAGCCGAACGTCTTCATGGACGGCAAGGTCGGCAAGCCGCCGAAGACCTTCGGCAGGCTGTCCGCGATGAGCATGGTCAATCCGCAGATCGCGCTCGCCGGGACGGTCAACAAGGACGGCGGCACCCCGGTTTCGAGCGACGACCGCGTCGTCATCATCACGCCGTCGGCCAGCTCCGGCGGGAGCGGCAAGGACTGAGCGGGCTCAGGTGTCCATGCGGTATTCCGTCCGCCGCCCGCACATCCCGTAACCGTCCACTTCGGACGGACCGGTGACCCGGACCCCGGACCGTTCGAGGTGACTCGCGTCGCCGTTCGCGAGCGCTTCCAGATGTTCCCCGGTCAACTCGGCGGCGGCCAGCGCGCCGGCCCGCCAGCGTGGGATCCAGGCCTGGACCTTCGGCGCGACCAGCGCGGCGGCCGCGCGGTGGAAGTCCCTCAGCGGTCCGGGATCTCCCGAGACGAGCGCGTCCCGGATCGGGAGATAGCCCTCGATCGCGAGATCACGGCGACGGCGGGCCGCATCGTCGTCCTCCGGCATCGCGGCGGCCTCCGCGTACGCGGCCGGGTCGGCGAGGACCGGCGGCGGGAAGGTGAAGACGGCGTCGCCCGCTTCGGGCAGCCCGCTGTTCTGCATGAGCACGGTGATCCGCAGCTCTTCGCGCTGCACCATCCGATGGACCGTGCCGGGCGCGAACCACGCGACGACACCGGGTTCGAGTTCGGTCTCCCGATAGCCGCCGACGTCGAGCGTCTGCACCGCGCCGCGGCCGCCGGTGACGACGTAGGCCTCGGTGCAGGCGAGGTGCAGATGCGGGCTGCCGCCGCACACCCCGTCCGCGGCTTCCCATTCGTAGGCGCACAGATGGGAGAGGCCGATGCCTCCGGGAAGAGGGAACACGGTGGCCTCAGCGGCGCCGGGTACGGGTCCGGCGGACGTCCAAGAACGCGACGACGGCGGAGACGACAGCCGCCACCAGGCCGAGGTAGCGGCCGAGGCCGGTCCTGATCTCGATACCGGCGGCGGAGAAGATCCCGCGCTGGTCGGCGTCGAACTGCCAGTCGAGGGTGGTCCAGCCGAGCACCATCAGCAGCAGCGCGCCGATGGCCGCCATCAGCCACAGGTGGGGCAGGCCCGCGCGGCGCACGGTGTCGACGCGGCCGAACAGCACGACGGCCACGCCGGGCAGGAACAGGAGGAAGAGCGGCGCCCAGGCGAGGAAACCCGAGTGCCACGCGTCGCGCGTGACGTCGCCGGCGGGCAACGTCGTCAGCACGTCCTCGATTTCCGGGCGCGAGGCGGTCAGCGTCGTCCACGGAAGGAACAAGGCCACCAACGCGAGCAGCCCGGCCGCGAGGCCGAGCCACTCACGCCAGGTGACCTTCTTCAGAGCGAGATCAGGCACCGACTCGCTCGACGATCAGTTCGCGCACGCGTTTGGCGTCGGCCTGGCCCTTGGTGGCCTTCATGACCGCACCGACGATCGCCCCGGCCGCGGCCACCTTGCCGCCGCGGATCTTCTCGGCGACGTCGGGCTGTGCGGCCAGCGCCTCGTCGACCGCCGCGATGAGCGCGGAGTCGTCGGAGACGACCTTCAGGCCGCGCTTCTCGACGACCTCGGACGGCGAACCCTCGCCGGCGAGCACGCCCTGCACGACCTCCTTGGCCAGCTTGTTGGTCAGCTCGCCGGCGTTGACCAGCGCGATGACCTCGGCCAGCTGCGCCGGGGTGATCGCCAGCTCCGCCAGTTCGATCTCGCGGGAGTTGGCCTCCTGCGCGAGCGTGTTGACCCACCAGCTGCGGGCCTCGTCCGGGGTCGCGCCCGCCTCGACGGTGGCGGCGACCAGGTCGACCGCGCCGACGTTGAGCAGGTCGCGCAGCGCCTCGTCGGTCAGGCTCCACTCCTGCTGGATGCGCTTGCGGCGCTCCGACGGCATCTCCGGCAGCGTCTTGCGCAGCTCCTCGACCCATTCGCGCGACGGCGCGATCGGGACCAGGTCGGGCTCCGGGAAGTACCGGTAGTCCTCGGCGGTCTCCTTGGTGCGGCCCGGCGACGTGGTGCCGTCGGCCTCCTGGAAGTGCCGCGTCTCCTGCTTGATCGAACCACCCTCGGCGAGGATCGCCGCCTGGCGGGTCATCTCGTAGCGCACGGCACGCTCGACGCTGCGCAGCGAGTTGACGTTCTTGGTCTCGGTGCGCGTGCCGAACTCGGTCGCGTCCTTGGCCATCAGCGAGACGTTCGCGTCGCAGCGCAGGGAACCCTGGTCCATGCGGACGTCGGAGACGTCCAGCGCGCGCAGCAGATCCCGCAGGGCGCTCACGTACGCGCGGGCGACCTCGGGGGCGCGGCCGCCGGTGTGCTCGATCGTCTTGGTGACGATCTCGATCAGCGGCACGCCGGCGCGGTTGTAGTCGAGCAGCGAGTGCTCGGCGCCGTGGATACGACCGGTGGCGCCGCCGACGTGCAGCGATTTGCCGGTGTCCTCCTCCATGTGCGCGCGCTCGATCTCCACGCGCACGACCTCGCCGTCGTCCAGCGTCACGTCGAGGTAGCCGTTGAAGGCGATCGGCTCGTCGTACTGCGAGGTCTGGAAGTTCTTCGGCATGTCCGGGTAGAAGTAGTTCTTCCGGGCGAACCGGCACCATTCGGCGATCTCGCAGTTGAGCGCGAGGCCGATGCGGATCGCGCCCTCGACCGCCTTGCCGTTCACGACCGGCAGCGAACCGGGCAGGCCGAGACAGGTCGGGCACACCTTGGTGTTCGGCTCGCCGCCGAACTCGTTGGCGCAGCCGCAGAACATCTTGGTGTTCGTGTTCAGCTCGACGTGCACCTCGAGGCCCAGCACCGGGTCGAACCGCTCGATGACGTCGGCGTAGTCCATCAACTCAACCACGGCGGTCACTTCTTTCCTCCCAGCTCCGGAACCTCGTGCACCAGCGAGCCACCGTTGGCGGCGTCGCGCGCGACCTCGTAGGCGGCGCCGACGCGGTACAGCCGGTCGTCGGCCATCGCGGGGGCCATGATCTGCAGGCCGACCGGCAGGCCGTCCTCGTGCGACAGTCCACTCGGGACACTCATCGCGGCGTTGCCGGCGAGGTTCGACGGGATGGTGCAGAGGTCCGCCAGGTACATCGCCATCGGGTCGTCGACGCGCTCGCCGATCTTGAACGCGGTGGTCGGCGTGGTCGGCGAGACCAGCACGTCCACCTTTTCGTAGGCGGCTTCGAAGTCGCGCGTGATGAGCGTGCGGACCTTCTGCGCCGAGCCGTAGTACGCGTCGTAGTAACCCGAGGAAAGCGCGTACGTGCCGAGCATGATGCGGCGCTTGACCTCGGGGCCGAAGCCCTTCTCGCGGGTCAGCGACATGACCTCTTCGGCGCTGTGCTCGCCGTCGTCGGACACGCGCAGGCCGTAGCGCATGGCGTCGAACCTGGCGAGGTTCGACGAGCACTCGCTCGGCGCGATCAGGTAGTACGCGGGCAGCGCGTAGGTGAAGTTCGGGCACGAGACCTCGACGACCTCGGCACCGAGCGCGCGCAGCTGCTCGACGGCGGCCTCGAACGACCGCAACACGCCCGGCTGGTAGCCGTCGCCGGCGAATTCCTTCACCACGCCGACACGGACGCCCTTGAGGTCCCCGGTCAGGCCCTGGCGGGCCGCGGCGACCACCGGCGGGACCGGCGCGTCGATCGAGGTCGAGTCCATCGGGTCGTACCCGGCGATGACCTCGTGCAGCAGAGCGGCGTCGAGCACCGTCCGCGCACAGGGACCGGCCTGGTCGAGCGACGACGAGAAGGCGACGAGACCGTAGCGGGAGACGCCGCCGTACGTCGGCTTCACGCCGACGGTGCCGGTGACCGCGCCGGGCTGGCGGATCGAACCGCCGGTGTCGGTGCCGATCGCGATCGCGGCCTCGAACGCCGCGATGGACGCCGAGGAACCACCGCCGGAACCGCCCGGGATCCGGGCGTGGTCCCACGGGTTGTGCGTCGGGCCGAACGCGGAGTTCTCCGTGGAGGAGCCCATCGCGAACTCGTCCATGTTGGTCTTGCCGAGCACCACGACACCGGCCTCGCGCAGCTTGCGCGTCACGGTGGCGTCGTACGGCGGGAGCCAGTTCTCCAGGGTCTTCGAACCGACCGTGGTCGGGATGCCCTTGGTGGTCAGCACGTCCTTGAGCGCCAGCGGGACCCCGGCGAGCGCCGACTTCGGCGCGTTGCCCTCGGCGACGTCGGCGTCCACCGCGCGGGCCGCGTCGAGCGCGCCCTCGGTGTCGACGTGCAGGAACGCGTGGATGTGGTCGTCGACCTCGGCGATCCGGTCCAGGTGGGCCTGCGTGACCTCGACGGCCGAGACCTCACGGGACTGGATCTTCTCCGCCAGCTCGGCGGCGGTCAGCTTGATGAGTTCGGTCACTGTTCTTCCCCCAGAATCCGCGGCACCCGGAAACGACCCTCTTCGCTGGCCGGCGCACCGGCCAGCGCCTGCTGCTGGGTCAGCCCCGGTCGGACCGTGTCCTCACGGAACACGTTGGTCAGCGGCACGGCGTGCGACGTGGGCGGGACATCCTCGCCTGCGACCTCGCTCACCTTGGCCACCGAGTCCAGGATCTGGTCGAGCTGGCCTGCGAAGACGTCCAGCTCCTCTTCGGTGACGGCAAGCCTGGCCAGCTTGGCGAGGTGTGCGACCTCGTCGCGGGAAATGTTGGGCACGCGGGTGACTCCCGGGGTGTGCTGTGCGGGTTCTGTCGGAAGCTGCAAGTCTATGGTGGCGGCGTCGGCGGACTCGACTGGGTTATGCCGCGGCCTGCGCTCCCATGTCGGGTAAGGAGTGCCTGGTTCGTTATCCCGCGCCCCGGACGTCGGTCCCCATTACCTCGTCCGGTCTGTCACAATCGGCGCCCGGCGTAGCGCGTTCCACGGCGAGGCTGGGACGCCTGAGGCGAGAGGGGCGCGTGTGTCGTTCCTGATCCGGGTCCAATTACCGGACACCCCGGGGACCCTCGGCGCGGTCGCCACCGCGCTCGGCACCGTCGGCGCCGACATCCTGAGCGTGGACGTGGTCGAACGCGGCGGCGGTGTCGCCGTCGACGACCTCGTCGTCGAAATCCCGTCCGGCAGGCTGCCGGACGCGCTCATCACCGCCGCCGAAAGCGTCGACGGGGTCGAGGTCGACGCCGTCCGCCCGTACGCCGGGGTCCTGGACACCCACCGCGAGCTCGAACTGGTCGAGGAGATCGCCGCGAAGCCCGCTTCGGGGCTGGAGATCCTCGCCGAAGGGGTGCCGCGGATCATCCGGGCGGGCTGGGCCGTCGTCGTCGAGCACGCCGAGGCCGGGGCGATCCGGCTCGCGTCGTCCAACGCCGCGCCCGAGACGCCGATCACCGACCTGCCGTGGCTGCCGCTGGAACGCGCCACCATCCTCGACGCCGAGGAGGCCTGGGTGCCGGAGACGTGGAAGGAACTGGGGACCGAACTCGCGGCGACACCGCTGGGGAAGCCCGGGAAGGCGCTGCTGGTCGCGCGTCCGGGCGGGCCGAACTTCCGGGCCGCGGAGGTGGCGCGTTTGGCGCACTTCGCGGGGATCGTCGCCGTCGTCCTGGACAGCTGACCTTCGCGTTTCGTCCTCTGAATGCGGTAGTTGGCGTTACGAACTACCGCATTCAGAGGACGAAATGCGGGAGGTTAGGCGAGTTCCAGGCCGTAGGCGATCAGGGTGACCCCGGGATGCGGCTCCCAGTCCCGCTCGGGCAGCCGGACGAAGCCGAGCCGCTCGTAGAGCCGGTGCGCCCGCTCCATCGTGTCCAGGCTGCACAGCACCACCCTCGCCACGCCGAGTTCCCGCGCCCGTGCGATGACCGCCCTGGTCAGCGCCTCACCGATACCGCGTCCGGTCGCCGAGGGCAGCACGCCGAGCATCCGGAACTCCAATTCGCCCTCGTGGGACAGCTCGGCGAACTCGGTGCCCGGCCGGGCGATGGTGACCGTGCCGACCAGGGTGCCGTCCCCGTCCACCGCGACCAGGAGCTCGGCCAGCTCCGCTCGTTTGGCGGCGTCGACGAGCTCCGCCGCATAACCGACTCCGTCGACAAGGCTTCGCTCCGCGGAGTACGCGGCGAGCGTGAGCTCTCCGACCGCCGTCAGCTCCTCGGAGCGGACGGGACGGATCTCCAGGTCACTCACCGGCGGGCTCCTCCGTCGGCAGCGCGAGCTCGGCCGCGGCCTCGGGGCCGCTTTCCAGCAGCACGCGGAAACCGTTCTCGTCGAGCACCGGCACCTTCAGCTGGACGGCCTTGTCGTACTTCGTGCCCGGAGCGTCGCCGACGACGACGAACGCCGTCTTCTTCGACACCGAACCGGCCGCCTTCCCGCCGCGGGCCATGATGAATTCCTTGGCCTCGTCGCGGGAGTAGTCGTTCAGCGAACCGGTGACGACGATGGACAGGCCTTCGAGGTTGCGCGGGATGGACTCGTCGCGCTCCTCCTCCATCCGCACGCCCGCCGCGCGCCACTTCTCGACGATCTCGCGATGCCAGTCGACCTCGAACCACTCCTTCGCCGCGCGCGCGATGGTCGGGCCGACGCCGTCGACACTGGAGAGCTCCTCCTCCGAGGCGTTCTCGATCCGTTCCAGTGAACCGAATTCCCGCGCGAGCGCCTGCGCCGCCGTCGGGCCGACGTGCCGGATCGACAGGCCGACGATGACCTTCCACAGTGGACGGTCCTTCACCGTTTCCAGGTTGTCCAGCAGCTTGCGCCCGTTGGCCGACAGCTCCCCCGCCTTGGTGCGGAACAGCTCCACCTGGAGCAGTTTTTCCTCGTCCAGCTCGAAGATGTCGCCCTCATCGTGCACGACACCGGCGTCCAGCAGCGCGACCGCCGCCTCGTAGCCGAGCACCTCGATGTCGAACGCGCCCCGGCCGCCCAAATGGAACAGCCGCTCACGCAACTGCGCCGGGCAGGATCGCGAATTCGGGCAACGGATGTCGATGTCGCCCTCCTTCTGATACGCCAGCTCGGTGTCGCAGTTGGGGCAGCGCAACGGCATCACGAACTCGCGCTCCTCGCCGGTGCGCGCGTCGGCGACCGGGCCGAGCACCTCGGGGATGACGTCGCCCGCCTTGCGGATGACGACCTTGTCCCCGATCAGCACGCCCTTGCGCTTGACCTCTTCCTGGTTGTGCAGCGTCGCCATCGCCACCGTGGACCCGGCCACCTTCACCGGCTCCATCACCGCGAACGGGGTGACCCGCCCGGTGCGGCCGACGTTGACCTGGATGTCGAGCAGGGTGGTGATCGCCTCTTCCGGCGGGTACTTGTAGGCGATCGCCCAGCGCGGAGCCCGCGACGTCGTGCCGAGACGGCGTTGGAGCCCGACCTCGTCGACCTTGATGACGACGCCGTCGATCTCGTGTTCGGCGTCGTGCCTGTGTTCACCCCAGTATTCGATGTGGTCCAGCAGGTCCTTGCCCGAACCGAGCACCTTGCTGTGCGGCGAGACCGGCAGGCCCCAGGCGGCCAGTGCGTCGTACGCCTCGGACTGGCGCTTCGGTTCGAACCCCTCACGTTTGCCGAGACCGTGGCAGATCAGCCGCAGGTTTCGGGACTTCGTGATCTTGGGATCCTTCTGCCGCAACGACCCGGCGGCGGTGTTGCGCGGGTTGGCGTACGGATCCTTGCCCGCCTCGACCATCTTCGCGTTCAGGGCCAGGAAGTCTTCCACGCGGAAGAACACCTCGCCGCGGACCTCGACCAGCGCGGGCACCGGGAACTCGTCCGTCCCGGTCAGCCGCTCGGGCACCTGCTCCAGCGTGCGGACGTTGAGCGTGACGTCCTCACCGGTGCGACCGTCGCCCCTGGTCAGCGCCCGGGTCAGCCGGCCGTTCTCGTACAGCAGGTTGATCGCGAGCCCGTCGATCTTCAGTTCGGCGAGGTACTTCGTCGCGCCGATCTCCTTCTGGACGCGCTCGACCCACGCCTCGAACTCGCCGGTGTCGAAGACGTTGTCCAGGCTGAGCATGCGCTCGAGGTGGTCGTGCGCGACGAACTCGGTGGAGAACGTTCCGCCGACGTTCTGCGTCGGCGACTCCGGCGTCACCAGCCCGGGGTGCTCGTCCTCGATGGCCTGCAGCTCGTTGAGCAGCTCGTCGAACTGGCCGTCGGACACGATCGGTGAATCCAGCACGTAGTACCGGAACTGGTGACCGCGGATCTCCTCCGCCAGTGCGGCATGCCTTTCACGGACGTCGGCCGGTACGTCCGTGAAATCCTCGGCTGGCTCGGGGTTTTCGGGAAGTTCGCTGCTCACGGGGGTAACCCTAGTCCGAGGTACCGACATTTCCGGACAGCCTGCCGACCACCTCGCGCAGTTCCGGCAGGGTCAGCTGCCCCTCCTGGGCCTCGGCCACCAGCTCGACCTTGCCCAGCCGTTCGGCCGCGACCCGCTCACCCAGCGTGGCGTCCAGTGGCAGGAAGGTCATGGTCGTCCGGGTCTCCGGCGCGAGCTCGCCGATCAGCGGGTGGAACACGGTCACGTCCACCCGTCCGGCTGATTCGTCCACCTTCGCGGTCACCCGGACGTCGGCGAGCGCGATCCGGGTCTCGCCGAGGTTGACGGTGACCTCACTCGGATCGGGCACCGGCGGCACGGAGTCGTGGTACTCCCAGATCGCGTCCTCCGGCGGCGCCGCGGCCTTCCACGCGTCGGTGTACGGGCGCAGTTCCGGGTCCTCCTGGCCGGTCAGCACCAGCGAATAGATCGCCCGGTGCCCACGATCGAGGGAAAAGTGCAGCCGGGGGTGCAGCGCCTCGACGATGGTGCAGAGGTCGTGCTCCACCCGATGCGGTTCACGATCGCCGAGCGCGGCGCTGACCTCCGGCAGGAGCGCGAACCAGGCCTCCCAGAACTTCTCCGCCGCGGCGGCCGCGTCCTCGGGGACCGGCTGCTCCGGCCAGGCGGTGCGGGGGTCGGGAACGTCCTCGGTCTTGCGGGAGCGGCGGAACAAACGCATGACGGGCACGCTACCGCGCCGCTCACCAGCCTTCAGGCGGTTCGGTGAAAGCCTTGCCGGACTCACGGCTGAGCGTGAGCGCGCGGCGCATCCAGTCGGGAGTGGCGCCCGCCAGACCGCACGCCGGGGTCGGCACGACCCGTTCGGCGAGGATCTCGCGGCGGAAACCCAGCCGGTCGACGAGGTTGAACACGGGCGTGACCACGTCGCGCAGCTCCACCGGGACACCGGGGTCGGTCGTGGGGACGAGCCCGAGCATCAGCGTCGCCCCGGAGTCCAGCGTCTCGCCGATCTCGTCGAGCTGCGCGGGCGAGGCGCCCCTCAGCAGAGTGAAATCGAAGGCGATCGCCCGCGCCCCCGCCGCGCGCAGCAACGAGATCGGCGGCTTTTCGGCGCAGCAGTGCACCGCGACCGGCTGACCGGTGATCCGCTCCGCGCCGGAGATCACCGTCGACAGCAGTTCGCGTGCCTCCGGCGCGGGCACGGCGGGAACGGTGCCGTAGCCGGACGCCGTCGGGAGATCACCGGCGAGTACCTCCGGCAGCGACGGTTCGTCGAACTGGATCACCACCGGCGCGCCGAGCCGCGACTTCAGTTCCGCGACGTGCCCGGCCAGCCCGTCGAGCAGCGACGCGGCGAAATCGCGCAGCGCGCCCTTGTCGGTGAGGATCCGGTGCCCGCGCGGGAGCTCGACGTTCGCGGCGAGCGTCCACGGCCCGGCGACCTGGATCTTGAAGGCGGGCGGCGCGGCGCCCGCCTTTTCCCGCGCCTCCTGGACCGCGTCGAGGTCCCAGTTCATCAGGTCGACGGCCCGGCGGTGGTCGTGCCCGGGACGGGCGGCGACCCGGTAACCGCTCGGCACCACCTCGACCGCGAGGTCGACCAGCAGTGCCGCCGTCCGGCCGATCATGTCGGCACCGACGCCACGGGCGGGAAGTTCGGGCATACAGGGGAATTCGGGCAGTTCGCCGAACACGATCGAAGCGGCCTCGACCGGATCGGTACCGGGCAGGGAACCGATCGCGGTGGCCGCGCCAAGGGGCCAAGGTCGTTCGTTCACACCCGGATTCTCCCCTTGGTCCGAGTGTGCGGGGCGGCGGGGCGGGGGAGGACACGGACATTCGACGCAATTGCCGTCGACGAGCCCGAGACGGCACTGAGCGCATTACGCTGACCTGCCATGACGAGCTCCCCACAGCCCGCCGGCTGGTATCCGGACCGGCAGAACCCCCGGCTGTACCGGTGGTGGGACGGGCAGGCCTGGACCGCGAACACGCGGCCGTCGCACGACGCCGAGATGATCGAACTGGACGTCGAAGGCGCGCACGACCCGGACAAGATCCGGGCACAGGCGGCGCGGGGCACCCAGGGCCGCGGCAGCGGTGTCGTCGGCGGCGGGACGCTGTTCTCCGAACCCGTGCTGGTGGTCAACCAGCGCGCGAAACTCATCGAGATGGCCAACGAGTTCGGCGTGTTCGACCAGAACGGCAACCGCCTCGGCGGCGTCGTCCAGGTCGGGCAGAGCACGCTGAAGAAGGCCATCCGGCTGCTCACGAACTACGACCAGTTCCTGACCCACCGCTTCGAGATCCGCGACGCGAACCACAGCACCGTGCTGAAGGTGACGCGGCCGGCGAAGGTGTTCAAATCCCGGTTCCTGGTGACGAAGGCCGACGACTCCCCGATCGGCGAGATCGTGCAGGAGAACGTGTTCGGCAAGATCCGGCTGGGGTTCGTGGTCGACGGGCGGAAGGTCGGCGGGATCTTCGCGGAGAACTGGCGGGCGTGGAACTTCGCGATCAAGGACGACGCGGACGTCGAGATCGCGCGGATCACGAAGACCTGGGGCGGTTTCGTGAAGGCCGCGTTCACCACCGCCGACAACTACGTCGTCGAGATCCACCGGCCGCTGCGGGATCCGCTGGCGTCGATGGTGGTGGCCTCGGCGCTGACGATCGACACGGCGCTGAAGCAGGACGACAAGGGCTGACACTTCCGTCACCTGCCGCATTTCGTCCTCTGGATGCGGTAGTTGCACGCGCAAGGACCGCATCCAGAGGACTGAATGCGAGCGGCACGAGTGACCGGGGTCTCACACTCCTGAAGTGGACACTCGGCTTCCGGCGGCACAAAGTGGAGGGACTGAGGCGGCACACTGGAGTGCGTCCGGGACGGAGGGTCACCATGGAGCCGTTGCCCGAAGACGGCGAACGGGACTGGGCCGAGCCAGGCGTCTACACGGTTTCGCCGGGGGTCCACCGGATCCCGCTCCCTCTGCCGCACGACGCGTTGCGCGCGGTCAACGTCTACGTCGTCACCGACGGAACCCGCCTGGTCCTCGTGGATTCGGGCTGGGCGCTGGAGTCGGCCCGCGAGCGGCTTTCGCGCGGGCTGAAGGCGCTCGGCGCCGATCTCGGCGACATCGACGAATTCCTGATCACCCACGTGCACCGCGATCACTACACCCTCGCGGTGGAACTGCGCCGCGAATTCGGCGGCACGCTCGGGCTCGGGAAGCGGGAGGAGCCGTCGCTGGTCCGCTCCGGCGACCCGGACCGCTTCCCGTTGGAGGCGCAGGTCAGCCTGCTCGAACGCTGTGGCGCGGGGCCGGTCGTCGAGGAGCTCGCCAAGGCCTTCGGCGGTGTCCGGCACACCGAGGCGCATCTGTGGGAACAGCCGGACGAATGGCTCGTCCCCGGCAAACGACGGATCGTGCCCGGCCGCGAGTTCGACATCGTGCACACGCCCGGCCACACGGACGGGCACGTCGTCTTCGTCGACGACGAGGCCGGGCTGGTGTTCTCCGGCGACCACGTGCTGCCGCACATCACGCCGTCCATCGGCTTCCAGCCGGTGCCCACGGAGCTGCCGCTGAGCGATTACCTCGACTCCCTGCGCCTGGTCCGCGAGATGCCGGACCGGCGGATGCTCCCCGCGCACGGTCCGGTCACCGGCAGCGTCCACGCCCGGGTGGACGAATTGCTGGAGCACCACCGAGACCGGCTCGAAGTCATGGGCGCCGAGATCACCGCGGACGTCACGACCGCGTACGAGGTCGCGCTGCGGCTGGGCTGGACGCGAAGGCAGCGCGAACTTCCCGACATGGACCCGTTCAACCAGATGCTCGCCGTCCTCGAGACCGGCTCGCATCTGGATCTGCTGGTGGCCCAAGGGAAACTCACCGCGGCCGAGACCGACGGGGTGCGACACTACGCCTCATGATCATTCGTGAAGCGCGCCGGGAAGACGTCGCGGCGATCGTCGGGATGCTCGCCGACGACCAGATCGGCAGCACCCGCGATTCCGCCGACGACCTCACGCCGTACCTCGAAGCCTTCGAGCAGATCGACGCCGATCCGGCACAGTCGCTGATCGTCGCCGAAGACGGCGGGGAGGCCGTCGGCACGCTCCAGCTGTCGATCATTCCCGGCCTGGCGAGGAAAGGCGCGCTGCGCGGGCAGATCGAGGCCGTCCGGGTGCGGGCGAGCCATCGCGGCTCCGGTCTCGGCGGCGAGCTGATGCGGTGGGCGATCGACGAATCACGGCGGCGGGGCTGCGCCCTCGTCCAGCTGACGTCGGACGTGAAACGCGAGGACGCGCACCGGTTCTACGAACGCCTCGGTTTCGAGGCCACGCACACCGGCTTCAAGCTGAAGTTCTAGTCCCCCGCCGCATTTCGTCCTCTGGATGCGGTAGTTGCACGCGCAAGGAACGCATCCAGAGGACTTAAATGCGGGGGTTAGCGAGTGCCGGAGATCTTCGCGCTGCCGAGCACGAGGTCGCCTTCGGCGGCATCGGTGCGGTACAGCACGACGACCTGCCCCGGAGCGACGCCGCGCAGCGGCTCACGCAGCTGGATGCTCACCGAGTCACCGGACACCTCCGCGACGGCCTCGACGATCCCGCCGTGCGCGCGCACCTGCACGACGCATTCCGTGGGACCGTCCAGCGGCCGCTCGCTCGGCCAGATCGGGCGGTCCGCCTCGATCACGTTCACGCCGAGGTCCCGTGCGGAACCGACCTTCACCGTGCCCGAAACCGGCTCCAGCGACAGCACGTAGCGCGGCCGCCCGTCCGGCGCCGGCGCCTCGATGCCGAGCCCCTTGCGCTGGCCGACGGTGAAACCGTGCACACCGGTGTGCTCACCGAGCACGGCGCCGGTCTCGGCGTCGACGAGCTGCCCGGGACGCTGGCCCAGCCGCTTCTCCAGGAAGCTCTTCGTGTCCCCGTCCGGGATGAAGCAGATGTCGTGGCTGTCCGGCTTCTTCGCCACCGACAGGCCCCGGCTCGCGGCCTCGGCGCGCACGTCGGTCTTCCACGAATCGCCGAGCGGGAACAGCGAATGCCGCAGCTGCTCCGGGGTGAGCGAAGCCAGCACGTAGGACTGGTCCTTGCCCGTGTCGACGCTGCGGCGCAGCTCCGGCACACCGTCCACAAGGGACAGACGGGCGTAGTGCCCGGTGGCGACGGCGTCGAAGCCGAGCGCCATCGCCTTGTCCAGCAGCGCCTCGAACTTGATCTTCTCGTTGCAGGTGACGCACGGGTTCGGCGTCCGGCCCGCGGCGTACTCGCCGACGAAGGTCTCGATGACCTCTTCGGTGAACCGCTCCGCGAAGTCCCAGATGTAGAACGGGATGCCGAGGATGTCGGCCGCGCGCCGAGCGTCGCCGGAGTCCTCGATCGTGCAGCAGCCACGGGATCCGGTGCGCAGCGTGCCGGGCTTCGCCGACAGCGCCAGGTGCACCCCGACGACCTCGTGCCCGGCGTCCACGGCGCGCGCGGCGGCCACCGCCGAGTCCACTCCCCCGCTCATCGCGGCCAGTACGCGCATCTTCCTCACACCTCTTGCTTCTGCGTCTGCTTGCGCATTCCGGCGAGTCCCGCCTGCCTCGCCCTGTCGACGACGCCCGCGATCTCCCTCGAAACCGCTTCAACGTCTTCCGGTGCCGAGGTATGCCCGAACGAGAACCGCAGCGACCCGCGCGCGGCCGCGGGTTCGGCGCCCATGGCCAGCAGCACGTGGCTCGGCTGCGCGACACCCGCCGTGCACGCCGAACCAGTGGAACATTCGATGCCCTTGGCGTCCAAGAGCATCAACAGGCTGTCACCGGCGCAACCCGGGAAGGTGAAGTGGGCGTGCGTGGGCAGCCGCTCGCCCTCGCCGCCGTTGAGCACCACGTCCGGCACCTCGCGCCGGACGGCCTCGATCAGGTCGTCCCGCAGCTCGGCGACGCGTTTGGCGTACTCCTCGCGGCCGTCGACCGCGGCCTTCACCGCCGTCGCGAACGCGATCACCGCGGGGACGTCGAGCGTGCCCGAACGCACGGCGCGCTCCTGGCCGCCGCCGTGCAGCACCGGCACGCACGTGGTGTCGCGGCCGAGCAGCAGCGCGCCGACACCGTACGGGCCGCCCAGCTTGTGCGCGGTGAGGGTCAGCGCCGCGGCGCCGCTCCCGGCGAAGTCGACCGGCACCGCGCCGACGGCCTGGACGGCGTCGGTGTGCAGCGGGATGTCGTGTCCGGCGCAGACGGCGGCGAGCTCGGCGACCGGGTTGACCGTGCCGACCTCGTTGTTCGCCCACATCACGGTGACCAGCGCGACCGTCTCGGGGCTGTCGCCGATGGCGGTGCGCAGCGACTCGGGAGTGACCCGGCCGGCCTGGTCGACCTCGACCCAGGTGATCTCGGCGCCCGCGTGCTGCTCCAGCCATTCGACGGATTCGAGGACGGCGTGGTGCTCGACGGTGCTGCACAGCACCCTGTTCCGCTTCGGGTCCTCGCCGTTGCGGGCCCAGAAGATGCCCTTGACCGCGAGATTGTCGCTTTCCGTGCCACCCGCGGTGAAGATCACCTCGGACGGCCGGGCGCCCAAGGCCTCCGCGATCACCTCGCGGGCTTCTTCGACCCGGCGGCGGGCCCGGCGTCCCGAGGAATGCAGCGCGGAGGCGTTGCCCACTGTGGACAGCGCCTCGGACATCGCCGCTACGGCTTCGGGCAACATCGGGGTGGTCGCCGCGTGGTCGAGATAGGTCATCGCTACACCAGGGTAGACCGCTCCGGGGCGTGACCAAGCCCACCCTGGTCAGCGGGTGGCGGCGCTCATATCCGACGGCCACCGGCCGGTCACCCGCACCCCGAGCAACGCGATGCCGGTCAACACCACCGAAAGCACCACGATCGCCACCGAAGGCTCCTTCGCCGACGCCAGCGAAGCGAGCAGGACACCGCCCAAACCGATGGTCAGAGCCGATCCGACCCAGTCGCCGAGCTGCAGCGCCGAGGTGTTGAACCCACGTTCGGCCTCCGGCGAGTAGCGGAGCAGCAGTACCGAGATCGCGGGCATCGCGATCCCCATCCCGGAGCCGCCGACGGCCGACGCGACGAACGCCATCCAGCCGGGGAACGAGGGCAGCGGGACGAAGACGAAGATCGCCAGACCGGCCGCGACCAGCGCGAACCCGGTCCGCAACGACGCTTCGCGCGACCAGTCGAGCATGCGGCCCTGGAGCATCGACCCCGCCGACCAGCCCAGCGCGGTCACCGTCAGCGGCAGCCCGGCCAGCGCGGGGCTGTATCCGTGGACTTCGGTCATCGTGAGCGGCAGATAGGCCTCCATCCCGGCGTACGCGCCCGCGATCAGCGCGCGCGAGGCGATCACTGTGGGCAACCCCGGCCGCGACGTCAGCGTCCCGGCGGGCAGGAGTTTGCGGAGCGCGTACGCGAGGGCGGCCAGACCCGCGCCGCCGTAGGCCAGCGCCGCGAGGGACGGGTGCTGCGCCGCCCAGGTGAGCGCGGCGACGCCGAGCGCGGCGACCACCGCGGGCACGACCCCGGCGCGCCTCGCGGATTCGGCGGGCGCGTGCCGGGGAAGCTTGCGCGTGACGACGATCAGCAGCGCGAGCCCGATCCCGGTCAGCGGGATCAGCCCGAGGAAGACCCAGCGCCAGCCGACGCCCACGGTCACCACGCCCGCGATCGAAGGCCCGATCACCGCGGGCAGCACCCACGCGGCGGCGTTGGCGGCGTAGATCACCGGACGCTCGCGGTCGCTGAACGTGAGCGCGATCAGCAGCGACACCGAAACCAGCAGAAGGCCGGAGCCGAAGCCCTGCAATCCCCTGCCGAGCAGGAGCGTCGGCATGTCGTGCGCGAGCCCGGCGACCAGCAGCCCGGCGGCGAACAGCGCGGTACCGGCGAGCAGCGCGGGCGCCGGGCCCTTGCGGTCGCCGAGGCGTCCGGAAAGGACGGTCGCGACGACGCTGGCGACCAGGAACGTGGTGAACGGCCAGGCGTACAGCGCGAGGCCGTCGAGATCGGCCACCATCGTCGGCATCGCGGTGGCGACGCCCATGCTCTCGAACGCGATGAGCGTGACCATGAGCAGCAGCCCGATGGTGGTCACGCGGTGCTCAGGTGTCCAGAGCACACCCTTCGGTTTGGCCTCGTCCCCAGTGATCGTCATACGACGAGCCTGCAACCTCCAGCTCGGTGGAGGTCAAGCTCACGACACCGATTCCAGGCGCAGCTCACGCGCCAGCACGGCGGCCTCGCCGCGCGACGTGACCTCCAGCTTCCCCAAGATCTTCCGCACGTGGAACTTCACCGTGTGCTCGGTCAGCGCCAGCTCTTCGGCGATCTGCCGGTTGCGTTTCCCGCGCGCGATCCCGGCGAGGACTTCGAGTTCGCGCGCGTTCAGCCGGTCGAGCGGGCGCAGTTCCGGCGTTTCCTGCACGCCCAGCGGCAGGACCGCGGTGATCGTGGTGCCCCAATCTGGCACGGCGTCGACCTCCCAGCGTCCGCCGAGCGGGGTGATCCGCTCGGTGAGGCCGCTGGCGGGCACGGCACGGGCGACGTCCGGGCCGTCGTCGCGCACGGTGACCCGGAGGTGCTGCCCGTCGATCCGCCAGGACGCCCGGACCCGGCCGCCGCCCCGCTCCAGCGCGGCGAGCACGAGGCCGCGCGAGACCGTCCGCGCGGTGTGCGCGATGTCCTGCGGGAGCGGCCGTTCGTCGTCCGGCCCGGCGAGGTCGACGGTCACGTCGTTGTGGCGCACCAAGGGAGCCAGCTGCGTGACGAGGGTGTCGAACGCTTCCGACGCCGGCTCCGCCGAGAGTTCCTGATCGCGGTCGGCGATCGAGCGCAGTTCGACGAGCGCGGTGGCGGCGAGGTCCGTCGCGGTCTGCCGGGCCGCAGCGTCGCCGAGCCGCCGTGATCGGAGCACCGAGAGCAACGACGTCAACGTGGTCGCGTGGGTCTGCCCCAGATCGGTGATCGCCCGCGCCCGCGCGGTGGCCGCCGCGATATTGCTCTCCAGGACGGCCGGCTCGGGGTCGGTGGCGCGCTGGGCGGCGTTCACGCTGACGATGTCCCACAGCTTGGCGACGAATTCGAGTGCGCCGTCCGGCGGCTCGTCCCCGGCGGGGACGAGCGCGATCATCGCGCCCTTGCCGATCACCGGCGCCGAAGTGAGGACGACGAGTTTCCGGCGCTTCCCGCCGAGCGGCTCTTCGGCCACCACCGCCCGGCCCGGAACACCGAGCGTGGCGAGCCGCTGAAGCTCGGAGCTCGTGACCGCGCCGGTGATCGCCGGATCACCGTGGACCTTGATCGGCAGGCGGGAGCAGTCACCGGTCTCCATGGCGGCGGCGCGGTGCGGCAGCACGGCCGCGGCCGTCGTGGAAAAGCGCGGCAGGAGTTCGGGGCGCGGAGCGGCGAGCATGTACTCGACCTGGCTCAGCACGTGCAGCGGGTCCATGACTCCACAGTAAGCGCGGTCCGGCGCGGGGACGCTGCTCTCCCGGCTAGTGAACACTGCTCGTCCGGCTGGTTCGGGCGGGGTACGGGCGCCGGTTGACTGATCGCAGCGAAGAAATCCGATAGGAGTGAACATGCGAGCGATCACCATCACCCAGTACGGCGAACCGGACGTCCTGCGGCCGGCCGAGGTCCCGCTGCCGGAGCCCGGCGCGGGTCAGGTGCGGATCGCGGTCAAGGCCGCGGGCGTCAACCCGATCGACTGGAAGATCCGGTCCGGCGCGATGGCGGAGGTCCGCCCGGTCGAATTCCCGCACATCCTCGGCCTGGAACTGGCGGGCGTCGTGGACGCGGTGGGCGAGGGCGCCGATTTCGCCGTCGGTGACGAGGTCTTCGGCTGGTCCGACACCGGCGCGTATGCCGAATACGCGCTGGCGACCACCGTCATCCGCAAACCCGCCGGCCTTTCGTGGGCGGAGGCCGCGTCGCTGCCCACCGTCGGTGAGACAGCGTTGCGGGTACTGGGCGAACTCGAGGTCAAGCCGGGCGAGACGGTGGTGATCCACGGCGCGAGCGGCCAGGTCGGCCGGATCTCGACGCAGGCCGCCGTCGCGCTGGGCGCCACGGTCGTCGGGCTCGCCGGGGCTTCGTCACTCGACGAGGTGCAGGCGCTCGGCGGGGTGCCGGTGCGGTACGGCGACGGCTGGGTATCGCGAGTCCGTTCGGTGGCGCCGGACGGCGTGGACGCGGTGTTCGACGCGGCGGGCTTCGGTGTCTTGAGTGAGTCCGTCGACCTGCTCGGCTCACCTGACCGGCTGATCACCATCGCGGACCCGGCGGCGTACGCGCGGGGGCTGAAGTTCTCGGCGAGCGGCTCGCAAACCCAGGCCGTGCTGGAGGATCTGGTCGCGCGGGACCTGAAGCTGAAGCTGGGCTCCAGCTACGCTCTCGCCGATGCCGCCTCGGCGCACCGGGAGAGCGCGACCGGTCACGCGGGCGGGAAGATCACGCTGACGCCGGCATGACCCGGCCTCGTGAGTGGTAAGGACGGTTAGAACCGTCCTTACCACTCACGAGCTGGGCACCTTGGCAACCGGAGCCGCTGCCGCGCGCCGCCGCCGCTGAGCCGGGATCTGCACCCGCCCGAGCGCCGCCTGCACCGCGGATTCCGCCAGTGCGGCCAGTTCCCGCCGGTCCGAAGCGCGGCCCGGCGCGATCTCCGGGCACACGTGCACCTCCAGCACCAGACCGCGCAGCGCCGCGACCCGCCGCAGCGAGGCGATGAGCGACTCCGGCCCGATGAACGCCGGCTGCGTCGTCTCCCGCCCGTCGGCGAGCCGGAAGCGCAGCGCGAGCGGCCGCACCGGGACCCCGCCGTCGATCGCGGCCTGGAAGGTCGCCGGGCGGAACCGGCCCGAGCCGAGACCGCACCAGGTGGTGCCCTCCGGTGTCACGCTCACGAGTGATCCGCCGCGCATGGCCTCGGCGAGTTCGTCCATCGTCCCGGGGAGGCTCCGCAGGTTCTCCCGGTCGAGGAAGATGCTGCCGCCGCGGCGCACCAGCAGGCCGAGCACCGGCCAGGCGCCGACCTCCTTCTTGGCGAGCGCCCGCATCGGCTGGACGGCGTTGACCGCGATGATGTCCAGCCACGAGATGTGGTTGTTCACCACGAGCGCACCGCGGCCCGGCACGGCGCGGAAACGCTCGTCGCCGAGCACGCGCAGCTTCACCCCGAAGGATTTCAAGATCTCCACGAAGAGCAGGCGCACCAACCGTTCCCTTGGCATGCCGCGCAGCACGAGCACCAGCGGCGCCGACAGGAAGGCGCCGAAGATGACGCCGATCGCCGCGGTGAACCGCAGGACGCGCCGGCCGAACGCCACCGTCGGCGCCCCTTCGCTCAGGCAACCGTCGCCGCACGGCGACTTCGGCATCCAGGCGTGAGTCATCCCTGCACTCCCAGGAAGAACTTGAGGTACCGCTCGTCGACGTTGTGCAGATCCAGCAGGACGAAGAAGTCCGCGACACCGAAATCCGCGTCGAGCGCGGGCGGGCCGTAGATTTTCGCACCCAGGCGGGTGTAGCCCTTGATGAGCGGCGGGAGGATCGCGCGAGCGGGCCGCTCGACACCTTCGGTCCGCCACGGAGTCAGTGGCGTCACCCGAAGGGATTCATCCGCGTAGTGCTTGGCGCGGAGGACATCCCAGACACCCGCCGCGTAAGCCCCGCCGTCGGTCAGCGGCACGGAAGCGCAACCCGCGAGATACCGGTGGCCCGCCAGCAGCATGTAGCGCCCGATCCCCGCCCAGACGAGGCTCACCACGGCGCCGCTGCGGTGGTCGGGATGCACGCACGAACGCCCCGTCTCGACCAGCGAAGGACGCAGCGAATCGAGCGCGGTGAGATCGAATTCGCTGTCGGAGTACAGCTTTCCCGCCCGCGCGGCCCGATCGGGCGGCAGCATCCGGTACGTGCCCACGATCTCGCCGGTGTTGTCGTCCCGCACCACGAGGTGGTCGCAGAACTCGTCGAAGTAGTCGACGTCGAGCCCGGGTTCGAGGGAATTGAGCGTCGCCCCCATTTCCTCGGCGAACACCTGATACCGAAGGCGTTGCGCGGCAACGACTTCTTCGTTCCCGTTCGCCACGAGGAGGGAGTAACGCGGCGCATCGGCCGGGAGTTCGACACCTGCCTGGTCAGTACTGACGAGGAGCTGTGACGTCGTCATGACCAAAGGTCTACTCCTCGGGGGGTACCAACGACAATGCGCCTGATGGCCGATTAGTGCACGTTCAGTTAATTGCGGGTTCTCAGGCTTCTCTCAGGATGGAAGATCACTTCCGGGTAACAGAAAAGGGGCCGCCCGGGAAAGAATTCCCGGACGGCCCCGCTTCGAACGAGGGACTCAGCCCTTGCGCTTCTGGACCTCTTCGGTCAGCTGCGGCGCGACGTTGAACAGGTCGCCCACCACACCGAAGTCGGCGATCTCGAAGATCGGCGCCTCGGCGTCCTTGTTGACCGCGATGATGGTCTTCGAGGTCTGCATACCCGCGCGGTGCTGGATCGCGCCGGAGATGCCGAGCGCGATGTACAGCTGCGGCGAAACCGTCTTACCGGTCTGGCCGACCTGGAACTGCGCCGGGTAGTAGCCCGAGTCGACGGCGGCGCGGGAAGCACCGACGGCGGCACCGAGCGAGTCGGCGAGCGCCTCGACGACGTCGAACTTGTCGGCCGAGCCGACACCGCGGCCACCGGAGACGACGACCGAGGCCTCGGTCAGCTCCGGCCGGTCACCGCCGACGATCGGCTCGACACCGGTGATCCTGGCGGACTTCGCCGGGTCGCCCGCGGGGACCTCGACGGTCTCCTCGGCGGCGGCACCTTCGGCCGGGGCGGCCTCGACCGCGCCGGGGCGGACCGAGATGACCGGGACCCCCTTGGTGGACTTGGACTTCACGGAGAACGCGCCACCGAAGATGGACTGGTCGACGCTGCCGTCGCCGTTCACGCCGACGGCGTCGTACAGCAGACCGGAGCCGAGGCGGACCGCGACACGGGCGGACACCTCCTTGCCCTCGGCGCTGGCCGCGACGAGCACGGCGGCCGGGGAGGTCCGCTCCGCGAGCGCGGCGAGGACGTCCACCTTCGGGGTGACCAGGAAGCCGGTGGCGTTGTCGCCCTCGGCGACGTACACCTTGGCGGCACCGTGCGCGGCGAGGGCTTCCTTCGCCTTGGCGGCGGTTCCGGTCGGGCCGACGACGACCGCCGACGGCTCACCCAGTTCACGAGCGGCGGTCAGCAGCTCGAGCGTGACCTTCTTGACTTCACCGTCGACGTGGTCGACGAGGACGAGTACTTCAGCCATTTCCCTATTCCTCCTCGAAACCTGTCTCAGATGAGCTTCTGCGCGACCAGGTAGGCGGCCACCTTGCTGCCGCCGTCACCCTCGTCCTCGACGCGCTCACCGGCGGTGCGCGGCGGCTTCGGGGAGGCTTCGAGCACGGACGACCAGGCGTTGCCGAGGCCGACCTCGCCGGCGTCGACGCCGAGGTCCGCGACGGTCAGCGTCTCGACCGGCTTCTTCTTCGCGGCCATGATGCCCTTGAAGGAGGGGTAGCGCGGCTCGTTGATCTTCTCGCCGACGCTCACCACCGCGGGCAGGTTCGCCTCGAGGTGCGTGACGCCGTCCTCGGTGTAGCGGTCGGCCTTGATCGAGGTGCCCTCGACGGTCAGCTCGTTCACGTGGGTCAGCTGCGGCAGGCCGAGCAGCTCGGCGATGATCGCCGGCACGGCGCCACCGCGGCCGTCGGAGGCCTCGTTACCGGTGATGACCAGGTCGAAGCCTTCGACCTTCGAGATCGCGGCGGCGAGCACCTTGGCGGTGGCGATCGCGTCGGAGCCGTGCAGGGCCTCGTCGGAGACGTGGATGGCCTTGTCGGCACCCATGGACAGCGCCTTGCGGATCGCGTCGGTCGCGCGGTCGGGACCCACCGAGACGACGGTGACCTCGCCCTCGCCGGCTTCCTTGATCTTCAGGGCTTCTTCGACGGCCTTCTCGTTGATCTCGTCGAGCACGGCGTCGGCGGATTCGCGGTCAAGAGTGTTGTCGGCACCGGAGAGCTTCCGCTCCGAGTAGGTGTCCGGTACCTGCTTGACCAGGACAACGATGTTCGTCATGGGTCTACTTCGACCTCCCGTTGGTGGCCGGCGTCGGCCACGGGGCAACAGCTCTACTGGCCGGTAGATTAGGGCCATTTCAGCGCCGCGGCCCCCCGAGGTGACCTCATTCACCTGGATGCACGTTTTACTGGGACCATCGTCCAGGTAATTCACCCGGAAGTGAGTGTTACCGGCCGACTAACCCGAACGGCCGTATTCCGGGGTACTCCCGGTGAGGGTGACGGGATAACCTGCCCCACCATGCGTTCCATGCCCGGCCCCGTCGCCGTGATCACGGACTCGACCGCCTGCCTTCCCGCCCCGGTCGCCGAACGCTGGGGAATCGGCGTCGTTCAGGTCCAACTGCAGGTCGGAGAGCAATTCGACGAAGAGAACCGTTACGACCGCGAAGACATCATCGGCCATCTGCGCGCCGGGACCCCCGTGAAGACGGCGCCGCCCGAGGTCGCCGCGTTCTTCTGGGCGTTCCAGGACGCCGCGAGCAAGGGCGCCTCCGCGATCGTCAGCATCCACATCTCGGGCCGGATGTCGGAGACGGTGAACGCCGCCCGCGAGGCCGCCCAGCAGGTGAACGTCCCGGTGCACGTCCTCGACAGCGGGACCACCGGGATGAGCCTCGGATTCGCGGCGACCTCGGCGGCCAAGGTCGCCGCCGCCGGCGGGCAGGCCACCCGGGTCATCGACGCGGCCGAACGCCGGTTCCGGGGCAGCCGGGAGATCCTCTACGTCGACACGCTGGAGTTCCTGCGCCGCGGCGGCCGCATCGGCGCCGCGCAGGCGTTCCTCGGCTCGGCGTTCTCGATCAAACCGCTGCTGACGGTGAAGAACGGCGAGGTCGCCCCGCTGACCCGGGTACCGGGCCAGCGGCGGGCGCTCAACAAACTCGTCGACCTCGCGGTGGACTGCGCGGGCGATCAGGACGTGGAGGTCGCCATCACCCGGTTCGGCCCGGACGAACGCGATCTCGAGATCGGCGGACGGCTGCGGGCGCGGCTGCCGCATATGGTCGACAGCACCCTGGTGGACGCCAGCATGATCCTCGGCGCCCACCTCGGGCCCGGCGCCATCGGCATCACGGTGTCGCCGGTGTAGCCCCTTCTTTTGAAATCGACACCCGCGAGGGGATCAGCGCCACCACGATCGGGAGCACCGCGCCCAGCGCCGTCGTCGCGACGATCAGCACCTGGTCCACCGGCTCGAAATGCGAGACGTGGCCCAGGTGGTAGAGGAAATGCGGAAGCCCGAAACAGAAGGTGGCGAGCGCGGCGAGCCTGGCCACGGCGGTCGTCCCGATCACGGCGGCGCCGATCAGGACGGCCGCGAGCGCGAGGTTGAGGCCGCCGAAGTCCTGGATCAGGTGTTCGTTGAAGGGGCCGTCCATCGCCACCCAGCCGGTGCGGAACCCCGGGAAGTCCCGGTAGAAGCCCTCCGGGCTGATCAGCGGCCACAGCCCGACGGGCAGTTCGATGAGACCGAAGACGACGAGCAGTACGCGGGTGATTGTCCGTTGCATACCTCCTGGACTGTGCGGCGCCGCGAAACGTGACACCCGCATTTAGTCCTCTGGATGCGGTAGTTGCACGCGCAAGGACCGCATCCAGAGGACCAACTGCGGCGGAGGTCGAAGTGACCGGCCGGTAGGGTCGCGGCGTGACCACCCCAGCCACCAGGGCCGAAGCGCTGCACCTCACCGGTGAACGCACCGTGCCGGGCATCGCCGAGGAGAACTATTGGTACCGCCGCCACGAGGCCGCGTATCAAAAGCTCCTGCCCCTGTGCGAAGGCAAGACCGTCCTGGAGGCCGGATGCGGCGAGGGCTACGGCGCCGGGCTCATCGCCACCGTCGCCGAGCGGGTGCTCGCGCTCGACTACGACGCCCCCACCACGGAGCACGTCGCCCGCCGCTATCCCGCCATCGGCGTGGCCAGGGCGAACCTGGTGTTCCTGCCGCTGCGGGACGCCTCGGTCGACGTCGTCGCCAACTTCCAGGTGATCGAGCACCTCTGGGACCAGGGCGCCTTCCTCGCCGAATGCCGCCGCGTGCTCTCCCCCGGCGGACGGCTGATCGTCACCACGCCCAACCGGCTGACCTTCACCCCGGACAGCGACACGCCGCTCAACCCGTTCCACACCAGGGAGCTCGCACCGTCCGAATTGGACGAACTGCTGCGTGACGCCGGTTTCGAGGTCGAGACGCTGCACGGTCTCCACCACGGCGAGGGCGTCGCGAAGCTCGACGCCAAGTACGGCGGCTCGATCATCGACGCGCAGCTCGACGTCGTCATGGGGCAGCTGCCGGGACAGGCGATCTGGCCCCCGGAGCTGCTCGCCGACGTCGAAGGCATCCAGGCCGCGGACTTCGCGATCCACGGCGAGGACCTCGACGCCAGCCTCGACCTCGTGGCCGTGGCGGTGCGGCAATGAGTGAGTACGAGGGCACGTTCTGCCTCGTCGTGCACAGCCACCTGCCATGGCTGCCGCACCACGGATCCTGGCCGGTCGGCGAAGAATGGCTCTACCAGGCATGGGCGCATTCCTACCTGCCGATGGTGGATCTCCTGCGCCGCTTCGCCGACGAGGGCCGCGAGGACGTCCTCACCCTCGGGATGACGCCGATCCTCGCCGCCCAGCTCGACGACCCGTACTGCATCGACGCCTTCCACGACTGGCTCGGGCATTGGCAGCTGCGGTCCTGGCACGCGTCCACGCTCTGGCGCGGCGACCCGCTGTTGCGCGAGCTCGCGGCGAGCGAGTACCGGACCGCGCTCAAGGCATCCGATGAACTCGAAACCCACTGGCGGCACGGTTTCTCACCGATCCTTCGGTCCTTTGTGGACAACGGGACGATCGAACTGCTCGGCGGCCCGCTGGCGCATCCGTTCCAGCCGCTGCTCGACCCGGCGGTCCGGGACTTCATGCTCCGCGGCGGGCTGGCCGACACCGCGCTGCGGATCGGACAGCGTCCCGAAGGCATTTGGGCACCTGAATGCGGTTACGCGCCCGGCATGGAAGCCGGATACGCCGCCGCGGGCGTGCGGCGGTTCATGGTCGACGGGCCGTCCCTGCACGGTGACACCTCGGCGGCGCGGACGGTCGGCGATTCCGACGTCGTGTGCTTCGGCCGCGACCTCGAAGTCACATACCGCGTCTGGTCACCGAAGGCCGGCTACCCCGGCCACGCCGCCTACCGCGACTTCCACACCTGGGCGCACGAAGTCGGCCTCAAACCGTCGCGGGTGACCGGCAAGACCGTCGAGCCGCCGGACAAGGCACCGTACGACCCGGCGATGGCGACGGCCACCCTCGGCGGCCACGTCCAGGATTTCGTCGACACCGTCGTCGCCCGCCTGCGTTCGCTCAAGGCCGAGCACGGCCGCGAATCGCTCGTCGTCGCCGCGTACGACACGGAACTGTTCGGGCACTGGTGGCACGAGGGCCCGGCCTGGCTCGAAGGTGTCTTGCGCGCGCTGCCCGAGGCGGGCGTCCGGGTCACCACGCTCAAGGGCGCGCTCGAAGCGGGCCACCTCGGCGGGAAGGTCGACCTCCCGGCGTCGTCGTGGGGCTCCGGCAAGGACTGGCGGGTCTGGGACGGCGAGCAGGTCGCCGACATGGTGCGGGACAACACCGCGCTGCAGCACCGGATGCTGGACCTGGTCACCGGGATGGACACGACGACGCGTGACGCCGTCCGCGACCAGGCCGTCGCCGAGGCGATGCTGGCGCTGTCGAGCGACTGGGCGTTCATGGTCACCAAGGATTCCGCCGCCGACTACGCGCGGCGGCGGGCGAAGGTGCACACCGAACGGTTCGACACCCTCGCCGGGCTGCTCCGCGACGGTGCGCTCGACCGCGCGCGGGAGACGGCGGCCGCGTTCCGGCGCGACGACGGGCCCTTCGGCCACGTCGACGCGCGTGACCTGCTGAGGAAATGACGAAAGGGAGAGCATGGGGATCCACGACATTCCGCTGAAGACACTCGCGGGCGAGGACACGACGCTCGGCGCGCTCGAGGGCAAGACGCTGCTGGTGGTGAACGTGGCGTCGAAATGCGGGCTGACGCCGCAGTACACCGGGCTGGAGAAATTGCAGGAGCGCTACGCGGACAAGGGTTTCTCCGTCGTCGGGTTCCCGTGCAACCAGTTCGCCGGGCAGGAACCGGGTACCGCCGAGGAGATCCAGACCTTCTGCTCGACGACGTACGGTGTTTCGTTCCCGTTGTTCGAAAAGCTGGACGTGAACGGCGAAACCCGGCACCCGCTCTACGCCGAACTGACCAAGGCCGCCGACGCGGAAGGTGCCGCCGGCGACGTGCAGTGGAATTTCGAGAAGTTCCTCGTCGCCCCGTCGGGTGAAGTGGTGGGACGATTCCGCCCGCGCACCGAACCCGAAGACGAAACGATCACCAAGGCGATCGACGCCACGATCGGCTGACACCTTTTTCCGGGTATTCGGGGACCAAAGTCCCCGAATACCCCGGCCGCTCGCGCGATGTCCGGTTGCTCGATCACAAACCCTTGCCACACAAGGGAAATTCTGACATTCCCGAGTGAACCGCCATACCCGATTGCACTATGGCGCCGCCCCGCGGACAGGGGAACACTCTTTCGTCGGGACTCCCGCACTTCTTCAACGCCGACGACCAGAAAAGTGTGGCCGACATGATCGAGAACAATATGATCCCGGACGATTTCCTCTCCCTCGCGAGTGTGCAGGCGGCCGAAGAGGACGCGTTGCTGAACCGGCAGAACGTGGTCGGTGTCGCGCTCGGCACCAAATGGTCCGGTGGGAGGGACACCGGCGAGAAGGCGATCACCGTCCTCGTCGACACGAAGATGCCGCACGAGATGCTGCGTGACGACGACCTCGTCCCGGCGACGCTGGCGGGGGTGCCCACCGACGTCCAGGAGGTCGGCGTGCTGCAGGCGGGCCGCAGTATCGCCGCGCCGAAGGTGAACGGCGCCGCCACGATGCTCGACGAACCCCAGGCTCCGGCCCTCGCCCGCCCCGACGAACTCGCCCGCGAGCAGGTCGGCCCGTTCACCCTCGCCAAGCGGTTCCGCCCGGCGTTCGGCGGGCTGAGCGTCGGCCACTTCAAGATCACCGCCGGCACCTACGGCACCGCGGTCTACGACGCGACGGCACTGCCCGGCAAACCGCCGAGGTACTACATCCTGAGCAACAACCACGTGCTGGCGAACTCCAACGCCGCCGCCATCGGCGACCCGATCCTGCAGCCCGGCCCGTTCGACGGCGGCGTCGTCCCCACCGACGTCATCGCCAGGCTGAGCCGGTTCGTGCCGATCAAGTTCATCCAGCCGGGGCAGCCGGTGCCGGTGAACTTCGTCGACGCCGCGATCGCCGAAGGCCAGTTCCACGACCTCGACCGGCGGATCTTCTGGGTCGGCGAGCTCAAGGGCACGAACGTGGCCCCCGCGGTCGGCACGCTCGTGCAGAAGACCGGCCGGACCACGAACTGGACGACCGGGCGGATCACGAACATCAACGCCACCGTCGACGTGAACTACGGCGGCGGCAGGGTGGCCCGGTTCGCGCAGCAGCTGCTGACCACCGACATGTCGGCCGGTGGCGACTCGGGCAGCCTCGTGGCGGACCTGAGCGAGAACGCCGTCGGCCTGCTGTTCGCCGGTTCGCCGGTGGTCACCGTGATCAACCGGATCTCGCTGGTCGAAGCGTCGCTCGGGATCCGGGTGCATCCGTAGTGGCCGACAGCGGCAACGTGGACGCCGCGCTCGTGGAGGCGTCGCGGTGGCTCGACGACGTCCCCGGAGTGGTCGGCGTCGGGCAGGGCGAGGCCGAGGGGGCACCCACGATCGACGTGTGGATGAACCCCGGTCACGACCCCGGGCAGCTGCCTTCTCAGCTGCTCGGGGTGCCCGTCCGGGTCCGGGACCCGGGCGGTCCGGTGGAGGCTCAGCCGGGCTGACCGGCCTCGATGACCGCGCGATTGCGGGCCGCGACGGTCGCCGCGTCGGCCTTCACCACCCGCCGGTCGTAGGTGAGCAGGCCGTTGACCTCGTTCTCGACGTCGGTGGTCTGGGTGTAGATCGCGCCGGACAGGCCGGTTCCGGCGATGATCTTTTCGAGGTGCTCACTGACCTCGGCATAACGCTTCGTCAGCTGTGCCGAGGTCGGCGTCATCTCGTAGGCCTGTGGCTCGCCCGGCCAGCGGTGCTCGTCGATGACCAGGCCGAGACCGCCGTACTCGCCGTCGACGATCACCCTTCCGTCCTTCACCGAGGGCTGTCCCGGCCCGACGTAGGTGTGGTCGTCGTAGACGTCGCCCGCGACGGCGTCCGGCCGCGAGAAGCAGCAGTTCACCCCGCTGTTCGCGACGACGAGCCTGGTCGGGTCGAGGTCCTTCACCAGCTTCGCGATCCGCGCGGTGTCGAATTCGCCCCAGCCCTCGTTGAACGGCACCCAGCCGACGATCGAGGTCACCCCGCGCAGCTGCTCGATCATCTCGGTCAGTTCGGCTTCGAACCGTGCCTGGGCCTCCGGGACCGGGTCGGGCGCGGTGCCGGGAGGGCCGTCGAAGGAGACGGTGAGCGACGGCATGTCCTGCCAGACGAGCAGGCCCAGCCGATCCGCCCAGTGATACCACCGCTCCGGCTCCACCTTGACGTGTTTGCGGACGAAGTTGAAGCCGAGTTCCTTGGTCTTCTCCAGGTCGAACCGCAACGCCTCGTCGGTGGGGGCGGTGTGGATCCCGTCCGGCCAGTACCCCTGGTCGAGCGGGCCGTGGAGGAAGGTGATGCGGCCGTTGAGCGCGATCCGCGGCCTGCCCTGGGCGTCGGCGACCGTCCCGATCGTGCGGAGCCCGGTGTAGGACTCGACGACGTCGAGCGGGTGGCCGCTCTCGTCGAGCAAGCGGACCTGGAGGTCGTAGAGATACGGATCGCCGGGGGACCACAGACGCGGCGAAGGCACCTCCGCACGCAATCGGTGTCCTACGGCGTCCGCGACGCGTGCCACTTCCGGGCCATCGGGCTCACTGACGATCAGCTCCACCCGGGCGCCGCCTGTGACCTTGGGCACAACCGTCACCCCTTCGAGATCCGGCGTCACCTGGAGATCCCGGACGTGCCAGGACGGCACCGGCTCCAGCCAGACGGTCTGCCAGATCCCCGACGCGGCGGTGTAGAAGATCCCTTCCGGGGCGTTCCGCTGCTTGCCGACGGGGTGGGTCGAGGCGTCGGTGCGGTCCGCGACGCGGACGGTCAGTTCCTGCGATCCCGACGGGCGCAGCACGTCGGTGATGTCCGCGCTGAAGGCCGTGTACCCGCCCTCGTGGACGGCCACCTTCTGGTTGTTGACCCAGACCTCGGCGGACTGGTCGACGGCGCCGAAGTGGAGCAGCACGCGGTGACCGTCCCAGCCGGACGGGACCTCGAAAACCTTGCGGTACCAGAGGGTTTCGTCGCGCCGTCCGATACCGGAGAGCGCCGACTCCGGCGGGAACGGCACCAGGATCCGCTCGCCGTACCCGTTCCGGCCGGGTGCGCCGCTGCCCGCGTACTCCCAGACGCCGTTGAGGTTCAGCCAGCGTTCGCGGACCAGCCTCGGACGCGGGTACTCCGGCAGCGCGTGGCCGGGCCCGACCTGCGCGGACCACGGCGTCGACAGCACCGGTTCGACGGACTTGAAGGCCGGTCCGGCCGCGTTCACCGAGGACGTCATCGACCCGATGGTGGCAAAGATCGACGTTCCTGTCGCCCTCGATCGGGTTCACCGGGAGGGGTGATCGCCCCGTCCCGGTGACGACCGACTCACGAGTAACCTCCACCCATGCGCGTGCTGATGTTGTCGTGGGAGTACCCACCCGTGGTCGTCGGCGGACTCGCACGGCACGTCCACGCCCTGGCCCGGCATCTCGCCCGGCAGGGGCACGACGTGGTCGTCCTGTGCCGTCACACGGCGGGCACCGACGCCGAGACCCACCCGAGGACCGATCGCGTGGTCGAAGGGGTCCGGATCATCAGGGTCGCCGAGGATCCGATGCACGTGACCTTCGAACGGGACCTCGTCGCGTGGACGCTGGCCATGGGGCACGCGATGGTCCGCGCCGCCACCGACCTGCTGCGCGCCTGGCAGCCGGACGTGGTGCACGCGCACGACTGGCTGGTCACCCATCCCGCGATCGCGATCGCGGAGGCCGCGCGGGTGCCGCTGGTCGGCACGATCCACGCCACCGAGGCCGGTCGGCACTCCGGCTGGCTCTCGCATCCGCTGAACCAGCAGGTGCACTCCGTGGAGTGGTGGCTCGCGAACCGCTCGGACGCGCTGATCACCTGTTCGCAGGCGATGCGCCGCGAGGTGGCGCATCTGTTCGAGGTCGACGGCGACGCGGTCACCGTGATCCACAACGGCATCGAGGAACGCACCTGGCAGGTGCCCGCGGAAGAGGTCGCGCACGCGCGCGAGGTCTACAGCCCTTCCGGCGCGCCCCTGCTGCTCTACTTCGGACGGCTGGAATGGGAGAAGGGTGTGCAGGACCTGCTCGCCGCGCTCCCCCGCATCCGCCGCGCCAAACCGGGGACGCGGCTGGTCGTCGCCGGCAAGGGACGCCATCTGGAGGAACTGGTCGACCAGGCCCGCAAGCTGCGCGTCCGCCGCGCGGTGGACTTCGTCGGGCATCTGTCCGACCGTGAGCTGCGCGCCGTACTGGCCGCGGCCGACGCCGTCGTGCTGC
This sequence comes from Amycolatopsis sp. NPDC000009, assembly GCF_055563465.1. Classification (NCBI taxonomy): domain Bacteria; kingdom Bacillati; phylum Actinomycetota; class Actinomycetes; order Pseudonocardiales; family Pseudonocardiaceae; genus Amycolatopsis; species Amycolatopsis sp. NPDC000009. The sequence continues at coordinate 302,328 of NZ_JBVHDI010000010.1, forward strand.
CCAGCCGCTACGAGCCGTTCGGGATCGTCGCACTGGAGGCCGCCGCCGCGAAGGCGCCGCTGGTCGCTTCGACCGCGGGCGGGCTCGGCGAGGTCGTCGTCGACGGCGAGACCGGCCTGGCGTTCAGCCCCGGCGACGTCGAGGCGCTCGGGGACGCCGTCGAGGCGGTGCTGGACGACGAGGTCGCCGCCGCCCGCCGCGCGCTGACCGCGCAGTCGCGCCTGGCCGCGGACTTCGACTGGGGCCGGATCGCCGAAGCGACCGTCGCGGTCTACCGGCGGGCTCGCGTCGGTGAGCCGGTGGAACTGGGGAGGCCGAAGATCGCGACGGGCAACGCCTTCGAGCCCTGATCACGCGCGTTTCGTGCTGCGAAAGCCCACCTGGTCTCAATCGGTTGTTGCAAGTGGTGGCGGCTGATAGGAGATCCTCATGCCAGGACCGCGGTTGACGCGCGAGGAGCGGGACAAGATCCAG
>NZ_JBVHDI010000011.1:0-271671 GCF_055563465.1 Amycolatopsis sp. NPDC000009
CCGCCTGGGACCGCGCGGCTTGGTGGCTAACCCCAATTCCGAACCTTTGATGGTTGCTAATGTGGCTTCCCCAACCCGCCGGCCCGCCTCCCCGGCCGGCTACCTGGGGCGGGCCGGCCACCAGGACCGCTACCGCCCAACGGCCGGACCGGCGGGGATCCGCCCGTGACCATCCACCCCGCGCCACAGCAAATCCGTCACGACGTCCAGGTCGCCCGCTCGCAGCGCCGAGGCCGCCGAGACGAGATCGGCCGCGATCCGGTCGAGCACCGCCGCCACCGGCAGCGCGTTCCCGGCGAGGATCTTCCGCCACAGCACAGGATTCCCGGCCGCGATACGGGTGACGTCGCGCAATCCCTGCCCGGCGAGGCGCAGGGCGACGTCGTCACCAAGCTTCAGGCTCGCCGCCACCGCCGAGGCGGCCACGTGCGGCGCGTGCGACACCAGCGCCACCGCCGAGTCGTGCTCGGCCGCGCCGACGGTGACGGCCTCGGCCCCGCACAACGCCACCAGTTCGCGGGTCAGCCGTAAGGCCTCGGCCCCGGTTTCGACGCCGGGGCACAGCGCCCACGGGCGGCCCGCGAACAGGCCGGCGCGCGCCGCGGCCGGACCGGATCGTTCCCGTCCCGCGAGCGGATGCCCTGGCACGTAGGAGATCAGGTCGCAGCCGAGCCGCTCCGCGTCGGCGATCGGACCGGCCTTGACGCTCGCGACGTCGGTGTACGCCCGAGCCGCGCCCTGCTTCTGGAGCGCGGCCAGCCGCTCCCCCACGAGGTGCGGCGGGACGGCGATCACCGCCAGGTCCACTTCCTCGCCGGTCCATTCGCGGCCGGCGCCGAGCTCCCCCGCCACACGTACGGCGTGTTCGTCGATGTCGGTGAGATGGACGGCGACACCCTTTTCCCGCAGGGACAACGCGGCCGACGTGCCGATCAGGCCGGTGCCGACGACAAGCGCCTTCTCGATGGTCACCACTACTTCTTAGGCCGCTCTCCCGGCGATGTCGAGCCGCGCGGCCTGGGCACCGCGGGAGAAGACGAAGGGGACTTTTCCGCGCCACACGCGGAAAAGTCCCCTTCGCGGCTACCCGGTCACCGTGCGGCCAGATCGGTCGCCCGGCTCTCCAGATGGTCCGCGAACCCCGCCCAGACCCGGGCGTGATCCCTGGCGAAGCCGGCGACCACGCCGTACAGGTGCGGCGGGACACCGTGCAGGATCCGTTCCCATTCCTGCCCGTCCATGGAGTGCATGGCGAGCATGCGCAACAGGATCCGGCCGACCTCGCTCAACCGCAGCGCCGGGTCGGCCTTGAGCCGCTCCAGCACGGTGAGCCGTTCCCGGTCCAGCGAGTGACCGAGGTCGGTTTCCGTCAGGCTCAACGGATCCGGCTTCGCGCGCAGCCGCCTGCTCCCGTCCGGGGTCGGGCTTTCCCCGCGCTCCAGCCTGCCGCGCACGTCCCGGACCGTCTCCGGGGAGATGCCGACCTGCTTGGCGACCTGACGCAGCGAAAGACCGGGATCGTTGCGGATCAGATCGGCGGCGAGCTTCCGCCGCTCCGAGCTGTCCACGGGCCGGACCCGCCCGTCCCTCCCGATCCTGGCGCCGTTTCCGCCCTCACCACCCCGCCTGCGCAGGTCCGCCACGGTTCCCGCGGAAATACCGGTCGCCGAAGCCACCCGCCGATCGGACCACTGCGGATGCGTCCCGATGATCTGGACGGCCGCCCGTTTCCGGTCCGCGAGGGAAAGCGGCAGACCGTGCCGGATGTTCGCTTCCACCGCGAGCACGAAGGCGTCGGATTCGGCGCCGTCGACGAACCTCGCGGAGATCTTCGTATCGCCTCGTACTCGTGCCGCCTTCAGCCGGTGCAGGCCATCGACCACCTGCATCGTCGGTCGGTGAACGAGAATGGGCGGTAACTCCCATTCCGCCGACAACAGTGTCTCGACATGCTCTGGATCCTCGCCCGAAGTTCGCGGCGAACACGCAGTGGACAGTCTCGACAGCTCGATTTCGACGACAGGGAGAGCGGACAAGTCAACTCTCGTCGGATCCACCTAGCCCCCATTGAATCTGTTGATTCAGCAACTTTCGGACACGACACGGAAACCTCACCGTCCAACTGCTCGGCTTCGGTGGTTGGACACCATGAACCCGTCCGACGCCAGCCTCGGCCGCAGGGCGGGGTGTCCTCGACGGTGAGGATCCCTCAAGCGCCACAGCGGAACCGCATGCGGCGCCCCGCCTCGACGGTCTCCCAGCCGACCGTTGGCGCGTATTCCGACGAACTACCGAAGCTGAACGGCATCCTCCCATCGCCCCGACGGCGATCTGCGAGACGAACACCCGACGGCCCCGGCCCGCCAGGACCGGCACTTGGTCAGCCTGACGGAACCGAAACCCGCTTCGGCGCGAGGTCCCGGACATGTCCGATCTTTGGACTCATAGCTGCTCGGTTCAGAGGATCGGCGCGTGAAGTCTTTGGTTTGCCTCGTGGTCGCGAGTCACCGACGCATCCCCTCTGTCCCCAGCAAAGCGTGCACACCATGTCAGCCCCAGCTGATGCGCACCTGTGCAGCATGGCATGAACAATCCATGTCGGCAATTGACGAACAGTGTGATTTTCGTAGTGAACGAGGCGCCCAAGATCAATATCCGGAACTCCGCATGCGGTATTGACTCGTTTGGCGAACATAAGTAAAGGGCCCGCGTACAAGCTTGCTCCCGGTCGCCTGGGTTAGCCTGTTCGCAGGTCTGGTTAGGCCGTTCGCGCGGCTCGTCTTCTGCCCTGATGATCACAGCACCGGCGGTTCATGTTCCGTTCTTCGATACTTGTTCACACGAACGGCCGAACCGTTGTCCCCTCGTCCGGACGGAATCTCACCCGGCCGGGGAACCCCACGAGCAAAGCGAAGCGTGGCAGGCTGGAAGCCGGCCCCGGTTCATCCGCGCCGCCCGGTCGGCGGCACCGTCCAGTGATCCACCGGAAGGAGGTTTCGTGCACGCAGGACAGCAAAAGGACTGCGTCCGGCCTCCCCCGGCGCTCACCCGAGCCGCCCGGATATTCATGGGATGAAATGGTGTTCGCGGCAATTGTCGCCGCGCGAACCTTCACGAACCCTGAAGCGCGTGAAGGCCCCCTTCCCTCGGCTCAGCCGAGGGAAGGGGGCCTTCACGCGCGATACCTACGCGATGGGGAAATCGAAATAAGTGTCCGGGTAGGGCTCGTCCTTCAGGTTGTAGTGCCACCACTCGCACTCGTACGAGCTGAAGCCCGATCCCTCCATGACCGCGCAGAGGTGCGCGCGGTTCTTCGCGGCCTCTTCCGTGACGCCCGCCGCCCCGTGATGCGAGACGACGTCCATCAGGTCGTGGTCTCCACCCATGTCGGCGAGTTCGCCGGTGTCCAGGTGATAGAGCGTCAGGTCCACGGTGCTGCCGCGGCTGTGGCCCGACTTCGTGGCCACGTAGCCCTTTTCGAACATCTGAGGCCGGTCGATGTTCGGGTAGTGCCGTGCCTTCTTCCGGCCGTCTTCCGGCTCTTCCGCCCAGCGCATGAAGCGGTCGACGGCACGCTGCGGGCGATACCCGTCCCACAGAAGCAGCCCGAAGCCGAGCTCCTGGGCCCTGTCCCGCGCCTTCTCCAGCGCCGCGCAGAACGCCCGCGTGCCGACGATCCGGTTCACCAGGTACCCGTCCACCGGCTTGCCGGTGAAGTTGTCCCACGTGGCGTACTTGGCGTCCCAGCGGATTCCGGAGACGACCTCGTCCACGAAGACGAAATCATCCTTCATTCGTCACGGCCCGCCAGCGTCAGGTTCACCAGCCGGTCGATCACGTCGCCGAGCGAGAGACCGGCGGCGTTCATCATGCGCGGGTAGCGGCTGTAGGAGGTCAGGCCGGGCAGGGTGTTGACCTCGTTGAGCACCACGCTCCCGTCCTCCTTGAGGAACAGGTCGACCCGCGCGAGCCCGCGGCAGCCCAGGGCGCGGTAGATGACCTTGGCCGTCTCCTGGACCAGGTCACGCGACTCGTCCGGGATGTCGGCCGGGACGATGAAGCTCGAGTTCTCGGAGCCGGTCTCGGGGCTCTTCTCCTGGTGGATCTTGAAGAAGCCGTGGGTCAGCGCGACCCGGTCGACCTCGCCCGCGAACAGGTCCTCGTCGTTGCCGAGGATCGAGCAGCCGATCTCGCTGCCGACGACGGCCTCTTCGATCAGGACCTTCGCGTCGTACTGGCGTGCCTCCGCCAGCGCGGCGGGCAGCTCTTCCTTCGCGGAGACCTTGCTGACGCCGAACGACGAGCCGGAGCGGGCGGGCTTCACGAAGACCGGGTAGTTCAGCTGGTCCGGGTCGACGTCGTTGTCCGGCGTGACGATGTAGAAGGTCGGCGTCGCGATCCCCGCGCCGCGGACGACCGAATAGGTCAGGGACTTGTCGATGCACATGACCGAGCTCGGGAGGTCGCAGCCGACGTAGGGGATGCCGGAGATCTCCAGCAGGCCCTGCATCGCGCCGTCTTCGCCGAACTTGCCGTGCAGCACCGGCAGCACCACGTCGAGGGCGATCGTCTCGTATTTGCCCTCGTCCAGGACGAGCAGGCCGTGCACACCGCGGTCCGGCGACAGCACGGCCGGGCGGACGTTGCCGTTCTCCCAATCCTCGGCGGGGCCGTCGCAGAGCATCCAGGAACCGCTCTGGGTGATCCCGATGTAGTACGGCTCGTACTTCTCGAGGTCGAGGTGCTTCTGGACCTCGCGCGCAGATTTGATGGAGATAGGATGTTCTTCGGAAAGCCCGCCGAACAGAATTCCGATTTTCAGCCTACCCATACTACTTCCCGCTTTCGAATTGGAGACAATTGATGATGGAGTTCTCGACAGTGTCACTCAGCGCGTGGTCCGTGTAATAGGCGGTATGCGGACTGATGAGCACGTTCGACAGTTTTTCCAACCGCAGCAACGTTTCGCTCTCTATCGCCTTGTTCCTGCAGTCGGCGTAGAAGATTCCTTCCTCTCCTTCGAGGACGTCCAGCGCCGCTCCGCCCAGTTTTCCGCTTTCCAGCGCCGAAATGAGGGCTTCGGTTTCGATCAGCGGACCACGTCCGGTGTTGATGATGTACGCGCCGTCCTTCATCCGCTCGATGTTCTTCTTGTCGAACAGATGATAGGTATCCGTGTTGAGCGGCACGTGCAGTGTCACGATGTCGCTCTGCTGCAGCAATTCGTCGAGGGGGACATACTCGGCCGAGGCGGTCAGCACCGTGTCGTAGGCCAGCACCTTGCAGCCGAAACCGCGCAACCGCTCCAGGACGGCGACCCCGATACGCCCTGTTCCGACCACGCCGACGGTCAGATCGCGCAGCTCTTTCCCGCGCACCTCGTTCAGGCGGTAGTCGTGGACCTCGGTGCGGCGGATGATGGACTTGGCGTCGCGCACCGCCATCAGCATGAGCATCAGCGTGAAGTCGGCGACGCTGTCGGGCGAGTAGGCGACGTTGCCCACGGTGATCCCGACGCTCGCGGCGTACTCCACGTCGATGTGGTTGAAGCCGATGCTCCGCGTGGAGATGTATTTCACGCCCGCTTCGCCGAGCGCGAGAAGAATGGAGTTCGTGACCTTGGTCTTGTGACCGATACTGATACACCTGTTTCCGGAGACCAGTTCGATATTGGCCTCGGAAACCGGCTCCCCCACAATGGTCGGCATAATGCCGAAACGAGGGGCCATCTCCCGGAACAGGGCGGCCTCGTCCTGCCCGCATCCATAAATCGTGATTCCGGTCGCCAAGACGGCCGAGGAGGGGGCGGACGCCAGCGATCCGGTGCGGGGGGCAGCTGATCGCGCTGGTTCGCTGTAGGTCATGCCCGACATTGTAGGCAGCGCGATGTTGCCGCTTCTTATGGGGTTTTCGAGGTCCCGACAATAAGTTACCAACTGGTAGCGCCGAGTGCACGACGTTGTCCTTCACCTGCGCCGTACAGCTCTATCGCAGATCTTGCCCGCCCGCCCCCGGCGTCGAAACCGTCCCGTGACGGATGCCACAAAGCCACGCCGACACCAGGTTCGCCAGGGCTTCCGGTGCGTCTCTCGCCACGAGATGGCCCGCCGCCGGGACACCGGCGACGGCGACCCGGGCGTTGGCCGTGCGCAAACGATCCACATCGGCACCGCGGAGCGGTGAATCCTGCCCGCCGTGCACCACCAGGATGGGCAGGTCGAGGGCTCCGGCCGTGGCGAGCAGGGCGGAACCCGAGCCGAGGACGTCCTCCACCAGGCGGGTGTAGCGGCCGCCGAGCCCGTGGAAGCCGAGCCACGAACGCACCTTGGCCGGTTCGAGGTCGGGTACGACGTCGACGAGAACGAGCCCGGAGGACCTGGCCGCGACGGCGGGATCCGCCAGCGCGGCGATGGCGGCCAAGCCACCGACCGAAGCACCCACGAGGACGATCGGCGCGGGCTGGCTTCCGATCATCCCGGCCACGTCGCCCGCCAGCGCCCGGAGCGTGGTCGCCCGGCCGGAACTGTCCCCGTGCCCGCGCAGGTCGAAGGCCACCGACCGGAAGCCACGCCGGGCCAGCACCGCGGCGACCGGCGCCCAGACCGCACGACGCTCCCCGCCCGCGTGCAGCAGCAGAACCGTCGGACCGGCGCCGGTCACCGTGCCCCGCAGGGTGACCTCGCCCAGGTCAAGACTGATTTCGGTGGTCACGACCACCCCCTTACCTTGGCCCATCAAGGTAGCGTAGATACCTTGGCACATCAAGGTACGATGCCGGTCGTGACGACACCCCGAGCACGACGGACTCCCGAAGAGGCCCGGCGGCTGATCCTCGACGCCGCCGCCTCACTGCTCACCGAGTCCGGCGTCGCCGCCGTCCAGATGCGTGCCGTAGCGGCACGCGTCGGAATGACCGACGCCGGCGTCGCCCATCACTTCGGCAACCGCGACAAACTGCTCGCCGAACTCCTCCGGCACGGTGGCCGCCGTCTCCGGGACGCGCTCGAGGGCCTTCTCGCGAGCTGGCTGGACCGCGGCGCCCACCTGCTCGAACTCGTCGAGGCGCTGCACGATCTGTACCGGAACGGCTACGGCGAGCTCGCCGTGGCGCTGCACGCGGCGGGCTGGCGCGACCCGGGCAGCGGGATGCTCGACCCGGTCGTCGACGCCCTCCACCGGCTCCGGCCACCCGGCGGCTCTCCAGAGGACACGCGGCTCGCCGTCGCCGCCCTGCATCAGGCGATGGCCACGGAGGCCCTGTACGGAAGCGATTTCCGGCGCAGCGCCGGGATCCCCGGGGCCGCGGCGGACGACTCGGCCGCGCAAGTGCGCTGGTGGGCGCGGCAGCTCCACCTCGCCCTCGGGATCAGGCCTGGTACGGACCCCGATCGCCGAGATCCGGGCTCACCCGAGGGTTCCGGCCCGCCTGCCCCGGCACCGGGGTGACCGTCGGCTCCCGCACGGAGTCGACGGGGTCGTCCTCGCGTTTCCGCATCCGGGTTTCGACCACGTCGTCCTGGCGCCGATGTCCGAGCACGGACAGGGTGAGGACGTGGGCCACCGCCATGAGCAGCAGGAACACACCCAGCCTGCCGACGAAGGCGGCCGCCGAACCGGACCACTCCGGAGCCACCACCGCCAGCAGCGCCAGCATCCCGATCGCCGCCAGGTGGAAGACCGTCACCACCATCCAGGCCACCGACCCGTTTCCCTCGCGGGCGTCCGGCCCGGTGAGATAGCGGCGGGCGCCGCGGTACAGGACCTGGCCGTCCGCGACGACGAAGATCAGGCCGATGATCAGGAAACCCGGGAGTTCGTTGTCGGGCATCGTTGCCTCCTCCGTTTCCCCGGGGATACCCGCGAAGTGCGGCGAGACGGGCCTCATGCCTCGATCGTGTGACGAGCTCGTGAGTGGTAAGGACGGTTAGAACCGTCCTTACCACTCACGAGGGGAATCAGATCGCGGATGTTCTGTAGAACATTTCGCCGCGGATCAAGAACCGAATCGCACGAAATCCTTCCCGGCCCTGCGAAGGCGCCCCGGAGTTCTTGCGCGAAGATGCGGAGATGGGTTATCGGACCTGGATGCGGTACTTCACCCCGTCCGCCGTGCATCGCCGGCTCGGCTTGGTGTGCCTCGGTGTCGGGCTGCAGCACGGAACCCTGCCCGTCGTGGGGCCGCGCGTGCTCGGCCATTACGTCGCCGTCGTGGTGTCCAAGGGGCGCGGTTGGTTCGCCGTGGCGGGCGGCGAGCGCCAGGAGGTCGTCGCCCCCGCCTTGCTGTGGCTCGTCCCCGAGGTCGGGCATCACTACGCGCCCGACCCCGCGCACGGCTGGGAAGAGTGTTTCGTCGACTTCGATGGCACCGCCGTGGACGCCTATGTGGAACTCGGTTACGTCACGCCCGCGACGCCGGTGGTACCGCTCGGCGACGTCGAGGCCGTCCGCGACATCGTGAGCCGGATCGTGCGCTGCGCGCGGGGTGGCAGCCCGCTGGCCCAGGTCGACGCCTCGGCGGCCGTGCATCACCTGCTGGTGGCCCTGCGGCGGGCCGCCGACGGCATCTCCGGCGACGGCTCCCTGCTGGAGGCGCTGGCGCGGGACGCCCTGTTGCCGATCAGTGTCGCGGAGATCGCGGCCCGTCGCGGCATGACGCTGCCCGAACTTCGCGCCGCGGTACGCCGTAGCACCGAGACCGGTTTGAAGGACCACCTGCTGACGCTGCGCCTCAACCGCGCCAAGGAACTCCTTGCCACCACGCGAATGCCGGTGCAGGAGGTGGCCAAGGCGATCGGTTACGAAGACGCCGCCTACTTCAGCAGGCTCTTCACCCGGCGGGCCGGTGTCTCCCCCGCGCGCTTCCGCGAATCGCGCGTCCAGGCCGTCCCCGGTGGCTGGAGTTCACGCGTTCCCCCTCCCGACGACCCGCCGCTGGTACCGGCGGACTGAGCTTGGACTTCCGCACCGCCCCGCTTGGACTTTCCGCGCAATAACTGCATGAACAACGCTTGAAGTTGAGCGAATGCGTTGACTTCTGCGCAATAACGTTCATAACATCGGCGGCCGCCCCGCCAACTGTGGTGCGGGTCACCCTTGGGAGAGAGTCATGCGGACCCTGCCTCTTCTCGCCGCCGCGGTGCTGGCCGCGGCGGCGACCACGGTGGTACCGGCGTCGTCCGACGCCGCGCCGCCGGACGCGACGTACACCATCACCGTCGACGCGAAGAAGTCGTTCAGCCCGACCACGGACACTCCGGCGAGTACCTATGTCGACAAGGACGGCACGTTCTATTTCCAGCAGGCGGCCGCGCTCTACGGCGCGGACCAGCCGCGCGAGTGGGACTTCTACAGCGGACGCGATTTCGACAGCTTCGAAAAGAACCCGATCAGCTCGGCGGTGAACCCGGTGAATCCCGCCGACCGCAACGACGACACCACCTGGCGGTGCAACAACAGCCCCACCGGTAAGGAATCCACGTATCCACCCGCCGGATCGGGTTACTCGCAGCGGAATTTCTGCGATCTCGTCGGTACCTGGGTCGATCCGGACACCGGCGACTGGTACGGCCTGATCCACAACGAGTTCACGCCCGAGCCGTTCGGCGCCTACTCGTTTTCCCACTACGACGCGATCGACATGGCCGTGTCGAAGGACCAGGGGAAGACGTGGCTCATCAAGGACCACGCGATCACCTCGCCCTACAGCACGAAACGCGGTGACACGGCGGCGTTCCCGCACCAGACGTTCGACTACGGCGACGGCGACCCGCGCCTGTTCGTCGACACCGCCTCCGGATACTTCTACGTCTACTACGGCTCGCGCATCGTCCCGAAGGCCGGCGCCGGTGGCCCGATGACCGGGCTGGCGCACGTCGCCCGCTCGCCGATCTCGGCCAAGATGGCGTCCGGCTCGTGGCAGAAATGGTTCGACGGCGGCTGGACCCAGCCCGGCGTCGGCGGCCGCGAGAGCAACATGGTCCCCGTGTCCGCACCCGGCGACACCGGCTACACCCCCGTCGCGGACGACTACGACCCCGCCAACACCGGCAACGTCAGCCAGCAGATCGCCGCGGGGCAACTGCCGCGCAAATCGGATCTGTTCATCATGAACATCGCCTACAACGCGCACCTGGGTCTCTACCTCGGCGCGCCGGAAGCCGTGGACAGCGTCGTCCCCCAGCGTTATTACGTGACCGATGACCTGACGACGCAGAAATGGCGGCTGATCGGCGACACCGGGAGCTACACCAACCAGTCCTGGTACCGCTGGTTCGTCGACGCCGCGAACAAGACGAACTCGACCATCATCGGCAAGCAGTTCCGTTCGTACTGCGCGGTGGCCTGCTCGAACAACGCGGGCGGCGAGTACACCACCCAGACCATCACGTCGTCCGCACCCGCACCGTCCCCTGTGGACACCGCGCGCAAGTACCGGATCGGCCTCGGTGACGGCCGGGTTCTCGCGCAGGGCACCGGGACCGCGACGACGTCGGTCGCGAGCACGACCGGCTCCGACCGCGAGGCGTGGCAGTTCTCCCCCGACGGCGACGGCTCGTACCGCGTGACCAACGCGGCCACGGGCGGGCTCCTCGGTGTCGACGCCGTGCAGGCGGGCCGGGCGTGGGGCGCGAAACCCACCGTGACGTCGTCCTCGACGGTCGGGCAGCAGTGGTTCGTCATCCCGTCCACTGTGGACAAGGGGACCTTCCGGCTGGTGAACCGCTACAGCGGGCTCGTGCTCGGGCTTTCCGGCAAGGCTTCACGCCTCGCGGAGACCACGCCGCCGCGTTCCTGGACCGACACCAGCGGGAACGCCGTCGGCGGCGGCCGGACCGCGGCCGAACAGACGCTGAAGTTCACCGATGCGGGCGCCGCGACCCTCGGCGGGATCCACACCCTGGCCGCGGCGGGCAAGAACCTCGACGACCCGGACTCGTCGACGGCCGCCGGCACGCCTTTGATCACCTGGACGCCGAACAAGGGCGCCAACCAGAAATGGCTGTTCACCCGGCAGTCCGACGGTTCCTACACCCTCACGAACTCGCATTCGAACCTGTGCGCCGACGTCGAAGGCGGAGCCACCACCGCGGGCGCGCGGGTCATCCAGTGGACGTGCACCGGCGGGCCCAACCAGCGCTGGACCGCGACGAAACAGCCTGACGGCGCTTACAAGCTGGCGAGCGTCCGCTCCGGCTTGCTGCTGACGACTGCGTCCACTTCGGACGGTGCCGCCGTCACGCAACGGGCCGACACGGGCTCCACGCTGCAGTTGTGGAAGATCGGCTGAACCGGGCGGCCCGCTCCTTCGGGGGCGGGCCACCCGGGTTGCGTTCGTGTGGCACATCACACTCCGGATGCACGTTCAAGATCCGCAACCGTCTCCCCTCATGAGAGCACTTTCGGTGAAAAGTTCACCGGAAGCGTCGGAGGGAGAGCACCATGAACCACACCGGCATCATCCGTACCGCCACCATCACCGGCGTCGCCGCCGCGCTGAGCCTGGCCGCCGTCGTCCCGGCGCTGGCGAGCCCGCCGCGCGACCCCGTCACCACCGTGGCCGACCTCGACGGTGACGGCGAGATCGAAACCGTCACCGCCCAGCTCACCGGCGACAACGACCAGGTCGTGTCCGCCACCGTGCACGGGACCTTCACTTCGATCCACCTCGCCGCCGACAGCTCCGTCCCGCTCCAGGCCCCGCGCGTCACGGACCTCAACGGCGACGGCCGCGCCGAACTGATCGTCACCCAGTCCGTCGGCGCCAACACCACGTTCTTCACCGCCCTGCACTACGACGGCCGCAACCTCGCCCAGGTCGTCGACAACGACAGCAAGCCGCTGTCGGTCGCCGAAGGCGGCGGCGTCGCCGCCCATCTGGGTTACCAGTGCACCCCGCTCGACGGCGGCGGCCGCACCTTCGAAACCGTCGCGGCCGAAGCCGACGACCTCGGTGCCGATCCGCTCACCTACTCGGGCACTCGCACCGTCTACACCCTTCGCGACGGCGCGCTGACCACTCGGAAGACCCTTCCGATCACCAGCCGCCCGGTGACCGACCCGGTGCTCGGCACCGACGCCGCGAGCTGCGACCAGCCCGGGAGCTGAGGCACCCCCAAGCGGGGGGGGGGGGCCCCCCCCCCCCGGGGGGGGGGGGGGGGGGGGGGGGCCCCCCCGTGCCCGCGGGGGGGGGGTGAGAGCGTGGGGGGGGGGGCCCCCCCCCCCCCCCCGGCGCCCCCCCCCCCCCCCCGGGGGGGGGGGGGGGGGGGGGCCCCCCCCCCCGCTTCACTACGGGGCGTAGGTCAAACAGTTGGCGGCATGGTCACCCTCGCCCGGTCCCACCCGGACACTCGATGCGGTGCATTCCAGCGCGGAATTGTGGCGGCAGTCGGACCGGGAGCAGGCGCCCACCTGTGCGGTCACTCGATCGAGTCCACCCTTGGTGTTGAGCGGGACGAACGTTCCGCAGTCGGCCGATCCGTTGCCGCCACCGACCGTGATGGCGAAGGCGTGACAGCCGTCGTGGTTGTACGAACAGCCGCTGACCGTGCATTCGTGGACGGCCGGCATTTCGGTGGTGGTCATAACGACTCCTGTACTTCGTGGTGGTGGTGTCGTTCGGTATGACCAGGGTTACACCGGCCCGTTCCGGCGGCAATTCGGGGAATTTCCTTCACATCCGGCGAGCAGCCGTTCCAGCCAGGATTCCCTGGCGGCCACACACGATCGAGCGACGGCGGTTTCCGGGGCGAGATCGTGGAAGCCATGGAAAGCGCCGCCCCAGACGTGCAATTCCGCCTCTCCCCCGGCGGCCCAGAGCGCATTCGCGTAGGCCACGGCCTCGTCCCGGAAAACCTCGGCGGCGGCGACATCGATGAACGTCGGCGGCAATCCGCCGAGGTCCGTCGCGCGGGCCGGGGCGGCATACGGCGAGACTCCGGGTGTGCCGCGCCGGTCCCCGAGGACCATCGTCCACGCCGTCAGATTGCTGGTCCGGTCCCAGACGCCGACACCGTCGTACCGGTGCGCGGACACGGTCTCGTTCCGGTCGTCGAGCATCGGGCACTGGAGCAGCTGACCGGCCAACGCCGGCCCGCCACGGTCGCGCGCCATCAACGTGACCCCGGCGGCGAGCCCGCCTCCGCCACTCCCGCCGAAGATGACCAGGCAGCCGGGGTCGAAACCCAGTTCGTCCGCGTGCGCGGCCATCCATTCCAGCCCGGCGTAGCAGTCCTCCACCGGCACCGGATGCGGATGTTCGGGCGCGCGACGGAATTCGACGGTGACCGCGACGGCGTCGTATTTCATCGCCCAGTCGACGAGCGGACCCACCGACGCGAACCGGTCGCCCATCACCATTCCGCCGCCGTGCACGTGGTAGATCCCCGGCCCGCCACCACGACGATCCCGGCGGGCGATGACCGAAACGGTGATCTCCGCCCCGCCGTATCCGGGGATCGGGTGATCGGTCCAGGTGACCGGGCGGTCGCCGATCTGCTCTTCGATCGTCGGGAACGGCAACGCCCGGTAGCGCTCGAGCTGATCCGCCGTCATGCCGACCGGCACGTTCCCCGCGAGCGTGGGCAGTACGGCGGCGAGTTCGGGATCGTAGGCGGGTTCGACCATCCGCGCGAGCCTAGCGACCGGGTGCCGGCATTCCGTATACGCCGGCCCGATTTCCGGGGGTTGACCAGGCGATGAGCGGGTATCCACCGGTGTGAGCCGAGTAGAGAACAGGATGCGCGACGTCGCCGCCCGGTGGCGGCGGAGGGGCGGCACGCTCGCGCTGCTGTGGACGCTGATCACCCTCGGCCTGGCCACGATGCTGTGGCTTTCGGGTTTCCGCGCGTGGCCGGTGTACCTGACGGCGGTGCCGGGCGCCGTCGTCGCCGCCCTGCTGTGGATCGGGGTCGCCCGCACCCGCCGCCGGAGGGCGGTCAAGAAGCAGCCGAGCGGTTGAGCTACTTCGTCGCGCGCATGGCCAGCTCGTCGAACTCGCGGTCCGGCAGGGTCCTGTTGAGTTCCAGGAGTTTTTCGGCGAGGTGGCCGACTGCGTAACGCGTTTCCAGGGTTTCGGACTCGACCGCGCGGCGGATGGCGTCCACGACGACGGCGGGATCGGAGCCGTCGCTGAGCCCGGTCTCGCCGTGCCGCGCCATGGCCTCCGCCATCTCCCGGTACGCCCCGCGGCCGGAATACTCGCGGAGCTGCGCGGCGGTCTGATCCTCGAACTCGGTCTTGATGATGCCCGGCTGGATGATCACGACGTCGATGCCGAAGGGCGCGACCTCCATGCGAAGCGTGTCGGAGAAGGCTTCGAGCGCGTGCTTCGAGGCGTAGTACCAGGCACCGAACGGCAGGGCGATCTCGCCGCCGATCGAGGAGACGTTGACGATCGTGCCGGACCGCTGGGCCCGCGTGGCGGGCAGGACGAGCTGGACGAGCCTGGCGGGCGCGAGGAGGTTGACTTCGAGCTGGTCGCGCGCGGTGTCGAGCGGCACGTCCTCGACGGCGCCGTGCAGGACGGTGCCCGCGTTGTTGACCAGGACGTCGATCCGTTGGTGCGCTTGGAGAACGGTGTCGACCGCGTGGCGGAGATCGTCCTCGTTCCTGGCGTCCATCTTCAGCGGATGGCCGCCCGCCGCGCGGAGGTCCTCCATCTTCTCGACGCGCCTCGCGGCGCCGTGGACGATGTGCCCGGCGCGCAGCAGGTCCAGCGCGGTGGCGTGGCCGATCCCCGACGAAGCGCCGGTGACCAGGCAGACCTTGGCCGTCATCCCGGGTTCCCTCCCGATCTCTCGATTTTCCGGAAACACTAGGCTCGTTTTTCCGGACCCAGCAACCGTTCCAGGCTGTTTTACGAGGTCAAGCACCTACAATCGATGCAATGACCATGGAGCTGAATGCACCGGATCAGGAGGACAGGTGCCGGGAAAACGCCTGACCCACGAGGAACGCGGGCAGATCGCTTCGGGACTGGCGATGGGGCTCACGTACGCCGAGATCGCCCGCCGGATGGGCCGCCCCAAATCGACGGTGATCCGCGAAGTCGCCCGCAACGGCGGCGCCCACGGCTACCGGGCGGGCCAGGCACAGCAGGCGACACGATGGCGGGCTCGCCGCCGCAAACCCGGCCCGCCTCCCGTCCCCACCCGAACGCGAGAGACGGTGCGGGACTTCGAAACCGAATTCGCCGAGACGATGGCCGCGACCGGTGTCCCGTCGATGATGGCCAGGGTCCTGGCCGGCCTGTTCACCGCGGACACCGGCGGCAGTACCGCCGCCGAACTGGCCGCCAGGCTCGAAGTCAGCCCCGCGTCGGTGTCCAAGGCCGTGGGCTGGCTCGAACAACGCGGCCTGATCTCCCGCGAACGCGAGGGCGGACGGCATCGGTACGTCGTCGACGACGATTTCGGCTATCGCGCCTGGCGTACCAGTCTCGACGCGATGACCCGATGGGCGGAGGTCACCCGGCGGGGCGCCGGGCTGATCGACGGGCAGGCGGGGGCGCGGCTCGACGCCACCAGCCGCTTCTTCCGCCATCTGCACAAGGACATGAGCGAGGCGGCGGAACACTGGCGGCGCACCGCGCGGTGATCAGCGCCGGTGATCGGCGGTCCGTGAAGGCCTCCTTGAGGGACTCAGGGTCTCTCAAGGAGGCCTTCACGGACTTGCGTGAATCACCTCCCGGCGGAGCGGTCACCCACGCTTGAATTCCTCCCAGGTCACCTTCTTCACCTTGGGGCCGTCGTCCTTGGCGTGGCTCGCCAGGCCGTTGAGCCCCTTGAAGTAGTCACCGGCCTGAGCCTGCGCCTGCGGCGACATGTCGGTGTCGCTGATCGCGATCCCGTGGATGTGCTCGGCCCAGTTCCCCTGGCTCGGGGTGCGGTGCCACGCGGCGAACCCGACCTCGCGCAGCGCCTTCACCGCGGCGGTCTTGTTCGAGATGTTGTTCACCGAGATGTCGACGGCACCGCCGCCGTCGTGCGTCCCGCCCGAGGCGCCGACACCACCGGCGTTGTACGAGCCCTGGGTGATGGTGAACTTGACGCCTGCCTTCTTCTCCGCGGCGGCGATCATGTCGGCGGTGCGCTTGTTGACCGTCTTGCCGTCGAGGCTGGTCTTGGAGCCGACGCTGATCGGCGCGGTCACGGTGTAGCGGCCTTTGCCCAGTTCGGTCAGCGAACCCTTGCCCGGCAGACCGCTGGCGGCGAGGCCGCTGTGCCCGAGCGACTTCTGGTACTTCTGGTACGCGGTGACCGTCGACGTGCCGAAGTGACCGTCGACCTGCTTCTTGTCGAGCAGGTTCTTCGCGGCCAGCGCCTGCTCGACCACCTTGACGCTCTCACCGGAGCCCGGCGTGATCGACTGGTCCGGCTTGTACGGATCCCACATGGCCGCCTTGACCACGGCCTCCATGTTGACCGACGGCGCGGCCGCCGCGGGCTGTCCCGCCGTCATCCCCAGCGCGGTCGCGGACAGTGCGGCGAACATCGCGGCGGTTGCCACCTTGCGCATGACTGCTCCTTCACTCGATGGCTGCTCCCCGTGAACAGCTCGTGACCGACACTGGCCCGGAAGCGGTGTCAGCCGGAACCGCCTGTACGGAACGTCTGACGTCAAAAACCGCAGGTTGACAGCGTCTGACAGCGCCACCGCCCGGCGGATTCCGCAGGTCGGCGCGGCGATCCGGACACTCTTCGCGATATAGTCACCAAGCCGCGCAGAGTGACGGGAATCGTTGTCACATCGGACACGATCGCGAGGGGAAGCGTGCCGGAACCGCGAACAGAAGACCGGGCCCCGGAGCTGGAAGCGTTCATGGACGGGCTGCGGAAGCTCCGGACGCGGGCCGGGGAGCCGTCCTTCCGGAAGATGGCGGCGAAGTCCGGCGCGGTGTCCCACGCGACCCTGCACCTCACCGTCACCGGCACGCGGTTGCAGCCGTGGGAGACGGTCCGGGAGTTCGTCCGCGCCTGCGACGGTGACGAAGAGGAATGGCACGCCCGATGGCAGGGCGTCCAGCTCGTCCTCTCCGCCGACCGCGAACCGGAACCCGCCTCGCGATGGCGGTCCAAACGCGTTCTGGTGCCGCTCGTCCTCGTGCTCGTCGCCGCGATCGCCGCCGTCGTGGTCATCCTGCTCCCCGGTGCACAGGACGCTCCCGCACCACCGCATCCCGGCGACTCCAGCAGATTCCTCGGCGACGTGACCATCCCCGACGAGACCGTGGTCGCACCGGGCACCCAGTTCGTGAAGGTGTGGGAACTGGAGAACACCGGCACCGTCGAGTGGCGGAAGCGGTACCTGCGCCGCACCGATCTCCCGGTCGCGCCCGGCACCTGCCGCACCCCGGACCGGATCCCGGTCAACGACACCGCCCCGGGAGGCCGCGTGCAGGTGACGGTCACCGTGAACACCCCGGCGAACGCCCCGGTCGACTGCAAGGTCTTCTGGAAGATGGTCGACGAACAGGACCGGGAGCTCTTCCCGGCCAGCAGGCCGATCTACTTCTCGGTACTCGTCCGTGCCTGAACCCGTCATTCGCGTGCTTGAAGACGTAACTCGCGTGATTGGAGGCGTAACTCGTGAGTTACGCCTCCAATCACGCGAATGACGCGCAGGATCACGCGAATGACGAGTTCGGGATCCGGCGAAAACACCTCGATAGACCGGAAAAGTGCGCTAGCCGCCGCTTCCCGGCCTGCCTAGGCTGAATTCCGCGCACGAGAACCACAAACGTCCTCGGGAGTCTCCGATGAGAGCAACGAGAATCGTGTTCTGCGCCCTGTTCGCCCTCGGCGCCGCCTGCCTTTCCCCGGCGGCGTCGGCCACTCAAGACGCGTTCACGCTGTCCAGTACCGCTTTCGCGGACGGCGGCCTCATGCCCAAGGTCCACGAATGCACCAGCGGCGGCGGGCAGGATCCGGCCAAGAGGAACGAGTCGCCGCCGTTGGCCTGGTCGGGTGCTCCCTCCGGGGCGAAGAGCTACGCCGTCGTCATGCGCGACCTCGACAACGCCGCCCTGATCCACTGGGTCATCTACGACATCCCGGCGAGCACGGCCTCGCTCCCCCAGAACGTCCAGCACGTCTACCGGCCACCGGTGCCCGCCGGCTCCAGGCAGGTCTACTACCGCGGGAGCGCGAGCCTCTACGGCTACCAGGGCCCGTGCTCGCCCTCGACGGTGAACACCTACGAGTTCGTCGTGCACGCCCTCGACCGGACGTCGCTCACCGGCCTGAACTCCGGTTCGTCGACCCGGGCCGCCGTCCAAGCGATCACCGCGGCTTCGGTCGGCTCGGCGAGGATCACCGGCGAGTCGTAAGTCCCCTGGTCACCCGTGGCAAGATCGGCCCAATGCGGATCGGGATGCTGGGGCCCTTCGAGGTGCACACGGACGACGGCGGTCTCGCCGACGTGCCGGGCGCCCGGTTGCGTGGGCTGTTGATCGCCCTCGCGCTCGAACCGGGCCGTGTGGTCCCGAAGGCGACGCTCGTCGACTGGATCTGGGGCGAACAGCCACCCGCCGACGCGACGAACGCCTTGCAGCGCTTGGTTTCCCGGCTGCGGAAGGTGCTGCCGGAAGGGGTTGTCGAGGGACAGACGGACGGCTACCGGCTGAAGGTCTCGCCCGACGACGTCGACGCCGTGCGGTTCGAGCGTCTCGTCGGCCAGGCCCGCGGCGACGAGGAGCCGAGGCGGCTGCGTGAGGCCCTCGCCCTGTGGCGCGGTGCCGCCATGCAGGACGTCGGCCTGCAGGACAGCGGCGCGTTCGACGCGGCGGTCACCCGGCTCGAAGGGCTTCGCCTGACGGCGTTGGAGGATCGGTTCGACGCGGAGCTCGACCTCGGCCACGGCGCGAAACTGGTCACCGAACTGACCGACCTGGTGGCCGCGCATCCGCTGCGTGAGCGGCTCGTCGCCGCGCTGATGCGGGCTCTGGCGGCGACCGGCCGCGACACCGAAGCCCTGCTCGTGTACCAGCGCACGAGGGAAGCACTGGCCGACGCGCTCGGCGTCGATCCGTCGCCGGAGCTGTCCGCGGTGCATGTCGCGCTGCTGCGGGGCGAGCTGGGACGGCGTGAAGAGAACCGCAAGACCAACGTGCGCGCCGAGCTGACCAGCTTCGTCGGCAAGGACGCCGACGTCGCCAAGGTCCGCGACCTCGTCGCCGGGCACCGGCTCACCACCCTGCTCGGTCCCGGCGGTTCGGGGAAGACCAGGCTGGCCACCGAAACCGCGCGCACCCTGCTCGGCGATCTGCCGGACGGGGCGTGGCTGGTGGAACTCGCCGCCATCGGCCCGGAAGACGATGTCGCCCAAGCGACGCTGGCCGCGCTCGGGCTGCGGGACGCCCTGCTCGGCGAGTCGTCGAACGCGGAACCCGCCGACCGGGTCGTCGCCGCGATCCGCGACCGGGAAGTCCTGCTGATCCTCGACAACTGCGAGCACGTGATCGAGGCGGCCGCGGCGTTCGCCCATCGCGTGCTCGGGGAATGCCGCCGTCTCCGGATTCTGGCGACCAGCCGGGAGCCGCTCGGCATCACCGGCGAGACGTTGTGGCACGTCGTGCCGCTGGCCGTACCCGACCGGCACGCCGGCGCCGCCGAGATCGAAGCCTCCCCCGCCGTCCGGTTGCTGCTGGACCGGGCGAGCGCGGTGCACAAGGATTTCTCGGCCGACAAGACCACGTTCGCCACGATGGCACGCGTCTGCCGGATCCTGGACGGGATGCCGCTGGCGATCGAACTGGCCGCGGCGAGGCTGCGCACCATGTCCATCGAGCAGCTCGCGAACCGGCTCGACGACCGGTTCCGCCTGCTGACCGGCGGCAGCCGGACCGCGCTGCCCCGGCACCGGACGTTGCGCGCCATGGTCGACTGGAGCTGGGAACTGCTGTCCGACGCCGAACGGACGGTCCTCCGCAGGCTCTCGGTGTTCTCGGGCGGCGCGAGCCTCGAAGCGGCCGAGCGGGTCTGCGTCAGCGAGACGGTCGAGCAGTACGAGGTCCTCGAACTGCTCACCACACTGACCGAAAAGTCGCTGCTGGTCGCGGCGGGCGACGACGCGCCGCGCTACCGGATGCTCGGCACGATCAAGGAGTACGCGGCGCAACGGCTCGCCGAGGCGGGCGAAACGGTCGTGGCACGCCACGCGCATCTCGCCTATTTCACCGAGCTCGCCGAGGCCGCGGAGCCGATGCTCCGCCGCGCCGAGCAGCTGGAATGGCTCGCCAAACTCAAGGCCGAGCACGACAACATCACGTCCGCGATGCGCGGCGCCCTCGCCGCGGGCGAGGGGCCCGAGGCGATGCGGCTGGCGGCGGCGTGCGGCTGGTACTGGTGGCTCAGCGGGCACCGCACGGAAGGTATGGAGCTGGTCAGCGCGGCCGTCAGGACGCCGGGCGAGGTGTCCGACGACGTCGCGGCCGTGGTGTACGGGCTCGTCTCGCTGTTCGTGAGTTCCGGTTTCGCCGACGAACACACCGCGGCGAAGTGGATCCACGAGTCGTACCGGCTGAGCACGCGCACCGAGAAGAAACATCCGCTGCTGGGGCTCGTCGTCCCGCTCGAACGCATGCTGGCCGGGGACGAAGCCCTGTCCGCGTGGGAACCGGTGCTGGACGACGCGAACGACTGGGTCCGAGCGCTGGGCAGGCTGCACCTCGGCAAGATGCGGATCACGCTCGGCCATCCCGGCCGGGAGGCGGACGAGTACCTGGAGCAGGCGCTCGGCGAGTTCCGGGCGATCGGCGAGCGGTTCGGGATCTCGTTCGCCCTGACCGAACTGGCGGACCGGATCGCCACCCGCGGCGATTTCGCCACCGCGTGCGCGTACTACGAAGAAGCGGTCACGGTCGTGACCGAGGTCGGTTCCCTCGAAGACCTCATCCGGCTGCGGTCGCGGCAGGCGCAGCTGTACTGGCTGATGGGTGACGAGGAGGCCGGCGCGGCCGCGGTGGCCGAAGCTCAGCTGTACGCCGAGCGGGTCACCTGGCCGGGGGCGCTGGGCATGCTCGCCCTCGCGCACGCGGAGCTCGCCCACTGGCGGGGTGAAACCGAAGAGGCGGCGCGGCAGCTCGACATCGCGACGACCGTGATGGGCGACGAAGCAGGCCTCGGCCACGTTCGCGCCATCACCCACGACCTACTGGGCTACTTCGCGGAGGAGCTCGAAAAGTCGCGTGAGCACCGGCAAGCGGCCTGGGAGGCGGCCGGCGAGGTGCGGCACGTCCCCCTGATCGCCCAGATGCTCGTCGGGATCGCGGATCTGGCCCTGCGCCAGGACGATCCCGAGCAGGCCGCACGGCTGCTCGGGGCGGCCGACGAACTGCGCGGCCTGCCGGACCGGTCCCGTCCCGACGTGACCCGGATCGAGGAGACAGTGCTGCGCCGCCTCGGCGAAGCGAAATTCGCGGAGGCGGCGCGAGAAGGCACCGAAGCGGACTGGAAGCGGCTGGCCGAGATCACGCTCGCTTCTTGAACGTCGAGGACGCCCACAGGTATCCGGCGAGCGCGATCCCGGCGCACCAGCCGAGCGCGGGGAGCACGTCGCCCGCGGCCGGAGCCCCAGTGAGAAGCCCGCGCAGGGTCTCGATGATCGGCGTGAAGGGCTGGTATTCCGCGAACTCGCGGAGCCCGGGCCCCATCTTCTCGGCGGGCACGATCGCGCTGCTGAAGAACGGCAGCATGACCAGCGGCACCGAAGCCATCCCAGCGGTTTCCGGCGACTTCGCCGCCAGGCCCAGCGCGACCGTGAGCCAGGCCGCCGCGAAACCGAGCAGGACGACGATCCCCACCACGCCGAGCCAGTCGAGGAAACCGGCCGCCGGCGAGAAGCCGAGCAGGAACGCCACCCCGGTGAGCGCCGCGATGGCGAGCAGGTTGGTCAGCACGCTGGTGACGACATGCCCGGTCAGCACCGCGCCGCGCGAGACGTCCATGACCTTGAACCGGTTGATGATGCCCTTGGTCATGTCGGAGTTCACCGCGGTCGCGGTCGCGCCGAGCCCGTAGCAGACGGCCAGCAGCATCAATCCCGGCGTCGCGTAGTCGACGTAATCGACGCCGACGCTGAACGCGTCCCCGAACACGTAGACGAACATCAGCATCATCACGACCGGCATCAGGATCGCGTTGAACACCGAGGTCGGGTTGCGGACGAGGTGCTTGAAGTTGCGGCGCAACATCACCGTGGACGCGGATTTCATTTCACTGCCTCCGTGCTGTGGCCCGTCAGGGCGAGGAAAACGTCGTCGAGATCAGGGGTGTGGACGGAGAACTCTTCGGCGGCGACCGCGTACTCGTCGAGCCGGTCCAGCAGCGAGCGCAGGGATTTCGTCCCGCCGTCGCTGGGGACCCGCAGGGCGAGCGCCTCGTCGTCCCTGGTGGCGCCGGGGAAGATCCGCGCGGCCGCGTCGAGTTCGGCGCCGGTGGTGAACCTCAGCCGGACATGCGTTCCGGGCATCCGGCGCTTGAGTTCGCCGGGCGTGCCCTGCGCGACCAGGCGGCCCTGGTCGAGGACCGCGATCCGGTCGGCGAGCTGGTCGGCTTCCTCGAGGTACTGGGTGGTGAGGAAGACGGTGACCCCGCCGTCCACCAGTTCGCGGATGATCGACCACATCGTGCGACGGCTACGTGGGTCCAGTCCCGTGGTGGGCTCGTCGAGGAAGATGAGCCGCGGATCGCCGACGAGCGTCATCGCCAGATCCAGTTTCCGGCGCATCCCGCCGGAATAGGTCGACGCCGGCTTCCGCGCCGATTCCACCAGGTCGAAGCGTTCCAGCAGATCGGCCACGACCCGCTTGCCCGCGGTCGACCGGCTCAGGTCCACCATCAGCTGCAGGTTCTCCTGCCCCGTGAGCAGTTCGTCCACCGCCGCGAACTGACCGGTGACCCCGATCGCCGCGCGTACCGCCTTGGCCTCGGTCACGAGGTCGTGGCCGGCGACCTTGGCCGTCCCGCCGTCGGACTTCATCAGTGTGGTCAGCAGGTTCACCGTCGTGGTCTTCCCCGCCCCGTTCGGGCCGAGCAGGGAGAAAATGGTGCCGGCGGGGACTTCCAGGTCGATACCGTCGAGCACGACCTTGTCCCCGAAGGTCTTGCGCAGTCCCGAGACCGCGATCGCTGTGTCTGTCATGGGCACCACTCTGGGCGGCCACGCTGACACGCCCCCGCCACGCCGCTGACACGGGTGGTGTCAGCGCCGTGTCAGCCCGCTGTCAGGATCCGCGGGCACAGTGGTGGCCACAACCACCACGAAAGGCGAAGCGATGACTCAGACGGTTCCCATCCCGCAGGGCCTCCCGATGGACCGCGACGCGGGCCCCTTCGACCCGCCCAGCGAGATCACCCGGCTGCGCGAGGCCCGCCCGGTGAGTCCCATGGTCTTCCCCGACGGTCACGAGGGCTGGCTCGTCACCGGTTACGACGAGGTCCGGCAACTGATGGCCGACACCCGGTTCAGCTCGCGCCAGGACATCGGCATCGTCCACATTCCGTACGAAACGCCGGGGATGCCCGCCCCGACCGAACCGTCCCCGCCGATGCCGGGCATGTTCGTCGCCATGGACCCGCCGGACCACGGCCGGTTGCGCAAGCGGCTCACCGGGGCTTTCACCGTCAAGCGGATGAAGCAGCTCGAAGAGCACATCGTCGAGATCACCGAACGGCAGCTGGACGCGATGGCCGCGCTGGTCCCGCCGATCGACCTCGTCAAGGAGTTCGCACTGCCGGTGCCGTCGCTGGTGATCTGCGAACTGCTCGGCGTCCCCTACGAGGACCGGGAGAACTTCCAGGCCGACTCCGCGCAGCTCATGGTCAGGGACCAGACGCTGGAGGAGAAGATGGCCGCGTTCATCGGGATGAACACGTTCCTCACCGAACTGGTCACCCGCAAACGCGAGACGCCCGGCGACGACATCCTGTCCGACCTCGGCCGCTACGACGACCTCACCATCGAGGAGCTGACGGGAGCCGCTTTCCTGCTGCTGCTCGCGGGCCACGAGACCACCGCGAACATGTTGTCGCTGGGCACTTTCGCGCTGCTGGAGCACCCTGAACAGCTGGCCGAACTCCGTGCCGACGCGGAGCTCATGCCCGGTGCCGTCGAAGAGATGCTTCGCTACCTGTCCGTCGCCGACATCTTCTTCCGCTATGCCACGGAAGATCTGGAACTCGGCGGCGAAACGATCCGCGCGGGGTCGACCGTCATCATCTCGCTGCTCGCCGCGAACCGTGATCCGCGGCGGTTCGAGAATCCCGATACCTTGGACCTGCACCGCAACGCCCGCAGCCTGTTGTCCTTCGGGCACGGCATCCACCAGTGCCTCGGCCAGCAGCTGGCGCGGATCGAGATGCGCGCGGGTTTCGAGGGATTGCTGCGGCGCTTCCCGACGCTCGCGCTCGCCGTCCCCGCCGGCGAAGTCAAGCTCAAGACCGACATGAACATCTACGGCGTCCACGAGCTCCCGGTCACCTGGAATGAATGAGTACCCGCAATGAATCCGCCGCGCGCGTTGTCACCATTCACAAAGAACACGGTGGCAATACTGGGAAACATCCAGGAACGATCGGCGCTCCGATTGGAATGATCACGGGAAACAATCCTTCGACACCCTTTCGGAGAACCCATGCGTTCCTTGACCCGCAGGGCACTGCTGACCGTGGCGGCCCTCGCCGTGACGGCGACGGTGGTCCCGCAGACCGCCGTCGCCGCGTCCGCCTCGGCCTCGGCCTCGACCAGCCCCCGTGTCTACGAGAAAGCGGGGCCGCACAAGGCGGTCAAAGCGCCAGGCGGCCCGGCGCACACCCTCTACTACCCCGCCGGCATCTCCGCCGCCGCCACCGAGCATCCGGTCCTGATCTGGGGCAACGGCACCAACGCCACCGTCGGCCAGTACGAAGCCCTGTTCACCCATCTCGCGAGCTGGGGCTACGTCATCGCGGCCGCGAACACCGGCCAGTCGGGATCCGGCGAGGAGATGCTGGCAGGCGCCCGCTACCTGATCGCGGAGAACTCCCGGCCCGGCAGCGTGTTCCACGGCCGGATCGCCACCGGGAAGATCGCCGCCGCCGGACATTCCCAGGGTGGCGGGGGCGCGATCGCGGCCGGCGCCGATCCGCTGGTGAAGACCACGCTGCCGATCATGCCCGGCCCGCAGGGAAACGTGAACAAGCTGCACGGGCCCGCCTTCTTCGTGTCCGGGCAAGCCGACGTCATCGTGCCCGCCTTCTACGTCCGCGGCCGGTTCCTCGCGTGCGACCAGGTCCCCGCCGTGTACGGCCAGCTGAAGGGGGCCACCCACTTCCTGCAAGGCGACACCCGCTACCGCCTCATCGGCGCGATCACCGCGTGGTTGCAGTACCACCTCGCCGGTGACCAGAACGCCAAGAGTGTCTTCTACGGCACCGGTTCCGGCCTCGAACGGGACGACGACGGCTGGTCCCAGGCCGACCGCAACGACAAGGCCGACGCCGTCTGACCGGAGCCCGTTCACCGCGCTCGCCGGGTATTCGCGCCGATGGTCCCGGCGAGCGCGGTGAGCAGGTCGGCGAGCAGCGACGCGGTGAACTCGTCGGTCAGCGTGCCTTCTTCGTCGAAGCGTTCGTGACTGCGGAAGACGGTCACCTCGGGTTTGACGACGACGTCCGAACCGATCGACGCGAGGATCTGGCGGAGCGACTGCTGGGCGCGGACCGAACCGAAAGCCCCCGGAGAGGCACCGGCGATCGCGATCGGTTTGCCGGGCAGCGGCGATTCGGCGGGCGGCGTGCTCGCCCAGTCGATCGCGTTCTTCAGCGCGGCGGGCAGGGACGAGTTGTGTTCGGGGGTGGCGATCAGGAGGCCGTCCGCTTCGGCGATCCGGCGCCGGAGATCCGCCACCGGTTCCGGTGGGGTGGCGGTGTCGAGATCCTGGCGGTAGAGCGGCAGATCGCCGAGACCGTCGTACAACTCGATGGCCATCCCACCGGGGTTCGTCTTGCGGGCCGCGTTCAGCAGGGCGGTGTTGTGCGAGCCGTCGCGCAGGCTGCCGGAAATCGCGAGGATCTTCAGTTCGGTCATGATCGGTCTCCTTCGTCAGTTCTTCGGGCGGTTGAGGGTCTGGCTGAGGGTCAAAGCGGTGAGAGCGACGGCGAATCCGGTGAGCTGCCAGCCGGTGAGGGTCTGGCCGAGCACCAGGAACCCGGCGGCCGTGGCGACGAGGGGGTTGACCAGCGTCAGCAAGGAGACCGACGCCGGGGCGAGGCGGTCGATGCCGCGGAACCACAACGGATAGGCCAGCGCGGTGGTGACGATGCCGATGTAGCCGTAGCCGAGCAGGTTCGCGGTCGTCAGCGTGTCCGGGAGACCTTCGAACAGCAGCGTCGCCGGGGCCAGCACGACGCTGCCCAGGGTCAGCTGCCAGCCGGTCATCGCCAGCGGATGCTCGGGACGGCCCCATTTCTTGGTCAGGATCAGGGCGACGGCCATCAACCCGACGGCGGCGAACATGGCGGCCAGGCCGAGCGGGTCGAGGCGGGCTTCCGCCGAAAGGGTCAGCAGCGCGACACCACCGGCGCCGGCGATCGAGGCGAGCAGGATCGGCGCCGGTGTCCGGACGCGGAGCATCGGCAGCGCGAGCAAGGCCACCAGCAGGGGTTGCAGGGCGCCGAGGGTCGCGGCGACACCGCCGGGAAGGCGGTACGCGGCGAAGAAGATCAACGGCAGGAAGGCGCCGAAGTTGAACATCCCGAGTACCGCCGTCTTCCACCACCAGGATCCGCGCGGGAGCCGCCTGGTCAGTGCCAGCAGGAGCAACCCGGCCGGGAGGGCCCTCAGCGCGGCGGCCAGCAGCGGCCGGTCCGGGGGCAGCAGGGTCGCGGTGACGACGTAGACGGTGCCCCAGCTGGCCGGTGCCAAGGCGGCGAGCCCGGCGTCCCGGAGGGTCGGTTTCGTGGCCGCCGGTTCGCTCGGAACGACAGGCCGTTCGGCGATGATCGCCATGATGTCTCCTCACTGATAATCTCAACGTTGAGATAACACCAGCGACTTCTGTCAATGTCAAGTCTCTTAATGTTGAGACGATTGGAGGGCGTCATGGCCGACGCGGTGGACGCGGTGATCGCGATGTGGCGGCACGAGCGGCCGGACCTCGAAGACAAGCTCTGGCCCGCCGAGGTGGTCGGCCGGATTCAGCGGCTTTCCCGGATCCTCGACCGGAAGCTCAAGGAGTTCAACGTCCGGCACGACCTGGAGTCGTGGGAGTTCGACGTGCTCACCACGCTCCGCCGATCGGGTAAAGCCGACGGTCTGACCCCCGGCGCGCTGCTCAAAGCCGCGATGGTCACCTCGGGGGCGATCACGAACCGCATCGACCGCATGGAGGCCAAGGGCCTGGTCGAGCGGGTGCGCGACAGCGACGACCGCCGTTCGGTCAAGATCCGGCTGACCGCCAAAGGCCGCGAAGTCGTCGACGAGGTCTTCGTGCTCCACCTGGAGAACGAAGCCGGCCTCCTGCCCGATCTGAAACCGGCGCAGTGGGCCGAACTGATCGGCGGCCTGCGGCTGCTGCTCGAACACTTCGGCGACACGTCATTGGAGTGACTTCAGCGCCGCCGCGGCGGCGTCCAGCGCGGCACCCGGATCGGCGCCGAGTTCCCTGGCGGTACGGGCGTACTCGTCCGCCGCCGCCCGCAGCAGCGCCGCCTTGCCCGGACGGCCGGCGAGTTCGGCGACGACCGTGCCCTTGGCGCGGGCGGTGTACACCCAGCCGTCCTCTTCCAGTTCCCGGTAGACCCTGGCCACGGTGCCCGAAGCGAGCGCCAGATCCCTGGCGAGTTGCCGGATGGCGGGCAGCCGAGTGCCCGGCGCCAGCGCGCCCGTGGTGATCAACCGGACGATCTGGTCCCGCACCTGCCGCCACGGCGCGACCCCGAGTTCCGTGTCGACGACCACCTTCAGTGGCATCGCACGGCTTCCGCGGGCGAACGGCGGGCGAGGTGATACCAGCCGGCCAGCCCGGCGAGGACCACGGCCGCCGAACCGGCGTCCGTCACCTCCGGCATCGCCAGCGTCACGGTGGCGGCGAGCCCCAGCCCCGCGGCGACCCGGGCACTGCGGACCCTCAGCGCGCCGTCCGCCGGAGTGTCCCCTGTGGACGGTCGGCGCACCGCGAGCAGGACGATCAGCCAGGTGACCACCGAGACGGCAGCGGCGACCCCGAGCAGCGCCCACCAGCGATGGACCACGAGCCAGACCGCCGCGGCCGCGACGACAACCGTGTAGAGGATCAGACCCCAGCCGGGAATGAGCCCGCGCACCGCACGCCGCTCCAGCGCCGCCTCGCGGCGGGCGCCCTTTCGCGGCCGTTGAGCCAGCACCTCGGCGATCAACGCGCCGATGAGCAGCGTGGCCAGCAGCAGCGACGCGCCCTCACCCCGGACGCCGGCGAGATCGGCCAGCACCGGCAGTCCGAGGAACAGCCACGGATACCAGAACCGGCGACGGCGCAGATAGCGCACGGCCTCGGCGACGTCGGACGGCGAAGGATCGGCGGCACCCCACCGCCGCAGCACCTTCCTGCCCTGTTTTTCGCCCGGCCACGACAGAACCAGGATCGCCAGGCCGAACAGGCCCATGATCAGGGCGACGGCCACGATGTTGTCGAACGGCACGATCGACCTCCCCGCTCTTGTATCAAGTACATGATACAAGAGCGGGCGGCCTCACGCGGGATCGGCGAGGATTCCGTTCAGATCGCCCAACCCCTTCGGGTCACGTCCAGCCGAGCGGGACGACCTCCGCCGCCGACGTCCACGGGCCGCGCCCGCCCGCTTCGGTGAGGGCCCGGAACCGGACGTAGCGGGCCCGGGCAGGCCAGAACCGCAGAGTCTTCCGGGCGGCGTCGTCGGCAAAAGTGCCTGTGGCGACGGGGTTTCCCCAGGCCGACCCGTCGGCGCTCAGGTAGACCTCGTACGCGCCGACGCGACCATTGGCGGAACCGTCCTGGC
Source organism: Amycolatopsis sp. NPDC000009 (assembly GCF_055563465.1). Taxonomy (NCBI): domain Bacteria; kingdom Bacillati; phylum Actinomycetota; class Actinomycetes; order Pseudonocardiales; family Pseudonocardiaceae; genus Amycolatopsis; species Amycolatopsis sp. NPDC000009. The sequence goes on from NZ_JBVHDI010000011.1 coordinate 28,992, forward strand.
GCGGCAGGTAGGCCAGCCCCGTGACGGTGCGGGCGGCACCGAGATCGAGCTGGATCTCATGGGGCAGCGGGTCTTCCCCGCCGGACCACTTGGTGTGCCAGTGGGTGGCGGGATTCCCGTCGACGGCGTTCGTGGCGGCGCCGGACTCGCCCGCGGTCTCCTGGCTGTCGGCCGAGCGGACGGTGGCGGCGAGCGGCCCGGAACCCATCACCGGGTCGCTGATGGTCTCTGTGCCTGTCTCGACATGTCCCGCGAAGCGGCGGAGGAAGCCGTCCGGCCCCTGGACGGTCAGGTCGTACCAGCCACCCATGCCGCCTTCGGTGCTGAACCAGTCCTCGACCGTCGCGCCTTGGGCGACCGAGTACGTCCACGGTCCGCCACCCCGGTTGCCGGTGCGCACGGTCAGCTCGCACGCGGCGCCGGCGTTGGTCATCTTCAGGTACACGACGCCGGAACCCGGCCGCAGCACGACCTCCGGATTCGGTGCGCCGCCGGTGGTCGCGGTGATCCGGTTGCCCGCGAACCGCCGCAGGAAACCGTTGGGGCCGTGTGCGGTGAGGTCGTACGCGCCGTCCGGGGAACCCACCTGCCAATAGTCCGAGAGCGTCGCGTTCCCGCCGAGCGTGTAGCGCCAAGGCCCGTCGGTCCGGTGCGCGTTGGCGTAGACGTAGAAATGAGCGCCCGCGGCTCCGCTGTTGGCGAAGTCGATCCAGAACCGCTCGGCCGTCACCCGCCCGGAGACCGTCAGCTGATAGGGCAAGGGCCGCGCGGGCCGAACGCCGGTCTCCGGCACCGGAAGCTTCTGCACGGAAGGCGGCTGCGGCTGGGTGTTCCACGGCCCGCTCGTCGGCACCGGTGCGGGCAGCGCCGGATAGGTCGCGTTCGGCGCCGTGGTGTCCAGCGCCGACGTCAGGTCGCCGCACACGGTGCGCCGCCACGGCGAGATGTTCGGCTCGGCGACACCGCTCCACTGCTCCAGAAAGCGCAGCACGGAGGTGTGGTCGAAGACCTCCGAGCACACCTTCCCGCCCCGGCTCCACGGGGAGATGACGAACATCGGCACCCGCACCCCCAGCCCGATCGGTTCCCCGGAGACGAATTCGTCGGTCGTGGCCACGGAACTCTTGCCCTCGTCGGCCGAGGCAGGCGGCGCGGGCGGCGGCATGTGGTCGAAGAAGCCGCCGTCCTCGTCGTAGGTCAGCAGGAACAGGGTCTTGTTCCACACTCCGGGTTTGGAGGCGAGGGTGTCGAGGATCGACTTCACCAGCTCGGCCCCGGTGTTGGGCCCCCACGCGGGATGCTCGGTCTGCGATTCCGGCGCGACGATCCACGACACGGACGGCAGCCTGCCCGCGTCGACGTCGGCCTTGAAAGCGACCGGCAGCTGCTTCGGCGCGACCCTGGCCAGACCCCGGTCGTAGAGAGCGCGCTCGGTCGCGGTCAAGGTCGCGACGCCCGCGGCGAGACCGTCGAGCAGCCGGGTCCGTTCGGCGGCCGAGGCCGAATCCAGCGCGTAGTAGAAGTACTCCAGCTTCGGGAACGCTTTGCCCGCGGAGTCCTTGACCTTCGACAAGGCCTTGGTGCCGACGGCGAGGAAACTGCTGAAATAGTCCAGCGAATTGTCGCCGTAGTTGTCCCATTCCTGATAAACCCGCCAGCTCCGGCCCGCCGTCTGGAGGCGCTCGGCGTAGGTCTTCCAGGTGTAGCCGGTGTGCCCGGGGTTCCGCCAGGCGGCGTTGCCGATCGCGCGGGTCGTGCCGTCCGGTTCGAAGCCGAGTTTTCCGGTGAACAGGTACATCCGGTTCGGGTTGGTGGGCCCCATTTCCGAGCAGTGGTAGGCGTCGCAGACGGTGAACGCGTCGGCCAGCTCGTGGTAGAACGGCAGCGCCGAACGCCGGTGATAGGTCAGAGAGCGAACGCCCTTGGCCGCGCGCCACGCGTCGTGACGGCCCTTGTTCCATGCCCGGTGCCCACCGGACCAGCTGTGGTCGACGTCGGCCATGAACTGGTCGTCGATCGCGTACGGCAGCAGCGTTCCCGCGCCGTCCGGCTGCTGGAAGACCGACGCTCCCGACGGCAGTTTGATCGCGGCCGGATCAGCGAAACCCCGTACGCCGCGCAGCGTCCCCAGATAGTGGTCGAACGACCGGTTCTCCTGCATGAACACCACGACGTGCTCGATGACGTCGAGCCCGCCCGTGGGCGCTTCCGCGGCGAGCGCCTGCCGGACGCTCGCCGGCAACAAGGTGAAGGCGGAAGCCGCGCCAGCGGCCTTCAGCAGGGTACGACGGCGCACGGAGCCCTCCCGGAATGACGTTTAACCCAGTCCACGATGTTCGAAACTGCACCTTTTCGGCGACTATCGAGCAGATAGAAGCATAGGTGCCTGTCCGGTTCAAGGGTTCCGCCCGCGGGCTGCATGATCGGAGCAACAGTTCACGACTTTCGGATGGTGGCCGCGGTGGGCGTGGCCGCGCTTCATTGCCGGCCGGTCCGTGAAGGCCCCCTTCCCTCGGCTCAGCCGCGGAAACTCGACCCTCACACCTTGCCGAGTACATGAAGGACCCCCTCCCTTGCACCTAGGTACGGGAAGGGGGCCTTCATGTACTCGGGCGGCAAGAAACCGGTACCGGAACGGCCGGTTCGCGTGATCGGACGGCCGACACGCCCACGGCCCGGCTCCCGCGGCGAGTCGTCCGTCCAATCACGCGTGTCGTCCATCCAGACACGTGTGTCGTCCACCCAGACACGCGAGTCGGCCATCCAGACACGCGAAACCGCGCGAAAACCGTGGTGGGGGCCGCCCCCCTTGAGCGTCCCCCACCCGGTTCATCCGGCCCGGAACCGGGCGGACGTCATTTCGTGTCGCCGTCCGGACGGCCGGACAACGCCGCCACCGCGAGCACCATGACGACAGGCCAGATCACGGCCATCAACGAGAACCCGCCGAACGTGATCGCCGTGACCGAAGCCGCCGTCGCGATCAGCCCACCGACGGGTGATACGTAACAAAACCCCAAAGGGCCCAGAAAAAGCACCCACGACAACGCCACCTTCACCGATTTGGCGGGCGGACGCGGGACCGGATACCGCCCCGGACCGACGACCTCGTGGTCGTCGCCCTGATACCACCCGCCGGACATCAGCGGCGGGTGCGGCGCGAAGAAGGCCGGTCTTCGGCCGAACGCCTTGGGCGTCCGTGGATTCGGTACGGCCGGTTCACGCCGGTGATCCTTCGGCCGTCCCATGACACTTTCGGCGCTGCGCATGACGTCCTCCCCCGTCGCCTGCCCGAGGCCTGGTGAAGTCACCCCGTGCCTGGCACAATTACCGGTTGCGGTGCGAAACTTCCGGGTCGTTCTGCCCACTGACCATGGTGACGAGTCGGGGGAGTGGCTGATGCGTCAAATGGAACACAGCGCGAATTCCGACCACAGCGCGAATCCGGCCCCCTGCGATCCGGAGAGCCAGGATGACCGGTTCCGCAACGGGTGACCGCGGGGGCTTCGGGACCTGGAGTCGGCTGACGCCTGCGGAGCAGTCCGCTCTCCGGAGCGCGGGCCAGGTGAAAGTGTGGCGGCCCGGCCAGATCCTCGCCCTCCAGGGCAGCCCGCCCACCAGTATGTTCGTCGTCCTCCAAGGCTGGGTGAAGATCAGCGCCACCAACTATCGCGGCGAGGACGCGCCGCTGGCCGCCCGCGGCCCCGCGGAGATCGTGGGCGAGCTGGCCCCGATCAGCGGGCTCCCCCGGTCCGCCACCATGTCGGCGATCGACGAGGTGCGCACCCTGGTCGTGCCGAGGGAGAAGTTCCTCGCGGTCCTGCGAGACAGGCCGCGTATCGCCGAAGAGATCTTCCGTACCGCGGCGATCCGGCTGCAGCAATCCGACAGGCTGCGGCTCGAAGCGGGCGGCCCGGACTTCCCGCAACGCCTCGCCGCGGTCCTCCTGGAGCTCGCGCTGCAGCACGCGGTCGACTGGACGAACGGGCAGCAGGTCGATCTCCGCTTCAACCAAGGGGAATTGGCGGGCTTCGCGCGTGTCTCCCGCAGCACCCTGATCCGGGGACTCGAAGAACTCCGGCGGCTGGGTGTCGTACGCACCGCGCGCCAGCGCGTCACGATCACCCGTCCTCGCGCATTACGGGAATTGGCGGCCGGGCGGCCACCTCCGCCCGCCGACGCCTGATCAGTCCGCGAAATCTCGGCTATCCTTGTCGAGGTTCAACTCTCGCAACCGTTCCACGGGGTGGAGGGAATCGGCACGATGAGTTCTTTCTCGGCAAGCACCGAACCGGGCATCGAATCGGCATTGATCGATCTCGACGCGGTCTCCTTCACCGCGTTACGAGAGCTGGACGGCGAAGCCTTCCGTCAGTCCGCGCTCCACGTCGTCGAACGGACCCGACGCGTCCACGCGCGCTACAGAAGCAATACCACCGGGGGCGGCGAGCGCATCGACTGATGCCGCCGCCCGCCGAGGCTCGCCCCGCGTTCCACCGGTTGTCATGGCGGGACTTCGACGCGCTGGCGCGCCTCGACGGCGACGAGGACATGGCCCGGCGGCTGCGGCGGGCCGAGCGAAGCCGTCGCAAACTGCTGATCCACGCGTTGCTGACCGAGGCCACGAAGATACCGGGCCATTCGGGTCCCCTGCCCCCGCTCGATTCCGCTTGGGAACTCCTCGCACGTGCCGAAGCACGAGCACCTCGCGCGGTGAACCGGATGCTCACCAACCCGTACACCGGAAGCTGGGCCGGTTACACGACTCGCCTGCTGCGCAACGGGATCGACGGTGTCGGTCCTTTGTGGATGCATCTGGGCCACGCGCACGCGATCGCGGCGGCCGCGGCGATCCGGGCGGAGCTCGACTTCGAAACGGCCATCCCGGCCTGGCACGGCAACGCCATGCTCCCTTCCCTCGGCATGGCGAGATTTCCCGGTACCGCGGCGTGTTCCTCAGCCATCGTGCGCGGCGAGAAAGGCCGCTACCTCGTCTCGAACGCCGAAACGACGGTCCGCCTGCCCGGCTCACCCGACGCCGACGCCCCGGGCTGGTGGGGAATCCGGCGAGTCCGGAGCCAGGTAGGCGCGCACCGGTTCTCCCTGCGGCTGGACGATCTCGATCCCTATCGAGGACTTTACGAACCGATCCCACCGGAACGGCTGCCGGACAAGGACTTGGCGGATTGGCAGCGGCTGATCGACGAGGCCTGCCACCTGGTCGCCGCCCATCTCCCCGGCTTGGCCCGCATCATGCCCGTCGGGCTCGCCTCCTTGGTGCCGAAGCCCCAGGTGCTTTTCCGGAACCCGAGCGCGTCGACCGGGGAGGCGTTCGGCAGTGCGGTGGTCGGCCTGCCCGCCGACGGTGCGTCCCTCGCGGAGACCTTGATCCACGAGTTCCAGCACATCGTGCTCGGCGGGCTGCTGCACCTGGTCGAGTTGTCCGAGCCGGATCCCGGTGAACGGATCTACGTGACCTGGCGGGATGATCCACGGCCCGTGAGCGGTGCCCTGCAAGGGGTCTACGCGTTCTTCGGGGTCACCGCGTTCTGGCGCGCACTGGCACAAGCCGGTGAATGCCCTCGGCGCTCAGGCTTCGAGTTCGCGTTCTGGCGCGAGCAGACGTGGCGCACCCTGCGGGTCCTGCGCGCGGACTCGACCTTGACCGACGCCGGACGCCGGTTCCTCGACGACATCGCCGAACGTCTCGGCCCCTGGCAGGTCGAACCCGTACCGGCGGAGGCCGGCGAACTGGCCGCGGCCGCCGGCCGGGATCACCTCGCCGGCTGGCGGGTCCGCCACCTGCGACCGGACCCGTCCGTGGTCACCGAACTGGCGGCCGCTTGGCTCGCCGGAAGACCGAGGCCACCGATCACCCTCGACGCCCCGGACCTTCCCCCGACGCCGGTACCGGACGGAGCCTGGTCCCACGCCAGAACGGATCTGATCCGGCTCGCCGTCGGCGGCACACCGCCGTCGCCGGGCGGAAAACCGCCGGCGGTACCCGGCGCCACCGCCGCGGACTTCGCCTACACGGCGGGCGACTTCCTCGAAGCGATCCAGGCCTACCGGCGGGAACTCGCCACGGATCCCGACCGGCCGAACTCCCTGGTCGGCTTGGGCCTCGCGCTCGCCGCACGAGGCCCACATCCCGCCGCCCGCGCCTTGCTGCATTGCCCCGAACTCGTCCGGGCCGTGCATCGGTCCTTGCGAGCCGTTCCACGGCCACCGACCGTGGAACGGCTCGCCGCCTGGATCGGGCAACTCGTGCCGGGCTGACTCACATCAGGATCGGGTCGATGTCGCAGTTGGCGCGGGCACCTCGGCCCGCCGCCTGCGTTCCGGGGTGGGCCTCGCCGAGGACCCGCCGGTACCGCACCAGGATCGGGTCGCGGAACTGTACGGCCTCGTCCGTCCGGCCGAGCGCGGTCAGATCCAGTCCGAGGTTGAAGGACGCCGCCAGTACCGTCGGATGGTCTTCGCCGAGTACCTGCGTACCGCGCTCGAACGCGTCCCGTCCCAGTTCGACCGCCCGGTCGAACTCACCCAGCGCCGCCAGATCACTCGCCAGGTTGATCGTGGCGGCGACGGCGTACGGGTGGTCCGGGCCGATGCCGGCCCGGAACTGCTCGAGGGCGCGCTCGTCGAGGACGCGGGCGCCCTCGACGTCGCCCATGAGCCGCAAGGTGACCGCCAGGTCGACATTGGCGACGAGGGTGTGCGGGTGATACTCGCCGAGCCCGCTCCGGAATCGCTCGAAGGTCTCCTCACCGAGCCGCTTGGCCGCGGCCAAGTCACCCGAGTGACGAAGATCGAGCGAATGGGCGAGAGCACAGCCCATCGTGACGGAGTGGTCGTCACCATAGGCGAGCCGGAACCTCTTGAGGGCTTCCGTGGACAAGCTGAGCGCGCCCGCATGGTCGCCGTCCTTGCGCCGGGTCACGGCAAGCAGGAACGAATGGGTCGCGCTGTCCAGCTGGTCCAGGCCGAAGCGCGCGTGGAAGTTCTCCGCGAGCCTTTCCTGCTGCACCCGGGCCTGGCCATAGTCCCCCGCCTCGCGCAGGTCCACGATCAAGGAAGCGTTGACGCTGAAGGTGCGGACGTGATCGCGGCCGAGGACCTCGATCCGGCGCCGGAGGGTGTCCTGGTCCAGTTCCGCGGCGGCGCGGTAGGCGCCGGACAACCGGAGGCTGATGGCGTGCTGGTACGCGGCGTTGAGCGTCTCCGGGTCGTCCTCGCCGAACATGCGCTTGGACTTCTGGTAGACCTCTTCGCTCAGCTTGGTCGCCGCCGCGAAGTCGCCCTGCGCCCGCAGGTCGATCGTGATGTTCCGCTGGAGCGCGAACGTCTCTTCGTTCTCCTCACCGGACACCTGAAGGCGCAGCGCGAGAGTGCGCTGATTGAGTTCCGCGGCTTCGGAGTACCGGCCGATCGCCCACAGATAGAGCCCCAGCCTCGACGAGACTTCGAGGGTCTGCGGATGGGTGGGACCGAGGACTTCGGCGAACCGCTTCCGCGCTTCGAGGCCGAGCCGGGCGGCCTCCTCGTGGTCGCCGTACTCGAACAGGTAGCGCATCAGGTTGATGTAGAGCTGACGCGGCCAGTCGTCGTCGCAGTCCAGCACGTTCGCCGCGTAGGCGTGCGGCAGCAGTTCGCGGTAGCGCGCCCAGTGCCTGCTCGACTCGGGGTCGTTCGGGTCCAGCGCGGCCAGCAGCTGGTGGGCACCGTGCTGCATCCGCGCGTGCACCTGACGGGCCATGACCCGGTTGCGCAGGACCAGCTGGACCAGCCGGTGCAGCTGGAGGGTGTTGTTGCCGTGGTCGATCTTCGCGAGGCCGTACCGGTTGATGTCCCGGATCGCCCGCGCGAGCTTGATCGGGTCGCGCAGGGCCGCGTCGAGCTCCGGGGAGATCGACACCCGGTTGACCCCGGTGAGCAGGTCCCGAGAAATCGGCTCCGGCGAGAAGAAGGCGCAGATGTGCAGGATCTGGTGGGCGGCCGGGTTGCGGGTCTTCAATTCCTCGAACGAAACGTTCCAGGCCGCGGCGACGGACACCTCGTTGTCGGGGGCCGAGGCGGTGTCGAGAATTTCCTCGACCGACTCGTCGAACAAGCGGAGATACTCCTGCACCGGCATCCCGGTCACCGCCCGCCAGGCCGCCGCCTGTTCCACGGCCAACGGCAGATCGCCGAGCTTTTCGGCGAGTTCGTCGGCGTCGGCCGGGTCGATCTCCGGACCGCGGCGGCCGAGCAGCTCGACGCTTTCCTCGCGTTTGAACACCGCCAGTTCCAGCGGGCGGGCGATCCCCGCCCAGTCGGAATTCCGCGAGGTGATCAGGATTTCGCCCGGACCGTTGCGCGGAAAGAACGGCAGCACGGTGTCCGGGCTCTCCGCGGCGTCGAAGACCAGGAGCCAGCGGCGGAACGGCCGTCCGGTCCGGAGCGCCTCGATGACCGCCGGGACCGCGACGCTGGCCTCGGTCGCGCCTTGCAGGCCGAGCATCGTGGCGAGTTCGGTGAGACCGGCGCGGATCTGGGTCGTGTGCGCGGCGTCGATCCACCAAACGAGGTCGTAGTCCTGGAGGTGCCGGTAGATGTACTCGGTGGCCATCTGGGTCTTGCCGATACCGCCGAGACCGTGCAGCGCCGAAGGGAGCACGGCGGTGGTACCGCTGCTCAACCGCTTGGTGAGCTGGTCGAGCAGCTCGTCGCGACCGGTGAAGTTGGGATTGCGCGGGGGGACGTTCCCGAAGACCAGCGGCGGGTCTTCGGGCTGGCGGTCGGGGAAATGCCGGGAACTGTCCGTCGCCGAAGGGTGGACGATCCTGGTCGTCGGTTCGTTCGCGTCGGGCTCACTGAGTTGAGTCGAGCGTCCCTGTGGCACAGGTGTCGAAGCAGGTTGACGTTCGGCCGTCTCAGGCATTTTCGTGCTCACAGCCTTCTTTAGTGATTCAGATTCGAATGCGGCGAGACCCCGGCCTCGTACCGCGTTCCGTAGCCGGTCGGCCCGGGACAGGTACGGTCCGGAAAGCGCGCGCATGACCGCGCTTTCCAATTCCACATCGGCCGGGGGCTCGCGGTCGAGGTCTGGATCCGGTGTGTTGTTCGGGTCGGCGATGGCGTCCCGGAGGTGACCGAGCAACCTGATCCGGTCACCGAAATGGGTGGCGGCCACTCGGACGACACTGGCCGTTTCCGACCGTCGCGCGCCACTGAGCAGCAATTCCCGGACTGCCTCGGGAAAAGCGAAGACCCCGTCGGTGTCCCAAGTGGACTCGCCCTCCCTGAGTGCGGGAGCGTACATCATCCCCGACAGCAAAAGTTCGAGGAGGTGCTCCACTCCCGCTTCCGGTACGAACCGTTGTCCCACCAGCTTCGCCACGTCGAGACGGACCGGTACCGCCGCGAGCAACTGCGCCAAGCGTAGCGCCGGCGGCGACGCAACACTGCGGAATCTGTGCACTCTTTCGGCGGGTGACAAAGTCGCCGGTGAGGCGGCGATCGCGGGCCGGGAACCCCGTTCCGCGGCGAGGACGACCGTTCCTTCGGCGGATCCGGTGTTCTCACCGGTCATCAGCGCGGCCCACCAGCCCAGGGACCGCGGCCGCAATTCGAGCACGGGCACCGGGACGAGATGCTCAGGCACCTTCGAGCCGGGTTCGAGCCAGGCGTCCGCGAGGTCGCAACCCCAACGGCTGTTGGGGGCCAACGCGTTCGGGACGCGTAGCCATGCCTTGCGCGGGTCCATACCGCAGCGGCCCCACAGCCACTGCGGGAGCAGGTGGACGATGCTCACCGGCATCTTCCCGCCCCAGCGCGCCAGCATCGGGTACAGCGGGTCCTTGTGCTGCCAGGCATCGCCGACACCGTCGGTCAGCAGCAATACGGCCCGCCGCCCCGAAGAATCCAGGATCTCGTCCGGGTCGCGGGCGGGCGCGCCCGGCGTGCCACCGCGAAGAACGAGGCCGTCTTCGTTGTCCTTCGCGGTCTCCAGCAGCCGGACCTGAATGGTGCGGAAAGCACCCACCTGCCGGAGCAATTCGACGAACGCGGACACTCTCGGCCGCCACAAGGCCATCGAGGGACCGTTGTCGAGGACGAGCGTCAGGTCGAGCCAGCGCTCTTCTCTCGATCGGGTGACCGGCCACCACCGGCCGGTCTCCGCGACCCGGACGGCGGTCGCCACTTCGTCCAGGACCACGTTGTTGTGTCGCCGCGAGACCGTCTCCCGTTTCAGCGATCTCAACGCGCGGAAGTACTCCAGCGATTCGAGGAGTACCGCTCCCCCCGGCCCGGTGCCGTCGACCGCGGGTTCGGGCAGCTCACCGGGCACGGCCTCGATCGCGACTACCTGACCTTCGTCCTCGGCGGGCGCCCCGGCACCGGTGACCCGGGACGGCCGCGGCTCCGGGGGTTCCGGGCTTTCCCCGCGCTCGGCGGGCGCGTTGCGGATCCGCCGTTTCTCCGGAGGCTCCTCCTGCTCCTCGGCCGGATCGGCTTCCTCGGCGGCCCGCCGCGGCGAAATGGCCGCGGCCAGCCACACGATGTCGGCCACGTCCGTCCAGCTCAGGTCCTCGAACCCGAACGGCTTGACCCCGTGGGGGGAACCGGTCTTCCGCCGCTCCGCCACCGAGGCGGAACGCGAGTCGGACATACCGCCCGGCCCGTCCATGTCACCGCACCGTCAGTCGTTGCCAGAGGGCGTCCACCAGCCGCGGCCATGCCTCCTGATCCGGCTGGTACGCGCCCGACGTCGCCAGATAGACGGCGTCGAGCAGCCTGTCGGTGGGGAGACCGCCTTCCGCCTTGCTCCGTTCGGCGAATTCCCGGATGAGCCTGTCCCGGTGTTCGCCGTTCTCGCCGACGAGATGACCCGCCACGATCGCCGCGAGCTGCTCCTCGTCCGGGTTCTCGATCCGCAATTGCAGGCAGCGGCGCAGGAAGGCGGGCGGGAACTCGCGTTCTCCGTTGCTGGTCATGATGACGACAGGGAAGGCGGAGCAGGCGATCCGGCCGTCTCGGACCACCGCGGTGCGCTGCGGGTCCGCGGTGTGCACGGTGACTTCGGGGTGCCGGTTCCGCACGCGCGCCAATTCGCCGATGGGGAATTCGCCGTCCTCGAAGACCGACAGCAGATCGTTGGGCAGATCCGCTTCGGATTTGTCCAGCTCGTCGATCAGCAGTACCCGCGGCAGCCTGCTCGGGAGAAAAGCGGTGCCCAGCGGGCCGAGGCGGACGAAGTCACCGATCGGCGGCTCTTCCGTCTCGCCACCGCGTTGCGCCTGGCTGGTCGCCGCGGCCTGGACCCGGCCGATCGCGTCGTAGCCGTACAGCCCGGAACTCAGCGCGGTGTTGCTGGTGATCGCCCAGCGCAGCACCCTGCCGAGGCCGAGCTCCCTGGCGATCCGGTACGCGAGGCTGGACTTCCCGGTCCCGGGGTTTCCGGTGACCAGCAACGGACGGCGCAGGTACAAGGCGGCGTTGACCATGTTCAGCTGGCCGGCGTCGACGGTGAGCTCCGAAAGTGTGAACGCGGTGCCGAGACGGCGCTCCGCCTCACCGTCGTCCGGCGGCGGCACGTCGTTCTCCGGTGGCGGATCACCGCGATACGAACGCCATGGCGGCGGCGCGGGCAGCAGCTGCGCGAGATCGATGTCGTGAATGGGCCTGCCGGTGCCCCGGTAGATCCACCAATCGGGTGCATCGATTTGCGGCGTCCGGCCGTTCACGGGCGCGTCCTGATCGTTCCCGCTCATCCGCGGCGTCCCCTTACAGTCGAGTCGGGATCAACGGCTGGTCCAGAACGATCACACGTTTGGGGTCGTCCCACATTACCACCAGATCGTGAGCCAGAGAATTCTTGAACGGTACCGCCGCACCCGAATTCGCCAGTTTGCGGCGATCCGGGAGTTCGATGAAACCGCTGTCCGCGGCCAATACCCAGTCGAGCAACTCGCGCAGGTTCTCGGCCTCCGCGTCCGGATGCCAGAGCACCACCGGAAGACCACTGCGGAGCGCGCTCGTCAGTTCGTCCGGCGCGCCGCCCGGTTCCGCTTGGGGCGACGGGGGTTTCGCCAATACCAGACCGACCCAGTGATCGTCGCTGAGGATGGCGTCGATCGGGTGATCCTCGAACTCCGCGCACCCGGAATAGTGCAACCGATCGGGGGCGGGATCCTTCACCATCGAATCCCAGCGAACATGCCATGCGCGATGCCAATGCCTCGCCCGCATCCTCTCCAACGACCGTATTCCGAGCCGGTACCCGTAGCGCAACGGCTGGGGATGGCCGGTCTCATGTTCCTTCGCCCAGCGCTGCACGGGCAAATTGATCAATGTCCTCGGCAGCAGGAATTCCACCGACGCGGACATGCTCTGGCCGGACCAGACGCCTTCAGTCTCCAAGATGACGTCGTCGACCCTGAACTCGACCTCGTCTATCCCGATTTCGCGCACTCCACCGAGTGACGGCGGCCAGACCTCCGGATCGTCCTGCCGCCAGAACGCGAGCGTGCACCGCGTCGGATCCCCGGAAACCGGTTCGAGCATGATCATCAAATGCAGATGGGGCCGCTCCGGAATCGGCGGCGTGCTCTGCCGCTGGTGCACGAGGGCGGGGCCGAGCCGCAGTGACCGGGCCTGGTCGCCGATCCAGTTCGCGATCATGGCCGCGGGCTCGCCGACCACGTTTTCCGCGAGCAGACCGAGAAAGGTCATGGCGGGCGGCACACCGTCCGGCCCCGCGTTGAAGTCGGCGAGCAACTGGAAGGCGCCCCACGCGTCGGTGACGCCCTCCAGCCGGGGCAGCGGGACCGCGGGACCGAGCGCGCGGCTCACCATGACCGCCAGCTGGGGGACTTCCAGCCCGCTCAGCCGTCGGCGCAGGCCGGCCAGATCCTTACGGGGGATCAAATCGAGGACGGCGCTGTTCAGGTCGGCCAGAAACAGGTCTTCGGCGGCCACCACGGCCGGATCGGGGGATTTGGCGACCGCCACGGAGACTTCGCCGTGCAGCCGCAGATAAGCCGTTCCGGTGAAGGTCTTCACCGCAACGGGTATCGGATGGTACGACTCGGGCAACAGGCCCGGGTCCTTTTCGATGACGTCGGCGAAAAAACGCTGCGAACAGATGAACGCGATCATCCGGCCGGATTCCGCGAACGCGTCCTTCGCCTGTTGCGCGTCCAGGATGCGGAAGGCGATGTCGACCGCTTCGCCGACCCAGCCGTTGCCGTCGTCGATCACCTCGCCGGAGTTGAGGCTCACCCGGAGCCGCATCTGCGCCTGCGGTGTCCGCGTGTGGTTGTACCGGCGGAGGGCGACCGCGATGCGGTCCGGCAGCAGATCGGCAACCAGGCTTTTGGTCGTCCCGGGCGGAAGAAGGACCAGTACGCCGTCGCCGCGGTCTTCGTGCGCGCAGGAATCGAAGTCGATCCCGCTTTCGGCGAAAGCCGTCTTCAGCACTTCGTACATGCCTTGATGCACGGCGAGCCTGTCGAGCCGGTTGCGGTCCGGCGCGGTGAACCCCACGACGTCCACCACGACGATCGTGCGGTCGAGAGCCCGCGTCGGTCGCGCCACTGGCCCCCTCCCAAGGTCCGTGGCGCCGACCCACCGGCGCCGACCGCCACAGTATCGCGTCGATCGGCCGGAAAGGTGAGTGTCAATTGACAAATTGGCCGCTGCGGGAGCGTGCTAGGTCTCGTGAGTGGTAAGGACGGTTCTAACCGTCCTTACCACTCACGAGCCGGTCAGACGCCGGCGACCTGCTGGATCCAGCTGCGGTAACGGGTGATGTTGGTGTAGGCGGTGTTGTTCGACCGGTCGCTGGTCGAGGCGACGCCGACCTGGCGGCCGGAGGCGAACATCGGGCCGCCCGAGTCACCGCCGGCGGTGATGCCGTCGACGCGGTTCGCGCAGACCGCGACGCCGCCGTGGTAGTCACCGCAGTTGACCGAGTTGACCCGGACGGTGGCGACCTTCAGGTACCGGGACTGGCAGTTGATCTCCGAACCGCACTGGCTGGTCGCGCCCCAGCCGTAGACCTGGACGTTCTGGCCGACCGAGACGTTGCTCGTGGTGCCGAGCGGTGCGTAGGTGGCGTTGACCGAACTCGTCAGCCGGACGATGGCGAGGTCCGCGCCCGAGTGCCGGGTGATGCTCGCCGCGGTGGCCATCGTGCCGCCGCTCTGCTGGTCGAGGCTGCCGATCCGGAACGTGTAGCTCCCGCTGCTGGCGACACAGTGCTTCGCGGTGAGGATGTACTGCGGCGCGATGATCGTCGCGCTGCAGTTCTGCTGTCCGTTCACGAACAACCGGGCCGCCCATGGCGCGTTCTGCGCGTACTGACCGCCGATGATCATCGGCTGCACGCCCGAGGGCTCGGCGGCGGTCGCGGCGGGGGCGGTCGAGCCGAGCAACGCCATGAAGGCGGTACCGGCCAGCAGGACGAGAGAGCGCAGTCGCATGTTCCGACTCATTTCTGCGGCGGGGTTCCGGCCGCTTCGGTGGGGACGAACGCGCTGATTCTGTGTCGTGCCAAGGGAACCCGGAAACCGACGAAAGTTCGCGTGGGCTACCTATTTATTTCCATGACGGACGGCGCCGATTTTTGGGTACCCGGCGAAGATCATTAGGTAGTCACTCGCCGAGCAGCCGCCACGCGGTGAGGGCGAGCCTCGCCCGGGTGAGCCCGAGCGGATCGGTGAGGTCGACGGCGAGGCTCTTGCCGATCTGGGTCAGCCGTCGCGCGACGCTGCTGTGGTGCAGGTGCAGGGACTCCGCGGCCTGGCGTACCGAACCCGTGGCGCAGTAGGCGTCCAGCGTCCGCAGGTCCTCGGGATCCGCCGCCAGCCTCGTGATCGCGACGACGTCGGCGTTGGCACGCGCGTCCTCTTCCGGGATCCGCGCGAGCAGCGCCAACGCTCCGAGTTCGCCGTAGTGGATCACCGGACGGCGCGCGGTCGTGAACCGCAACGCCGTCCTGGCGTCCTGCCAGGACCTGTGCGGGCACTCGGCGTCCCCGATCCCCGCCCGCACGTCCTCCGGGAAACGCTCCGGATCCACCGCGGTGGCGAGGATGATGCCGACGTCGGTGAGGGACGCGGCCTTGACCGGGCGGCCGGGGCAGATCAGGCTCCCGACCTTCTCGAGCGGGAGCCCCGACCGGACGGCGACCACCCGGATCGGCGCGTCGGCGGGGAAACCCAGCAGCCGCAAGGCCCGGTTCCTGGCGGCGTCGTCACTGGCGGAGCTGATCACGAGTTCCACCAGTGCCGGATCGGCCATCGTGGTGCGGGCAGGGCCGTACCGTTCGACGACCGTCGCCACGGCGATCGCGAGCCGGTCCAGCACCGCTTCGTCGAGGGCGACGGGTGCTCCCTCGCGTTCCAGCCACACCGTGCCGATCTCCTCGTCGTCGAGGGTGATCGCCTCCGTGATGGACGCCGGCGCGGAAGCCGGTGCGGCTTCGCGGCCGTCGGGCGCCATGCGGAGGGTGCTTCCCGTGCTGTGGAGCCGGATACCCGCCACGCATTCCGCCAGCCCCGCGGTGGCGCGGGCGAGCGCGGGAAGGTCGACCCGCCGCCGCATCAGGGTGTCGTAGAACATCACGACCCGGATCGCGCCCTCGACGTCGGGATCCAGATGCGACAACCGCGCGGCCAGTGCCTCCATGTCCGCGAGCGTACGCGGCGATCGTCGCGCGAAGGGGGCGATCACACGCGACGGATGGCGGCCGCCTTCCGGCTCCGGAGCCGGAAGGATCGTGGTCATGGATCCCGAACTCGAAGCCTTCATCGCCCTCTTCCCGAAGGCGAAACTCGACGACCCGGTCGCGGACCGCGTGAGCTTCGCGAAGCTGGCCACGTCCGTGCCGCAGCCCGACACGTCGGACATGGACGTCGAAGACCGGACGGTGCCCGGTGACCCCGGTGTCCCGATCCGGATCTACCGGCCCCGTGAGGCACAGGGCGCCATCATCTGGCTGCACGGCGGCGGCTGGGTCATGGGCAACCTGGAGACCGAGCATCCTTGGGCGGCGCGGCTCGCCGAGGCCTCCGAGGCGACGGTGATCTCGGTCGAGTACCGGCTGGCGCCGGAGAACCCCTTCCCGGCCGCGTTCGACGACGTCTACGCCGTGCTGAACTGGACGGCCGGGCACGCGGCCGAACTCGGCGTCGACCCCGGCCGGATCGCGATCGGCGGGCACAGCGCGGGCGGCGGGCTCGCGGCGGCGACGGCACTACGGGCTCGCGACGAAGACGGCCCGCGGATCTGCTTCCAGCTGCTCAACCAGCCGGGTCTCGACGACCGGCAGGAGTCGTGGTCGGCGCGGAACTTCACCGACACGCCGTGGATGAACCGCGCCAAGATCACCGCCGCGTGGGGGCACTACCTGGCCGGGAAGCCCGCGCCTTCGCCGTATGCCGCCCCTTCGCGGGCCACCGATCTTTCCGGGCTGCCGCCCGCGTACGTGGCCTCCGCCGAACTGTGCCCCAACCGCGACGAGAACATCGAGTACGCGCTCCGTCTGCTGCAGGCGGGGGTTTCGGTCGAGCTGCACCAGTGGGCGGGCACCTTCCACGGGTCACAGGCCATCCTGTCCGCCGAGGTGTCCCGTCGTCAGATCGACGAACTCGGCGGCGTCCTGCGCCGCGCGCTGGCCTCGTCATGACAGCCCCTACGGCGGCCCGCTTGCTGCGCCCGTTCGCCGGGAGTTTCGCCGCGGTGGTCGTCCTTCAGGTCATCGGCGCCATCTCGGGGTTGGCGCCGCTGCTCGCGGTCGTCGAGCTGGGCAGGGCGCTGCTGGCATCCGGCCCGGTCGACGAAAGCCGGGTCTGGGCCGCGGTGATCGTGGGCGCGGCAGGCATGTTCGTCCGGCTGGTGCTCACGGCCGCGTCGTCGGGGATCGGGCATCTGCTCGACGGCCGGGTCCAGCTCACGTTCCGCCGCCTGCTGGCCGAACGCCTGGGGCGCGTGCCGATCGGCTGGTTCTCGAGCCGCCGCACCGGTGAGCTGGCCAAGGTCGTCGGCGAGGACGTCGGCGCCGTGCACCCGTTCATCGCCCACACCCCCGGCGAGCTCGTGTCGGCCTTCGTCGTCCCGCTGGTGTCGCTGGTCTACCTGCTCACCATCGACTGGCGGCTCACCTTGATCACGCTGATCCCGGTGGTGCTGGCGGTGGCCATGGTCCCGCTGATGATGACCCCGTCCCGGCTGCGTGAGCAGGAGGAGTTCGACCGGGGAATGGCGGGGATCTCGGACTCGGTGGTCGAATTCGTCCAGGGCATCGCCGTGGTCAAGGCGTTCGGCGGCGCGGGCCGCGCCCATCGCAGGTTCCGCACCGCGGCGGACGCCTTCGTCGCCACCTTCACCCGGTGGGTGCACGGCATGGCCGGGCCGGCGGCGGGAATGCAGCTGGCGCTGTCGCCGCCGTTCGTCCTGCTGGTGGTCCTCATCGGCGGCACGCTCCTGATCACCGGCGGCGGCCTCGCCCCGGTCGATCTCCTGCCGTTCCTGGTACTCGGCCTTGGCTTGACCGCGCCCGTCGCCGCGCTCGGCCATGGCTTCGACGAACTCCAGGCCGCCCGTCGCGCGACCGGCCGGATCCGCGAAGTGCTCGGGGTGCCGTCACTGCCGGAGCCGTCGAACCCCGTTTCGCCGCGAGGCCACCGGGTGGAGCTGCGCGGTGTCCGGTTCGGTTACGAGGCCGGCCGCGAGGTCCTGCGCGGACTCGATCTGGTGCTCGAACCGGGGACGGTCACCGCGCTCGTCGGCCCGTC
This sequence comes from Amycolatopsis sp. NPDC000009, assembly GCF_055563465.1. Classification (NCBI taxonomy): domain Bacteria; kingdom Bacillati; phylum Actinomycetota; class Actinomycetes; order Pseudonocardiales; family Pseudonocardiaceae; genus Amycolatopsis; species Amycolatopsis sp. NPDC000009. The sequence goes on from NZ_JBVHDI010000011.1 coordinate 46,775, forward strand.
CGGCGGCGGAAAGTCCACTTTGGTCACTCTGCTGCCGCGCTTCTTCGACCCGGCGGAGGGTTCCGTGCTGCTGGGCGGCGTCGATCTGCGTGAGATCGGCAGCCGGGAGCTGTACCGCAAGGTCTCCTTCGTGTTCCAGGACGTCCGCCTGCTGCGCGCGTCGGTCGCGGACAACATCGCGCTCGCCGTGCCGCACGCCGATCGCGAAGACGTCGTGCGCGCCGCCCGGCTCGCGCAGATCCACGACCGGATCCTCGAACTGCCGCACGGCTACGAAACGGTGCTGCACGAGGAAGCCGGACTGTCGGGTGGCGAAGCGCAGCGGATCTCGCTGGCCCGTGCGCTGCTCGCCGACACACCCGTCCTGGTGCTCGACGAGGCGACCTCGTTCGCCGACCCGCGGACCGAACTGGCCGTGCGCCGGGCGCTGGCGACCTCACGGGCCGATCGGACCGTCCTGGTCATCGCGCACCGGCTGGAGACGGTCGTCGACGCCGACGCCGTCGTACTGCTGGAGAACGGCACCATCACCGAACGCGGGAAACCCGCGGATCTGCTGGCGCGGAACGGGAAGTTCGCCGCCTTCTGGCGTTCCCACCACTCCGCCGAACCCCAGGGGGAACCTCGATGATCCGGATGTTGCTGAGCGTCCTCGGCCCCGGCCACGCCCCGCCGGTGCGGCGCACCGTGGCACTGATGACGGCGACCGCGATCGTCGAAGGCCTGTCCTACGCGCTGCTGGTCCCCTTGCTGCGGGCGCTGCTCGGAAGCACTCCGGGCGACGCCGTCCCGTGGCTGATCGCGTTCGGCGCGGCCTTCTCGGTGTTCGCGATCCTGCGGTACCGCGCCGATCTCGCCGGCTTCCGCGCCGGCACGACGTTGCTGCACGGGATGTACCACCGGCTCGGCGACCATCTCGCCCGGCTGCCGATGGGCTGGTACGGCGGGAAACGGGTCGGTGAGGTGTCGTCGCTGGCCGGACCAGGTGTCCTGCAGGCGATGGGCGTGATCGCGCATCTGCTGGCGCCGTTCGTCGCCGCGTGCGTCACCCCGCTGACGATCGTGTTCGTGATCCTCGTCTTCGACTGGCGGCTGGGGCTGGCCGCGCTGATCGCGGCCCCGGTCGTGGCGGTCATCCAGGTCTGGACGGGCCGTTCGATGGCCGCCGCCGACGAAGAGGCCGCGGAACGCGGGAACGAGGCCACGGGGCGGGTCATCGAGTATCTCCAGGCGCAGCCGGTACTGCGCGCGGGTGGACGGGCCGCGGAACGATTCCGGTTGCTCGACGACTCGCTGCGGGACCTTCAGCGGGCGAACCGCCGGTCCACGCTGTCGGCGCTGCCCGGTGTCGTGGGGCTGACGTTCACGGTGCAGGCGATGTTCACCGGCCTGCTGGTGCTGGGCGCGTTCCTCGCGCTCGGCGGGGGCATCGGGGCGCCCGAGGTGCTGACGATCCTCGTCCTGGCCGCGCGCTGCGCGGATCCGTTGCTCTCGCTGACCGACATCGGCGGCAAGCTCCGCGGCGCGCGTTCGGTGCTGACGAGGCTCGACGCGCTGCTGCGGACCGAACCTTTGCCGGAACCGCCGGAGCCCGTCCGGCCGGATCGCCACGATCTGGAGTTCGAGTCCGTCGTCTTCACCCGCGGCGGCCGCACGGTGCTCGACGGACTCTCGCTGACCGTCCACGAAGGACGGAAGCTGGCCGTCGTCGGGCCTTCGGGAGCCGGGAAGAGCACGGTGCTGCAACTGCTCGCGCGGTTCCACGACGTGGATTCGGGCGCGGTCCGCGTCGGCGGCGTGGACGTCCGTGCGATGGGCACCGAGGATCTGATGTCGCGGATCGCGATCGTCTTCCAGGACGTCCACCTCTTCGACGGCACGATCGAGGAGAACGTCCGGCTCGGCCGTCCGGACGCCGGAGACGCCGAGGTGCGCGCCGCCGCGACGGCGGCCCGGCTGGACGAGGTGATCGAACGGCTGCCCGGCGGCTGGTCCGCGAACGTCGGCGAGGGCGGGGCGCTGCTGTCCGGCGGGGAACGCCAGCGGGTCTCGATCGCGCGTGCGCTGCTGAAGGACGCGCCGATCGTGGTGCTCGACGAGGTGACGTCGGCACTGGATCCGGTCAACGAGAAGGCCGTCCACGAAGGCATCGAGCGGCTCATGGCGGGCCGGACCGTGGTGATGGTGGCGCATCGGCTGCGGACCGTCGAACGTGCCGACCACGTGGTGTTCCTGGACGGTGGCCGGATCGTGGAGGAGGGAGACCACGACACGCTGGTCCGGCTCGGTGGCCGGTACGCCGGGTTCCTCGACCTGCAAATCGCTTGACGGCGCGCGCGAACGGCAATGCACTGGGGCGATGAAGATCCGTTCCACGACCGCCGAGGACCGCGATGTCTTCGTCGACACCATGTTCACCGCGTTCGCCCGGTTCCCGGACACCGCGGGCGAGACCTGGTCCGCGCTCGAACTGGACCGCGGCCTGCTCGCGGTGACCGGGGACGGGCGGCCCGTCGGCACGGCCGCCGCGTATTCCTTCGAGCTCACGCTGCCCGGTGACGTCGTCGTCCCGGTAGCCGGGGTGACCGGCGTCGGCGTCCTGCCCTCGCACCGGCGGCGAGGTGTGCTCAGCGCGATGATGCGGCATCAGCTCGCCGAATTCCGCGAGCGGGGCGAGTTCCTCTCCGTCCTGCTCGCGTCGGAAGCGCTGATCTACCGGCGGTTCGGCTACGGCCCGGCGACCTACACCCGGCGTCTGACGGTGCCGCGCCATCGGGCCGTTTTCGCCGGTGGGACGGCCGGTGGCTCGATCGAGGTGCTGCGCCGGGCCGAGTGCGGCGAGCTCCTGGAGGAGATCTACGACCGGTATCGCCGCACTCGGCCCGGCGCGCTGTCGCGGCCGCACCGCTGGTGGTCCTTGGGCGCCGGGCAGCCGCCGATCTCCCGGGCTTCGCGCTACATCGCCCTGCACCGCGACACCGACGGCGTGCCGGACGGGTACGCCTCGTACTCGCTCACCGAGCCCAGCACTCTGACGGTCGACGAGACCATCGCCGTCGACGACGAGGTGTCCACGGCGCTCGCCCGGTTCGTGCTCGAACACGACCTGATCACCGAGGTCGTGTTCAAGCATTGCCCGCCCGACCATCCACTGCGGTGGCAGCTCGAAGACTTCCGGGCAGGCGAAGTCGGCGGCGACACGGACTGGCTCTGGGTGCGGCTCCTGGACGTGCCCCGCGCGCTCACCGCACGGGGCTGGTCCGCCGACGGCGAGCTCGTCCTCGATGTCGACGACCCGGCGCTCGGCGAGCGCGGCCGGTACCTGCTCACCGTCCGCGGTGGTGAGGCGGCCTGCGTCCCGACCGACACCGAACCCGACCTGTCCATGGACGTGAGCGACCTTGGCTCGATCTATCTCGGCGGCACCGCACCGAGCCTGCTCGTGCGGGCCGGGCGCGTCCACGCCCATCACCCGGGTGCGGCCGCGCTCGCGGACGCTCTGTTCCGTACCGAGCGTGCGCCGCACTGCCTGCACTGGTTCTGATCAGGCCCGGCGGGTGCCGACCGTGAACAGCAGCGACGCCGCGGTCAGCACCACGCCGAACCACACCACGCTGGTGATCCCGGCGTGGTCCGCGAGCAGCCCCGCGAACAACGCGCCCAGCGCGATGGAAGTGTTGTACGCCAAGGTGTTGAGCGACATGGCGGCCTCGAACGTGTCGGGCGCGGACCGCTGCGTCATGGTGAGCTGACTCAGTTGCACCACGCCGTAGGACAGACCCCAGAGCACGAGCGCGATCAACGCCCCCGCCTGCCCGTGGCCGACGACGAGCAGCAACACCAGGGACGTCACGAGTCCGGCCGCTCCGACCGCGAAACTGACGAGGACGTTCTTCGCCACGAAATGCCCCGCGAGGAAGTTCCCCGCCGCTCCCCCGGCGCCGAAGACGATCAGGCACACCGTGACGAAGGCGGGCGACGCCGACGAAGTGCCTTCCAGGAAGGGGCGGATGAAGGTGTAGACGCCGAAGTGCCCGAGCACGAACAGCACGACGGTGATCAGGACCGACCGCAGGCGCGCGTTAACCCGCGGCAGGCCGAAGACCTCACGGACCGGGACCGCGTTCGCCGACGGCAGTGACGGGACCAGGACGACCACGGCGAGGAACACGAGGACGCTGAGCCCGCTCCAGATCAGGAACGTGCTCTGCCAGCCGACAAGGCGCTCCAGGATGGTGCCCAGCGGCATCCCCAGCACGGTGGCGATGGAGATACCGGACATCACGACCGCCGCCGCCCGGTTCGCGTGGCGGCCGGGAACGATCCGCATCGCCATCCCCACGCCGATGGCCCAGAACGCGCCGTTGGCGAAGCCCATGACGAGCCGGGTCGCCAGTACCAGCGGATAACCGGGCGCGAGGGCGGTGATCAGATTGCCGGCGGTCAGGATCGCGAGCAACGTGGAGAGCAGGACGCGCCGGTTGATCCGCCGCGTCCACGCGACCACGAACGGCACGCCGAGGCCTGCCGAAACGCCGTAGAGCGTGACCATCAGGCCGGCGGCGCCCACCGAGATGTCCAGGCTGGAACTCACCGGGGTGAGCAGGCCGACGGGCATCAGTTCGGTGGTGAGGAAGACGAACAGGCTGGCGGTGATGGCGGCGACCCCTGCCCAGCCCTTCAGGGTCGAGTGCGCGTTTTCGGTTCGGGTGACCATTTCTTCTCTCTCGATTCACGAGCATGACGAAGAAACCCCTGCGGGCACGGCGATTCCGCCCCTGGGGTACTTCGCTCCAGAAGGATCGACGGCGCGCGGGACAGCCCCGCGAACCTCTTAGCGCTAAGCTATTTGATGCTTAGCGCTAAGTCAAACGCGTTGGCTCGTCAGTCGTCGAGAGCGACATCCCCCAGTGACCGCAACAGGTTTCGCAGTAGAACGGCCAGTTCGTCCCGCTCCTCGGGGCTGACCGCGCTCAGGAGCCGGTGCTCGGTGTCGACGTGATCAGGCAGGGCACGGTCGATGAGTTCGCGTCCTTGCTCCGTGAGGTCGACCAGCACGCGGCGGCCGTTCGTCTCGTCGGGCGCGCGGACCACCAGACCGCGCTCTTCGAGCCGGTCGAGCCGCTGGGTGATCGCACCAGAGGTGACCATCGCCGATCGCATCAGGTCGGCGGGGGTCAGCGTGCCGGCCCGGCGCAGGGTCGCCAGGACGTCGAACGACGACCGGTCGAGGTCGTGGCGGGCGAACGTCTTGCGCAGTTCGCCCTCCATGACCCGGGTCAGCCTGGTCAGCCGCCCGATGACACCCATCGGGGAGACGTCCAGGTCGGGACGGGCTTCGGCCCACTGGCGCAGAATGTGATCAACGTGATCCGGCACGACGGGAGGCTACCCCGGCCCCGGAGCGCGGACGTTCGCCGACACCACGGCCGGAGGAAGCCCTCACTCACGACCGACGGCATAGGTGAGCAGCAGCGCACCCGAAGCGAACCGCCGGTCGTCGACGAGCGTAACCGCCGTCTTCGCGTACTCGCCGTCGAAAAGCCGCGTCCCGCCGCCGAGGAAGACCGGATTCACCACGAGCCGCACTTCGTCGAGCAGCCCGAGCCGGACGGCGGACGTGGCGGCCCCTCCCCCGGCGAAGAGCGCGATGTCACCTTCGAGACCGGCGAGCGCCGAGGCGTCTTCGAACACGAGAGAGTTGTGCCAGCTCGTGGCTCGGAGGGTGCGCGAGAGGACGTACTTCGGCAGTTCGTGCATCCGGCGCCGTTGCGTGGCCGAAACCTCGTCCCCGGCGGTCGGCCAATAGCCGGCGAGCTCCTCGTAGGCCTTGCGGCCGAAGACCATGCCGTCGATCGACTCCAGCAGTTCGTCGATATGCCCTTGGAACTCGTCGTCGGCGAACTGCCAGTCGATGTCACCCGCGGTGTCGGCGATGTACCCGTCGAGCGAAACGTTGATGTGCAGGAAGAGATGCCCTATGGGAGCTCAAGCTACACTTCTTGAACGCTCTGTCAAGAAGTCGTACGATGACGCCATGCCACGCACGGGAAGGCCGCGATCCTTCGACGAGGACCAGGTGATCGGAGGAGCGCTCGACGTCTTCTGGCAGCGGGGTTACGCGGCCACGTCGATGCGCGACCTGAAGGAGGAACTCGGCATCCTGCCGGGAAGTCTGTACGCCGCGTATGGCGACAAGCACGCGCTCTTCCTGCGCGCGCTGGAACGCTACGCGGGCGGCGCCGCGAGCCAGGCGGTCACCCTCGCCGAAGGACCGGTTCTCGCGCATCTGCGTGAGCTTCTGCTCAGCGTCCTGGATGCGGCGCGGGAAACCCCGGGGCGCGGGTGCCTGCTGGGCAACACCGCCGCCGAACTGCTTCCCGCCGACGAAGCCGCCGGGAAGATCGTCCACAGTGGATTCGAAGCGCTGGAAACCGGCATCGCGCAAGGACTCGAAGCCGCACAGCGGTCCGGCGAGGTCCGCGCGGACGTCGACTGCGGGACGCAGGCGCGGCTTCTGCTCGTCGTCATGCAGGGCCTGCACGTGGTGGCCAGGGCGGAGGCGGATCCGCGCAGGCTCACCGACGCGGTCGACGCCGCTTTGGCGCCCTTGACCGCGAAGTGACGCCTGGGCACACCGCCGCCGGTGTGCCCAGGAGCCGGATCACTCCTCGAAGCCTTCGTCTCCACCGCCGAAGGCGTCTTCCATGACCTCACCGAGGATCATGCCGCCGACCACGCCCGCGGCGGCACCGGCGACCACGCCGCCCATCCCCGGCCCACGCCTGCCGTGGTGCCCGTGATGCCCGTGGTGGTCGTATTCGTGGCCGTAGTGCTCCTGGTGCCCGCCGAACATGGCGTGCCCGCCGCCGGACTCGGCGACCTTGGCGAGCCAGCCGTCGATGGCCGCCGCCCAGTCGGTGCGCAGGGCCTCCTCGTGCGAAACGTGGAAACGGCCGAAGGAGTCTCCGCCGGAGCGGAACATGCCACCGCGCCGGTCGGCCTCCAGCACCACCACCAGGTCGTCCGGGCTCGCGACGAAGGTCAGCTCCACCTGGCTGACGCGGCCCGCGTAGCGCGACGGCGGGAAGAACTCGATCTCCTGGAAGAACCCGAGTTCCTGCCGGACGCCGTGCAGCCGCCCCGCTTCGACGTCGGCGCTGCGGAACGAGAAGCCCAGCTCGCCGAACGCCTCCAGCACCCGGTCCTGCGATTCCAGCGGCCCGACCAGCACCGGATCGAGGTCGCCCTTGTCCGGCGCGCCGGCGATGACGAGCTCGGTCCGCACGCCGACCACCATCCCCGGCAGTTCACGTCCGCCGACCGCGCTGATCGGCGTCTCCCACGGCAGCGCGATCTGGAACGGCACCGTGGTCAGTTGCCCCGCCGTCACCGTCACCTTGCGGCCCGCGCTGACCCGCAGGAACTCCGCGGTTCCGGCGCGCTCGTGATCGCCACGCTCGACCTCGACCCGGGTGACCAGCGAAAGCAGGATCTCCTCGATCTGGGCGTCGCTCGAACCGCCCTGGATGCGGACCTGGCCGGTGATCACCTCGCCGGGAACGGCGTGCGGTGAGTCGAGCACGGTGTCGACGGACGGACCGCCGACTCCGAAGGCGCTGAGCATCCGTTTGAACATCAGGGATTTCCTCCGCTGGGTACTGGAACGAGGGGAGTACCGGAACACTTCGACTACTACCGAGATCCGTCGCGGCCCGCCAGGCAAACCGGGGTAAAACCCCCTAAACGGGCGCGACGTCACTACCTTCTCAGATCGGCCTGGCGGACATCGTGCAGGTGGATGACGACGTCGTAGGACCGACCGAGCGAGATGGCCGCGAGATCGACGGGGAACTGCGTGCCGATGGTGCGCGTGGGCCGGGCCGTGTCCAGCCAGGCCCGCGCGGACGGCGGCGCGGTGCGCACGTCCAGGTAGAAGTCCTCGAACCGGACCTGGTCGAGGGTGTGTTCGTTCGAGCCGGACGGCGCGGCCGGAACAGAGAAGCGCTTCCAGTCACCTTCGAGCGCTTTGTCCTTGGACAGGAAGGAACCACGGTCGAAGCCGAACCCGATCGGCAGGTAGTCCCGGCCCAGCGTTTCGCGCAGGAAGGCACCCTGGGTCTTCGGGTACATCGCGGGGCTGTCGGTCTCGTAGGAGACGTGGCCGTTGTGCGCGGAGAGCAGGATCCTGTGCCCGGTCCGCCGCTGCCACCAGGCGACGTTCTCCGCCATCGCCCGGTCGCGCAGGATCTGCGCGGTGGGCAACCCCTTCGGGTCCGAGAGGTCGACGGCGAGGAACCTGGCTGTCTGCGCGACGAACTTGGCGTGCTGCTCCGCCCAGTCGCTGCCTTCCGCACCGCGCAGGCCCTTGATCAGCTCGTAGGCCTGCTCCGCCTGTGCGGCGAGCCGCAGCCGCTCGTCGAGCGGCTTGCGCAGGTACACGAACGCGTCGTCGATCGGGCGCAGGCCCGTGTAGAGCCGGTTCAGCCGGGGGAGGTCCGCCGGATGATGCTGCCGCACGTAGCCGGTGATCCTGGCGAAGAACGCGTCGTTCACCGATGGCGCGCCGAGATCGTCACCGACGAAGTGCACGGCGCGGCCGGGGTGCGCGCGGTTGTACTCGCGCATCCACCGGATGAGGCTCACGAACTCCTCGCGGTCCCATGGGGAACCGGCCAGCGTCCGCTTCGCGAGCTCTCGGACGTCACCCTTGCCGCCCTGGACGTACTCGTCGATCTCCAGGCCCGCGGACCAGCTCAGCTCCAGCGCGAAGGCCCGGAAGCCCTTTTCCTCGACGAGGTAGCGGAACACCCGCTCCTTCATGGTGAAGAACTCGTGCGAGCCGTGGGTCGCCTCGCCGAGGCCGACCACCTTCGCGCCGCCGATCATCCCGCCCAGCGCCCGCAGGTCGGCCGTGTTCCGGCCTGGTTCGGTCGAACGCAGCGGATGCGCCGCGCGGTCCAGCGAGCGCACCGGGGCCGGGCCTTCGTCCGCGAAAGCCGGGCCCGCCATGGGTACGAGCAGCGCTCCGGCCACCACCGCGGCGACCACTCCCCGTCTCCCCCACCGTTTCCGGCGCTGTGTCATGACGTCCACCCCTTCGCTCCGATGTCGAAGACGATCATCGTCCGCGGACCGGGGGCGGCGCATTGAAGCAAAGCTCCTACTTGGGGTGAGGAAAACCCCACCCCACGAGGAAGCGGGTGGACCCCGCCGCCGGGGTGTGGGACCCGGCGGCGGGAGTCCACCCGCGTTTATCTCCCTCCGCAGCGGCTGTCCGTCACTCCGCGCGCCACAACGCGGGTGTGGACGGCGGCTCCCAGCCGGGCTGGGCCGTGTGCGCCTGCAAGCACACGTAACCGCGGCCGCTGTAGGTGACCCGGGCGCCCGCGGAATAGCCGGTTCCCGCCGCCCAGGTCGTCCCGCCGGGCGGGTTGGAGGTCGAAGTCGGCGTCGTCGGCGTCGTACTGGTCGGCCGTGAGGTCGACGTCGGCGTCTGCGGCACGTTCAGCACGAAGTCGAACGCGGCCTGCTTGCCGGGAGGCTGATCGCGGACGGTCATCAGCAGCCGTGGGTCGAAGATCGAGTCGGTGTTGTTGCGCGGCTCGTTGGGGAAGTAGAGCTGCGTGGTCAGCACCGGCCTGCCGGGCGCCTGCACCTTGACATGGATGTGCCGCGTACGGCCGGGGTACAGGCCCGGCACGATCGTGCTCAGCGAGAACGCGCCCTGGTCGTTGGTGAACTGGTGACCGCGGAAGGTGTACCCCACGTTGTCGTAGGCGCCGTTGACGTCCGCCTGCCAGAAGTCCAGCAGCGCCCGCGCGATCGGAAGACACCCGAGACCGAAGACGTAGCCGGACACGGTGAGCCTCGTGCCCTGGGTGTTCGGCGTGACGAGCGACGTCCGCTGCGGCGAATTCGGCTTGAAGTAAGGACCTTCGGTCTGCGGCGGGGTCGGGTCGTCACCGTCGTCGCAGGCGGGGGTCAGCTCGGGTGCCTGGCCGTTCGCGACGGTGGTGCGCGCGAGGGCGGGGCCGCCGATCAACGCGACCGGCGCCGCCACACCCGCGGCGATCGCGGCCTTCAGCACGGTCTTCCGGCTGAGTTTGCTTTCTTCGTCCATACCTGCTCCTCGTGGGGGCTTCGGGAATCACCCTCGACGGTATGGAGAAGATCAGCCGCGGACGATGGACTGGGCCGGTCAGTCGTGGTGAATCTCCGGGGGCGCGTCACCGGTCCGGCGGTAATCGCCGGGGCTCAACCCCGTTTCCCGCCGGAAGAACCGGCAGAAATAGGCGGGATCCGCGAAGCCGACCCGGCTGGCGACCTGACGCACGGTCAGATCCGTACCGCGCAGGAATCGTTTCGCCTCCCTCGTCCTCGCCTCACGCATCAGTTGTGCCGCCGTCCGGCCGGTCGCCGTTTTCACCGCGTCGGTGAGATATCCCGGCGTGACCCCGATCCGCTCCGCGAGCGCGCCGACCGACCAGAGTCCCAGATCGGGCCTGCCGAGCAGCCGCGCGAATTCCGTGCCCACCGCCTGTGCCCTGGCCGGCGGGCGCGGGTCCGCCAATCCCGGAAGGCGTCCCGCCCGGACGATCAGCACGTGCATCAGTGCCCGGAGCACCGAATCGGTACCCTGGCCGCCACAACGGAATTCCTCGTCCAGTTCGGCGACCATCCGGGCCGTCTCCTCGGCCGCGCGTTCGTCGAGCCGCCACGGCTGTTGGCTGAGCCTTCGCAGTGTTTCGCGATCCGACGGATGTTCGAGCAGGAAATCGTCGGTGAACAACACGACGTACCCGCTGAGATCGCGGGCATCCCAATGATGCACCTGCCCCGGTGTTATGACCGCGAGTTGCGGCGGCCCCAATTCCCAGCGGGTGAAATCGATGACGTGGTCACCGGTACCACCGGTGACATGGACGATTTCGTAGAACGTGTGCCGATGCGGGAACGCCGCCCGCGACATCGGCCCGATCGTGTCGAATGTGCCGACCGTGAACGGCAGGGCGTCCGGCGCGCGGACCTCCAGCCGATGCAGTGGCAGTTCCCCCGCCTTCGGTTCGAGGCAAGGCGTCCTTGGCAACACCGTCGTTCCGCGCATGGACCGGTCCCTTTCACCACACTGGGAAAGAAAAGTCTAGACCAATGCCGGGTACGTCGGCTGCCGACGGAAGTCGCTTGTCCCCGCCGGGGTACAGTCGAGATCATCGACGCACGTCCGAAGGGTCACCACGCGATGTTCCCCACCAAGTCGCGCGGTCGGGCCTGGTGGCCGGTCGGCGCGTTCGCCGCGCTGACGCTGGCCTGCGCCGTGGCCTGGGCGACGACGGGCGCTTCCCACAGCGACCTCGAGATCTATCGATTCGGCGTCGACACCCTGTGGAACGGCGGCGACCTCTACGGCGCGTTGCCGCTTTCCGACGCGGGCATCCCGCTGCTGTTCATCTATCCACCGTTCGCCGCGCTGGTGCTCACCCCGCTGGCGCTGGGTGCCGTGGACCGGCTCGGTGCTCCTGCTGTTCGCGCTCAGCCTGGCCGCGCTGGGAATCACCTTCTACGGCATCGTCCGCACGCTGTGGCCGTCCGGGGGCCGGCGGAAGGCGCTGCTCGTCGCGTCGCTGGCGATCACGCCGGCGCTCTTCCTCGAACCGGTCCGCCAGACGCTCGGCTTCGGCCAGATCAATCTGGTACTGATGGGTCTCGTCGCGGCGGATTGCCTGCTGGCGCGGGGCCGCTACCGGGGAATCGGGGTCGGTCTCGCGGCCGCGATCAAGCTGACGCCCATGGCGTTCCTGCTGTTCTTCCTGGTACGCAAGGATTTTCGTGGTGCGCTGACCTCGATGGGCACGTTCGTGGCCGCCTCCGCCGTCGCGTTCGCGGTCGCCCCGGAGGCTTCCGCGCGGTATTGGTTCGGCGGCTTCGCCGGGGCGTCCGGAATCAGCGGCACCTCGTTCCACACCAACCAGACCCTGCAGGCCGTGCTGGCGCGATTCGGCGTCGAGGGCGCCGCGAAGCCGCTATGGATCGTCCTCACCGGCGTTCTGCTGGTTCTGGTGGCACTGACCATGTACCGCTCGGCCCCGGTGCCGGCGCTGCTGCTGAACGCGACGTTCGCGCTGCTCGTCTCACCGACGTCGTGGTCACACCATTGGGTGTGGATCGCCCGGCGCTGTTCACTACTGCCGCCTACGTGGCACTCAGACACCAGGCGATGCTTTGGCTCGCCGTCACTGGAGCAGGCGCCACGATCTTCGTCGCGGCGCCGTTCCGGTATTTCCCGGCCTTCGATCGGCCTGGCCAGACGTGGACGACCGCCCAGCAGTGGCTGGGAAACTGCTACGTCGTCGCGGGTCTGGTCTTCCTCGTCGTCGCGGCCGTTCTCGCGCTGCGGAAAGGACCACGATGCTCGACCTGAGCGGCACCACGACCCTCGTCACCGGGGCCAGCGGCGGCATCGGCCAAGGCATCGCGCTGCGCTTCGCCGAAGCGGGCAGCGCCGTCGCCGTGCATTACCACCGCGATGAACCCTCCGCGCACGCCGTCGTCGAGCGGATCCAGGAGGCGGGCGGCGCCGCCAAGGCGTTCTCCGCCGACCTCACCGACGACGGCGAATGCCGACGTCTCGTGGCCGCCGCCGCGGCCTGGACCGGGCGGCTGGACACGCTGGTCAACAACGCCGGCGTGCAGCCGATCGAACCCTTGCCGGAGATGTCGGCGGAAAGCTGGCGCGCCGTCCTCGACGCGAACCTCACCAGCGCGTTCTCCTGCACGCAGGCCGCCGCCGAGGTGATGGACAGCGGCAGCGTCATCCACATCGCCTCGATCGAAGCGGCCCACCCCGCGCCGGGACACGCGCACTACAGCAGCGCGAAGGCCGCCCTGGTCATGCACGCCCGCGCCGCCGCGCTCGAATACGGGCCGCGAGGCCTGCGCGTCAACGCCGTCTCCCCCGGTCTGATCGACCGCCCCGGCCTCGGCGACGACTGGCCGGACGGCGTCCGCCGCTGGGAACAGGCCGCACCCCTCGGCAGGCTCGGCACTCCTGGCGACGTCGCGAACGCCTGCCTGTTTCTCGCCTCGCCGCTCGCGGCGTGGATCACCGGACACAACCTGACCGTGGACGGCGGCGTCTCGGCGCGTCCCACGTGGTGATCGGGGATTCGGCTCGCTTGCTTCGTGTTCTTTAGTGGCGGTTCGGCGTCGTACTGGGCAAGCGAAGGGACTCACTTCAGGGCTGACACAGCGTCTTGCCGGGCGTCGCTCGCCCCTTTCTGCCTACTCTCTTGCTTCGCGTTCTTAAAGCTCTTCGCACCCTTAATCGCTTCGCGTCTCTAGGGGCTTCGCACCCTTAAGAGTGCTTCGCTACCTATTTCCGAAACATTTGCCCACTAGGCCGTTTGGACTAGCGCAGGTGTTCGATTCGGAGTAACGTCAGTGTCGTGGCCAGCAACGATGCACCCCAGAGGACGTCCACCGAGTGGTGGCGCGCCGACACCGCGAAGTTGCATGCCCGCAAACAGGAACTGGAAGTCCTGAAGCGCCAAGCGGATGCGGAGCAGAATGCGATCCTGGCGGAAATCAATCGTCGCGGGGTGCGCGGATGTTCGGGTCATTCGACGTTGGCGGGGCTGATTGTCGAGGACTTCCTGGTAACGGACAAGGAAGCCGGCGCTCGCGCCGACCGGGTGCTGGCGCTGCATCCCGGCCCAGCCATCGGCGGAGATCCCGAACCACCGCTGGCACCCCTGACAGCTGAAGCCGCCGCGGAGGGCGCGATCGGCGGGTCGCAGATCGACGCGATCATCAAGACGCTCGCCCGGATCCCGTCCATGGTGCCGGAGGATGAGGTGCGGGCCGGGGAGAAGATCCTGGTCGCACTGGCTCGCCACGCCGGACCCCGCCAGATCATGCGCGCCGGGCGCCGTCTGCTGGACGAGCTGGATCCCGATGGGAAAGAGCCCCGGAATGAGGACCCGAAGGACACCCGGCCGGAGTTGCGGTTCGTCAAGCACCGCGACGGCACCCTCGGCCTGAAAGCGCGCCTCGACCTGGAAACCTATGCCCGCCTGAAATCCGACCTCGACCCCATGGCGAAACCGCACAAAGCCATCGACGGGGTGCGCGACTCCCGCAGCCAGGATGAGCGCTACGGGGATGCCTTCACCGACTACGTGCGGTTGAAGACCACCAGCCGGAACCTTCCCGGCCAGGCCGGGGAAGCGACCCACATTTTGGTCACCATGTCCTATGAGGATCTGATCAACGATCTTGGTGAAGCACACCTGGATCTGGTCGGGCCGATCAGTGCCACCGACGCCCGCATCCTCGCCTGCGACGCCCGCGTGCGACCGGGTGTTCTCGGCACCGCCGGAGAACCCTTGGACATCGGCCGGTCGAAACGCACCGTGTCCCTGGCGCAGAAGTACGCACTCACCCTTCGTGACGGCGGCTGCGCGTTCCCCGGCTGTGACATGCCGGTACCCCGCTGCACCGCACACCACATTGTTTTCTGGCGCCACCACGGCGAAACGAAGATCGACAATTTGGTGTTGTTGTGCACCAAACACCACCGGTTGATCCACCACAGCGAATGGAAAGTTCAGATCGCCCAAGACGGACTTCCGGAATTCACCCCGCCCGCCTACCTCGACCCCACCGGGACACCGAGGCGGAACACCATGCACCTCAGGACATAGGCCGACCCCATGAAACTCCGAGACCGAGTCGACCCGGCGTTGCCAGGCCGCGACATCGACGAGCGCGGTTGCGGCGTCGGATCACATGGCTCCATCTCGCCGACCCGACCGCACCGAAGGCCAGCGAGCCACCTTCCGTGGCCACAGCCCTCCAGAACAGCCCTCTGGACCCCGAGGGCCGCCGCCTCCCCAGACCGCCGCCTCCAAGGGCGCCGCCCCCCGGACCGCTACCTCCAGAACCACTGCCTCCCAAGGGCGCCGCTCCCAGGACCGCTACCTCCCAAGAGCCCCCCAGGGCCCTACCTCCCGATGCCGCATCCCACAGACCGCTGCCCTCCCCAAAAAAGAGACCACAGCCCCCGGAACCGGCGCAACAGCAGAGGGCCGCCGCGACAATCACCGGCTCCGGATCTCGGCCCCACGCTTCAGATTCGTCACCAGCGCCGTCGACTTCCCCGTGACAGCGGCCGCGAGTGGCCGCTCGAGCCCGGGGAGGCGTGCCACGTGAAGGAAGACCCGGCGCACCTGGAGCAGGAATCGGTTGGCGGGCAGGAACCATCGCGCGCCACGGCGGGCGACCTGCTGCTTTTCGGTCACCACCGGGCGGACCAGTTTTTCGTACGCCGCGAGCGCGGTTTCGATCGAGGCCGAGCGGGCGAGCTGCTCGGCCAGCACGAACGCGCCCGCGATCCCCAGCGAAGCGCCCTGTCCGGCGAGAAGGGAGACGGCATAACAGGAATCGCCGACGAGCACGACCCGCCCGCGGCTCCAGGACGGCATCTCGATCTGCGCGACCTGGTCGTAGTACACCTCGGCGGAAGGCGGGCACAGAGCGAGCGCCCGGGGCACCGCCCAGCCGAGCGAACCGTAGGTCGCGCGCAAAGCCGCTCGCGCGTCGTCCGGCAGCACCGGATCCGTCGTGCGGTGCACGGCGAACGCCGCGAGCTTGCCGTCGCGAAGACCGTAGAAACCCATCTGCATCCCGATCGTGTCGGTCAGGCAGAACCGGTCCCCCACCCGCGCACGGATCTCCTCGTCCTCGAACACGAAGGCAGCCGTATGAAACCCGAGATGACGCAAGAACCGGCTCTCGTCGCCGAAGACCAGCCGGCGCACGGTCGAATGGATCCCGTCGGCCCCGACCAGCAGATCGGCTTCGAGCGTCTCGCCGTCCGCCGAAGTGACCCGCACCCGGTCGCCGAGATCCTCGACTCCCGTGACACCGGCACCGAATCGGACGTCCACTGTGGACGGAAGTCCGGCGCGCAGGACACGTTCCAGATCGGGCCGCATGATGCTGCAGATCCTGCCCCGCACCGATTTGGCGAACTGGACGTAGTCGATGGAGGCGCGGCGGCGACCGCGCTCGTCCAGCAAGCTCGCCTCGTCCACCTGGTACGCCGCGTCTACGACCCGGGGCAACAGGCCCATCTCCTCGACGGCGTCGAAGCCGGGACCGAAGAAGTCGATCATGTAGCCCTGCTCCCGGGGCCCCGCGGCCCGCTCCAGCACCACGACCTCGACGTCCAGCGCCGCGAGCCGGTGCGCCAGCGCCAGCCCGGTGATTCCGGCACCGCAGATCGCCACCTTCATGGGGTTCCTCCCTTTCGGTTCAGTCGACCAGTCTGCGCAGGACGGCAGGAGACACAGTGCCCGACTCCGGCCCGAGCGCCCGATGCAGCAGAAGCCCGTCCACCGCCGCGAAAAGAACCGCGGCCGTGTCCTCGGCCTCGGCCACCCCGCGCTGTGCCAGCCAGCCGCCGAGCCGGGTGCGCAGGTCGGCGAGCAGCTCGCGGATGCCTTGCCGCAGGGTGTCGTCGCGGGTCGCGGCGAGGTAGGACTCGGCGAACAGCAACGACATCGGGTCGATTCCGGAGTATCCACCGACCGACGCCAGCAGCGCGTCCACCGCGTCCGCGGGCGTTTCGACGGTTTCCAGTGCCGGCTCGAAGGCGAGGGCGACCTCGTGCATCGCTCCCAGCACGGCCTCGATCAACAAGGCCTGCAGCGAAGGGAAGTGGTAGTGCACGACGCTCGGCGTGACACCAGCGCGTTCGGCCAGGATCCGGGTGCTGACCGCGGACCAGCCGAGCTCAGGTACGAGCGCGACGGCCGCTTCGAGCAACCGCCGCCGAACGAGCTGACCGCGCGCCGCGGCCGGGGATCCTGCCACCGGTTCATCTCCTAGGGCGTTCGTCCTGTACGACTGCCCTGATCATATGCCCGGATCCAGCCGCGGCGCAAACAAGGGGGTCAGACCGCCTTCAGAAGCTCCACCACTCGCTCCGCGGTCGCGACGCTGGATTGCGGGTTCTGTCCGGTGACGAGGTTTCCGTCGACGACGACCTCGCTCGTCCAGGCGGCCGCCGGCGTGACGATCGCGCCCTGCTCCCGAAGCCGGGTCTCGACGAAGAACGGGCTCTTGTCACCCAGCCCGCCTTGCCGTTCCTCTTCGTCACTGAACGACGTCATCGTTCGGCCGGCGAAGGTGAACGAGCCGTCTTCGCCGCGCGCGCTGAGCAAGGCGGCGAGTCCATGGCAGAGGGCGGCGATGGTCTTGCCGCGCGCATCGGCGTCGTTCAGGAGGGCACCGAGCTCACCGTCGTCCACCAGGTCGGTCATCGGACCGTGCCCGCCGGGCAGGTAGACGGCGTCGTAGGCATCGGCCGAAACATCGGAAAGCTTGAGCGGCGCCGAAAGATCGAGCCCGTTGAGGTATTCCGCGAACTTCGCGCCCTCGGCGGGGTCGACGCCGCCGCGTTCGTCGAGGCTGAGGGGATCGACGGTCGGCCGGAGCCCGGACGGCGTCGCGATCTCCACCTGGTGCCCCGCCGCGGCGAGGACCCGATGCGATTCGGCGACCTCTTCGGCCCAGAAGCCGGTCGGGTGGTCGGTGCCGTCGGTGAGCCGCACGTGGTCGGCGGCCGAGACGATCATGAGGATCCGCGCCATGACTGTTCCTTTCGTTCCTCCGGGGCGGTGTGCCCCATTGCCGGCTTCAACGAGGTCTTCGCCGCGCGTACTCCGCACAGGCGGCTACGATCCATAAGATTTCTTATGGAAGGTGACTTGCATGCCCAACTTGGATCGGCTGGCGACCTTCCTGGCCATCTACCGGCAAGGCTCGCTCTCCGCGGCCGCCGCGGAGCTCGGCCTGACCCAGCCCGCCGTCACCGGACAGCTGCTCAAGCTCGAAGAGGAGCTCGGCGAGCAGCTGTTCGTCCGGTCAAGACAGGGCGCGGCGCCGACCGCCCGCGCGGCCGAACTGGCCGCCAGGATCGGCACCCGCATCGACGAACTGCGGGGCGCGCTGACGGCGGGCGACGACGACGTCCAGTACCGCGAACGGGTGGCGTTGGGCGGCGCGAGCGACGGCATGGCGACGCGGTTCCTGCCCGCGCTCGCCCCCCTGACCGAACGCGGGCTGCGCATCACCGTCACCCTCGGGCTCGCCGACGAACTCCTGTCCGCGCTCGAAGCCGCGCGGCTGGATCTCGTCGTCTCCTCGGTCCGCCCACGGCAGCGCGGTATCACCGCCCTTCCGTTGATCGACGAGGAATTCGTCCTCGTCGCCGCACCGGCCCTGGCGCGGAGCGTCGATCCCGTGCTGCTCGAGACCGACCCGGTGCCCGCGCTGGCGCATCTGCCGCTGATCGCGTACGCCGACGATCTGCCGATCATCCGCCGCTACTGGCGCAGCGAATTCGGGCGGCGGCCGCCGAACCGCGTCGCGATGGTCGTCCCCGACCTGCGCGCGATCCTCGCCGTCGTCGTCGCGGGCGCCGGGGTGAGCGTGCTGCCGCGCTACATCGCCGCGGCCGCGCTCGAAGCGGGATCGGTCGCGATCGTGCACAACCCGGTGGTGCCGCCGCTCAACACGATCTATCTCGCGCACCGGTCGGGCACGGCGCGGCCCGTGGTGACCCTCATCCGCGACAGGCTGCTGGAACGCGCCCGCGGCTGGGGTTCGCTCTGAATTCCCGGTGCGGCAAAAATGACCTCTTTCCGCGGCGGGATCGTCGCGAGGCTTGCTCTTCCGAATCCGTTTCTTGGAGGACACATGGTCTCGAAGCCCCGCCTCGCACTGGGAATGCTCGTTCTCGCCGCCTTGGCGGGCGGGCTGCTCGCGTTGCTCATCTCGCTCGACGTCGGCGCCTTCTGGGCCAAGACGCTGCCGCTCGTCTTCCTGGCGGGCGGGGCGGCGTTCGCCCAATCCCTCGGCCTGTTCAACAAGGCGCCGAAGGATTAGGGACCGGTCCCCGCACCCGCCGTTAGCGTCCTGCCCGTGACCGAACTGGGTGCCTACGTCGAACGCTTCGAAACGAATTGCCGCAGACGTGCGCTCCGAGGTGTGGCGGCGATCGTGATCGGCACGCCGATCGCGGTCCTCGGTGTCGTCGTGTTCGTGCTGGGGCAGGAGGCCGGGATCTCCGGTGGGGAGATGGTCATCGGCCTCGTCATCGGCTGCGGGCTGGGGCTGACGCTGATGGGAGCCTGGGGCTGCTGGCACGCCATCAGCAAGCGGGGCGAGATCTTCACCTTGTACGAACAGGGATTCGTGCACACCTGGCGGAGATCGACCACCGTCGTGCCGTGGACCAAGGTGGCGGTGGCCGTCGACCACGCCAAGAAGAACGCCCTCGCCAAAGCGTTCGGCGGCGATGTCGGCTGCCTCGTCAAACTCACCGACGGCCGGAAGATCCTCATCAACGGGTTCACCGAAGGCGCCGCGTTGCTGGCTCACAACATCTTCGAGGCCGTCGGACGGCGTCCCGGCTGAAGGCCGAGTCAGACCCGCTGTGGCGCGAAGGTCCGGCGATAGTCCTGCGGGGAAACGCCGACGACCTTGTGGAAATGGTGCCGCAGCAAGGCTCCCGAGCCGAAGCCGCAGCGGCGCGCGACCTCGTCGATGCTCATCGTCGTCTCCTCCAGCAGCGACCGCGCGTGCAGGACCCGTTGCGTCGAAAGCCATCGGTGTGGAGTGGTGCCCGTTTCCGCGACGAACTTGCGCGCGAAGGTGCGCTCGGACATCCGGGCCCGGCGGGCGAGTTCGGCGACCGGATGTTCGTGGGCGATGGTGTCCAGCATCCAGGTGAGCACCGGCTGAAGACTGTCCCCGGTGCACTCCGGGATCGGCACCTCGACGAACTGGCGCTGCCCGCCTTCCCGTTGCGGCGGCACCACCATGCGCCGGGCGATCACGGTGGCCGCGGCGGAACCGAGTTCGCGCCGGACCAGATGCAGGCACGCGTCGATGCCGGCGGCCGTTCCCGCGCTGGTGACGATGTCGCCGTCGTCGACGAAGAGGACGTCCGGATCCAGCTCGGCCTGCGGGAACCGCTTCCGGAACGCCGCGCTGTGGCGCCAATGGTTGGTGCACCGCCGTCCGTCGAGCAGTCCGGCGGCGCCCAGCACGAACGCGCCCGTGCAGACCGAAAGCAACGTGGCGCCGCGCTCCGAAGCCTTCCGGAGGGCTTCGAGCACCGCGGGCGGGTACTCGTCGCGCACATCGCAGGCGGGGACGACGACGAGATCCGCGTCCTCCGTCGCTTCGAGACCGTGTTCCGGGGTCACTTTGACGCCGTGGCCGATGCTGAGTGGTTCTCCCGCGCGTTCACCGCACACGCGGAAGTCGAGCAGTGGCACTCCGTCGTCGGTGCGGTCGTAGCCGAACACCTCGCAGACGACGCCGAACTCGAAGGCGGCGAAATCGTCCAGCAGCACCACGGCGACGGTTTTCAGCATGGTCCGAGCATAACTGGCAGGATTTTGCCACACAACGACAGAACTGCCACTTCTGGCAGGATCTCGTGCGGCGCACACTTACTGCCATGACCGCAATCATCGTCACCCTCGCCCTGCTCGCCCTCGTCGCCTACCTCCTGGAGCGCAACCACACGCGCCAGGGCCGCCCGGACACCGCCGGTGGAGACCCGCTCGGCAGGCCCTTCTGGAGAGGCGGGACCACGGTCTGAAATCCCTCGAAACCAGGCCGGTGAACGACGTCTTCTTCGTCCTGCCCTGCGGACCGCGGCTGTGCCGGCGGCCGACATCCCCTACGTGGACACCGATCGCGAACCGCAAGCTGGTGCTCGACTCGGGCGAAGCCCCATGAACAAACTGCCGGACGGAACCTGGGGTCGTTGCGGCAGACTGGACGGGGACCAGCCCGCCGATCACTGCGCCGGCGTCCGGATCGAGCAGACCGGCTGGACACCCGAGTGACGGCGGCCGTCGAGTCCGGCGGGTGTGAGGAAATCCTCGCCGAAGAACGGCGGTTCAGCAGGACTCTCTGCGAGAAGCTCGGCCCGATCTCCTGACCACCGGTGTCACGAGCGACACGTTCCCCGCCGGGACCGCGAACCGGACCGGCATCCACCGAGGTCAAGCCCATAATCACGGCTTTAAACCACTTCGCCCGTATTTTCTGCCAGTTACCAGTTTTCTGGTTAGGGTGCAGTGGTGCAAACGGGTTAACCTCGGGCGGAAGGAGAACGCGCCGCAGTCGGCGTGTCACTGAACATGAGTTCGCAGGACGGTAAACAAGCGGAAGAAGAGGTCGTCGCGGAGACCGCGGCCGACCTTGCCCACGCACCGGACACGACGGGTCCGGGCCACCCGCCCGATGAGCACGTCCCCCTCGACCTCGTCGCCGACCGACCCGCGGAGACCGACAAGACCGTTTTCGGTGTGGCGGCGGTGCTCGCGCTCGCGATCATCGTCTGGGGCGTGCTGGCCCCGGAAAACCTCGCGAGTGTCGCGTCGACCCTGCTGAACGACGCCGTGATCCCTTACGGCGGTTGGGCTTTCGTGCTGACCGCTAGCGGTTTCGTGCTCTTCGCGGTCTGTCTGGCCATAAGCCGCTACGGCCGGATCCCGCTGGGCGGGGACAAGGAACTGCCCGAATTCCGGACGTCGTCGTGGATCGCGATGATGTTCAGCGCCGGGATGGGCATCGGCCTGATGTTCTTCGGGGTGTACGAACCGGTCTCCCACCTCGCGAGCCCACCCCCGGGCACCGCGGCCCCGAATTCCGACGAAGCCGTCCACACCGCGATGGCGACGACGCTGTTCCACTGGACCGTGCACCCGTGGGCGATCTACGCGGTCGTCGGTCTCGCGATCGCCTACAGCACCTTCCGCAAGGGCCGCAGCCAGTTGATCAGCTCGGTGTTCGCGCCGCTGATCGGCAAGCGCCGCACCGAGGGCCCGCTGGGCAAGGCGATCGACATCATGGCGATCTTCGCCACGCTGTTCGGTTCCGCCGCTTCCCTCGGTCTCGGCGCGCTCCAGGTCGGCGGCGGCATGGGCGCCGTCGGCTGGATCGACGACCCCGGCAAGGGCCTGCTGGTCGCGATCATCGCGATCCTCACCATCGCGTTCATCGCTTCGGCGGTTTCCGGTGTGGCCAAGGGCATCCAGTGGCTGTCCAACATCAACATGGTGCTCGCCGCGGTACTCGCGGTGTTCGTGCTGGTGGTCGGGCCGACCGTGCTGATCCTCAACATCGTGCCGGGCGCCATCGGCGACTACTTCCGCGAGCTGGCGGAGATGTCCGGCCGTACCGGGATGACCGGTGGCGCGGAGATGCAGACCTGGCTCGGCGGCTGGACGGTCTTCTACTGGGCGTGGTGGATCTCGTGGACGCCCTTCGTCGGCATGTTCATCGCGCGGATCTCGCGCGGCCGCACGATCCGGCAGTTCATCTTCGGGGTCATCGCGATCCCGAGTGTCGTGAGCCTGATCTGGTTCGCGATCTTCGGTGGCGCGGCGATCAGCAGGCAACGAGCGGGGACGGACATCGCGGGCGCGGGCAGTGCCCAGTCGGCGACGTTCGAACTGCTCGAGACGCTGCCGTGGTTCATCCCGATCGCGATCCTGGTGATGATCCTGGTGTCCATCTTCTTCGTCTCCGGTGCGGACGCGGCGTCGGTGGTGATGGGCACCTTGTCCCAGCGCGGAAGCGTGCATCCGAAGAAGACCGTCGTGATCTTCTGGGGCGTGCTGATGGGCGCCGTGGCGGCGGTGATGCTGCTCGTCGGCGGGGACAAGGCGCTGACGGGTCTGCAGAACCTCACCATCCTGATCGCGGTTCCGTTCGTGTTCGTGATGGTCGGGTTGTGCGTCTCGGTCTGGAAGGACCTGCGCAACGACCCGCTGATGAAGCAGGAAGACGCGATGATGTTGTCGCTGAAGGAACTGCACGAGGAACGCACCAACGGTGGCCACGGCCGCCGTCGGATCCTCGGCCGGTCGAAACAGCGCACCTGATCTCGTGAGTACATGAAGGCCCCCATCCTTGCGCCTAGGTACAGGATGGGGGCCTTCATGTACTTCAGGCGCGTCCGATGGCGACGAAAGCGCACAGCGCCAGGTAACCGAGGTCCAGCAGCGCGATCAGGGGTTCGCGGCGGCGCAGCCGCACGACCACGGCGCCCGCCATGACCAGCGCCAGCCCGAGGGCGGCCAGCGGCACGAGTTCCGGTGCGATGTCGAGCAGCGCGGGCAGGATCAGGCCCACCGCGCCCAGGATCTCGACCACCCCGATGAACTTCACGGTGCCGGGACCAAAATCCAGCACCCATCCCGCGCCGGACGCCACCCCGGCGATCCTTTCCCGCGACAGGAACAGTTTCCCGACCCCGGACACCATGTACATGACGGCCAGCAGACCGGCGACGATCCACAGTGCGGTGTCCATCAGTGCCCCGCGAACTGGCCCGGCGTGTAGTCACCCGCCGGCTGCCGGGTGATGACGTTCAGCCGGTTGAAGGTGTTGATGAGCGCGATCTGGGCCACCAGCGCCACGAGCTGGTCGTCGTCGTAGTGCTTGGCGGCGGCCTCCCACGCCTCGTCGGTGACACCGGCGCTGTCGGCGAGGCGGCAGCCCTGTTCGGTGAGTTCCAGCGCGGCGCGCTCGGCCTCGGTGAAGACCGTCGCCTCGCGCCAGCAGGCGATCAGGTTCAGCCGGGTCGTGGTCTCCCCCGCGTGCGCGGCGTCCTTGGTGTGCATGTCGAGGCAGCCCGAGCAGCCGTTGATCTGGCTGGCCCGGATGTTCACCAATTCCCTTGTCGCCAAAGGAAGTTCGCTGCTGTCGAGGACTTTCGCGGCCGAAACGAAGTGCTTGACCAGCTTCGGCGCGAGAGCGGTCTTGAAGTAGTCGAGCCTTGCCTGCATGGGATTTCTCCTTCTCGTCGGTCTTCACTTACTTCGACGAGGAGGACTCCCGAGAGGTAACACCCATGGCCGCGAGGCGACGCGGGTCACTCACGGAATCGATTTCGACGATGCGGCCGTCGACGATGGTGCACGACATGACGCCCAGCAGCTTGCCGGTCCGGCTCCACGACACGATCCCCGGTTTGCCGTCGACCAGCGCTGGACGAGTGGTGACGACGGCGCGCGCCCCGCGCTGGACCCGCGTGGCCACCTCGGCCGCACCGAGCCGCACGACCTCGCCGTGGCGGCTCCGCGAGCGCCACGTCACGTCGGGGTCGAGCATCTCGACCAATCCTTCGAAGTCTCCTTCGCGCGCGGCCGCGAGGAACGCCTCGACGACCGCGTGCTGCCGGGACTCGTCGGCCGGACGCTGTCCCCGCACCTTCCGGCGGGCCCGGCTGGCGAGCATCTTGGCCGCGTCCGCGGATTTGCCGAGGATCTCGCCGACCTCGGCGAACGGGACCCCGAACAGGTCGTGCAGGACGAAGGCCAGCCGCTCGGCCGGGCCGAGGGTGTCCAGCACCACGACCAGGGCCACCCCGACCGATTCGGCGAGGAGCGCGTCCTCTTCCGGCGAGCCCTCCAGCACCAGCAGTTCGGGCGGCTCCTCGTAGGAGTCCTCGGGGTGGGCCTTGCGGGAACGCAGGACGTCGATGCAGACGCGGCCGACGACGGTGGTCAGCCAGCCGGAGAGGTTGTCGATCGTGTCGGCGTCCTGGCGGGCCAGCCGCAGCCAGGCCTCCTGGACCGCGTCCTCGGCGTCCGTGCGGGAGCCGAGCATCCGCTGGGCCACGGCCACCAGACGCCCGCGCTGCTCCTCGAACGCGCTGGCCAGGGCTTCGCCGGTCATGTCGATACCTTTCCCGCGCCGAATCCGTCATGGACATGACGAGCGCGACGCGAGAAAGGTAACCGACTACCCTCAGACGTCCCGGATAGGCGTCTTCACGACCTTCTTCATGCCGGGGTTCGACGTCTTCGGCTTCTTCGTCTTGCCCGGTTCGGGCTCCGGCTCGGGCTCGGCGGCCGAGCCGCCGATACCGGAGTCGATCGCCGCCGTGACGATCAGGTCACGCTCGTAGGACGAGATGGCTTCGCCGTCGAGCAGTTCCTGGGTCACGGCCCGCACGTAGGTCACGAACTGCTCGTTCGACGAGTAGTCCGACTCGTCGTCGATCACGTCGTTGATCGTGCAGCCGTTGCCGGTGTCGCGGTTCTCGACCTGGCTGTCCGCCGTGCCGAGGATCACGGTGTCCCGGACGTCGGAGTCCGGGCAGGCGTCCGGGCCCGGCGGCGCGGCGACGATGGTGAACGCGCCGCCCTGTTCCGCCGAGACGTTGCCCGCCTTGTCCGACGCGCGGTAGGCCAGCGTGTGCGTGCCGAGCTCGGTCACCTTCACCGGCGCGGTGTAGACCGTCCAGGCCCCACCGTCCAGCTGGTACTCGATCTTGTCCACACCGGACCCGGCGTCGGTGGCCGTCAGGTTGATGGTCGCGTCTTCGATGTACGACCAGCTTCCGTCCAGATCACCGCTCACCACCACCGAAACGGCGGGCGCGGTGCTGTCGTCGCCCTCGACGATGGTGAACGTCGCCGTGCCTTCGGCCGAGACGTTGCCCGCCTTGTCGGTGGCGCGGTACTTCACCGTGTGCGCGCCGACGACGGTGAGCGCGAGCGGCGCCGAATACGTCAGCCACGGTCCGCCGTTCAGCTGGTACTCGACCTTGCCGACGCCCGAGCCGCCATCGGTCGCCGTGAGCGTCACGGTCGCCTTGCCGACGTAGTTACCGGCGGTGTCCTTGGTGCCGGTCACCTCCGAGGTCACGGTCGGCGCGGTGGTGTCACTGCTGACGATGGTGAAATGCGCCATGCCCTCCGGCGAGACGTTGCCCGCCTTGTCCGACGCGCGGTACGAGACCATGTGCATCCCCGGTGCGGAGACCGCGACCGGAGCGGTGTACGCGGTCCACGCGCCTTCGTCCACTTTGTACTCGACCTTGTCGACGCCGGAGCCCGCGTCGGTGGCGGTGAGCTTCACGGTGGCGGTGTCGAGGTAGTTGCCCGCGGTGTCCTTGGTCCCCGTCACCTCGGCCGTCACCGTCGGCGGCGTTTTGTCGCCTGGGTCGCCCGTGACGACGGTGAACGACGACATCCCTTCCGGCGAAACGTTTCCGGCCTTGTCGGAAGCGCGATAGTGGACCATGTGCGACCCGGCGGTGGAGACCGCCACGGGTGCCGTGTACGCGGTCCAGGCACCGCCGTCGAGCTGGTACTCGACCTTGTCCACACCGGACTGGCTGTCCGAAGCGGACAGGTTCACCGTCGCGGAACCGACGTAGTTCCCGGCGGTGTCCTTGGTGCCGGTCACGTTCGCGGTCACCGTCGGCGGCGTGGTGTCGGGGGTCGGCTCGCCGGTGACGACGAACTCGCCCATCATCTTGGTGTGGCCCTGGATCGTGCAGTAGTACCGGTACTTGCCAGGGGTCAGCGTGACCGTGGCCTCGTGCACGCCGTTCTTGTCGTCGTAGGGATTGGCGACGATGTTGAGGTTGACGTCGTGGTTGTAGCCGGCGGTCGAGGTGTCGAACGTCAGCGTGTGCGACATCGTCGAGCCGAGCTCTTCGGTGTTCTTGAAGACGATCGTGGTCTCACCGGCCAGCGCGGTGCTCGGTGCGCTGAGGTAGTGGTCGGTGCTGTCGCCCGCGGTCCATTCCAGGGTCTGGACGGGCGCGGCGGAGGCGGGAGCGGACGAGCCCGGTAACACCAGGCCCGCCAGCGCGAGCGTCGCGACCACCAGGGTCACGACGAGGGTTCTTGGGGACATCGCAGGGAAACCTTCCGTACAGGGGAGCCCGGCCGGGCACGCGAACCCGCGCGCCCGGCCGGTTTTCGCGCTACAGCTGCCGCACCCGGATGTTGCGGAACTCCATCAGGTCGTTGTCACCGTGGTTCTGCAGACCGATGAACCCGCTGACGAACTGCCGGAAGTCGGTGGACGGGTCGCCCGCCCGCGACGACTGGATACCCGGCGCGTTCTCGAACTCGTTGATCACCACACCGTTGCGGATGATCGTGTACTTCTGCCCGACGACCTTGATCTCGTACTCGTTCCAGGTCCCCTTCGGCTTCACGCCCGCCTGGTCCAGCGGCCGCGGGTCGAAGTTGTAGATCGACCCGGTCTTCTGCGGCTCACCGGTGGCGCCGTCGTACAGCTGCACTTCGTGACCGCAGTAGATCGCGACCCAGGCCTGCGACGTCCTCGCCGAACCGACCGTGCCGCAACTGCCCGGCGGACGCTGCTCCAGCGGAGTGCGCGGATCCGGGAACCGGACGAACACACCACTGTTGGCACTGCCCGAAGGCGCGATGTCCTTGAACTGCAGCTTCACCGAGAAGTTGCCGAACTGCCGTGCCGAGTACCACAGCATGCCGAGCCCGCCGGACGGTCGCAGTGACCCGTCCGGCTGGATGGCGAACTGCCCGGACGGCGCCTGCGACCAGTTGCGGAACGATTCGGGCGTGCCGTCGTAGATCGCGTCGTAACCGGTGACGCCCTTGTTGCCGATGGGCGACGCGGCGGCCGCGGCGTTGATCTTGTCCGACTCGGCCGCGTTCAGCACGCCGAGGTCGCCCAGCCGGTCCACGGCCTGGGTGACGTGGTTGACGAAACCGGCGTGGGAGGTCCACGTGCTCTCGTCGTCGATCATGTCGTCGACCGTGCAGCCGCCACCGGCGTTCCGGTTGGTCACCCCGGTATCGGTGTCGCCGATGGTC
Source organism: Amycolatopsis sp. NPDC000009 (assembly GCF_055563465.1). Classification (NCBI taxonomy): domain Bacteria; kingdom Bacillati; phylum Actinomycetota; class Actinomycetes; order Pseudonocardiales; family Pseudonocardiaceae; genus Amycolatopsis; species Amycolatopsis sp. NPDC000009. The sequence goes on from NZ_JBVHDI010000011.1 coordinate 74,470, forward strand.
ACCGTGGCGCTGGAATCCGCCACGAGACACCCGACGTTCACCGAGTTCCGCGTGGTCACCTTCTCGCCGTCCGCGTAGGTCACGGTCAGCTTGGCGGTGTAGAACCCGGTGCGCGGGTAGGTGTGCCGCGGGTCGGGCTGGGTCGAGATCGTGCCGTCGCCGAACTCCCACCTGTAGGAGACGCCGCCGGACTTCGACCCGGTGAAGGCCGCGGTGAGCGGCTTGTTCTGTACCATGGTCGACGCCGCCGCCGCTGCCGGGGTGGCCTCGCCGCCGATGTAGCTGATCTTCAGCAGCTTCTGGTTGTTGGTCAGGGTGAAGAAGCCGCCGCCGTAGTCGAGCACGTACAGCGCGCCGTCCGGCCCGAACTTGGCGTCCATCCACTGGTTCAGCTTCGTGTCGCCACCACCGGTCGGGATGATCTGCCGCACCGTCTCGGCGAACACCGGCGGATCCTGCTTCGCGACGCCGTCTGGGTCGAGGGTGACCGCGATCCGGTTCTGCCCGTTGCTCTGGTCACCGATGAACCACTTGTCGTTCCAGTAGGCGGGCCACGCGACGCCGCTGTTGGTGTTGACCAGTTCGCGGTGGTACGTCGGCCCGGTCATGACCGCCTGGCCGCCGCCCTTGAGGTAAGGCTGCGTGTAGGTGGCCTCGGCCGCGTTGTACGTCGGGACGGAGCTGTTGGGGCGGTTGGGGAACACCGGCCCGCCGCCGTCCGGCGCGTACCAGATCATGTTCTTCTTGATCGGCGGCAGGTTCACCAGGCCGGTGTTGCGCGGCGAGGTGTTGACCGGGTTGTCGCAGTCGTACCAGCCGGTGAGCACCGCGGCGTCGGTGCTGCTGCGGTCGCGGTACGGCTGCTTGTTGCCCATGCAGTACGGCCAGCCGTGGTTACCCGCCTCGGTGATGACCGTGGCGGTCTCGTACTTGGCCGGGCCGAGCTCCGGGCTCGGCGAGGACGCGTCCGGGCCGACCCACGCGGCGGTCAGCCAGTTGGTCTTCTTGTCGACTTGCAGACGCGAGATGTTCCGCACGCCCATCACGTAGATCTCGGGCCTGGTCTTGTCCCCGGGGTCGTTCGCCTCGGGGAACAGGTTGCCCGCCGGGTTGGTGTACGTACCGTCCGGCTCCGGGTGGATCCGCAGGATCTTGCCGTTGAGGTCGTTGGTGTTACCGGCGGTGCGGCGCGCGTCCTGGAACGAGACGCCCTTGTAGTCCTTGGTCCAGTTGTTGCCGGAGTACCCGTTGGAGCCCTGCGACGAGTTGCTGTCACCGGAACCGATGTAGAGGTTCCCGTCCTTGTCGAAGTCCATGCCGCCGCCGGCGTGGCAGCAGCTGTGGACCTGGACGTCCCACGACAGCAGATCCTTGCGGGTCGCCTGGTCCAGCGTCTGGTTCTTCAGGTCGTAGGTGAACCGAGAGACCGTGCGCTTGCCGATCCGCTTGTCGAGGTCGACCGACGCGTGCGGCATCCAGTAGGCGTACATCCAGCCGTTCTCGCTGAACTTCGGGTCCAGCACGAGACCGAGGAGGCCTTCCTCGTTCTTGACCAGTTCGTCGCCGCTGCCGCGGTTGCCCATCACCTTCAGCGTGGTGAGCAGCTTCGGTTTCTTGGTGACCGGGTCCCACTGGTGGATCGTGCCGCAGCCGGCACCGATCTCGGGGTTGGTCCAGTCGTTCGGCGCGGGGACGACGTTGCCGGCGCAGGCGGCGCGGCCGATGTAGAAGACCCGGCCGTTCGGCGCGATGGTGAGCCCGTGCGGCTCGCCCATCTGGTCCAGCTGGCCGGGCTGGTTGATCCCGGTCAGGCGTTCGACCTTGTAGTTGGCCGCGATACCCGCCTTGCAGTCACCGCGCACCATGCCGGTGGTCCACTTCAGCGCACCGAGGATGTGGCTGCGGAACTGGGCTTCGCCGTAGCTCGCCTCGGTCCGGCCCATGCCGGTGTAGAAGGAGCGGCCGCCGTCGTAGTCACGGCACCACGAGATCGGGTGGAAGGCCCCGTTCGCGCCGACACCCGGCTTGTAGGTCGACTCCTCGACCTGCGCGACCGTGTGCACGGTGCCGACCGGGTTGACCTCCCAGTTGAGCCACCGGTCGGTGCGGACCCACTTCTGCGGCAGGCCCGCCGTGGCCGGGTTCGCCTTGTCGAGGACGTCGACCGTCGCCTCGGCCGGCGGAGCCTCCGGCGGCGGCGGGGTGGTCGAGTTGTCCTTGTACAGCTTCCAATCCGCCAGCTGGATGAGCGGGTCGCCCGCGTTGGCGGTGATGTTCAGCCGGTAGTTCGCGTACGCCGTGGTGTTGGCGAAGGTGAACTTGCGGCTCACGAACCGGTCGGGGAACGTCTCGTTGGTGCGGGTGTCGAGATCGGTCCACGTGGTCCCGTCGTTGGAGCCCTGCAGGGTCCAGTTCTTGGGGTCACGTCCGGCGTAGTCGTTCGCCGAAACGAGGTCGTAGCTGCTGACGGCGACCGGGGCGGCCATCTTGTAGGCGACCCAGCCGGTCGGGGAGAAGGTCAGCCACTTCGTGTTCTCGTTGTTGTCGGCGAGCTTTTCCTTTGTCTCGTTGGGCGGGTTCTCCGCGCTCGCGGTGATCGAGGCGACCGCCTCCGGCGTGGGACGCGCCCCCACCGGACGGGCCCCGATCAGCCCGGAGAACCACTGCGAGCCGTCCTGCGCCCGCGCGGCGTCCGACAGGCCGAGGAAGCCGCCGCCCGCCTTCATGTAGTTCTGCAGCGAGGTTTCCTGGTCACGGTTGAGCGTGATGCCCTGCGCGGACAGGAAGACGACGCCGCGGTACTTCGCGAGGTTCGCCTGCGTGAACACCGCGGGGTCCGAAGAGGACGAAACGGAGATCCCGTTCGCCTGGCCCAGGCTCGCGATCGCGTCCGTGGCGCGCAAGACGGGGTCCTTCTGGTCCGCGGCGGTGCCGTGGAAGACCAGGACGTTGACCGGGACGTTCGTCGCGGCTTCGGCGGTCACCGGTGCGATGGCCAGCGGAAGCCCGGAGGTGACGACGGCGCCGACCGCCAGCGCGGCCAGCGAACGTCTGCGGAGCCGACGTTGCGAAAATACTCGTCTCAAGTTCTCGCTCCTTTCAAGGCTAGTGGTGGTGGGCCGAAGCCCCGGTGGCGTCCGGAGTGGACGTGGTGTGCTGATGTCCCTTGAAGCGGTCGATCGCCGCCTGGGCGCCCGCGGGCATCCCGCCGTCGGCGTTGCGGACCAGGAACACCCCGGACATGCCGTCGTCCGAGTGCTGCTGGACGTGGCAGTGGTACATCCACGCGCCCGGCCCGACGCCGTCACCGGCGATCACCTGGAACCCGAAGGAGTTGCCGGGGTCCAGGGTCTTGTTGTCGAGGATCGGGGCGTTGTCGGTCGCGCTGGTGAGCATGCCGGTGCGGGTGTCCGCCCAGCGGTGCGCGTGCAGGTGGAAGGTGTGCATCAGGTTGCCGTGCCCGATGCAGATGAACTCGACGCGTTCGCCGAGGTTCGCCTCGAAGATCGGCGTGTTCGGGGCGACCTGGTGGTTGATCCACATTTCGGTGAACACCACGGTGAACTGCTTGCTGGGCAGCAGATCCCCGCGTTTGCGCACGATCAGGCCGCCGTAGAGACCCTTCATCAGGCCCACCGTGCCGTGGTCGCCGCCGAACGCGTGGTCGTGGTAGTGCCAGTACCCCGCGCTACCGGGCATCCAGAAACCGTTGGCCGCCTGATACGCCGTCCGCGTCCGCCAGGTGTAGGTCTTGGTCTCGTAGGGCTTGTTGAAGGAGTCGTTGAACGGCGAGCCGTCCGACTTGGTGTCGTAGTTGACGCCGTGCGGGTGGATCGAGAGCCGCTGGTCGGTGTTGTTGACCAGCTCGATCACCAGCGTGTCACCCTCGTAGCACTCCAGGAGCGGCCCGGGGATCGTCGGTTTCCCGGGCTCCAGCCCGTAACCGACCCGGGTCGAACCGGGAACGTAGTCGGCGTAGATGGTGATGTTGCGCGTCATCCCGGCCGCGGCGGCCGGCGCCGAGCCGGCGCTCGCCGACACCACGACCGGGGCGATGACCCCGGCCGCGGTGCCCGCGAGCATCGATCTGCGGGACAGCCCGCGTTTCTTCTTGTCCATTGTGGATTCCCCAGCTAGAAGCGGACGTTACGGAGATAGGTGAATCCGGTCTGGGCGGTGCTCAGGGGATCCGTGGGGTTGTCGTGCTCGACGATGTATTCGGCGAGATGGGGACGGGTGTGGCGGAAGATGCGGGGGAAGTCGATGACGCCCTTGCCGGGGTCGACCATCTTCCCGTCCGCCGTCCGGTCCTTGACGTGGTACTGCACCACGCGCGGGCAGTGCTGCCGGTACAGCGAAACCGGGTCCATCCCGCCCTCCACCGCCCAGAACAGGTCGATCTCCAGGTGCACGTAACGCGGGTTCGTGTGCCTGGTGAGCACGTCGTACGGGCGCACGCCGTCGATGGGCGCGAACTCGTGCGCGTGGTTGTGGTAGCCGAGCGGGATACCGGCCTGGCGGAACTTCCGTGCCGCCGTGTCCATCCGCCCGGCGAACTGCTTCCAGCCGTCGATGGTGTCGAAGTTCGCCCACGGCACGTTGGCGCGGGTGTTCCCGAGGATCTTCGCGTCCGCGATGGTCTTGTCGAGGTCACCGTCGATGCCGACGTGGGTGGACGTCGCCTTGATGTGGTTCTTGTCCAGCAGCCCGCGGAACTCCTCCGCCGAGCGGCCGTAGGTGCCCGCCAGTTCGACCTTCCGGTAGCCGATGTCCGCCAGCGCGGACAGGGTTCCCGGGAGATCGGCCTGCAGCGCGGTGCGCAGGGAGTAGAGCTGGATGCTGATCTTCTCCACCGGGACCCGGCCCCGGCCGTGGTGGCCGGCTCCCGCTGTGGGCGCAGTGGCCGCACTGGCCACGCCCGGCAGGGCTACCGCCGCGCCGACCGCGACCGCCGCCGTCGCCGCGCCGCGCAGGAGCGCCCGTCGAGAGTGGAACTGCTCAGCTTCTTCACCGCACATGAAACCGCCCTCACTTCTGGTTGCTGAAAGCCGCGTCGAAGGCCGCCGACGGCTTGTCGAACAGGAGCCCCCGCAGAAAGGTCACGGCCTCCGCCGCGCCCCGGAGCCGGTCCATGCCGGCGTCCTCCCACTCCACCGAGATCGGACCGGCGTAGCCGATCGAATTCAGTGCGCGGAAACAGTCCTCCCAGGGCACGTCGCCGTGCCCGGTCGAAACGAAGTCCCAGCCGCGTCGGGGATCTCCCCAGGGGAGATGCGAGCCGAGCCGTCCGTTCCGTCCGTCGAACCGCTTCCTGGTGTCCTTGCAGTCCACGTGGTAGATCCGGTCGGCGAAGTCGAGGATGAAGCCGACCGGGTCGAGGTCCTGCCAGATGAAATGCGAAGGATCCCAATTGAGCCCGAATGCCGGACGGTCGCCGACAGCTTCGAGCGCACGTTTCGTGGTCCAGTAGTCGTACGCGATCTCCGACGGGTGGACCTCGTGGGCGAACCGCACGCCCACCTGGTCGAAGACGTCGAGGATCGGGTTCCACCGGTCGGCGAAGTCGGTGTAGCCGTCGTCGATGACCGCCTGCGACACCGGCGGGAACATCGCGACGTACTTCCACGTCTTCGATCCGGTGAAGCCGATCACCGTGTCCACGCCGAGTTTCGCCGCCGCGCGGGCGGTGTCGGCCATCTCCTTCGCCGCCCGTTGACGGACGCCTTCGGGCTCACCGTCGCCCCACACCCTGGACGGGATGATCGCCTGGTGGCGTTCGTCGATCGGGTCGTCGCAGACGGCCTGCCCGACGAGATGGTTGGAGATCGCCCACACCTTGAGGCCGTGCTCGGCCAGCAGCTTCAGGCGGCCGGGCACATAGTCCTCTTCGGACAGTGCGCGGTCGACCTCGAAATGGTCGCCGGAACACGCGATCTCGAGGCCGTCGTAGCCCCATTCGCTGGCCAGCCTGCACACCTCGGTGAACGGAAGATCCGCCCACTGACCGGTGAACAGGGTGATCGGACGGCTCATCAGTTCTCCTTCTTTGCCTTGTGTGAACCCGCGGCCGCGATAGACGTCGGCAGGGCGCAGCTGAGAAATCAAGTCACTACGGTGAACAAGGGCGCCCTGCCACCGCGATCGCGGAGCCTTCGGCTGGGCGGGTTCACGCTTGTGGTCACTTCTTCGTGTTCATCTCAGCTCCGCTCCCAGGTTGCTCGAAGGTGATCGCGTCTACGTCGAACAAGCCGCCGGAACCGCCCTTGAACACGAGGAACAACGGGCCGGTCCCGCCGGGGTCGGTGATGGCGGACGCCGGGATGTCGGCATAGGTGTCCCAGCCGCCGGTGTTGGCGACGGTGACCGTCTGGACCAGCGGCCCGTCCACCGCGCCCGAGCGGACCTCGATCGTGCCGCCGGCGCCGCCGGAGGAGACCCGGTAGCCGATGCCGCTGACGCCGACGAGGTTCACCGGGTCGAATTTGATCCAGTCGCCGGATTCGATGTGGCCGACGCGTTTGCCGCCACTGGCGCCGGCGTGCGCGACGACCTCGATGCCGCTGGACTGGGTGTAGAACTCGGCCTGCTTCAGCTTCGGCTGCAGGATGGACTCCGCCTCGCCGGTGAGCGCCGGCACGCCGTTTCCGCCGTTGTCGGTGTAGCTGGCGTTGATGACGCCGAAGACGTTGGCGTCCGCGCCGTGTCCTTCGTCGGCGGGCGTGGCGATGGTGCCTTCGCAGCCGGTCGCGCGGCTGAGCGGATGCCCGTGGCCTTCGTGGCCGAGGATGTATTCGACGGTCACCTTCGAGCAGTCGATCGGGTTGTCCTCGGCATCGGTCACCTCGACCTTGAACGGGACCATGTCGCCGAAGCTGAACACGCTGCCGTCGACCGGGGTCTTCAGCGTGACCACCGGCGCGGTGTTGCCGACGGTGACCACCACGCTCGCCGATCCGGTCAGCCCGGTGGAGTCGGTGACCGAGAGCTTCGCCGTGTACTGGCCGTTCGCGGCGTAGGTGTGGGAAACCGGAGCGGCTTCGGTGGAGTCGGTCGTGCCGTCGCCGTCGAAGTCCCAGGCGTAGGTCAGCGCTTGGCCGTCGGGGTCGTTCGTCCCCGCCGGGTCGAACTTCACGGTCAGCGGCGCCTGGCCGGACGTCTTGTCCGCGGCCACCTGGGCGACCGGCGTGCGGCGGCCCTTGGTGTAGTCGATGCGGTAGACGGCCGATTCCTTGGAGCCGCCGAAGTAGCCGGTGCCGTAGTCGAGGACGTACATGGCGCCGTCCGGGCCGAACTCGACGTTCATCGGGCGGACGAGGTCCATCGAGTCGAAGAACGGCTTGATGGCGCCGCGTTCACCGTTCGGTCCGACGGTGATCTCCTTGATCCAGCCGCGTTCCCATTCGTAGGCGAAGGTCTTGCCGTCGAAGTACTCCGGGAACTTGGTCTGCGACGGGTTCTTCGCGTCGAACTGGTAGACCGGCCCGCCCATCGGCGACTCGGGGCCGGTGCCGAACTCGGGCAGCGAACCGCCGTCGTAGGCGATCCACGCCTTCTCCACCGGCGGCAGATCGGTCAGCCCGGTGTTGCGCGGGCTGGTGTTCTTCGGCTTGGCGCAGTCGAACGCGGCGCCGGACTGCTTCGTGGCGAAGTCGTAGTCGATGAACGGCTGGTTGTCCCCGACGCAGTACGGCCAGCCGAAGTTGCCCGGCTTCTTGATCAGGTTGAACTCGACCGTGCCGCCGGGACCGCGCTTGGGGTCGGCCGCACCGGCGTCGGGACCGTAGTCGGCCAGGTGGATCCAGCCGGTCTCGCGGTCGACGGCGAACCGGAACGGGTTGCGGAAGCCCATCGCGTAGATCTCGGGTTTGGTCTTGGCCTTGCCCTTGGGGAACAGGTTGCCCTTGGGGATCGTGTACTTCCCTCCTCCGCCGACCTTGATCCGCAGCACCTTGCCGCGCAGGTCGTTGGTGTTGGCCGAGGTGCGCTGCGCGTCGTAGACCGGGTTGCGGTCGGCGCGTTCGTCGATCGGGGTGAACCCGTCGGAGGCGAACGGGTTGGAATCGTCCCCTGTGGACAGATACAGGTTGCCCTTGGCGTCGAAGTCGATCTCGCCGCCGGCGTGGCAGCAGATCCCGCGTTCGGCGGGGACCTGCAGGATCTTCTGCTCGCTCGCGAGGTCGAGCTTGTTGTCGGTGCCCAGCTTGAACCGCGACAGCTGGTTGTAGCCCTTGAACGGCTCGAAGTCGGCGGGGGTGCCGTTCTCCGGCGCGTCACCGGCCGGGGTGTTCAGCTTGGGGGCGTAGTACAGGTAGACCCAGCGGTTCTTGGCGAAGTCCGGGTCGATGGCGACACCCTGGAGGCCGTCCTCGTCGTGGTTGTAGACGGGGATCTGCCCGGCCAGCGACGTCGTCGCGGACGAACTGGTGTACCAGACGCGGCCGTCGCGCGAGGTGTGCAGGACGTCGCGGTTGGGCAGCACGGACAGCGCGATTGGCTCGCCGGTCTTCTCCTCGCCCTTGGCCAGGGTGATCTGGTCGAAGTCCGCGTCGACCGGAGCTTCCTGGGGCTTGGCGCAACCCGCCTCGCTCAGCTTGGTGGCGTACTTGATGCCGCCGGCCAGATGCTTGAGGAAGGCCGGCTCGGCGTAGGACTCCTTGGTGTGCCCGCCGCCGGTGTACCAGGAGCGGCCGCCGGAGTTCTCGTGGCACCAGGCGATCGGGTGGTCGCCCATCGCGCCGTCACCGGGCTGGTAGCTCTTCTCGTCCAGGCTCGCGAGCACGTGGACGTTGCTCCGCGGGTTCTCGCGGTAGTTGTACCACTCGTCCGTCCGCGGCCAGGTCTCCGGAAGGTCCACAGTGGACACGTGCTCGTGGTCCTCGACCTTGACGCTCGCCTGCTGGATCTGCGGGTGCGACTTGAAGTACGCGCCGACCAGCTCGCCGTACCAGGGCCAGTCGTACTCGGTGTCGGAGGCGGCGTGCACGCCCACGTACCCGCCGCCTCCCTTCACGTACCGCTCGAACGCGGACTGCTGGTCCGCGTTCAGCACGTCACCGGTGGTGGAAAGCCAGACCACCGCATTGAAGCGTTTGAGGTTCGCGTCGGTGAAGGCCGCCGCGTCCTCGGTCGCCTCCACCGCGAAGTGGTTCTGCGCCCCCAAATCCTTGATCGCTTTGATCCCGTCGGGGATCGAATCGTGCCGGAAACCCGCGGTCTTGGAGAACACGAGCACCGTCGCTGCTTCGTGCGCCGATGCGGTCTGCACCGGTAGCGCGACGCCTGTCAGAGCCGTGACCACGGATGTGACGAGCACACCCCATCGTCGTTTCAAAGACATAGCAGTAGCGATCCTTTCGATGAGCGGCGGCGATCAAGGAAGGGGATGCGGGTGGAGCGCGCCTTTCTGTGCGGTGGGGACGGAGTTGTCGTGAGTGATCCGGGTCGTTGGAACGACCCGAATCACTCACGGCCTACTGGATCGAGGGGCTTGCTGGCCCCGAACTGGCTTGAGGTGTTGCGAAAGCCACTTTCGCAACGTTGAAGGTTGCGAAAGTGGCTTTCGCAACGTCGGTACCGACCCCTGGACCGAAGCACTCACTTCAATCCCTGGAGCGACAACAGCAGCGGATGCACGTCAGTGGCGCCGACGCGGCCGGACGGCTCGAAGGCCGGATCCGAACACAGCAGCACCGGACCGTCCTCAGTAGAGTCCGGCAGCCGCCCGTGCGAGCCGCGCACCCAGCGCGGATCGGTCGGGACGACGTCCATCGCGTACCGGAGCCCGGCGAACTTCTTCGCCAGGTTGAGCCCGGCCCGCGCCTTGGCGAACTTGTCCTCGGGGTCGAAGAACAGCTCGGCGGGGTCGTAACCCGGTTTGCGGTGGATCTCGACGCCGCGCGCGAAGTCGGGCTTCCGCTCGTCGTCGAGCCAGTAGTAGTAGGTGAACCACGAGTCCGGCTCGGCGACCGCGACGAGTTCGCCCGCGCGTTCGTGGTCGATTCCATAGCGGGCCTGCGCCTCGCGGTCGAGCACCTCGTCGACACCGGCCAGCTCGCCGACGATCGACCGCACCCGCTCCAGATCAGCGGAGTCGCGGACGTAGACGTGCGCGACCTGGTGGTCGGCGACGGCGAACGCGCGCGACGCCCACGGGTCGAGATACTCCATACCCGCCTGGGTGTAGACCTCCAGCAGACCCTCGCGCCGCAGCGCCCGGTTGATGTCGACCGGCCGGTGCACGTTGGTGATGCCGTATTCGCTGAGCGCGACCACGGTCGCCCCGGCGTTGCGGGCGTCGTCGAGCAGCGGTGCGAGCGCGTTGTCCAACTCCCGCGCCGCCTGCCGGGCTTGCGGCGCGTCGGGGCCGAAGCGCTGAAGGTCGTAGTCCAGGTGCGGCACGTAGGTCAGCAGCAGATCCGGCCGCTTCTCCCGCAGGATCTGCCGCGACGCCCCGATCACCCACTTGCTCGACTTGAGCGACGCCGTCGGTCCCCAGTACTGGAAGAGCGGGAACTCCCCCAGCGCGCCGGTCAGCTGGTCGTGCAGCTCGGGCGGGCGGACGTAGGCGTCCGGCGACTTGCGGCCGTCGGCGTGGTAGATCGGCCGCGGGGTCACCGTGACGTCGGTGCTCATCCCCATCGCGTACCACCAGCAGACGTTCGCCGACGTGTAGCCGGGGTGCGCCGCCCGCGCGGTCTCCCACAGCTTCTCGCCGCCGACGAGCCGGTTGTGCTGGCGCCACAGGAAGATCTCGCCCAGCTCGCGGAAGTACCAGCCGTTGCCGACGATCCCGTGCTGCGCGGGCATGAGCCCGGTGAGGAACGTCGACTGCGCGCTGCAGGTGACGGCGGGCAGCACCGTGCCCAGTTCGGCCTGCCAGCCGTCGCGGGCGACGGCGGACAGTTTCGGCATGTCCCGCAACGCCTTCGGGGTCAGCCCGACGACGTCGATGACGACCAAGGGTTTCACGCGGACGCCCCTTCCTTGACGAGGTTCGCCTGTGCCCATTCGAGTTCCGCGGCGATCCCGCCGACGAGGTCGCCCGCGTCCGGGAGCACGCTCCAGGTGTAGGTCTCGACCTCGACATGCGGTTCGCCGGGCAGCCCGGCGGCGACGGTGCGCAGGACGTCGGTCGTGGTGGACAGCGGTGCGGCCGGGGCCTGGTGCAGCGGCATGTGGAAGTGCACGCGCCACGGCCCCTCGCCCGGCAGCTCGGTCCACGCCTCGGGCAGGTCGTCGGCCTTGCGCACGACGCCACCCGAGAACTCGCGGACCTGGTGCAGGTACCGCGGTTCGGCGAACGCGGCCAGCGCCTCCCGCGCTTCGGCGGGCTTCTCGACGTGCAGCGCGGCGGAAGCCTGCACCTTCACGATGTCCACATCGGACTCCGCGATCGCCTTGAGCGTCTCCGCCGGGTCGGCGAACGACACCGCGAGGTGACAGGTGTCCAGGCACAGCCCGACGTGCTCCGGGTCGACGCGGCCGGACAGCCAGCCCAGCGCGTCGGCCACGGTGTCGAGCACGCAGCCGGGCTCTGGCTCGACGGCCAGCTTGATCGGCCGGTCACCGATCGCCCGCACGACCTCACCGAAGGCTTCGGCCGCGCGGCGGTCGTCCGATTCGGTCCATGGTTCACGCCAAGCCAACGGCAGCGTGGATATGCTGCCGTAAGAAGCATCCTCGGCGAGGAGGTCGGACAGCACGTTCACGCAGTCGATCGTGTACGCGACCCGGTCGGGATTCGTCCACTCAGGACGGTAGACCGCGTGCTTGACGACGTCGTCGTGGAAGCCGCCGTACGGGAAGGCGTTGAGCGTGTACACCGAAAGCCCGCGGGCGTCGAGTTCGGCACGGAAACGCTTGCGCGCCTCGGTGTCTTCGGCGAGCCCGCGCGCGACCGGCGCGGAAAGCCACAGTCCGACGCCGAGCCGATCGGCGCCCAGCCGTTCACGCACCGGGAGCGCGTACCGCTCCAGCTGCGCGACGATGCCGTCGACATCCTCGGCCGGGTGGACGTTCGTACAGTAGGAGATCATTTGCGGGCACCTCGCAGCACCGAGTTGCCCTCGAAGGTCACGGCCTCGCCGGTGAATCCGGGCAGCGGGTCGAGCGTGAGCCTGCCGCTGAGCCCGTAGAAGTCGACCGGGTTCTGCCACAGCACCTTGTCGACGTCGGCCTCGGTGAATCCGCCGTCGAGCATCGCCTGCCCGGTCTTGGCGGTCTTCAGCGGATCGGACCGGCCCCAGTCGGCGGCCGAGTTGACGATCATCTGCTCCAGCCCGTACTGGCGCAGGATCTCGACCATCCGGTGCTCGTCCATCTTGGTGTCCGGGTAGATGGAGAAGCCCATCCAGGCGCCGGAGTCCTTGACCAGCTCGACGGTGACCTCGTTGAGGTGGTCGACGACCACGCGCTCCGGGGCGACACCGGCCTCGCGCACGACGTCGAGGGTGCGCTTGGTGCCTTCCAGCTTGTCGCGGTGCGGGGTGTGCACGAGCACCGGGAGGTCGTGCTCCAGCGCCATCGCAAGCTGCCGCGAAAAGACCTCGTCCTCTTCCTTGGTCATCGAGTCGTAGCCGACCTCGCCGACCGCGACCACACCGTCCTTCGCCAGGTACCTCGGGAGCACGTCGAGCACCTCGCGGCAGCGGGGGTCGTTGGCCTCCTTGGGGTTCAGCGCGATCGTGCAGTGGTGCCGGATGCCGAACTGGGCGGCGCGGAACCGTTCCCAGCCGATCAACGCGTCGAAGTAGTCGGTGTACGAGCCGACGCTGGTGCGCGGCTGCCCCAGCCAGAACGCCGGCTCGACCAGCGCGCGGACACCGGCCGCGTACATGGCTTCGTAGTCGTCGGTGGTCCGGGAGGACATGTGGATGTGGGGATCGAAGATACGCACTGGCTCAGTTCTCCTTGAGCAATGAGAGGGCGTCGGCGGGTACGTCACGTCCGGCCGCCCTGCGTTCGTCGGCGAAATCGGCGAGCATTCTTCGCAGCTCGTCGTCCGCGCGGGAAGTGAGGTCCGCGACGGCGGCCAGCGGCACACCGACGAAGACGCATTTGAGGACGCCGTGGCGCCACGTGTGGTCGTCGAGGAACCGGGCGAAAGCCCCCATGGCGGCGGCGACCAGCCTGATGTCGTTGGCGCGCAAGGCGTCTTCGACCAGTCTGATCCCGGTGTCGGTGACTTCGGCGCCTGGGGACTCCAGCGCGTTGAGCGCCCGCAGAACCCCGCGCCGCTCGGCGTCGTCGCCGTAGCGGTAGAGATCGTGCAGTTCCGTGGCCAGCGCGGCGTCGTCGAGGACCTCGGCCAGCACCGTCACGAGCCGGACCCTGGCCCGGTCGTCGACGGTGCCGTGGACCAGCCCCCGCGGATCGGTGTCCGGGCGCAGCGCCTCCCGGCCGACCTCGCGGCCGACGGCCGGGAAGAGCGAGCCGATCACCGACGGCCTCTCCCGGATCCGGCGTTCCGCCTTGGCCTGCCATGTCTGCGGCATCGCCGCGGTGAGCGCCTCGAAGGCCCGGCGCGCGGTGTCCGGCGCGGCGTGGCTGTGCCGGGGCAGTTCGACCGCGGCAAGCCCGGTGTAGCCGATCTCCGCCAGCGCGGCGAGTGTCCCCGGCAGATCCAGATGCCCGTCGCCGAACTCCAGATGCTCGTGGACCCTCGGCAGCATGTCGTCCAGCTGCACGTTCCACAGCAGCGGACCGGCGAGGCGGACGCATTCGGCCGCGTTGACCGGCTCGACGGCGACACAGTGCCCGACGTCGAGTGTGACCCCGAACAGCTCCGGTTCGCCGAGTTCCTTGCGCAGGTCCAGAACCTGGCTCAGTTGCTGCACGAGGTGCCCGGGCTCGGGTTCCATCGCCAGCCGCACGTTCAGCCGCGCGGCGTGTTCCAGGACCGCCGCGACCCCCTCACGCAACCGGGACCAGGCGAGTTCGTTGTCCACAGTGGACACGCCCGACCAGAAAGACACGCAATCCGCGCCGAGATCCCCGGCGATTTGCAAGGCCCGTGCCAGGAAGTCGATCCGCAACGCCGGATCGTCCGACAGCAGCGTCGGCGAGTGCTTGCGCCACGGGTCGAGCAGGTACCGCGCGCCCGTCTCGACGACGACACGGTTCAGGCCGAGCGCCGAAAGCCGCGAGGCCACGTGATCGACCTGCCGGGCCAGATCGTCGGCGAACGGGTCGAGATGGTCGTGGTCCAGCGTCAGCGCCACCCCGGTGTACCCGAGGTCGGCGATGATCGCGAGGGCATCGTCGAGGCGGTGGTTGGAGAAGCCGTTGGTGCCGTATCCCAAGGAGAACGTCATGTGGGGCTCACCTTCCTCGACAGCTTGCGGGCGATCGGCAGCGCGGCGGCGACCAGCGCCGCCCCCAGTACCGAGCCCTTGGCCGTGACCGCCGCCTGCAGCGGGACCATGCCGTGGATGCCGGATTTCGTCGCCGAGCGAACGGACTTCGCCGACGGATCGCGGACGGCGTCCGCCTGCGCCCGGCCGACCAGGCCCGCGTAGCCCGAACCGGCCGCCATCGAGGCCGCGCGATGCCACCCGCCCCGTGCCGGTCCGGTCAATGCCAACGTTGTCGCCGCGCAGCTGGTGGCCAGCGCCACCCGGGCGGTCGCCGGGTTCGCACCGTGGACCTCCCCGGTGGAGAGCGCGGTGACGCCGAGCGTGTGGACGCCGACAGCCGCCGCGGCAGTGAGAGCACGGCGGGTTTCAAGGCCAGCGCCCAGCAGAACGTCGAGCGTGCGGCAGGCCGCCATCGCCACCGGCCCGGCCGGCGTCGGTTTGAGCACGGTGTCGTAGGCCCACACCGCACCCGCGAGCGGGACCGCGACGCGCAGCGCCCGGCGGCCGCCGCCGAGCGCTGCCAGGCCGAGTCCGGTAGCGGTCAGCGCGGCCCCGGTGGTGAGCGCCGCGCCCGCGCTCACCCGCCCGGACGGGATCGGCCGCTCGGGACGCTCCACGGCGTCGAGCTTCCGGTCCGCCCAGTCGTTGAGGGCCATCCCGGCCCAGTAGAAGGCGACCGACGACAGCGGCAGCAGCAGCCGTCGCCCGGTCATCTTGAGCCCCGCCGCGGCGGATCCGGCGACCGTGTCGCCGAGCACCGTCAGCGCGGCGGGCGCCCGGACCAGTTCGATGTAGGCCTTCACAGGGCTCCCGCCCAGGCGATCAGGCGGGCGGTCTGCTCGGCGAACCGGTGTTCGTCGCTGCCCAGCGGATCCTTGAAGAAGAAGCCGAGTTCGGTCAGCGCGCCGCTCTGGCCGCCGGCGTGCGCCGCGGTCACCAGCCTCGCCAGGTCGAGGATCAGCGGCGCCGCGAGCGCGGAGTCGTAGCCGGTCCAGGTGAACTGCAGGTTCATCCGCGCGCCGAGGAAACCCTCGAACGACACGTGGTCCCACGCGGTCTTGATCTCGCCGAGGTCGGGCACGTTGTCGATGTGCAGCGGCGCGGTGACGTCCTCGCCGAGCAGCGCCGCGAGCCCGCGGGCCTTGGATTCCAGCTTGCTGTTCGCGGTCACCGGGTCGGCGAGGGTCTCGCCGTCGCCACCGCCCAGCAGGTTGGTGCCCGCCCAGGAGCGGACCTTCAACGCCCGCGCGCCGAACATCGGCGCGAGGACCGTGCGCAGCAGCGTCTCGCCGGTCTTGCCGTCGCAACCCGCGTACGGCAGGCCTTCCCGCTCGGCCAGCTCCCGCAGCGCGGGCAGGGTGACCCCGGCGGACGGCGTGAACTCGACGTACGGGCTTCCCGCCTTCAGCGCCGCGTAAGCCGACAGGGAACTCGACGGCAGTACCGCCCGCTCCGGGTCGGCGAGCGCCGCTTCCAGCGCGGCGAGATCGTCGTGTTCGGGCAGGTGGGGGCACGGGGCCTCGGTGGAGGACACGTTGACCACCACGACCCGCGCGAGATCGTGCCGGCCGGCGAAAGCTCGGATGTCCGCCGTCAGCCGGGCGGCCGCGTCGGCCTGGGTACCGGTGTGGGACGCCGGGTGGTAGCCGTCGCGGATCTCGGCGTCCACTTCGGCCAGCCCGGACCGGACCGCGGCGAACACCGAGTGCCCGAAGACGCCGGCGTGCGCCAGCTGCTCGGCCCGCTTCTCCAGCGGTGTGTGCGCGATGTCGTGCCCGCCGAGGACCAGATCGTCCCAGCCCGGCAACGGAACCCCGGCGAACGCGGGGAGCTCGGTGACGCAGCCGCCACCGCCCGTCACCCCCGCGCGCAGCGCGAGGAGCCCCACGGCGGCCGTGGTGGCCACCGATCCCCTCGCCCCGATCAACCAGATGCCCGTACGCTCGTGAGCAGGCATTTCCTCCACCTTTCCCAGCCCGAGAACACCAACCTCCGATGGTCGGATGTTTCGGATCGAACCAAGTCGCAGTGACAGTCGTCATGCGACTTTCGGCTGGATCTCTCGCTCAGTTACTCCCCTTCGCAGTGACACCGGGCACAGCGGTCCATCGCGCCTCTTCGGCCGCGCTGCGCTCGACCGCGGCCAAGACCTGCTGAACCCTCAACCCGTCCTCGAAGGACGGTTCGGGATCAGTGCCGTCGCCGATCGCGGTGAGCAGGTCGGCGACCTCGTTGGTGAAGGTGTGCTCGTAGCCGAGGAGATGCCCCGGCGGCCACCACACCCCGACGTACGGATGCTCGGGTTCGGTGACCAGGATCCGGCGGAATCCCGCCTCGGTGGCGGGCTGGCCGCCGTCGAAGAAGGACAGTTCGTTCATCGACTCGAAGTCGAACGCGAGGCTCGCCTTCGAACCGTTGATCTCCAGCCGCATCGCGTTCTTGCGGCCCAGCGCGAACCGGGTCGCCTCGAAACTCGCCACCGCGCCGCCGGTGAACCGGCCGAGGAACAGCGCGGTGTCGTCGACCGTCACCTGCCCGGTGCCGCCGTTGCCGTCCGGCCGCTCCTTGACGAAGGTGTTGGTCAGCGCGGAAACCCCGGTGATCGTGTCGCCGGTGACGAACTGGGCGGCGTCGACGATGTGCGCGCCGAGGTCGCCCAGCGCGCCGGAGCCCGCCTTGTCCTTGTGCAGCCGCCAGGTCATCGGCGCCTGGGCGTCGGACAGCCAGTCCTGCAGGTAGACCGATCGCACGTGGCGGATTTCGCCGAGCGCCCCGCTCGCGACCAGTTTCCTGGCGTGCGCGAGCGCGGGCACGCGGCGGTAGTTGAACGCCACCATCGACCGGACGCCGCCGGCCCGCGCCTTCGCCGCCGCCTCGGCCATCGCTTCGGCCTCGGCGAGGGTGTTGGCCAGCGGCTTCTCGCACAGCACGTGCTTGCCCGCTTCGAGCGCGGCGATCGCGATCTCGGCGTGGCTGTCGCCCGGCGTGCAGATGTCGACCAGGTCGACGTCGTCACGGGCGATCAGCGCGCGCCAGTCCGTCTCGACGTCTTCCCAGCCGAACCGTTCCGCCGCGGCCTTCGCCCGCACCTCGTCACGGCCGCCGAGCACGGCGAGTCTCGGGATCAGTGGTGGCGCGAAGAACCGGTGCACACTGCGCCACGCGTGCGAATGCACCGCACCCATGAACGCGTGGCCCACCATGCCGATCCCGATCGTTTCCTTTGCCGTGCTCATGCCCCTCCTAGATGCGTGCGTGTGCCGGGTACGCGGGTCTTACGAGTCGAAGCCGACGTCCATGTACTTGTCGACGTTCTCCTTGGTGACCACCGCGGAGTACGTGGTGATCTCGGCGGGGATCTCGTGCTCGGCGAAGTCGCCCGCCCCCTTGCCCTGGCCGAGAAGCCGCGCGAGCGAGATCGCCGAAGACGCCATCGACGGGCTGTAGAGCACCGTCGCCTTCAGCGGTTCGGCGTCGGACTTGATCAGGTTCATCGCGTTCTTGGACCCCGCGCCGCCGACCATCAGGAAGTCCTTGCGGTTGGCGTTGTTGATCGCCGCGATGACGCCGACGCCCTGGTCGTCGTCGTGGTTCCACAGAGCGTCCAATTTGGACGCGGACTGCAGGAGGTTCGACGTCTGCTTCTCACCGGATTCCGGCGTGAACTCGGCGGCGACCCGCGGGCCGACCGTGAAACCCTGACGGGTCAAGGCGTCTTTGAAGCCCTTGCTGCGTTCCTGGGTCAGCGGCAGCGAGTCGATGCCCGCGACCTCGCCGATCACCGGGCTGGCGATGTTCTTCGCCTTCATCTGCTGGGCGATGTAGTTCCCGGCGTTGACGCCCATGCGGTAGTTGTCGCCACCGATCCAGGTGCGGTACGCGAGCGGGGTGTCGAAGACGCGGTCCAGGTTGATCACCTGGATCCCGGCGTCCATCGCCTGCTGGCCGACCGCGGTCAGCGCCTTGCCGTCGAACGGCAGGATCACCAGGACGTTGACCTTGGCGTTGATCAGGGTCTCCACCTGGGAGATCTGCTGGTTGACGTCGTTGGTGCCCTCGGTCGCGTTGAGCGTGACCTCACTGAACTTCTGCGCCTGCGCGCGGGCGTTCTTGGTGATGGCCGCCATCCAGCCGTGGTCCGCGGCAGGCGCCGAGAACCCGATGGTGACGGGCGTGCCGGGTTGCGAGTTCGCCCCGGCGTTGGCCACGTTGGCCGCGTTGTTCTGCGCCGGTGCCTCGTTCGAGGTGCACGCGGTCAGCAGCGCGCCCGCTCCGACGGCCGCGCCTCCCAGCAGGAAGCGGCGGCGTTGCAGGGATTGTTCGGTCATGACGATTCTCCATCCACGGTGATGAGTGGTGCCACCCGGCGGTCTCGTGAGTGTTTAGGGCGGTTAGAACCGTCCTAAACACTCACGAGCCCTCAGCCAGTACTCGCCTTGGTCTTCTTCACGGAGCGGAACTGCAGTAGCGCGGCCAGGACGATGATCACGCCCTTGGCGATGTTCTGGATGTCGGTGTCCAGGTTGTTGAGCGTGAAGATGTTGGACAGCACGGTGAAGATCAGCACGCCGATCAGGGTGCCGATGAGCGAACCGCGGCCACCGGTGAGCAGCGTGCCGCCGATGACGACCGCCGCGATGGCGTCGAGTTCGTAGAGCATGCCGTTGGTCGAGGCGCCCGCGGTGGTGCGGGCGACGACCATCAGCGCCGCGATACCGCAGCACAGGCCCGCGACGCCGTAGACGAGCGCGGTGTGCCGCTTGACGTTGATCCCGGCCAGCCGCGAAGCCTCGGCGTTGCCGCCGACCGCGAAGGTGCGGCGGCCGAACGTGGTGCGGTTCAACAGCACCCAGCCGACCACGAACACCAGCGCGAACATCCAGATCAGCACCGGGATGCCGAGCAGGTCACCGCGGAAGAAGTCGAGGAAGCCCGCCTCCGACACCACCTGCGTGCGGCGGCCGCTGATGCGTTCCGCGAGCCCGCGGGCCGAGACGTACATCGCCAGTGTCGCGATGAACGGCACGATCTTCCCGTAGGAGACCAGGATCCCGTTGACCAGCCCGCAGCCGAGGCCGACCAGGAGTCCACAAAGGATCATCACGAACGGGCCGTAGGACTGGGTGGCCAGCGTGGTCAGCCAGACACTGGAGAGCGCGACGATCGACCCGACCGAGAGGTCGATGCCGCCGGCGATGATCACGAACGTCATCCCGACGCTGACCACCCCGATCGCCGCGGCGAGCCGCAGGATCGTGGAGATGTTGCCGTCGGTGAAGAACTGATCGGGCCTGGTCACCTGCCCGACGACGCACAGGATCACCAGCACACCGGTCAGCCCGAGCAACCGGGGGTCGGCGGTGAATTTGAACCCGGTCTTCTTGGGTGGCACGGGTTCCACGGCGTTTTCGGTACGCACCGATTCCGCTTGGTCGGTCACGCCGCACTCCCTTCGAGAATCACGTCGAGCACTTCCGCCTCTGTCAGCTCCGCGGACGGCTTTTCAGCCAGGACACGTCCTTCACGCAGCACCAGCACCCGGTCGGACAGGCCGAGCACTTCGGGGATCTCGCTGCTGACGAGCACGATCGCGACGCCGGTCGCGGCCAGCTCCTCGATCAGCCGGTACAGCTCCGCCCGCGCGCCGACGTCGACCCCGCGCGTCGGTTCGTCCAGCAGCAGGACCCGGCAGCCGCGGACCAGCCAGCGCGCCAGCACCGCCTTCTGCTGATTGCCGCCGGACAGCGTGCGGATGATCCGGTGCGGGTCGGCCGGCCGGAGATCGAGGCGCCGCAGGCTTTCCCCGGCGTCGTCGAGTTCCCTGCCCCGCTCCGTGAACCCGAACGTCGCGTACTTGCTCAGGCTCGCCAGGGTCACGTTGTGCACGACCGGCAGGTCCAGCAGCAGCCCCTGGCTCTTGCGTTCCTCCGGCGCCAGCCCGATCCCGGCCTTGACCGCCGCGGACACGCTGCCCGGCCGCACCGGTTCGCCGTCGACCGACACCGTGCCGGTGTCCTGCTTGCGCGCGCCGAAGATCGTCTCCAGCAGTTCGCTGCGTCCCGAGCCGACGAGGCCCGCGATCCCGACGACCTCACCGGCGTGCACGGTGAAGTTCACGTTCTCGAACTCGCCGATGGTGGTCAGGTTCTCGACCTTGAGGACCTCGTTGTCCGCGTCCACGTGTTCCTGATGGCGCGGGCCGAACACGGTTTCGACCTTGCGGCCCGCCATCAGCGCGACGAGGTCGGCGGTCGGCGTTTCCTTGGCGTCGAGGCCGGTGGAGACGGTCTTGCCGTCCTTGAGCACGGTGACGCGGTGCCCGATCCGGCGCAGTTCCTCGAGCCGGTGGGAGATGTAGACGATCGCGACACCTTCGGCGGTCAGCTCGCCGACGATGCGGAACAGGTTGTCGACCTCTTCGCCCGCCAGCGCCGCGGTGGGCTCGTCCATCACCAGCAGCTTCGCGTCGTACGCGAGCGCCCGAGCCATCGAGACCAGCTGCTGGCCCGCGGCGGAGAGCTTGCCGACCTCTGTCGACGGCGCGATCTCGGGGTGCCCGAGCCGCGCCATCAGTTTGGCGGCCTTGTTCCGTGACTCGCTGATCCGCGTGAACCCGAAGGTCGCGCGCTCGCGGCCGAGGAAGATGTTGTCCGCCACGGAAAGCCCGGGCACCAGGTCGAGTTCCTGGTACATGGTCGCGATGCCGATCTTCAGCGCGGCGACCGGCGAGGGCAGCGTGACCGGCTCGCCCTGCCAGAAGATCTCGCCGCCGTCGGGGCGATGCGCCCCGGCGAGCGTTTTGATCAGCGTGGACTTGCCCGCGCCGTTCTGGCCGAGGAGACAGTGCACCTCACCGGGTTCGACGTCGAAGTCGACGCGAGAGAGCGCACGCACCCCCGGGAAGGTCTTCACGATCCCCCGGACGGAGAGCAGGGTCATGCCGGAGCCTCCTCGGTCTCGAAAGGAACTAATGTCGGGTCGGCGAAAAGCCGTTCGGTGGCGAGATGCGCGGCGCCGCGCAACGGGGCGGTGGTGCCCAGCGGGGACGGCTCGACGCGACAGGTGGGCTCGTGCCCGAGCGGCCGCGCGGACAGTTCGCGGCGCACCGGCTCGACCAGCCATTCGCCCAGTTCGGCGAAGTAGCCGCCGAGCACGACGACGTCCGGGTCGAGTACGTCGACCACAGTGGACACCGCGATGCCGAGCGCGACCCCGAGTTCCGAGACCGCGACGACCGCTCGCTGGTCACCGCGCTGCACGCGGTGCTTGAGCAGCCCGACCCGGCCGTCGACGCCCAGTGCGGGATCGTGCAGCGGGTCGCCGGGCGAAGCCGCGCCGCGCAGGACCGCGTTGAGCCCGGCCTTGGTCTCCAGGCAGCCGACCCGGCCACACTGGCACTGCTCGCCGGACGGGTCGACGGTGATGTGCCCGACCTCGCCCGCGAAACCCCTGGCGCCACGCAGGATCGCGCCGCCGGACACGAGTCCGCCGCCGACGCCCGTGCCGCCGCTGAGGTAGAAGAGCTCCCGCACACCTTGCCCGACACCGGCGACGGCCTCGCCGATCGCGCCGAGGTTGGCCTCGTTGTCGACCGCGATGGCGGCGGCGGGCAGGCCGAGCCGGGCGGCGAGGAGGTCGGCGATCTCGGCGTCGCGCCAGCGCAGGGTCGGCGCGAACCGCAGCACGGCGGCGGCCGAATCGACCAGACCGGGTACCGAGACGGTGACCCCGACGGGCTGATCGTCGAGCAGCACGCTCCGGGCGAGGAAGGCGAGTTCGTCCATGCTCCGGTGCAGCCCGAGGGCGGCGACATCGGCGGTCTCGGTGCGTTCGGCGACCACGCGGCCGTCGAGGTTCGTGACGACGGCGGCGAAGCGGTCGGCCTCGACACTGAGCGCGAGCCCGCAAGCGCTGGAGCCGTTCAGCTCGACCAGCTGGCTGGGCCTGCCGTTGCCGCCGCCCTGGAGTCCGGCGGAGCGGACGAGACCGCGTTCGGACAGCTCGGTGATCAAACCGGAGACGGCCGCCTTGGTGAGTCCGCAGCGCGCGGCGAGCTGGGTACGCGAGAGCGGCCCCGCACGCAACGCCCGCAGGAGCACGGCGAGGTTCGAGGTCCGAGGGCTGACCTGGTCGAGCTGCCCTGGTTCGATCGCGGCCACACTGCCCTCACTTACGAATCGGCCGTAACAAACTTTGTTACTTAGCCAGCGAAAGTAGGGTGGTGCCCGTCACCCGTCAAGGTGACAACAGGACAGAAATGTCGACTAAAGCCCTCCGTCACCCGAATAGCCGTCCGTTTCGGAGCAGACTTTCGTACTTTTCAAGCGAAAGTCTGTACGATCTTGACGTTACTATTCGGAATCAGGTGAGTGCCCAACGTGCCACGGAGGGGCGTCGGCGCCGGTCAGCTGCTGAGCGTGAAGGCCCGGTCCGTCGCGGACCAGGCGGCCCCGATGACACCCGCGGTGTCGCCCAGTTCGGACAGCACGATCGGCAGGTTCCCGGTCGCGAGCGGCAGTGACCGCCGGTAGACCGAGCTGCGGATCTCCGCGAGCAGCTGATGCCCGAGCTGCGCCACGCCGCCGCCGATCACGACCATGCCCGGGTTCACGAAACTGACCAGCGAGGCGACCACCTGCCCGAGCCGCCGCCCGCCGTCACGGATCAGGTTGACGGCGCCGAAATCGCCCGACGCCGCCGCGCGGCCGACGTCCTGCGCGGTGATGGCGCCGCGGGCCGCGACGACGTCGGCGAGGTAGGTCGAGCGGCCGCTTCGGGCCAGCGTCAGCCCGTCGCGGGCCAGCGCGGCGCCGCCGAAGTACGCCTCGAGGCAGCCCGTCTCACCGCAGGCGCAGGTCGGCCCGTAGTCGTCGAGGCGGATGTGTCCGATGTCGCCCGCCGTGCCGGCGACACCGCGGTACACCTTGCCACCGAGCACGATCCCGCAGCCGATACCGGTACCGATCTTGACGAACACCAGATCGTCGATGGAACGCGCGACCCCGGCGTGCCGTTCCCCGAGCGCCATCGAGTTCACGTCGTTGTCGACCGTGACCGGGCAGCGCAGCAGCCCGCCGAGATGGTCGCGCACGGAGAACCGGTCCCAGCCGGGCATTATCGGCGGCGCGACCGCCATCCCCTCGGCGAAACTCACCGGCCCGGGGAGACCGATCCCGGCGGCGATCAGCTTGCCCGGCGCCTCTTCGCGGATCTTCTCCGCCAGCGCGACGACACGTTTGAGCACGGCGTGCGGCCCTTGCCGGACGTCGCAGTCCTCGACGGTGTGCACCAGCACCTCGCACGAAGCGTCGGTGAGGGCGACCCCGACCGACGTCGCGCCGACGTCGACCGACAGCACCCGCAAGTCTCCCGCGAGCCGCACCAGCGTGGACCGCCTGCCGCCGCGACTCGCCGAAGGGCCGGCGGTCTCGACGAGGCCCACCTCGGCCAGTCGCGCGACCTCGGCCCCCACCCGGGCACGCGGCAGCTCCAGCCGCTCCCCCAGTTCGACCCGGGACATCGGCCCCTCATCCCGCAACAGGGTGAGCAGCTGGGTCTGGTGCCGGGTTTCGACCATCGGATGCTCCGAGGTGGATGCCGTGCTCATTCACCTGAGCCTACGGCGTTGTCCACCCGCTGTCCCGAATGCCACTCGGAACCTTCGGGGCGCAGCGGGCGGGAACAAACCCACCGGAGCACGTCAGTCCTTTGTGGACGCTTCGATGCGCGCGGGGATGACTTCCGATCATCCTACCTGCCGATCTTATCGCCGTTAAGATCTTAACGGTGATAAGGTCCGGTCGAGTTGTCAACTCCGATGCGGACGGGTGAAGGTGTGCGCATGGTCGTGAGACGGGATGGCTACGTTCGAGCCGCGCTCGAACTCCTCGACGAGGTCGGGCTGGACGGATTGAGCCTGCGCAAGCTCGGCGAAAAGCTCGGCGTGCGCGGTCCCGCGCTCTACACGCATTTCGAGAGCAAGCAGGCGTTGCTCGACCAGATGGCCGAAACCATGCTGGACGACCGGCTCGCCCCGCTCGACGATCCCTCGGCGATGGCCGATTGGGCCGAGTGGCTCGCCCGGCGCGCCCGCACCATCCGCTGCACGCTGCTGTCCTACCGGGACGGCGCACGCCTGCACGCCGGCTCCCGCCCGACCGGCCGCTCGGCGATGACGCCGCTGATCAAACCGTTGCTGCGAGCGGGTTTCACCGAAGAGGACGCGACGCACGCGATCCTCGCGATCAGCCGGTACACGCTCGGCTGCGCGATCGACGAACAGCAGCACGTCGAGGGCGACCACGACGAGGACCCGGCAGCCTCGTTCGAATACGGTCTCGCGCGCCTGATCGCCGGACTCCGCGCCGACGTCGATGTCGCGAATCCGCCAGACCAGGATGTCGCATAGCTGCTGGAACTGACGCCATGACAAGCGAAACCGCCCGGCTGTTCCATTCCCTGCACGTCCCGTCGAGCACACGCGAGCCCCGCCAACCGGGGGAGGGGAGCGCCGGGCGAGGCTGCCGGTGACCCGCATTCAGAGGACGAAATGCGGCAAGTCAGGACCAGAGGTAGCGGCGTTCGGGCCGCCCCGTCCCGCCGTACTTGAGGGTCACCTCCGCCTTGCCGGTCGCCACGAAATGCTCCAGGTACCGGCGCGCGCTCACCCGCGCGACGCCGGTCGCCTCGGCGCATTCGCTCGCCGACATCCCGCCGGGCGCGCCCCGCAGCGCGGTCTCCACCAACCGCGCGGTCTGGACGGTGAGTCCCTTGGGCAGCACCGGTTTCGCGCTCGGCCGCGCGCCGAAGACCTGGTCGACGTCGGCCTGACCGGCCTCGTCCAGCCGGTCCAGCCGACGATGCAGCGACGCGAAATGGGTGAGCTGATCGCGCAGCGACGCGTACTCGAACGGCTTGATCAGGTAGTGCAGGACCCCGCCCCGCATCGCCTGCCGCACGGTTTCCACGTCGGTCGCGGCGGTGATGAGGATGACGTCGACGTCTTCGGTCGCACGCAGTTCCCGCAGCACCGAAAGCCCGTCGAGATCGGGAAGGTAGACGTCCAGCAGCACCAGGTCCGGTTTCAGTTCCCGCGCCAGGCGGAGCGCGTCGGCTCCGGTGTGCGCGACCCCGACCACGGCGAAGCCCTCC
The DNA here is from genome assembly GCF_055563465.1 of Amycolatopsis sp. NPDC000009. Lineage (NCBI taxonomy): Bacteria > Bacillati > Actinomycetota > Actinomycetes > Pseudonocardiales > Pseudonocardiaceae > Amycolatopsis > Amycolatopsis sp. NPDC000009. The sequence goes on from NZ_JBVHDI010000011.1 coordinate 99,975, forward strand.
GTGCGCGTGACGTATCCACTGTGGACTTTCGCGACCATGAAATCGTCGTCGACGACGAGCACCTTGATCATCGCGGCAACCTCGCCGTGAACACCGCGCCGCCGGAGTTGTGCACCTCGACCGAACCGCCCCGCCGCACGCACGCCTGCCGGATCAGCGCGAGCCCGAGGCCGCGCTGGCCGTGCGCGGCGGCCTTCGTGGTGAAGCCGTGTTCGAACACTTCCTCCGCGATCTCCGGGGCGACTCCCGGCCCGGAGTCACGGACCTCCACCCGCACTTCGTCCTCCTCCTGCCACACCCCGACCTCGATCCAGCCCTGCTCCCCGCCCAGCGCGTCCAGGGCGTTGTCGACGAGATTTCCCAGCACTGTCACCAAATCCGTGGACAGGCCGTCCTCGACGCGGTCCAGTCCGCTGTCCGGCGCCATGCGCAGCCCGACACCCCGCTCCGCGGCGAGCGACGCCTTCGCGATCAACAGCGCGGCCACCGCGGGATCGCCGACCCGGGAGCCGACCTCCGCGCGCCACTCCCCCTGCGCCGAGCTGATCCGGCTGACGTAACCGCGAACCTCTTCGTATTCCCCGAGTTCCAGCAGCCCGGAGATGGTGTGCAGCCGGTTGCTGAACTCGTGCGCCTGTGCCCGCAACGTGTCGGTCGCGTGCCTGCTGGCGTCGAGTTCGTCCCGCAGGGTCATCAGATCGGTGCGGTCCCGCAGGGTGACCACGGCTCCCCGCACGTCGATCGGCATCCGGTTCAGCGTCAGCACCTTCCCTTGCCGCAGCACGATCTGGTCGGCGCCGGTCGCGCGGCCGGTGAGCAGGTCGCGGATCCGTTCGTTGAGATCGAGGTCTTCGACCGACCGGCCGACGGCGTCCTCCGGCAGCGCCAGCAGTTCGCGGGCCTGATCGTTCACCAGGGTGATCCGGTGCTGTGGATCCAGGCCGACGACACCCTCCTTGATGCCGTGCAGGAGCGCTTCCCGGTTCTCGACCAGCGCGGTGATCTCGTGCGGCTCCAGGCCGAGCGTCTGGTTCTTCACGCGCCGCGCGAGCAGCAGCGAACCGCTCACCCCGATCACCAGCGCGACCCCCAGCACCCGCAGCGCGTTGTCCGGCGATTCGAGCACGCCGGCGAAGAAGCCCGGCGATTTCGAGCCCGCCGCGACCATGCGGACCACCTTGCCGCCCTTTTCGTCGAGCACCGGGACGTGCGCCACGGTCGAACCGTCGAGTTCGCCGACCCAAGACCGTCCGGAAAGGACGGTGCTGTCGCCGATGTCGAGCAGCGTCCGCACCTGCCCCGGATCCGGTGACGCGAGCACGTACCGGTTCGCGTCGGCGATGACGACGAAATCGACCCCGGAGAGGCTTCGCGCGGTCTCCGCGGGCGCGTTCAATTCCAACGGGCCGTTCTCGAGGTCGCCCACGACCCCTTGCGCGGCGACACTCTCCGCGACCGAGAGCGCCCGGCGTCCCTCGGTCGTGCGGAAATTGTTCCCCGCCTGGACGACGGCCAGCACGCCCACCGCGCACAGTAGGCAGGTGACGACCACCAGTTGCCACACGAGGAGCTGACGGGCCAGCGAACCCCGAGCACCCATCGCCACCTCCGCGTGACCACAAAGAACACTGTGTCTCCCAAGACGCGACCACAAAGACCAAAAAGAATCTTAGGCGCCTAACGGAGACATCTCTGTTTACACGAGTGCAACATGTCCAACCACGCGGCAGAGAGGCGGGGATCACAGTGAAGCCCAGTAGCTGGTTGGCCATGGCGGCGGCGCTCGTCGCCGTCTTGCTGGTGCCACCGTTGCTCACCCCGGGCGGCGAGGCCGACGAGGGCTCGCAGATCCGGTCGTTGCGGGTGCTCGTGCCCAACGCGCCCGGCGGCGGTTACGACATCACGGCGCGGACCGCGACCAAGGCGATGGAGGACGCCGACCTGCTCGGCAACGCGGAGGTGTTCAACCTCCCCGGCGCCGGCGGCACGGTCGGTCTCGGGCGCACGGTGGCCGAACGCGGCAACGGCAAACTCGTCATGTCGATGGGTCTCGGCGTCGTCGGCAGCGTGTTCACGAACAAGTCGCCGTCTTCACTGCTCGACACCACACCGGTGGCGAAGCTGATCGAAGAGTCGGACATCGTCGTGGTCGGCAAGGACTCGCCGTACCAGAACATCGGCCAGCTGATCGAGGCATGGAAGAAGGACCCCGGCGCGGTACAGGTCGGCGGCGGTTCGTCGCCCGGCGGGCCGGACCACCTGGCGCCGATGCTGATGGCGAAGGCCGTCGGGCTCGCGCCCAAGTCGGTCAACTACGTCCAGTTCGACGGCGGCGGTGAACTGCTCGCGTCGGTCCTCGGCGGCAAGGTCGCGTTCGGCGTCTCGGGGGTCGGCGAATACCGCGACCAGATCGCGGCGGGCACGCTCCGGGTGCTGGCGGTGACCAGCGCGAACCGGGTCCCCGGAATCGACGCGCCGACGCTTGCGGAGTCCGGTGTGGACGTCAAGTTCACCAACTGGCGCGGCATCGTCGCGCCGCCCGGTATCACCGAAGCGGACCGCGCGAAGCTCGTGAGCCTGTTCGAGCGGCTGCAGAAGACGCCGCAGTGGCAGGAAGCCTTGCAGCGCAACGGATGGACCGGCGCGTTCGCGCCAGGTGAGCAGTTCGGTTCGTTTCTCAAAGAGGAGAACACTCGAGTGGCAACGGTGCTGAAAGAGCTGGGTCTGGCATGACGACCACGTGGCTGAAGGAGCGCTCCGAACTCGGGGTGAGCGTCGGGCTCGTGGTGCTCGGTGTCCTGGTGCTCACCGACGCGCTGAGCATTCCCACCGACTTCGCCCAGCGCGGGCCGGTGGGGCCGAAGGCGGTGCCGATCCTGGTCGGCTCGCTGCTGCTGCTCGTCGCCGTGCTGCTGGCGCGCGACGTGCTGCGCGGCGGCAAGGGCGAGGCCGAGGGCGGCGAGGACGTCGACCTGACCGCGCCCGCCGATCTGCGCACGGTGTTGCTGCTGTGCGGCGCCTTCCTCGCCAACGCGGCGCTGATCGGCCTGGTCGGGTTCCCGATCTCGGGCGCGGTCCTGTTCTGGGGCGCGGCGTACGCGCTCGGCAGCCGCAACCTGGTGCGTGACCCGCTGATCGCGGCGGGCATGTCCGTCGTGACCTTCCTGGTCTTCAACAACCTGCTCGGAGTCCCGCTCCCCGGTGGCCCGTTGATGGAGGTGTTCTGATGTTCCAGCAACTCATCGACGGCTTCGGCACCGCGCTGACCCCGACCCATATCGCGATGGCGGCGATCGGGGTTCTGCTGGGCACCGCGATCGGCGTGCTGCCGGGTATCGGCCCGGCCATGGCGGTGGCGCTGCTGCTCCCGGTGACCTACGGGCTGGAGCCCACGGGCGCGTTCATCATGTTCGCCGGCATCTACTACGGCGGGATGTTCGGCGGTTCGACGACGTCGATCCTGCTGAACACGCCGGGTGAGAGCGCGGCGGTGGTCGCGGCCATCGACGGCAACCCGATGGCCCGCAAGGGCCGCGGCGCGCAAGCGCTGGCGGCGGCCGCGATCGGGCATTTCGTCGGCGGCATCCTCGGCACGATCGCGCTGGTCGTGCTGGCCCCGGTGATCGCGAAGCACGCCGTCGACATCGGCGCGCCGGATCTGTTCGCGATCATGGTGCTGGCGTTCATCGCGGTCACCTCGGTGCTCGGCAGTTCCCGGATCCGCGGCGTGGCGTCGCTGCTGATCGGGCTCACCATCGGGCTGGTCGGCCTGGACGAGATGACCGGGCAGCAGCGGCTGACCTTCGGTTCACTGCACCTCTCGGACGGGATCGACGTCGTGATCGTGGCGGTCGCGCTGTTCGCGGTCGGCGAGTCGCTCTGGGTCGCGGCGCATCTGCGGCGCAACGCGTTCAAACCGATCCCGGTCGGCAGGCCGTGGCTCTCCCGTGCCGATCTGAAGCGGACGTGGAAGCCGTGGCTGCGCGGTCCGGTCATCGGGTTCCCGTTCGGCGCGGTGCCGGCCGGTGGCGCCGAGATCCCGACTTTCCTCTCCTACGTCACGGAAAAGCGGCTCTCGAAACACAAGGACGAGTTCGGCAAGGGCGCCATCGAAGGCGTCGCGGGACCGGAAGCGACGGCGTCGGCCTCCGCCGCCGGGACGCTGGTCTCGATGCTGACGCTCGGCCTGCCCACCACCGCGGTCGCGGCCGTGATGCTGGCGGCGTTCCAGCAGTACGGCATCCAGCCGGGACCGCTGCTGTTCGAGCGGGAGTCGTCGCTGGTGTGGGGCCTGATCGCCTCGCTGTTCGTCGGGCTGACCCTGCTGCTGGTGCTGAACCTGCCGCTGGCCCCACTGTGGGTGAAGCTGCTCCGGATCCCGCGGCCGTACCTCTACGCGGGCATCCTGTTCTTCGCCAGTGTCGGCGCGTACGCGGTCAACGCGGACATCTTCGACCTGCTGGTGATGTTCGTGATCGGCCTGATCGGCTTCGCGATGCGCCGCTACGGGCTGCCGGTGCTGCCGGCGATCATCGGCGTCATCCTCGGCCCGGCCGCCGAACAACAGATGCGGCGCGCGCTGCAACTGAGTGACGGCAGCCTGACCGGGCTGGTCGACACCCCGTTCGCGATCGTGGTCTACGTGATCATCCTGGTGATCCTGTTCTTCCCGTTGATCAAGCGTTTCCTGCCTGCCCGCCGCAGCGCTCCCGAGGCGGAGCCCAAGGACAAGGTCGACGCCTGACCAGTGGGAATCCGGCCCGGCCTCGACTGCCCCGAGGCCGGGCCTTCTCCCTCTTCGGAAGGAAGGAACTTGTCCGCGCGAGTGATCTTTCCGGTGCCTCACGGCGACAGGATCGACTTCATGAAGATCCTTCACCGTCCCCCGGCGGTCAGCGACACGGAGCGACCGGTTCCCCGCTGGGCGACGCGACTGGCCTACGCGCTCCCCTGGCTTCTGCTGCCTTCGTGCCTGTGGCGGCTCCCTTTCGCCGTACATTTCGAAATGGGGCAGATCCACGATCGCGAGATGCCGGATTACTGGTTGAGCGTCCCGTACGTCCTCACGCTCAGCGTGCTTTCCGAGGTGATCGCGATCCTGACCATCGGCCTGGTCCGCGGCTGGGGCGAGGTGGCGCCCCGGTGGGTCCCGTTCCTCGGTGGCAAACGGGTCCGGCCTCTCGCGGCCGCCGTCCCCGCTGTCGCCGGAGGCTTGATACTCACCGCGCTTTTCACCTCGATCCCCCTCGGTGACGGCCGATGGCTCACCGTGTTCGGCTTCGACCAGAACGCCGCCTACGTCGACAAGGCATGGGAAACGCTGGCCACGATCTGCGTCGCGCCGCTCGCCTTGTGGGGGCCGATCACCATCGTTCTGGGACTCGCCTATCACCACCGCCGCAAGGTAACGAACGCATAACGGCGAGGTCGCGTTTTGAACCGGGTGTCCGCTGGGGCCGTTTCAGCCAACACGGAGTCAGTGCCGCCGGTGCCGCCGGCGGCGCATCCCCCGGGCTTCGCGCAACGACACCGAACGAGGTGAACAAGTTCATGCCCCGTAACCAAAGAACCGCCGGCCGCCATCGCATGGCGCGCCGCACCAAGGTCGCCACGGGCGCCACCGCCCTCGCCCTCGCCGTCGGCGGGATCGTCGTGCTCAACACGACCGGAACCCCCGACGCCGCCAGGGCCGACGGCGCGGACAAATCGTTCTTCATCGACATCACGAAGGTCCCCCGCGGCAACAACGTCAACCTCGACCTCGCGAAACGGGGCGCACGAGGGACGTTCACCGTGGACTGCGGCCGCAACGAGAACGGCCACTTCAACGGCGACAACTTCATCGCGCAGCCCGGTGTCCGCAATGGTGCCGAGCATCTGCACGACTACGTCGGCAACCTGTCGACCAACGCGGACTCGAACAACAAGAGCCTGCTGCGCGCGGGAACCACCTGCAAGAACGGGGACAAGTCGGCCTACTTCTGGCCGGTCGTCCGGATCAACACCGAGGAAGAGGAGGAGAACGAGGCGGCGAACGAAGAGAAACTCGCCGCCGATCGCGTCGACGCGGCCAAAGACGAGGCCGGCGCCCAGGTCGACTGCCCCGACGTCGCCAGCGAGCTCGAAGAAGTGCCCGACCAGGCCATGCCCGCGGTCGACGAAAACCTCGACAAGCTCGACCAGGCGTCCGAGAACGCGAACAACCAGCTGGCGCAAGGAAAACAGGCCGGCCAGGTGCTCGACGAGCTGAAGAACAAACGGAAGCCGTCGATCAAGAACATCGGCGACACCATGCGGCAGGCCGGCAAGCCGGTCGCGAAGAACGAAGACCAGCTCGCCGGCTGCGCGGTGAAACAGAACGGCAGGGGCGGCCTCGACAACGGTGGCGACAACAGCAACGTCAACGCCGCCGGGGACGCCGAGAAGAAGAAGTCCGACGGCAAGGCCGCCGACCTGCCCGGTGTCGATGACAACAACGAGATCGGCAACAACGAAGGCGAGATCCAGCGCGCCGAAAAGGTCGACCTGACCTTCACCAGCGGCGGCGCCCGCCGGGTCGTCGCGATGCCGAAATTCCTGCGCGTGCTCTACGGCGACGCCAAGCAGAGCACCAACGGCCCGGCCAACGCGCGGCCGAGCTGGACCTGCACCGGCTTCGAAGACCGGCTCACCGAGCTGTACCCGATCTGCCCGCGGGGCAGCAAGGTCACCCGGATCCACTCGTTCCCGAACTGCTGGGACGGGAAGAACACCGACAGCGCGAACCACCGCACGCATATCGTGTTCTCCGACCGCAACGGGAGATGCCCGCGCGGCTTCAAGAACGTGCCGCAGCTGCGGATCACGCTGGTCTACAACATCCCGCCGGAGGTGCAGGCCGCCGGGCAGTACGCGGTCGACGCGTTCGCGCAGGAGAAGCACAACCCACGCTCCGACCACGACGACTTCGCGAACGTCATGTCGCAGCGGCTGATGAACCAGCTGGTGAAGTGCGTCAACAGCGGTAAGCGCTGCCGGCAGTGATCAAAGCTCGTGAGTGGTAAGGACGGTTAGAACCGTCCTTACCACTCACGAGGTCTCCGCGAGAGGGCGCGGCGGGGATGACCCGCGCCCCCACCCCCCGCGCCGGGGGTCCGGTTCCCGGCCCGGCGTAGGGGTACCGGGCCGGGAACCGGCGAGCGATACGGTTTTCCCTCCCTGGAAACCGGACCGCCCGGTCTGGGTCAGGCCGTGGTGGACAACCGGCTCACCCGGTCGAACACGAGCGGCACCGCGACAGCGGGGTTCAGTTCGGCGAGGACCGCTTCCGCGTCCAGGCCAGGCAGGTGGATCCACGCGCTGTCCGCGAAATCCGGGGTCGTGACGCTGATCCGGGCGCAGCGAGCAGGCGGGACCAGCGCGACCCCGAACGGCTCGACCACGTTGCGCCACACGGATTGCGAGACGATCATCCCGGCGCCGAACTTGTCGCCCGTCGGATCCGAACGGCACCAGTAACCCACCGCGTCGTTGAAGGTGGAGGCGCACAGCAACCGGGTCAGCGTGATGTACGTGCGGTGGTAGCGGTGATTGTCCGCCATCGGTCCCATGTGGACGGCCACGCGCGCCCGCATCGGGACGCGGGCGTAGCGGTTGCGGGTCCGGAGGAGATGGTCCAGGTGGAACACGACCTCGCAGAGCTGGCCGACGGCGTGGTCCGGATACGCGACCATCAGCCCGTCCCCGGTCTCCCGGAAGTGACGCGCTTCCCCCGGCGCGAGCCCGACCGCGGTGAACGAGCGGGAAACCAGCGTTTCCATCTCGGTCTTCATCGGGTCCAGCAGGTCGTCACTGGCCTTGGACGAACCGACGATGTCGACGGACAGGACGGCGTGGGTGTGCGCGTTGTAATGGCCTGAGGTCAGCACCTGCATCTCTGCGACCCCTCCCCTGATCGGTGAAAACTGGCGGCAGGAAGCAGTGTTCCCACTCCTCACCGGAAGTTCTGTTCGGAACCGAACAAAACATGACCTCGCGATGGTCAACGCCAGTGAGCTAAGTCACACCTTTTTCCGTGACCACCCGCAATGCCTCGCGGTCGATGACGGTGATCGCACGGCGCGAACTGGCCACCACTCCCGCCTTCCGGAGTTTGTCCAGCGCCTGCGCGACCATGGTCCGGCCCATCGGGATGAACTGCGCGAGTTCGTCCTGGCTCAGCGGGATCCCGATCCGCCAGCCCGCCGGTGTCCGGATGCCACAGACGTCGACGAGGTAGTCCAATCTGGTCGCGACCCTGGCCACCGCCTGCGGTTTCCAGGACTGGGTCCGCTGCCGCTGGGCGAGCACGAACCGGCGGGCGACGCTGACGAGCACCTCCCGCATCGCCGCCGGATGCTCCAGCAGGAACCGGTTGAACTCGCTCGCCGCGATGCGCCGGACGTGCACCTCTTCGATGGCGACGACGTCGGCCATCCGGATGCCGCCCGCGATCACCGCGATCTCGCCGTGCAGATCGCCGGGGACCCCGACGTCGAGGATGACCGTCGCGCCCATCCGGTCGGCGCTGGTCACCTTCACGTAGCCGTGCCGCAGCAGCATGACGAAGTCGCCGGGTTCGCCCGCCCGCATGAGCGCCTGTCTGCTCTCGTAGGTCTGCGGCGTGCCCATCTCCAGCAACCGGGCACGGACGGGTTCGTCCAGCCGCTCCAGGAACGGACGTTCTCTCTCTTCGGCGGCCTCCTGGCCCAAACCCACGAGACACCCTCCCAGGCAGTCGTGAACACCTATCGCGGAGAGTAACCGAATCGGCCACCCGATCCGGCGGTGGAACCGTCGTGGGTGGTGAAGATGCCCAGCCGGACCAGTTCCGATCTGATCCACTCGGCCAACCGGTGCAACGGTCCGTCTTCGGCCTCGACGAAGTAGCTGTCCACGATCTGGTGTCGTCTGTCGGCGTGCTTCGCCGCGTAAAGCAGCGCTGACCGTACCTCCGACACCTTCAGCGGAGCGACCTTGATACCCGGAGCGGGCCGCACGGTGCTCTTGGCGGCCATCACCGCCAGCACGGCCTCCTCCAGGCTGAACCGGTGCTCCACCGGTACGACCACATGTTCCACGCCCTCGACAACCCGGCGCCCGATCAACGGCATGCCCTCAGATCAGCACGACGCACGGCCGTAGTCTGTTCGGCACCGAACACTCACCGTGGTTCTACCGCCGCGAGGGCGTCTTCGAGCGTTTCCCGGTACAGCCTCATCCGCTCGACGAGCATCACCGGATCAGGGTTCTCGTCCCGCGCGTGTCGTTCCAGCTTCTCGGTGGTCTGCTTCACCGTCACCCGCAGCTCGACGACTTCGGGAGTGTTCCGGTCCTTGCGGCTTTCCAGTCTCGCCACCGCCTGCCGGAAGACCCCGGCCAGCTCGGTTTCGCCCGGCCGCACCGTTTCGATGGCCGTCAGCGCCCGGCCGAGCAGGCTGTAGTGGTCGAAGCCCGCTGGTTCCGGCGCACGTTTCCTCTCCCGTGCCGGCCGCCGTCGCCTGCCGTTCAGCACGAAGAACGCGGTCTCGGCCGGGACCAGCACGGCCAACGCGGCGACGGCGCCGAAAAGCCAGGCCTGCGGATGCGGATAGGTCACCGCGCGCCCGATCATCCCCGCGATCAGGCCGAGCACCACCGCGACGACGTGAAACGGCCGGTTGTCGTACTCGGCCATGTCAGAAGTTGCTGAAGACGTTGACGAACATCTTGTCGATGCCGTGCGGGTCGACGGCCTGGTAGCCGCGGGCCTTGGACTTCTGCGCGATCTCGTCGAGGACGCGACTGTCGGCCTGCGGGCCGTAGGCCATGGTGAAGATGCGGACGGAGTTGTCCAGCCGCTCGGCGTCGACGTTCTGCAGCACCTGCTCCTTCGTCCCGGCCTCGGTGTTCTCGCCGTCGGTCAGGAAGACGACGGCGTTGATCAGGTTCGGGTCGAACTCCCGCCGCATCTTCTCGTTGGCGGCCATCACGGTCTCGTACAGCGCCGTATCGCCTTTCGGGGTCAGGTTTTCGACCAGGTCGAGCATCGGGCCGCGGACGTTCTTCACCTTGCCGATCGGCATCTTCTCCTCGTACCGGTCGGAGAACGTCCACAGCCCGACCTCGTCTTCGGGATGCAGGTACTCGAGCTGTTTCCGGATCGCGGGTTTCAGCAGGGCGATCCGGCTTTCGGAGTACGGCTTGTCCTTGCGGTTCTTGTCGAACGGTTCGTTCATCGAGCCGGACAGGTCCAGTACCAGCAGGATCCGGCCGCGCCGCTGCGTGTACTCCCACCCGTCCAGCATCTTCTGGATCTGTTCGCCGGTGGGGACGCCGATCTTCGGCGGCTCCTGGGCTCCCTGGGTGCCCACGACGCTGGCGAGCTCCGGGGTCCCGTTACCGCCGGGGTCGCGGAACCCGAGCTCCCGGAACCGGTCCTGCTGGCCGGGTTCCAGGAGGAAGTCGTAGAAGTCCTTGGCCGCGGCCTGCTGCTCCGGGGACGCGTTCGCGGTGGTCAGGAAGGGATGATCGATCAGCATCGTCCCTTCCCGGGGGTGGACGGCGACCAGCGGGCGCAACGGCGCGACGGGGTTTCCCTTCAGCTGCGCCGGATCCCCGGTCGGCACGCCCCGGTTGTAGAGGTAGACCATCTGCTCCTGCATCGCCATCGCGCTGATGTAGGGCGTCGGCTTCTTGCGGTCCTCGTCGTACAGCGTCTTCAGGAAGGCCACCGAATCGTCGCTGTAGTAGGCGACCGACGCCTCGATCCCGCGGACGAACTGCACGGTCTCCGCCGTGCCGATCTTGCCGTAGTCGCCACCCGTCGCGGCGAAGTAGGTCGCGATGGTCGCGGCGAGCCCGGACGTCGACCGCCGCGGGTTGTCCTTGCCGAGCGTGAAGTTCCCCCACTGGGCGTACGCCGCGCCTTTCGAGGCCCAGCCACCGTTCCGGTTCACTTCCAGTACGTCGCCCCAGCCGAGGGTCTTGCCCGGCCAGCCCATCGCCTTGGCCATCGGCTCCGGCATCGCGATCACCATCGGGCTGGTCGCGAGCGAGGTCTTCGGCCCGGCCTTGATCCGGTCGCCCTTTCCGCGCTGGCGCAGCAGATCGAGCCAGAGTGACGAACTGGGCAGCCAGACCTGGGGCTCGGGCTGGTGCTGGTCGACGTCGTTCCAGCCGTCGGCGATGAGGTCGAGCGTGGCACCCGAGGTCTTCTTGTGTGCCTCGACCTTCGCGCACCGGCCGCCGTCGAACGTCCGGCCGGTGTTGTTGTACCGCTCGGCCAGTTCGGCGATCAGATCGCCCTTCTCCGTGGAAGAACTGGTGATCAGGCGGACGCAGTCGGCCCTGGTCGCGTTCGAGGGCGGGGGGACCGTGGTGGCGAGCAGGACGATCACGAGCGTCCCGACGAGCGCGCCGAAGACGAGCGAAAGCCAGCCTGATCTCCGCATGCGCCGCCCCCTAGCCGTCGTAGCGGGCAAGTGTAGCTACAACGTGGTTCCCGCTTCCGCGTCCTCGGTCACCAAATCGTAGGTTTCGAAACTGAAGCGGGCGAGGGTGCCCACCCAATTCCGATAGACCTGTAGATCATCGAAGGATTCGGCGTCTAGCCGCCATTCAGGTGGAAAGGCCTCCCGTAACGATTCCCCGGCGGAGAGGGCGATGAACGTCCTGCGCGCGGCGTCGGGATCGGCGACCAGCAGGGTCAGCAGGACGAGCACCGCGCGGTAGGGGCCACCGACGAACCGCGCGAGCCGCGCGTCCGGGATACCGATGCGCACGAGCCGGTAGAGGTTGACCAGCTTCCGGATCTCTCGCGGTGTGTTCAGCCTTTTCCTCAGTACATGGACGAAGGCGCGTTCGACCTCGGTGAGCCGCAACCGGTCCGGCCGCATGTTGTAGAACGTCGGCGGGGCCGTTTCCCGGACGACGACCTCTCTCGTTTCGCCGTCTTCGGGGACACTCTCGTCCTCAGGCCATTCTTCGGGCTCGGACGGCCGGGGGTCCCGTTCCTCGATCGGCATCAGGGCGTCGATCAGCTCGTCCGCCGCGGTTCCCATGGGGCGCAGGGCGAACACGATCTGGAAGATCTTGTCGAGGTACTCCGCCCGCCGCGCCTCCCCCGCGCCGAACAGTTCCTCGTGGTGCTGGTCGAGACAGCGCCGCAGCCACCGCGGGTCGACCGCGACCACCACGACGAACGCGGGAAGCGCCAGCAGCAGATGCACCGCGGCCAGCACTTCGATCACCTTCGACGGCGGACAGCGGTCGAGATCGTCGATGTAGAGGACGATCCGTTCCAGCGGCGGCTTGCCCTCGCCGCCCGCCCGCAGCCATTCCTCCCTGGCGTCCACCAGATCGGCGCTCAGGTTCGCGAGGTCTTCCCGGACCCGGGCGAAAACCCCTTGGTAGTCCCCGTATCTCCCGGTCTTCGCCTCTTCGATCAGATCTCCGAGCCTGCTGGCCGCGTCCAGCCGCCGCAGTCGTTCCTCGGTCTCCCGCACCTCGGCGTCGAACCGTTCCGCGCGTTTGTCGACGTCGTGCCGCAGCTTGTCCAATGTGGACTTCACCGGCGCGAGCGCGGATCTGGCGGTGGTGAGCGCCGGGGTCAGCACGGCGCCGATCGCGACGACGGCACCGGCCGCGGCGAGGATCGCGTTGTGCCACAAGGCCCAGCCGGTGATCGCCGCGGCGGCGCCGAGCACGCCCAGCACCGCGTACCCCGCGACGGCGAGCCTCCGCCGTCGGCGTTCGGCCCGGTCCACCCCGGACACCAGCAGCCGCCAGCGCCAGGTGAGCGGGGAATCCGCCTTGACGGCCTTCAGCCCCGCGAGCCGGTTCCGCAGCTCCTCGCGTTCGGCGCGGACCTCGCCGGCGTCCGCGTGCGTCTCGGGCGCGCCGAGGTTGCGGAACAGGTGGTCCACCAGCCCGACCCACAGATGGTCGTCGTGGTACTGCCAGGCGTTGAACCGGATCTGCCGGATCTCACCGGTGAACACGCTGTTGGCGGCGTCGCCGCGGGAGCGGCGCGCCAGTTCGGCCACCCGGTCGGTCACCTGCCGGACGAAACTCGACTTGCCGGAACCCCACGGGCCCAGCAGCGCGACGCACAGCGGCGGGCTGGTCTCGCGGTCGGCGATGACCGCGGCGAGGGTGCGCACGTCGTCGTGGAAGCCGATCAGGTCGACCGGGCTTTCGACGTCGGGAGTGATCCGCGGCCGCGCCCGGCCCGGTTTGGGCTCGACGAAGCCGGTGCCGTCGATCTGGTTGCCGAAGCGGTCCCACACCCGGATCGTGCGGTCGTCCCCGACCGTGACGATCTTCTCGTTGCCCGCGGTGCAGACGATCGCCCGGACGTTCCCCTGATGTCCCTTGAGGAGCGTGTAGTCCCGCGGGTCGTCGATCTCGCGGACGCGGACCTCGCCGTCGGAACCGCCGGAGAGCACCAGTTTGCCGTCCGCGCCGAAGGCCAGCGAGCGCACCACGCCGGTGTGCCCGGGGAAGACGAGGGCGGGATCGCCCTTGCGCCCCCACAACCGGACCATCTCGCCTTCGGCGGACAGCACCTGCTCGCCGTCGGCCGAGATCGCGACCACATGGACCGCTCCGGCGCCGCCGAATCGGTAGTGGGAAACGATTTCCCGGTCCCACAGCCGCACGCCACCGGCGTCGTCCCCGGCGACGACGACCCGGCCGTCCGGGGTCACCGCGACCGACTCGACCTCCGGACCGCCGGTGCGCAGGGCCCGTACCGTCGCGCCGTCCAGCCGCCGGACCTCGACGGTGCTTCCCGCGCCGGACACGGCGAAGTCCTTCGCCACCGCGACCGCCACCGTCCGCCTGGTGGTCTGGACCTCCGGGGGATGCGCGCCGGTACCGGTGATCCGCCAGCGCCGCACCGTCGCCCCATCGCAACCGACCACGTACTGACCCGAGATACCCACCGCGAGCACCGGCCGATCATGGCCGCTCAGTGCGAAACGCTGCTCTCCGGTCTCCAGGTCCCAGACCCGCACGGTCCGGTCCGCACCCCCGGTGACCAGCCGGTTTCCCTTCACCGCGACCGCGAGGATCGGTTCTTCGTGTCCGGTGAAACGCGCCGTCGTCATAACGGCACAGTCTTCCGGTCGCGTCAAGATCATGGTTAACGACAGGCGACTATCGGCGGGTACCCCGGCGACCTCGAAAGGTTCAGTGTCGACACTGCTCCGAAATTCCAGCACGCCTTAAACGCGAGGAGTTCAACGTGCTTCGACGTACCTTCGCCGCGGTGCTCACCGGCGCCGCGCTCTCCGTCTCGATGCTCTCGGCCCCCTCCGCCGGTGCCGCCGAGATCATGGCGACGACCCTGACCTACGACGACAGCCAGGCCGCGGAGTTCAAGGACGCGGTGGCCGCCGGCGTCAACGTCTGGAACACCAACGTCACCAACGTCCGTATCGTGAAGGCGACGCCGGGGCAGCGGGTCAACATCCGGGTCATCGCCGACAACGGCTGGCCGCGCGCCACGCTCGGCCCGGTCCGCCCAAGCGGCACGGTCACCGTGTGGATGGGCAGGCAGGCCGTCCAGCAGGGCTATTACACGCCGCGGATCGCTTCCCACGAACTCGGGCACAGCCTCGGCCTGCCCGACGTGAAGCCCGGCCCGTGCTCGTCGCTGATGTCCGGCTCGACCGGCGGGGTCAGCTGCAAGAGCGTGAACCCGAACGCGCAGGAGAAGGCCAGGGTCCAGCAGCTCTACGCCGGCACCGCGGTGCCGAGCGCCGACGCGGGCAAGGTCCTCGCGGACGTCGGCTGATCCCGTGCCAGGGGGTGCCCGCCCGGCACCCCCTGGACTGGGATCTTCACTCTTTCGCCGTGATCGCCGCCGCCGGGCACGACTGCACGGCGTCGCCGATCTCTGCCGGTTCCGGGTCCAGCAACCGGACCCGGCCGTCCACCTCGTCCTGTTCGAACACCGCGGGCGCGGTCAGCACGCACATTCCGGCGCCCACACAGCGTTCCCGGTCCACTTCGAGTTTCATCGCGATCAGTCCCAGGCCACCGGGAGCGCGTACACCCCGTAGATGTCGGAGTCCGTCCGCATCGGGATCTCGCCGGCCGGAACGGCGAGACGCAGCTTCGGGAACCTGGCGAGCAGCCCAGTGAAGGCGACCTTCATCTGGACCCGCGCGAGCTGCTGGCCGAGGCACTGGTGGACCCCGTGCCCGAAGGAGCCGTGCCCGGCGGCGTTCCGGCGGACGTCGAGCCGGTCGGGTTCCGGGAACTTCAGCGGATCACGGTTGGCGGCCTGTGCCGAAAGCGCGACCACCTCCCCGGCCTTGACGAGCTGCCCGCCGATCTCGACGTCCTCGAGCGCGGTGCGCGCGCCGGTGTGCGCGATGGTCAGATAGCGCAGCAATTCCTCGATCGCGCCTTCGACGCGTTCCGGGTCCTCGCGGATCGCCGCGAGCTGGTCCGGATGTTGCAGCAAAGCGAAAGTGCCCAGCGCGAGCATGTTGGCCGTCGTGTCCAAACCGGCGCCCAGCAAGAGGAACGCGATACTGGTGAGCTCCTCGTCGGTGAGCTCCGTCGTCGTCAGTTCACCGAGGATGTCGTCGGTCGGCGCGGCCCGTTTCGCCACGATGAGTTCGTACAGGTAACCCCCCAGCGCGTTGATCGCGGCTTCCTTCTCCTCGGCCGGCGCGTCCGGCAGGTTCAGTGGCAGGACGTTGCGGCGGAAGAACTCGTGGTCTTCGTAGGGCACGCCGAGCAGCTCGCAGATCATCAGCGCGGGAATGGGCTGCGCGAACGCCTGCACCAGGTCGGCCGACGTCCCTTGCCGCTCCATCGCGTCGAGATATTCGGTGGTCACCTGCTCCACCCGCGCGGAGAGCAGCCGCATCCGGCGGACGGTGAACTTGCCGGTGAGCAGCTTGCGGTACCGCGCGTGCTCCGCACCGTCCATTCTGATGAACATTCCCGGGGCCGCCGGCGGAATCTCCACCATCGCGGCCGCACCCGGCAGCGGCGAGTGCATCAGCTCCTGCCGGGCACTGAACCGCGGATCCGCGAGGACGGCGCGGACGATCGCGTGCCCTGTCGCAAGCCAGCCTTCATGCCCGTCGGGGAACGTCAGCCGGACGAGCGGATGCTCGTCGCGCAGCGCGCCGAGCTCGGCGGGCGGGTCGAACGGGCAGCCCCGCGGCCGATCGAGGGGAAGCTCGGTGAGTTGTGGGACCGAAGTGGTCATGTCTGTTCCTCCCAGTTTTTACCGATACCCAAAGGCTACGTTGCATTTACGTTCGCCTCAAAGCTATGGGCTGGCCTTTTTGCTGTTGTTGCTGGTAGATTTCCTGAGATCGTTGCAACGGTCGTGCCAGTGAACGCAACGTCTCGTTGCAATGATCTGCGCGTGAACGCACAGGAGGTGCCATGCCGGGCGGCAGGCTGACCCAGGAGGATCGACGGCTGATCGCGGCCTGGCTCAAGGACGGTCTCGGTTACGCCGAGATCGCCCGGCGGCTCGGGCGGCCGACGTCGACGATCAGCCGCGAGGTCGCGCGCAACAGCGGCCGTTCCGGCTACCGCGCCGAAGAAGCGAACCGCGTCACCGGCGAACGCGCGCGCCGCCGCAAACCGCAACCGCGCGCCGTCCCCGTCGTCGACAACGGCTACGGACGCGACCCGGAAGCCGTACGCGCCTTCGAAACCGACTTCGCCGAGATGATCGTGGCGACCGGATTGCCCCGGATGACCGCGCGGGTCCTCGCCTGCCTGGCCGTCAGCGACGACGGCGTGCTCACCGCCGCCGACCTCGCCCGGCGGCTCCAGGTCAGCCCGGCCTCGATCTCGAACGCCGTCGCCTACCTCGAAGCGCAGGCCATGCTCAAACGGGAACGCGACGGCCGCCGGGAGCAATACGTCATCGACGAGGAAATGCCCCAGCGGGTGTGGGCCGAAAGCGTCCGCTCGAACCAGGAATGGGTCAAGGTCTCCCGCCAGGGCGCCGAAGTCCTCGGCGTCGCGACCCCCGCGGGCGCCCGCATGGACGACCTCTCCCGATTCCACGCGCGCATCAACGAAATCATGCTGGACGACCGCGTCGCGGTCTTCGCCGGTGACGCGCTGACCGTGCTCGCCGCACTCCTGCACGCCGGACGAGGGCTGCCCGTTTCGGCTCTCGCGTCCGCGCTGGACTGGCCGTCCGATCGGGTTTCGGCCGCCTTGCGGGTGGCGCAGGAGCATCCGCACATCGCCGGACCGGTGAGGCTGGATTCTCGTTGTGGGGAGTATCGGGCGGTTCCGTTGGTGGAACGGCTGACGGCTGGGCAGTTGGCCGCGTTGGGATCTTGAGTGATTTCGGGTGGCTCGGGTGGTTCGCGTATGCGATGGCTGCGTCCGGTCTGGGGGCTCGGGGACATGCCGCCTGTGGCCGCTTTTCGGCGACGCGGACCTGATGAGGTGAGTGGTCAGCGGTAAGGCTTGAGCACCGATGCGGAACATGCCCGTCGCCGGTTTCCGGCAACCCGGGCCTGAAGACGGGACTCGACGACAGCAACGCTTCAGCGCCAAGGACGAAACACGCCCGTCGCCACGTTCCGGCAACCTGGGACTGGTCAGCGGCAGCCCTTAAGCCGAACACCGCCCGTTGCCGCTCACCGGCAACCCGGGCCTGAAGACGGGACTCGACGACAGCAACACTTCAGCACCAAGGCGAAACACGCCCGTCGCCACTTTCCGACAACCCGGGACTGGCCAGCGGCAGCCCTCAAACAGAACACCACCCGTCGCCGCTTACCGGCAATGAGGCTCAGAACGGTGGCGGTTCGTCGGCGAGCGGTGTCCTTGGGCGCGGTAGGTGAAGTGGCGGGGGTGAGCTGTCGTAGCTCTGCCCGGTGGGGGTGGTGATGGTGAGGGTGCCGTCGGCGGCGAGGCGGTAGGTCCAGCCGGGTTCGTCTTTGAGGCGGTGGTCTCGTCGGCAGAGATCGACCAGTTCGTCGGCGTTGGTGTGGCCGCCGTGCTGCCAGGGCACGGAATGATCGATGTCGCATGCTTGCGCGGGACGGTGGCAGCCGGGTCTTCGGCATTCGCGGTCCCGCACGCGGACGAACTCGTCCAAGCCGGCGGTGGGACGGTACCGGCCCCGCCCGAGGTCGAGGACCTGGCCGGAAAGCGGGTCGGTGATGATGCGGCGTAGCACGGTGTTCGGGCCGGTGGCGATGTGCCGGGCCAGTGCGGCGGGAACTGTGCCGTGTCCGGCCAGCTCCGCCGGGTCGTCGTTGAGGCCCAGATAGGTGAACAGGTCCATGTACAGGAACACTTCGGTGCGCTCGCTGGTGCCGCCTTGGCCGCCGAGCAGGAGGTCGAGCGCGACGTCGGCACGCAGTTGGTCCAGCGTGCGGGTCTCCTCCCCGGTCTTGAGCGTCCGGGCTTCCCGGTCGATACGCCGGTAGGCGGCGGTGACTTTCTCGACCGGCCCGTCTTCGATCTCGATCGACGCCACTCCCGTTTCACCTTGCCGCAAGGTCAGGCGACGGCCTTCGCGATGCCGTTCGGCCCGTGCTTCGGCGCCCTCGCGGTCGACGGTCGTCGCCGCGTGGTTCGCCGCTTTCCTGATCTGATCAGGGTTCCTGCCCGGCAAACGCTCCTCCAAGAGGGCATCGACGGCACGGGCGTCCTCGTCCGACAGCCACGCGGTGGCCGCGGCGACCTTCATCGCTCCGAAGCCGCTCACTTCTCCTTGGTCCATCAAGGACAGAGTGCGAGGCAGGCGGGTGGTCAACGCATCGGCCGCGGCGACCATCGCACCGGCATGATTGTCGTTGGCAGACAAGGCGAAGGCGACCTCCTGCGTGACGCTTGATGCCCCGTCGCGATGCCGGTTCAACTGGGACAGCGCCCGGAACCGGACCGCTTCCAGCCGTGCGATCCCGGCCGACGCCGCTTGCGCGACCGCGACGGAATCCTTGTCGTCCAAAGAAATGACCGAAGCGTTCACCGCTTTCAGCACCTCGGGGTCGGTGAGTCTTTCCAGTAGCGCCACAGGCGCGGATTTTGTGTCCACCGCACGACCATACGACCGGCCACCGACAGTTTCCGGCCTTGCGCGTGGGGCAGGGCGTTGCCGATTTTCGGCAACGAGGAAAGACCACCCAAGCAGCATCACCGACTACCGACAACTAGGACACGAAGCGGGCCGCCCGTGCGGCATCGCCGATGTCCGGCAACGAAGGTCTCAACGGACGCATGCCGTCAGCGACCTCCAAGCATCATCACCGACTAACGACAACGAAGCATCCGGCGCGACCATGTATGGCGGCGAAAGTCGCGTCGCCGATTCTCGGCAACAAGGTTTCAGCAGAGACACGCTGGCAGCGGCGCCGTTGCCGAATTCCGGCAACAAGGTCCCACCAGAGACCCGGCATCTGCAACCACCCGGTCACGTAGCCGATTCCTGGCAACGAAGGCGGCCACCAACCAGCATCGCCGACGGAACCGCCACCCGACCCCCCGGCAACAACCGAACAAGCCCTACATCACGTCCCGCACGACCATCCGCTCCGAAGCCCGCTCGATAGCCGCCTCGACCGCCCCCACCCGGTCCGCCAGCAGGCCCATCGCGCCGACCGCGCGGCTCATCGGGTCCTCGTCGTCGCCGCCCAGCGCTTGGGCACGCAGGTAGGCCGCCTTCACGTCAGCCCACCGTTGCGCCTCCGCGGCGCTCAGCCGTCCGCGCAGTTCGGCCAGTTTGAGCAGGTTCGCTTCGGCTCCCGAGGTGAGTGTCTGCGCTTCGCCGGCGTAGTGGTCGTCGATCAGCGCTTCCAGTTCCGCGTCGTTCATCGCTGGCACGATCCGGCCGGCGAGCTTGTTCATGTTCCGGTACGAGCCCTGGAGCTGGAACGGCGGTTCGACCCGGGACGAGTCCGCTTGCGCGGCCGAAGCGATGTACGCCTGGTTGTTCGTCAGGACGATCCGCTGCGCCTTGATCAGTTTCCGCAGCACGGCAAGGATCTGCTCGAGTTCGGTCGCCGAGTAGGCGTGCTTCAGCTGATCCGCCCGCACCGAACCGTCGCCGCGCGCCAGCCGCACGAGAATGTCCACATCGGACCGTTCGTGCGAGACGAGCGGGGCCAGCACGGTGTTCGCGGTGAGCGAGTTCTCGATGTAGCTCAGCGCGAACAGCTCTTCCTTGCCCGACAGCACGTCGCCGAGGTTCCACACGTCGGCACGGTTGGCGAGCATGTCCGGGATCCGGAACCGTTTGCCCTGTTCGGTGTACGGGTTGCCCGCCATGCAGACCGCGAACCGCTTGCCCCGCAGGTCGTAGGTCCGCGTCCGGCCTTCCCATACGCCTTCCATCCGCCGTTGCGCGTCGCACAGCGAGATGAACTTCTGCAGCAGTTCCGGCGAGGTGTGCTGGATGTCGTCGAGATACAGCAGCACGTTGTTGCCCTGCTCCAGCGCGAACGAGATCTTCTCGACCTCTTGCCGCGCCGTCGCGTTGGGCGCGTCCGCCGGATCCACCGAAGTGACCTCGTGCCCGAGCGCGGGCCCGTTCACCTTCACGAACACCAGCCCGAGGCGGCTGGCGACGTACTCCATCAGCGTCGTCTTGCCGTAGCCGGGCGGCGAGATGAGCAGCAACAGACCGGACTGGTCAGTACGCCGCGCGTCGCCGGTCGCGCCGAGTTGCTTGGCGAGGTTGTCGCCGATCAACGGCAGATAGACCTCGTCGAGCAACCTGTTGCGCACGAAGGCGCTCATCACCTTCGGCTTGTACTCGGTGAGCCGCAGCCTGTCCCGTTCGGCCGCCACCAGATCGTTGCGCAGCCGTTGGTACGCCCGGAAACCCGGCACCCGATCACGCCGGAACCGCAGCGTTCTGGCCAGCGTCTCGTCGAGCCGCAGCGCCAGGGACCGGTTCACGATCCGCGGATGCGAGCCGAGCAGACCGTCCACAGTGGCCGAAAGCTCCGCCGAGGAGTCGTACCGGGGCAGGTCGGCCAGTTCGATCGCGACGGCCTCCGCCAGCTCGTCGTCCGGCAACCCAGAGGAGTCCACAAAGGACCGTAACCAGGCTTCGGCGAGCTGGTGACGATCCGCGAGGCCTTCGAGGGCACGCAGGTCGTCGGCGAAGCTCCGGCGGTCGAGCCGGAACTTGTCGAGCAGTGCCCGCGCGCCACCACTGGTGACGAAACCCGGCGACGCGTCGGCCAGCTCTTCGAACAGGTACTCGCCGGCGAGTTCGAGCTCCAGCGTCAGCCCCGACGACGCGGCGAACGCGGTCATCGCCTCGGTGAGTTCCCGCGCCAGCGCGTCGATCGCCGTGGTGTGTCCGAACGCCTCCCGGACTCGCGCGAGCGACGCGGCGCGGGTCGTCCACGCGGACTTCGCCGCTTCTTCGGCACCGAAAGCCCAGAACAGCTGAGCGGCGGCACGAGCGGCGGGCGGATATCGCAGCAGCCCGGCGGCGGACCGCAGGCGCAGCAGCGCGGCCAGGATCGCGGCGGCGTCGTGGTCGTGCACGCCGCGCGCGTATCCCTCGTCGTAACGGTCGCCCGCGGCACGGCGGACGACCTCAAGGAGGTCGGCCTCGACCAGATCCGGCTGTTCGGCCAGGATCGACGTCGCCAGATACTCCGCGCGATAGACCTCGGGCGATTCCGAGACCAGCAGCTGGTCCCAGTACGGCCGCGTCTCCTCGAACGCGGAATCCCTTACCGGCGAACGGTAATCGGTGCCGGTGATGGCGAACTTCATCCCGCCGTCGTGCGGCACCAGGGTGAGGTCGATGTCCTGTGTGTTGACCGCGAAGGTGTTGCGGCCCAGGCGGATCGTCTCCCCGCCCTCGCCATAGAGGTCGAGCCGGTCACGCAGCGCGCGCCCGGCTTCCTGGCGGGCGGCCTTGACCCGGCCTTCCAGCTCTTCGGCACGCACCTGGTCGCCGAGGTCGCGCAGTTCGGCGACGACGCTGCGCAGCTTCGCGACCATCGGATCGGCGGCGAAGTAGGTGTTGATCTCGTCGACCGAACCGAGCGTGCCGACCCTGCGAGTCACACTGGCGAGGATCCGCTCGGCCGAATCGACCAGCCGGTCCGCGCGCCGGGCCCGCTCGTCGAGCAGCGCCTGCTTGCGCGAGGAGAACGCCTCGTAGACGTCGGTGCGCTTCTCCCCGAGCGAGACCAGGAAATCGTCGAACTCGCCGAACCGCGATTCGAGGTTTTCCAGCTGCAGCAGCAATCTGCCGAGCTGCTCGTCGCAGCGGTCCGGGGTGTCCGCGACCGCGAGACCGCCGGTGATCGCCTGCGCGAGCAGCGCGAACTCGGCGGCGAACTCCGCCCGGCCCTCGGTCTCCAGCAGCTCCTTGCGCCGCGCTTCGAGGGTGGCTCGTGCCCGGTTGACCGCGCCGACGACCTCGCCGACGCGTTCGAGGATCTTCGTCCGCACCACGGCGTCCGCGATCTCCAGGCCACCGACGACGTCGGTGAGCACTTCGAGCCCGCCGGACTGCTCGTCCAGCCGCTCGGCGACCGGGACGGCTTCGGCGACGGTGGAGATCGCGCCAGCGGCTTCGATCAGCCCGTCGACCTCGGCGTGGTAGCTCGTGAACGCGTCCTCACCCTGGAGGAACCGCACGGCGCGCTGAGCTGCCTCGCCGAATTCCGTGTCGAGGTCGGCGATCAATTTGTCGACACGGCCGGTGTCGACATACCGAAGTTCTCGCACGGTGACGAGATGGCCTCGCGCGCGGTGCATTTCGGCGAGCCTGCGCACCCATGCGTCGGCCGCGTTCAGCGCCTCACCCCGGACCCGCCGCACGAGCGACGCGGTCTCCGCGGCGGCCTCTTCGACGGCTTCGGCCGCCTGCGAGGTGAGTGTGGTGACCGTCTCGAACTCGTCGAGCACCTGCTCCGCGGTGACCCGGACGTCCGACAGCGGCGACCGCAGATCACCGAGTTCGGCCTCGCCGAGCCAGTGGTAGTGGTCGAAGACCCGTGCGCACGCGGCGATCAGGGCCTCGAACACCGCCGCCGACGGCGCCATCTCGTCGACCATCCGGCCGATCGAGAGGCAGTCGGAGATCCCGCGGACCAGATCGGCGTTGCCGACCCGCTCCAGCGGTCCGGTGCCAGCCGGCTGCGACGCGGCGAACGTGTCCGATTGGAACGGCGTCCGCCACACCTGCATCGGGTGCACACGGCTCGGCTCGTCGGAGAGCGCGCGGAACAGCACCATCGTGCCGTCGTCGAACAGCGAGAACCCGTGGCACGGGATCGGGTTCGAGACCTCCTTGCGGATCACGTTGTACGGCAGGAGCAGCGAGCGACCCTCGGCCCGCGCGTGGAAGACGTAGAGCACGTCCTCCCCGTTGGGCGAGCGGACCACGCGCTCGAATTCGAGCTCGTCCACGGTGGTGTCGAACGTCTTGCTGACACCCGTGTCGAGGTAGTAGCCGCCGGGGAAGATGATCCCGTGGTCCTCGGGCAGCCGCTGGCACGCCTGCCCGATCCCGTCGAGGCGCACCACGTCCCGCGTACGGGTGTTGAACACCAGGTACCGGTACACGGTCTCCTTGTAGGGCAGGATCCGCAGCAGGATCAGCGGGCCGATCCTGGCGTAGGAGACCTCGGCGTCGGCGAGGCTCTGCAACGGCTCGTCGACCGGTTCGGCGTAGACGCCCTCACCGGATTCGGTGTTGTTCTCGACCTTGATCGTCAGGTTGCCGCCGACGGTCTCGACGAACACGTCGTCCTCGATCGAGATGTGCGGATGCCGCCCGAGGACGTGCTGCTCGCGGCTGGTCTCGATCCATTCGAAATCGTGCGACGGCGGGAAGACGTGGTCGCGTTCCCCGCGGCTGTCCATATAGGACACCTTGCCGTCGGCGGCGATACCCCAGCGCAGCACCCGGATGTCCTCGGTCCGCGGGCCGATCTGGAACACCGCGAGCAGCTTGCCCTCGACCCGCCGCAACTGCAGCAGCCTCGCCTGCCGGTAGTACCGGTACAGCTCGGCGAAGTCACGGACGAACTGCTCGTCGCGCAACAGCTCCGGCAGCTCTTCGGCAGGCACGTCGTCGAAGCGGAAAGCCTCGTCGTCATGGCTGAAGCCATGCAGCGAAAAGACGTCGTCGACCGTCGTCTCGGGTTTGAGCCCGATGAAGACGTTGTAGCCGAACAACATCCGCCCGCCGACCGACACGACGTCCCGCGGCACGCAGTTGTTCGCGGTACGGATCCGCTCCGTGCCGATCAGCGCGAGCTGCGCGCTGCCGAAGACGCCGAGCCGCGCCGTGTTGAGCTCGTCCGCGCGTTTCGCCAGCTCGGCGGCCTGTGCGGCGAGCCGGGCGCGGAGCACCTCGTAGGTGCCCGCGTCCAGCTGCTCCGTTCCCGCCGCCGGTTCGGTCGTCGTCACTGCTTCGCGGGGGTGAGGGCGGCGACGGACTTGTCAGCGAGGCCGAGCCGCTGCGCCATGGCCAGCAACTCCTGCACCTTGCCGCTGTCCGGGCCGCCCGCCTGCAGCTGCTTGGCCAGGAAGGCCGACAGCGTCAGGTTCTTCACGTCCTCCGTGCTCACCGAGCCGACCAGTTTGGTCAGGTCGTCGGTGAAACTGCCCGAACCGTCGAGCCACGCCTTCCCGAGCGTCTGGACGACGTCCGAGTGCTCGACGAAGCCGTCCACGCTCTTGCCGAGCCCGATCGAGCCGATGACCTTCTCGAAGAACATCGTCTCGCCGCCGACGATGTCGATGTCGGCCTTCTCCAGCCCGATGCCCAGCACCGTGGCCTGTGCCTCGGCGACCTCGCGCTGCACGTTGAGCGCGGCGAGCCGGATCTCCTTCTCGGCCTCGAGGCGCAGGCGGTACTCCTCGTGCTGGCGGCTGGCGGAGTCGAGCGCGGCCATCGCGGCGGCCTTCTCGGTGAGACCTTCGGCCTCGCCCTTGAGCTTGTCGCGCATCGCGTCGGCGAGGACGATCGCCTTCTCGCGCTCGACGATGGCCTCGGCGCGGCCGACCTTCTCCAGCGCGTCGGCGTCGCGTTCCTTGACCTGCGCGGCGGCCAGCCCGACGGCGGCCTCCTCGGCTTGGATGCCTTCGGCCAGGCGGATCTTCGCCCTGGTCTCCAGCTCGGCGGCCTGCTGGCGAGCCTCGGCCAGCGTCAGCTCTTCGCGGGCCTTGTGCTTCGACGCGGCCTCGGCGGCTTCCGCGGCCTTGATGTCCTTGACGAGGTTTTCCTGCGCCTCCGCCTCGGCGCGGATGATGATGGCCTCGCGCTGACGCTGCGCCTCTTCGACGACGCGGAGCTTCTTGATGTTCTCTTCCTGCTCCGCGACGGTCTTCTCGACCGCGATCCGCTCGCGGATCACCTCGGCGATGGACCGCTTCTCGGTCTCGACTTCCTTGTCCTTGGCGATCCGGGACAGCTCGGTCTCGCGTTCGCGGCCGATGACCTCGAGCAGCCTGTCCTTCTCGATGCGCTCGCTCTCGATGGCGATCACGCGTTCGCGGTTCTTGCCCGCGACCTCGATCTCACGCTGCTGGTTCTGGTGCTGGATGCCCAGCTGCTCGTCGGTGCGCAGGCCGGCGGCCTGCGACTTCAGCCGCTCCTCGGCCTGGACCTTGGCGATCTCGGCCTCTTCGCGCGCCCGCATGGTCTCGACCTCGCGGCGCTGCTTGATCTCGGCGTCGGCCTGCCGCCGCTCCAGTTCGAGGATCGCCTCCTTGGCGTCCACGTTCTGGCGGGTGATCTCCTTCTCCTCGCTGCGGCGGAACTCGTTGGTCCGCACGTGCTCGATCGCGGTCAGCTCGGTGATCTTGCGGATACCCTGCGCGTCGAGGATGTTCGCGGAGTCGAGCTGCGCCATCGGCGTCTGCTCGAGGTAGTCGATGGCCGCGTCCTCCAGGCTGTACCCGTTGAGGTCGGTGCCGATGACGCGGATGATCTGGTCGCGGAATTCGTGGCGTTTGGTGTAGAGGTCCACGAAGTCCAGCTGCTTGCCGACGGTCTTCAGCGCCTCGGAGAACTTGGCGTTGAACAGCTCCTGCAGGGTCGCCTCGTCGCTGGCGCGTTCGGTGCCGATGGCCTGCGCGACCTTGATCACGTCCTCGACGGTCTTGTTGACCCGCACGAAGAACGAGATCCGGATGTCGGCGCGGATGTTGTCCCGGCAGATCAGGCCCTCACGGCCGGTCCGGGTGATCTCCATGGCCTTGACCGAGGTGTCCATGATCTCGGCCTTGTGCAGCACCGGCAGGACGATCGCGCCGGTGAACGTCACGTCGACGCGGCGGACCTTCGAGATGATCAGTGCCTTACCCTGCGGCACCTTCTTGAACAACCTGGTGATCGTGAAGAGCAAGACCAGGAGGATGACAACTATCACGGCGATCAGTACGCCGGCCCCCACGCTGATGGCACCCATAGTGTTCCTTTTCTGCTTCAGATGTCCAAAGACTCGACCCAGAAGAACTCGCGTTCGGAGTCGTAGTCGTAGAGAACTACGCGGCTGCCCGCCGTCAGGTTGCCTTCACCCGCCTGGCGAACGTCCACAATGGCCGTCGACCCGTCGGCGGCGGCGACCTCGGCCTGACCGAAGTCGTGCGTGACCGACGACGTGCGGATGACCGCTGTCCTTCCGACGAAATCCTTCCGGCTCGGTTCCCTCGCGGGACCGAATACCCGGCGTAGTGGCACCACGATCACCCTCGTCCCGAGTGTGCCGAGGACGAGCGCGACGGCGAGCACGCCGGCCCCGAGCCCGATCCTCGATGGTGTCGAAAGCTCAAGGTCATCGAGAAGAACCGTCCCTGCCAGGCTGGCGAACCAGGTGAATGCGATCAGCAACGAGAGCGAAATGGACAGTGGGACGCCGCCGAAGCCCGCCAGGAGCCCGTCGCCGCCGTCGAAGTCGCCGACATCGACCGCACCGAGCAGTGCCAGCAGCCAGTAGCCGATCACCACGATCAGCAGGAAGCTGAAGAGCACGGCCGGGAACCCCAGAGCCGCGGTGACGAACCCGCCCATCGCCGTCGTTCCCTCCCCCTTACCCCGGGTCAGGACTATAACCAGCGCGTGACGTCCGGCGGGCCGTTTTCGGCTACGAGTGGGTCACAGTCACTCCTCGCGAGGAGTGACTGATCGCGAGGGAGCGTTACGCCGACCGGCCGCCCGGAAGCCATCCGGTTGGACCTGTCGCACCCTCGGAGCGCGCCCTACTCTCCAGTATTGAGAGTGACACAGGACACACCACGGTCTTGGGAGGCTCCATGGGGTGGCACGTTCGCGAAACGATCGACGAGGATCGGCGCGAACGGCGGATCCGCCATGTCACCCGATGTCTGAGTTGCACGCTCACTTGTGTCCATTGTGGACTTCCCGCTAGATTCTCCGTTCCCCCAGGGCATCCCGGGCTCGGCGTCGTCGAACATCTCCCCGGCGTGACCACCCCCGGTCTACCGGATCTGGCTCTGCTGCACCGATTCTGCCGGGACAACCTCGCCGCCGAGCCGGGTATCGCGCTCAGGCGCGCCTACCTCGGCCTGGCGACCGAACTCTTCGAAACGGGACGGCGGATCCGCCGTCACCGCAGGCTCGGCGTGCATCCGCCACGGCCGGGACATCTGGAGGCCTACCGGAAACGGTGGCGAGTGGCCAAGATGCGGTACGCCTGCAAGGCGTGCCGGTACTACACCGGCTCTCACTGAGCCGATTCTCCCCCGGAGGACTCGTGCTCGTTCGTCTCATCCTCGGTCTGCTCATCACCGTCGCCGGCCTCGCCTTCGCCGCCCGCCGCGCCGCCTGGCTCGCCAAACTGATCCGCTCCGGCCAGCCGGACGAGAAGCGCTCCGACGTCATGGCCGTCCGCGCGAAAACGCATCTGGCCGAGGTCTTCGGGCAGCGCAAGCTGCTGAAGTGGTCCGTCCCCGGGCTCGCGCATCTGTTCACGTTCTGGGGTTTCGTGATCCTCGGATCCGTCTACGTCGAGGCGTACGGCGCCCTGTTCGACCACGACTTCCACATCCCGCTCATCGGGCACTGGGCGGTATTGGGCTTCCTCCAGGACTTCATCGCGGTGGCGGTGCTCGTCTCGCTCGCGGTCTTCGCGGTCATCAGGATCCGCCAGGCACCCGAACGGAAAGAACGTGCGTCGCGCTTCTTCGGCTCACACACCGGCGGCGCCTGGCTGATCCTGTTCATGATCTTCAACGTGATCTGGACGATGTTCCTCTTCCGGGGCGCGTCGGCGGCGGTCGGCGTCTTCCCGTACGAGTCGGGCGCGTGGGTTTCCCTCGGTGTGGGCGAACTCCTGGAGCCGCTCGGCCCCACGGTCACCGAGCCGCTGGAGACCGTCGGGCTGCTGCTGCACATCGGCGTGATGCTGGCGTTCCTGTCGATCGTGCTCTACTCCAAGCACCTGCACATCTTCCTGGCGCCGGTCAACGTCACGGCGAAGCGGCTCCCGGACGCGCTCGGCCCGCTGCTGCCGATGGAGTCCGGCGGCAAGCCGATCGACTTCGAGGATCCCGGCGAGGACGACACGTTCGGCCGCGGCAAGATCGAGGACTTCACCTGGAAGGGCATGCTCGACTTCGCCACCTGCACCGAATGCGGCCGCTGCCAGTCGCAGTGCCCGGCGTGGAACACCGGGAAACCCTTGTCCCCCAAGCTGTTGATCATGGATCTGCGCGACCATCTCTTCGAGAAGGCGCCGTACATCCTCGACCGCGAGGAAGCGCCGGAAGAACGTCCCCTGGTCGGCACCAAGGAGGACTTCGGCGTCATCGATCCGGACGTCCTCTGGTCGTGCACCACCTGCGGCGCCTGCGTCGAGCAGTGCCCGGTCGACATCGAGCACGTCGACCACGTCGTGGACATGCGCCGCTACCAGGTGATGATCGAGTCGGCGTTCCCGAGCGAACTCGGCGTGTTGTTCAAGAACCTCGAAACCAAGGGAAATCCCTGGGGCCAGAACAACTCCGACCGCCTCGCGTGGACGAAGGACCTCGGCTTCGAGGTGCCGGTCTTCGACGGCGAACTCGCCGACGACGTCGAGTACGTCTACTGGGTCGGCTGCGCGGGCGCTTTCGACGACAACGCGCGCAAGACCGTCCGCGCCACCGCCGAGCTGCTGCATCTCGCCGGGGTGAAGTACACGATCCTCGGCACCGACGAGTCGTGCACCGGCGACCCGGCGCGCCGCTCCGGCAACGAGTTCCTCTTCCAGATGCTCGCGCAGCAGACGGTCGAGACGCTGAACGCGGTGTTCGAGGGCCGCGAACCGGGGACCCGCAAGATCGTCACCACCTGCCCGCACTGCCTCAACACCCTCGGCCGCGAGTACCCCCAGCTCGACGGGAACTACGAGGTCCTGCACCACACGCAACTGCTGAACCGGCTCGTCCGCGCGGGCAAGCTGACCCCGGTCAAACCGGTGGACGCCGGCCCGGTGACCTACCACGACCCGTGTTACCTCGGCCGCCACAACAAGGTCTACGAGCCGCCGCGCGAACTCGTCGGCGCGACCGGGGCCACGCTCAGCGAGATGCCCCGGCACGCGGACCGCTCGCTCTGCTGCGGCGCCGGCGGCGCGCGGATGTGGATGGAGGAGCAGATCGGCAAGCGCATCAACCTCGAACGCGTCGACGAAGCGCTCGGCACGGACGCCGAGACCATCGTCACCGGCTGCCCGTTCTGCCGCGTGATGCTGAACGACGGCCTCGTGCAGCGGCAGAGCGAGCAGCGTGGCGAGAACGTCACCGTGCGCGACGTCTCCCAGCTCCTGCTGGAGACGGTGAAGGAACGCGACCGGAGCAACACCGAGATTTAAGGCACACGAGAGTTGGAAGTTCGGCGCACCGAACTCTAAACTCGCGGTATGGCGAATCTGCGCAAGACCGTGTGCGCGCTGGCGGCGTCCGCACTCGTCCTGTCCGCTTGCGGCGGTCCCGCCGGAGGGACGGACGACAAGCGGCCGGTCGTGCTGACCACGTTCACGGTCCTGGCGGACATCGCCTCGAACGTCGCGGGCGACAAGCTCCGGGTCGAGTCGATCACCAAACCCGGCGCCGAAATCCACGGCTACGAGCCCACTCCGGACGACATCAAGAAGGCGGCGAAGGCCGACCTGATCCTCGACAACGGGCTGAACCTGGAGGCGTGGTTCGCCCGGTTCGTCAAGGAGATCGACGCGCCGCACAAGGTGGTCAGCGAGGGCGTCCAGCCCATCGCCATCGGTGAGGACGCCTATCAGGGAAAGCCGAACCCGCACGCGTGGATGTCTCCGACGAATGTGGGTATCTACGTGGACAACATGGTGAAGGCGTTCAGCGAGCTCTCCTCCGGTGACGCCGCCGTGTTCAAGGCCAACGGAGACGCCTACAAGGCGAAGCTGAAGGAGGTGCGGGACGAGATGACGGGCGCGCTGAGCGGCCTGCCGCAGAACGAGCGGGCGCTGGTCACCTGCGAAGGCGCCTTCTCCTATCTCGCGCGCGACACCGGCCTCACCGAGCGGTACATCTGGGCGGTCAACGCCGAACAGCAGGCCACCCCGCAGCAGATCACCCGCGCCATCGAATTCGTCAAGCAGAACAAGGTCCCCGCGGTGTTCTGCGAGTCGACCGTCTCCGACGCCCCGATGCAGCAGGTCGTCTCCGCGACCGGCGCCGCGTTCGGCGGCGTCCTCTACGTGGATTCCCTGTCCGGCCCAGAAGGCCCGGTGCCGACCTACCTCGACCTCATCCGCCACGACTCGAAGACGATCGTCGCCGCGCTCACCGGAGCGAAGCCGTGACGGCCGCGATCCGCGTCGAAGCCGTCACGGTCCACTACGGCGACGTCCTCGCGCTCGACGGTGTCGACGTCACGCTCGAACACGGTCACGTCTGCGGGCTGGTCGGGATGAACGGCTCCGGCAAGTCGACGCTGTTCAAGACCATCATGGGCATGGTCCGGCCGGACACCGGCACGGTGTCGATCGACGGCGGCACCCCCGCCCGGGCCCGCAAGACCGGCGTGATCGGCTACGTGCCGCAGAGCGAGGACGTCGACTGGTCGTTCCCGCTGTCGGTGCGGGACGTCGTGATGACCGGCCGCTACGGACGGCTCGGCTTCACCCGGCGGCCGCGCCGCGCCGACCACGAAGCCGTCGACCACGCGCTGGAGCGGGTCGAACTGACCGAACTCGCCGGACGCCAGATCGGCCAGTTGTCCGGCGGACAGCGCAAACGCGCGTTCGTCGCGCGCGGTATCGCGCAAGGCGCCCGTGTCCTGCTGCTGGACGAGCCGTTCGCCGGTGTGGACAAGCGGTCCGAAGCCACGATCACCCGGCTGCTCAAGGAACTCGCGGCCGACGGCGCCGCGGTCCTGATCTCCACGCACGACCTGCACGCGCTGCCCGGGCTGGCCGACGAGGCGATCCTGCTGATGCGCAAGGTGCTCGCGCACGGCTCCCCCGGTGAGGTGCTCCGGCCGGAGAACCTCGCGCTGGCCTTCGGACTCGATGTCCTGCAACGGGAAGAAGAACCCGCGTGAGTCTCTACGACCTCTTCCTCGAACCGCTGAGCTACGACTTCATGGTGCGGGCGCTGGCGTCCACGGTCATCGCGTCGGCGGTCTGCGCGGTGCTCTCCTGCTGGCTGGTGCTGATCGGCTGGTCGCTGATGGGCGACGCGGTCTCGCACGCCGTGCTGCCCGGCGTCGTGCTGGCGTACGTCCTCGGCGCGCCCTTCGCACTGGGCGCCGTCGTCTTCGGTTTCCTCGCCGTGGCGCTGATCGGGGTCGTCCGCGACACCAGCCGTGTCAAGGAGGACGCCGCGATCGGCATCGTGTTCACCACGCTGTTCGCGCTCGGGCTCGTGCTGATCTCGGTGACCCCGAGCCAGACCGACCTGAACCACATCATCTTCGGCAACCTGCTGGGCGTCGACACCTCGGACCTGATCCAGATCGGCGTCCTCGGCGCGATCACGCTCACCCTGCTGGTGCTCAAACGCCGGGATTTCACCTTGTACGCCTTCGATCCCACGCACGCGCACGCCATCGGGCTGAACCCGCGGGTGCTCGGCGCCGCGCTGCTCGGCCTGCTCGCGCTGACCGCCGTGGTGGCGCTGCAGGTGGTCGGCGTGATCCTCGTCGTGGCCATGCTGATCATCCCCGGTGCGACGGCGTACCTGCTGACCGACCGGTTCGGCCGGATGCTCGTGATCGCGCCGTCGTTCTCGGTACTCGCGGCGGTGGCCGGGCTGTACCTGAGCTATCACCTCGACACCGCGTCCGGCGGGATGATCGTGCTGGTGCAGGGCGCCGGGTTCACGCTGGTGTACCTGTTCGGACCGCGGCACGGGATCGTCGGGAAGCGGCTGGCCAAGCGCCGGCGGGAGCTGTCCCGGGCGGCGTGATCAGACGGCGTTCTCGCGTGATCAGACGGACGACACGTGTGATCAGGCGGACGACACGCGGCGGAGTCCGCCCAGTCACGCGTAACCGGACAATCACCCCGCGCGCTGTGTCTCTCGTGACATGGGTCCGAGCCTTCTCTTAGGTTAGGCTCCCCTCATGTCTACGGAAGACGCGCTGCTCACCGGCCATGACCTGGTGCTCGCGCACCAAGAGCGGGCCGTGGTGGACGGGGTGTCCCTGTCCCTGCGCGCCGGCCTGGTGACCGCGCTGGTCGGGCCGAACGGCTCCGGCAAGTCGACGCTCCTGCGTTCGCTGGCGCGGCTGCACAAGCCCCGCGAGGGCGGTGTCCGCCTCGGAGAACGCGCCGTCTGGGGCGGGAACGCGTTGTCCGGCAAGGAATTCGCCCGGCGGGTCACGTTGCTGACCCAGCACCGGCCCACGCCGAGCGGCGTTTCGGTGCGCGACGTCGTCTCCTACGGCCGGTACCCGTACCGCTCGGGCTGGCGCGGGGTCGACATCGACGGCGCGGCCGCGATCCGCCGCGCGATGGAGCTGACCGGGGTGACACCGATGGCCGAACGCGGCGTCGACGAGCTCTCCGGCGGCGAACTCCAGCGAGTCTGGCTCGCGTCCTGTCTCGCCCAGCAGACCTCCGTGCTGCTGCTCGACGAGCCCACCAACCATCTCGACCTGCGCTATCAGGTCGAGATCCTCGACGTCGTCCGCGATCTGGCCAACGAAGGCGTCGCGGTCGGCGTGGTGCTGCACGACCTCGACCACGCGGCGATCATCGCCGACGAGGTCGTGCTGCTGAGCGAGGGAACCATCGTGGCCACGGGTGACATCGGGCAGGTGCTCACCACCGAGCACCTCTCCCAGGCCTACGGCGTCACCGTCCACGTCGCGAACGACCCGGTGACGGGCGCGATCCACTGCAGGCCACTCGGGCGGCATTCGCCCCGGCCCGCCTGAGAAATCCAGGAAGAACCATGCGTTTGCTGACCCCTGCCGCCCTCGTCGCGGCGACGGCCCTGCTGCTGTCCGCCTGCGGCACCACCGAGAACACCGCGACCGCGCCGAGCGACACCGCCGCCGCGAGCGGGCCGGTCACGGTGACCGACGCTCGCGGAAAGGCCGTCAACCTCAAGGCCCCGGCCAAGCGGGTCGTCGCGCTCGAGTGGGGCGAGGCCGAGATGGTCGCGTCGCTCGGGGTCATGCCGGTCGGCGCCGCGGACGTCGCGGGCTACAACGTCTGGGACAAGGCCGTCCCGCTGACCGCCGAGGTCAAGGACGTCGGCAAGCGCAACGAGCCCAGCGTCGACGCGATCGTCGGGCTGAACCCCGACGTCGTCATCATGGCCGAGGAGCGCGACTCGACGCTGGTGCCGCAGATCGAGAAGTACGTGCCGGTCGTGGTCACCAAGTCCAGCGACGCGAGCCGCAACTTCGACCGCCTGCGCGAGGACTTCAAGCTGATCGCGAAGACGGTCGGCAAGGAGTCCGAAGCGGACCAGCAACTGTCCGAAATGGACGCCAAACTCGCCGAGGGCAAAAAGGCCGTCGAGGCCAAGGGCGCCGCGGGCACCCCGTTCCTGATGGCCGACGGCTACCTCGAAGGCAGCACCGTCAGCATCCGCCCGTTCGGCAAGGGTTCGCTGGTCTCCGACACCGCCGAGGCCGTCGGCCTGAAGAACGCCTGGACCGGCAAGGTCGACCCGCAGTGGGGCCTCGGCCAGACCGACGTCGAAGGCCTCACCGCGCTCACCGACCCGAAGACCGTGCTGTTCTACAGCGCGGCCGAAGAGGACGTCTTCACCACCGGGCTCGCGCAGAACCCCGTCTACCAGCGCCTGCCGTTCGTGGTCTCGAAGAAGATCCACAAGCTCCAGGCCGGGACGTGGACCTTCGGCGGGCCGAAGTCGATCATCATGACCGCCGACCAGATCGTGAAGGCAGTCACGACCTGATGCGTGCCCGCACCATCGCGGTGTCGGCGGGACTGGTGCTGCTCATCCTCGTCCTCGCCGGCATCCACCTGACCCAGGGCACCTCGACGTCCGGCCCGCTGGACGTGGTGAAGGCGATCTTCGGCCAGGGCGACGCGCAGACCCTCGCGGTACTCGAGGGTTCGCGCGTCCCCCGCCTGCTCGCCGCCTTGCTGCTCGGGGTCGCGCTCGGCGTCGCCGGCGCGGGAATGCAGTCCGTGGCACGGAATCCGCTCGCCTCGCCGGACACGCTCGCGGTCAACGCGGGCGCGCATTTCGCCGTGGTGGCCATCTCCGCGTTCGGGCTTTCGCTGCCGCTCGTGCCGGTGGGCGGGGCGGCGTTCGCGGGCGGGCTCGTCGCGGCCGTCGTCGTGCTGAGCCTGGCGGGCGGCGGTTCGGCGAGCCCGCGGCTGGTGCTCGTGGGCTCGGCGATGCTGCTGGCGCTCCACTCGGTGACCATTCT
This sequence comes from Amycolatopsis sp. NPDC000009, assembly GCF_055563465.1. NCBI lineage: Bacteria > Bacillati > Actinomycetota > Actinomycetes > Pseudonocardiales > Pseudonocardiaceae > Amycolatopsis > Amycolatopsis sp. NPDC000009. The sequence goes on from NZ_JBVHDI010000011.1 coordinate 134,800, forward strand.
GCTGCTGCTCCTGTTCGAGCAGGAGACGAATGGGTTGTTCGCCTGGGGCAGCGGCTCGCTCACCGTCTCCGATCTGCGGGCGACCGGCCAGATGACGCCGATCGTGGTGATCGCCGTGGCGGCGCTCATCGCGATGGGCCGCAAACTCGACGTCCTCGCCCTCGGCGACGACAACGCGACCCTGCTCGGCCTGCGGGTCCGCCGCACCAGGGTCGGCGCGGTCGTGCTGACCGTCGCGCTGACCGCGGCGGCGGTGACCGTCGCCGGACCGGTCGGGTTCGTCGGGCTGAGCGCGCCGGTGATCACGCGGCTGCTGCTGCCGATCGCCAAACACCGCGCGCTGCTGCCGGTGTCCGGGCTGGTCGGCGTCGTGACGGTGCTCGGCGCCGACGTCGTCCTGCGGGCGATCATGGGTTCGGCCGAGGCCGTGCGGGTGCCGACCGGGGTGGTGACCACGCTCGTCGGCGCCGTCGTGATGGTGTGGCTGGCGCGGCGCGGCCGGGGAAGCGGCTCGCGCCGCCCAGCTCCGGCCGGCCGCGTCGGGGTCGCCGGATCGACCCGGCGGCTCGTGACCATTTCCGTCGCCCTGGTGGCGCTACTGGCCGTCGTCCCGTTGGTGGGCCTGATGCTGGGCGACCGGATGGTGCTGCTCGGCGACCTCGCGAACTGGGTCACCGGCAACACCGGGACGGCGCTGACCTTCGTGCTGGACCAACGGCTTCCGCGGGTGCTGGCCGCGCTGCTCGCCGGTGCCGCGCTGGCGGTCGCGGGCTGCGGGATCCAGTCGGTCAGCCGCAACCCGCTCGCCGAACCCGGGTTGCTCGGCATCACCGCGGGCGCCGGGCTCGGTGCGATCGCGCTGATCACGATCGTCCCCGCCGTCGGCGCCTGGTCGATCGCCGGTGCCGCCGGTCTCGGCGCGGCCGTGGTGTTCGTGCTGGTCTACGGGCTGGCTTGGCGTGCGGGGCTGGATTCGGACCGGCTGGTGATCATCGGCATCGCGGTCTGGTCGGCCGGGATGGCGCTGATCAACCTGCTGATCGTGGTCTCCGACCCGTGGAACTCGGCCAAGGCGCTGACGTGGCTTTCGGGGTCGACCTACGGCCGCACGCTGGAGCAGGTCGCGCCCGTGGCGCTGGCACTCCTCGCGCTGATGCCGTTGCTGTGGGCCAAGCATCGCGAACTTGATCTGCACGCCCTCGACGAGGACACCCCACGCGTGCTCGGGATGCGCATCGAGCGGTCCCGGCTGCTCGTGCTGGGTGCTTCCGGGATCCTGGCGGCCACCGCGGTGTCCGCGATCGGCGTGGTCGTGTTCGTCGGGCTGGTCGCGCCGCATCTGGCGCGGTCGCTGGTCGGCGGACGGCACGGCCGGGTGCTCCCGGTGGCCGCCGCGCTCGGGGCGCTGCTGGTGAGCGTCGCGGACACCCTCGGACGGACGGTCATCGCGCCCGCCCAGATCCCGGCGGGTCTGGTCATCGCGATGGTCGGGACGCCGTATTTCGTGCTGGTGCTCTGGCGGACCCGGCCGTAGCTGTCCGTGAAGGCCTCCTTCCCTACTTTGAGGGTAGGGAAGGAGGCCTTCACGGAACTACAGGGTCTTCTGGAGGTGCGTGGCAAGCAGCTTCGTGAAGCGGGCGGGGTCGCCCAGTTCACCGCCTTCGGCGAGCAAAGCCATGCCGTACAACAGTTCCGCGGTCTCCGCGAGGCCCTCGGACTCGCCCTGCGAGGCGAACGAGGACCGCAGCCCGGACACCAGCGGATGGCCGGGGTTGAGCTCCAGGATCCGCTTGATCTGCGGCATTTCCTGGCCCATCGCGCGGTACATCTTCTCCAGCGTCGGGGTGACGTCGTTCGTGTCGCCGACGATGCAGGCCGGCGACGTGGTCAGCCGCGACGAGAGCCGGACCTCCTTGACCTGGTCGGAAAGGGTCTTCGTCAGCCAGGTCAGCAGCCCGGAGAACTCCTCCTTCTGCTCGTCGGTGGTGTCGGAGTCGAGTTCGACCTCGCCCTTCGCGACCGACTGGAACTGCTTCTCCTCGAAGCCCGGAACCGCGTCGACCCACATCTCGTCGATCGGGTCGGTGAGCACGAGCACCTCGTACCCCTTGGCCTGGAAGGCTTCCAGATGCGGCGAGTTCTCGATGCTCTGCCGCGATTCGCCGGTCAGGTAGTAGATGTGCTCCTGGCCGTCCTTCATCCGCTCGACGTACTCACGCAGCGACGTGAGCTTCTCGGGATCGTTCGTCGAGGCGAACGAGCAGATGTCGAGGATCGCGGTGCGGTTCTCGTGGTCGTCCAGCAGGCCTTCCTTGACGGCGCGGCCGAACTCCTTCCAGAACGTCTCGTACTTGTAGGGGTTCTCGTCGGCCATCATGGTCTTGACCGTCGAGAGGACCTTCTTGACCAGGCGACGGCGGATCAGCTGGATCTGCCGGTCCTGCTGCAGGATCTCGCGCGAGACGTTGAGCGAGAGGTCCTGCGCGTCGACGACGCCCTTCACGAAGCGCAGGTACTCCGGCATCAGCGCTTCGCAGTCGTCCATGATGAAGACACGCTTCACGTACAGCTGGACGCCGCGTTTGCGCTCCCGCATGAACAGGTCGAGCGGCGCGTGGCCGGGCAGGAACAGCAGCGCCTGGTACTCGAAGGTGCCCTCGGCCTGGAGCCGGATCGTCTCCAGCGGGTCGTTCCAGTCGTGCGCGACGTGCTTGTAGAACTCGTTGTACTCGTCTTCGGTGACGTCGCTCGACGAGCGGGCCCACAGCGCCTTCATCGAGTTGACCGTGACGGTCTCTTCGCCTTCGGCCATCCGGATCGGCCAGGTGATGAAGTCCGAGTACTTCTTGACGATCTGCTTGATCTTCGTGGCCGAGGTGTAGTCGAAGAGCTGGTCTTCGGCGTCCTCGGGCTTGAGGTGCAGGACGACCGACGTGCCCTGCGGCAGGTCGGGGACCGTTTCGATGGTGTACGTGCCCTCGCCCTCGGACTCCCAGCGGACGCCCTCGTCCGATCCGGCGCGGCGGGTCAGCAGCGTGACCTTGTCGGCCACCATGAAGCTGGCGTAGAAGCCGATGCCGAATTGACCGATGAGATCCTGCGAAGCCGCGGAATCCTTGGTCTCCTTCAGTTTCTTCAGGAATTCGGCGGTGCCGGATTTCGCGATCGTGCCGATCAGCGCCACGACGTCGTCCCGGCTCATCCCGATTCCGTTGTCGCGCACGGTGAGGGTGCGGTTTTCGGGGTCGGTCGCGATCTCGATGTGGAGATCGCCGGTATCCGCCTGGAGGTCCTTGTCGCGGAACGCTTCGAGGCGGAGTTTGTCCAGTGCGTCGGAGGCGTTGGACACCAGTTCCCGCAGGAAGGTGTCCTTGTTCGAGTAGATCGAGTGGATCATCAGCTGAAGCAGCTGACGTGCCTCCGACTGGAACTCGAGTGTTTCGGCAGAGGTTGTCACGCACCGATATTACCCAGCGTCGAACGGGCTCAGGCCAGCCTCTGCCGGGCCACCTCGGCCAGCCCCTCCCCGGTGGCCTGTTCGATCGTCGTGACGGCTGATCGGCCGTCGGTCTCGACGGTCGCGATGACATTGCCGAAATGCGGTCCCGACGTCTTCCGCCATTCGAGAGGAAGAGGTTCGACACCGCCGCGCTCGGCCCAGCGGCGCGCCAGCGACGCCAGCCGGGCTGACCACGTGGCGCCGAAGGCCAGCCGGAGCGGCCGCGGCATCGCGTTGTGCACCGGCGAGCAGGTGAGCTGGTAAACCGCCGAGGTCACCGGCTCCGGGTACCGCGCCTCGGCGATGTAGGCGTGGTGGACGTCGCCGGAGAGCACCGCGATGGTGGCGGGCGGATCGTCCCGGCGTCCCTCGCGCGCGATCATCGCGGCGAGCCGGTCGAACGACGCGCGGAACGACGCCCAGTGCTCGAGGTCGCCCGCCTGCCGGATCTTCTCCGCGAGCCTGCCCCGCCAGCCGGGGCGTGCACAGGCGCGCTCGTTCAGCGATTGCAGGTGGGAGATCACCGGCGGCAGCAGCCACGGCAGCGAGGAGCCGATCAGCAGGTGATCACAGGGTGACGCGGCGTTGTTCTCGATCCAGTCGAACTCGTCGTCGTCCACCATGCACCGGGCGCCGCCCGCCAGGATCCGCCCGGCCCGGCTGTCGATGACCAGCAGCCGCACGGAGCCGAAGTCGCGGCGGTAACTCCATCGCGCGCCCTTGGTGCCGTCGCGGTCGTCGTCGGCTTCGTCGGCGAACTCGGTGAGCAGGCCGGCGTTGTCCCCGCCGGAGGCGATGGCCTTCTGGAAGGTCGGGTCCTCGGCGAGCTCGGCGGGGCCGAGGTTCCCGAGATGCTGGTAGACCCAGTACGACATGATCGCCCCGCGCAGGCGCTCCCGCCACCACGGCTGCGCGCGCATCTGCTGCCGCCAGGTGTGGGAGGTGTTCCAGTCGTCGCGGACGTCGTGGTCGTCGAAGATCATCGACGTCGGCACGGTGGACAGCAGCCAGCGGATCGACGGCTCGCCCCACGCTTCGAGGTAGAGGTGGGTGTACTCCTCGAAGTCCGTCACCTCCGTGCCCGGCGGTTTCGAGGTGTCGCGACGCCGCTTCAGCCATTCCTGCGTCTCGTCGGTGGTCTCGTCGGCGTAGACCTGGTCGCCCAGCATCAGCAACGCCTGCGGCCACCCGGTTTCCTCGCCGTCGGCCATCCGGCGGGCGTACGCGGCCAGCGCGTCCGGGCCGAAGGCGTCGTCTTCGTGCGGTTTGCGGCAGGAGCCGAACACGAGCCGGACCCGGGACTCCTCCGGGGGCAACGTCCGGATCCGGCTGGCCGGGAACCCGGAATCCTCCGGCGGCCATACCTTTTCGCCGTCCACACGCACGTCGTACTCGTGGGAGGAGCCGGGTTCGAGGCCCGTCAGCACCAGCAGGGCGTAGTGGTGGCCCCGGATCTCGAACGTCCTCGCGGAGGTGCCGAGGACCTCGACCTCACTCGCGGTGGCGGTCTCGACCCACACCGTCGCCGACACGTCGTCGACGTGCCGCAGCAACGGGCCCAGGAGCAGACTCATTCCTGAAACGGTGCCACAGCGGCGCCAAGATCGTGCGCTGAGCGGACTTCCTCAGCCGAGCCGCGCGAAGATCTCGCGGACCTCGGCCAGCGCCTTCTCCCGTTCGGCGTCGTCCTCGTACCAGCCGTCGGCGGCCCGGCCCTCGACGATCAGCTCGGGCGTGAACTCCTCGCCGAACCGGTAGTCGCCGAGGCAGTAGACGAACCCCGACTCGCACAGCGGGTCCAGCCCCTCCCGGCGGCAGTGGGCGAGGAAGCCTTCGGCCTGTGCCCACCTCGTGCCGTCGAACCAGAACACGCCGCCGGCGTAGAGGATCTTCGCCCCCGACTCCGGATCGACGATGTTCAGGGACTCGTAGTTCTCGGGCCGGTTCCGCACCAGCGCGACGAGGTCTTCGGGGACGCCGCCGTAGAGCGCCTCCTGCACCGAGTAGTCGTCCTCGGCGTACAGGTTCAACGCCGATTCGTGATCGAAGGTCAGCAGCAGCGCGCGCCCGTCCGGGGTGAAGTACCAGACCGCCGACTGGCCGCCGCCGTCGTTCCAGGCGTACCGCACCGCGCCGTCCACCTCGACCGGCTCGATCTCGGTGACCGCGTCGATCACCGCGGCGCGGCGCCGCACCTCGTCGAGGGACGTCGCACCGAGGGCCACCCAGATCTCTTCGCTCACCCGCGCAGACTACCGGTGCGCACGTGCCCGATCCGAATGCGCTGCGGGTGGTCGCCGACCGGGACCGACTTCACCTTGGCACCGGTCGCGAAGTCGATCGCGGTCACCTGGTCCGATCCGCTTTCCGAGATGACGCAATGCTTTCCGTCGCCGCTCACGGTCGCCCAGTACGGCTTCGCCGCGGTCACGAGCGGTCCCTCTCGCAGGCTCTCGCGGTCCACAATGGTCGCGTAGTCGTCCATCGTCCCGGCGACGCAGAGCTTGTCACCCGCGGGACTCATCGAAAGACCGTGGTGGCGCGAGTCGTTGACCCAGGTGGTGCGATCCTCGCTGGTGTCCGGGTTCTTCGGCAGCGTCTTCGACCGCGTGATGCGATCGGAGGCGACGTCGTATTCGAGGAGACCGTTGAAGAAGGACACCTGGAAGTACAGCTTCGACTCGTCCGGGGTGAAGGCCACCGGCCGGACCGAGTCGGAGAGGTCCTTGCGGCCGAAGGCGTCCAGGCGCGGGCGCATGTCGATCACCTTGACCTGCTGGAAGGTGGTCGCGTCGACCACGGTGAGCCGCCGGTCTCCCTTGGTGAAGTCCTGCCACGGCGCGTCGAGCGCGGTGTTCACCTCGCCGATCGAGCTGTTCCAGAGGTACCGGCCGCCGTCGGTGTAGGTGTTCTCGTGCGGTTTGTCGCCGGTCTTGAACGAGCCGAGCTGCCGTCCGGTCTCGATGTCGAGCACGTGGACGGTGTTCGACGTCGAAGCGGAGACCGCGATACTGCGGCCGTCCGGCGACACCGCCATGTGGTCGGACCGGAAACCCGACACCGGGAACCGCCAGTTGACCCGGCCGGTGGCGAGGTCGATCGACACGACGTCGGCGAAGCTCGGCCGGGACGCGACGACCGCACGGCCGTCCGGGGTCGTGTAGAGGTCGTCGACGAGCTGGTCGTGCCCCTCGCCGACGCCGTTGCGGATGCCGAGGAAGAACGCGAGTTTGATCGGGTTCAGGTAGATCTCGGTGAGCCGTTCGTCCTTGTCCGGCACCATGTTCACGCGCGCGATCTTCGCGTAGTCGCCGGAGGGCGCGATGACGTCCGCCGTCCCCTCCCAGTTGTTGCCCACGAAAAGGACCTGGCGCAGGCTGTCGTCAGCCGCGGCGGCGGGGACCGAGCCCAGCGCCGCGGCCAGGCAGGTCACGAGGACGGTGTTCAGCAACCGGCGTTTCCGCATCGGGCGCACCTTTCGGCGAGGGCCTGTTACCTTTCGGTAGCTCACAGGAAACCAACCGGCCGGACACCCTCGGTAGGGGACGGTCGCCAAGGACCGCCGGCTTCGTTGTGCACCGCGCACAATCCGCGCGGGAAGGCGGTGGCGATGGCGCACCGGTCGCTCCACGACCTGCTGGCCGAGATGGCGGCCGACGCCGAGGTCGTCGACGAAGTGGTCCGGGCCGCCCGCACGGAATCGCCCGAAGTGGCGCGGCTGCCGGTGGGCGAGAACCGGCGGCACGTCGCGATCGTGCTCGCCGCCGGGCTCGCGTCGTTCGACCGGCCGGGCGGCGCCGGGGAGCAGGACTACGCGGCGGCCGCCGACCTGGGTGCGGACCGGGCCGCGCAGGGTGTGCCGCTCGCCGCGCTGCTGCGCGGGGTGCAGGCGGGCCGCAGCCGCGCGGTGGAGATCGCCGTCGAACGCGGCAAGGCGGCCGGGGTGCCGGACGACGTCATGCTCGCGGCGCTGGTCGATTTCGACCGGAACACCCGTGCCCTCGAACGCCAGGTCATCGCCGGGTATCACGAAGCCGAACTCGAACTCTCCCGCACGGTGCACGACAGCCGCGCCCGCGTGCTGCGGCGGCTGCTGGGCGGCGACCCGACGGCGCCTTCGGCCGAGGAGGTCGCGAACGCCGGGCTGAACCCGGGCGGGCGCTATCACTGCCTGCTCACCGACGTCGGCGATCCGTACCAGGCACGGGTCGTCGAGCGACGGCTCGGCGCGACGGGTGGCGTCTTCGGCCTGGTCGAAGGGCGGCTGGCCGGGTTGGCGCCGCGGCTGCCCCTCCCGTCCGCGCTCGGGGACGACGTGCTCATGGTGGCCTCCCCCGCCGTCCCGCTCGCCGAGGTCCGGGGCACCCACGCCCTGTGCGTGATGGCCCTGCCGACGGCCGCGGGATCACGCGGCCTGCACGCGGTGGCGGATCTGGCGGTGGAGACCGCGCTCGCCGCCCAACCGGGGCTCGCCGCGCTACTCGAAGGCACCCTGCTGAACGCGCTGACGCCAGGCGATCCTTTCCACGAACAACTCGTCTCGACCGCGCTGGCCTACCTCGACCACGGGCGGCGGCTCGACCAGACGGCCGCCGCGCTGCACGTCCACGCGAACACCGTCCGATACCGGCTTTCCCGGCTGGGCGAGATCACCGGAACGTCACTCGACCCGCCGGAGGACGACGGCGGTACCCACGTGCGGCACACCGTCGGCTGGTGGTGGGCGCTGCGCACGTGGCGGTCGGGCTGAACCGCCGGGGCCCGTCGTCCGTGTATCCCGATGAAGGCAGTCCACCCCGGAAGGAACCCGCCTTGTCGGTTTTCCCGCGTCCCGCACTGGCCGGCCTGCCCGGCGACCGGACGACAGCCCGCGAAATCGCGTCCAGCGCGGCGACGACCGCGTCCGCGGTACTCGTGCTGTTCGCCCTGCTCGCGCCGGACGACCTCGGCGGGCTGACGCCGGAGGCGTTCGTGCGGCTGCCGGTGGAGGCGTTGCTCGGGGTGGCGGTCGTGCTCATGCTGCGTGATGGTGCACGACGCATCGTCGCGTTGTCGGCCGGCGCGGTCCTCGGGATCCTGACCGTGCTCAAGGCCATCGACATCGGATTCGGGCTGGCGCTGAACCGGCGGTTCAACCCGGTGTTCGACTGGGGTGTGCTCGGCAACGGTGTCGACCTGCTCGGCACGTCGATCGGCCGGGCGGGCGCGCTCGCGTCGTTCGCCGGGCTGACGCTGCTGGCCGTGGTCGTGATCGTGCTGATGGCGCTGGCCGTCCTGCGGTTGAGCCGGGTGGTGGCCGGACGGCGCACCGCGTCGACCCGGGTGACGGCCGTGCTCAGCGTGCTCTGGATGGTGTGCGCGGTCTCCGGTGCGCAACTCGCTCCGGGACAGCCGTTCGCGTCGCGCAGCGCGGTCGCCTTCGCCTACGAAGACCTCCGCGAGGTGCGGGCCGGTATCCGGGACAGGGAGGCCTTCGCCGAGGAGATCGCCGTCGACGCTTTCCGTGACTCCCCGGCCTCCGGGCTGTTGAACGCGTTGCGCGGCAAGGACGTGCTTTTCACCTTCGTCGAGAGCTACGGGCGGGTGGCCGTCCAGGACTCGGACATCGCGCCGAAGGTCGACGCGGTGCTCGACGCCGGGACGGCGCGGCTGAAGAACGCCGGATACGGCTCGCGCAGCGCGTTCCTCACCTCGCCGACGACGAGCGCGGGGAGCTGGCTGGCGCATTCGACGTTCCAATCCGGGGTGTGGGTCGACAGCCAGCACCGCTACGACGACTTCGTGAAGACCGACCGGTTCACCCTCGGTGGCGCGTTCAAACGCGCGGGCTGGGAGACGGTCGGCGTCGTCCCGGCGCATACCGAAGACTGGCCGGAAGGCAAGGTTTACGGCTACGACCGTTACTACGATTCCCGCACCATCGGGTATCACGGCCCGCCGTTCTCTTACGCCACGATGCCGGACCAGTTCACGCTTTCGGCTTTCCAGCGCGCCGAACGCGCTGGGGATCGCCCGCCGCTCATGGCGGAGATCGACCTCGTCACCAGCCACTGGCCGTGGACGCCGCTGCCCCGCCTGGTCGACTGGAACGCCATCGGGGACGGGTCGATCTACAATCCCATGCCCTCGCAAGGGAAAACGCCCGACGAGGTGTTCACCGACCCGGCCAAAGTGCGCGGCGCGTACGGCGACTCGATCGCTTACTCGCTGAACTCGCTCATCTCGTACGTGGAGACTTATGGGGACGACGATCTCGTGCTCGTGTTCCTGGGCGATCACCAGCCGAACCCGATCGTCGCCGGCGCGGGCGCGGATCACGACGTCCCGATCACCGTGGTCACGCGGGACGAGGCGGTGCTCGACAAGATCGCCGGCTGGAACTGGCAGGACGGCCTGAACCCGGACCGGAACGCGCCGGTGTGGAGGATGGACGCGTTCCGGGACCGCTTCCTGACCACCTTCGCCCGCTGACCCCCGCACTTAGCCGACTAAACGCGGGTGCCCTCGCCTTCCCGCATTTAGGGGTCCTAACAGATTGAGTGGGCTTTGAGTCTGCGCCAGCAGATGATGGCGCAGCCGAGGGTGAGGAAGGCTTCGTGGATGTCGTCACGGATCTCCCATCGGATGCGTAGCCGCCGGAACCAGTGCAGTAAGGCGAAGGCGCCCTCGACGACCCAGCGGTGAACGCCGAGGCCGGAGCCGTGTTCCTGGCCTCGGCGGGCGATGAGAGGCGTGATTCCGGCGGCGCGGACAAGGTTGCGGTACTTGTCGTGGTCGTAGGCGCGGTCGGCGTAGAGCCGTTGTGGCCGTCGCCGCGGGGACCCGGGCCGGCCTCGCACTGGCGGGATCGCGTGGATCAGCGGCATCAGCTGGGTGACGTCGTGCCGGTTCCCGCCGGTCAGGGTGGCTGCGAGCGGGATGCCGGTACCGTCGGTGATCACATGGTGTTTCGACCCGATGCGGGCTCGATCTACCGGGCTGGGGCCGGTTTTCGGCCCCCTTTTAACGCCCGCACATGCGATCCGTCGACCGACGCACGTGACCAATCCAGCTGATTCGCCGCGTGCAGCTCCGCCAACAGCAGCTCGTGCAGCTGCTGCCACACCCCGGCCTCGGTCCAGTCCCGCAGCCGGCGCCAGCAGGTCATGCCTGAGCCATACCCCAGCTCCTGCGGCAGGAACTCCCACGGAATCGCCGTGTAGAGCACGAACATGATCCCGCACAACGCCTTACGGTCATCCAGCCGCTTACGCCCCGGATGCCGAAACCGACGCTCCACCCGCGGCAACAACGGCTCAATCCGCTCCCACAGACCGTCATCGACCTCCCACGGACGCCGCTGCCCCACCAGCCCACCCCTCACAGACAATCACCGAGACACGACATCAAACCACACCCCGCGATCATTCTGTTACGACCCCTTAGAGGACTAAATGCGGGTCGCGTCGCGATACCGGTCGGCCAACTCACGCAAGTAGTCGACCAACCGCGGGGGTTCGGTGACCCGGAACGGAAGGTTGAGGAGTCCTAAGTGGACGGCCATCGTCTCGATGCTGTCCGCGCCGGTGTGCAGGACGCAGGTGTTCGCGTCGACGGCCTCCACCGTCCCGACGGCCGGGTTGATCCGCGCGGTCACCTCCTCGGCGGACGCGTGCACGGTGACGTCGGCCCGGTAGCGCCACGCGGCGGACGAGACGCCGCGCCGCACCCGGTCCGTGACGTCCCCGGGCAGTTCGCGGGCGGTGAACCGCGGGCCGGTCGGGACGCGCGGGGTCAGCCTGTCGACGCGGAACGTGCGCCAGTCGCCGCGGTCGAGGTCCCACGCGACGAGGTACCAGCGACGACCCCAGTTCACCAGGCGATACGGCTCGACCTTGCGGACGCTTTCCGAACCGTCGTGGGTCAGGTAGCCGAACCGCAGCACCTCACGGTCCCGGCAGCACGCCGTCAGCACGGTGAGCGTCTCGGCGGCGACGCGTGGGCCGGGTTCGTCCCTCGGCACCGGGACCGTGTACGCCTGCAGGGCGTTCACCCGGCGGCGCAACCGGGACGGGAGCACCCGCTCCAGTTTGGCGAGCGCGCGCAACGACGTCTCCTCCACGCCCGCGATGGTGCCGCCCGCCGCGGTGCGCAGGCCGATCGCGACGGCGACGGCTTCCTCGTCGTCCAACAGCAACGGCGGCAGATCGGCGCCCGCGCCCAGGCGGTACCCGCCGACCGATCCCCGGGTGGCGTCCACCGGATAGCCGAGCGCGCGCAGCCGCTCGATGTCGTTGCGGATCGTCCGGGCGCTGACCTCCAGGCGTTCCGCCAGTTCGGTACCGGTCCAGTCACGGGGAGTCTGCAGGAGGGAGAGCAAACGGAGTAGTCGCGCCGAAGTTTCCAACATTTTTTCAGGATGCTCCTCCATTAGGAACGGGATGTTCCTAATGGAATCCTATCTTGGTCTCATGAACGCAAACACCGAGATCAAGCCCTTCCGCGTCGAGGTCCCGCAGGCGGAGCTGGACGACCTGGCCGACCGCCTGGCCCGCGTCCGCTGGGCGAACGAACTGCCCGCCGACCAGGTGACCGACGGGGTGCAGCGCGGACCGGTCACGCCGGGCTGGGAGTACGGCGTGCCGCTGGAGTACGTGCGGCGCCTGGTCTCGTACTGGCGCGAGGGCTACGACTGGCGGAAGTGGGAGGCGAAGCTCAACGAGTACCCGCAGTTCACCACGGAGATCGACGGGCAGAACATCCACTTCCTCCACGTCCGTTCGCCGGAGCCGGACGCGAAGCCGCTGATCCTCACCCACGGCTGGCCGAACTCGGTCTTCGAATACCTCGACCTGATCGACCAGCTGACGGATCCGCGGGCGCACGGGGGCGATGCCGCCGACGCGTTCCACGTGGTCATCCCGTCGCTGCCCGGGTTCGGCTTCTCCGGCCCGACGCGGGAGAAGGGCTGGAACCGGTACCGCACGGCCCAGGCTTGGGCCGAGCTGATGCGCCGCCTCGGCTACGAGCGCTACGGCACGCACGGGAACGACGCCGGTTCGTTCGTCGCCCCCGAGGTCGGCCGCGTCGACGCGGAGCACGTGATCGGCGTGCACGTCACGCAGCTGTTCTCGTTCCCCAGCGGCGACCCGGCGGAGTTCGAAGGCATGACCGAGAAGGAACTGGAGTACATGCAGTTCCTCCAGTCCTTCAACGACGACATGTCCGGCTACGCCAAACTCCAGGAGAGCGCGCCGCAGAACCTCGCGCACGCGCTGGCCGACTCGCCGACCGGGCAGCTGGCGTGGAGCGCGCAACTGCTGGCGGCCACGAGCGACGACCACGTGCTCACCAACGCCACGCTGTACTGGCTCACCAACACCGCGGCCTCGGCGGCGCGGTTCTACTACGAGGACAAGCACACGGAGCACCCCACCGAGCCGACGACCGCGCCGACCGGGCTGGCAAGTTTCGCCTACGACTTCCGGCCGCTGCGCCGCTTCGCCGAGCGGGACCACGCGAACATCGTGTCCTGGCAGGAGTTCGACCGCGGCAGCCACTGGGCGACCCAGGACGCGCCGGATCTGCTGCTGGGCGACATCCGGGCGTTCTTCCGCGAGCTGGCGTGACCCTCGCAGGCCGCCGTTGATGAGGGATTCGGGACATTCAGTGTCCCAAATCCTTCATCAACACGGGGCCATCACCGCATCAGGCCCCTTCGGGCAGCACCGACCGCACGGCCTCCGGGGTCCGCGCGACCACGGTCGTGCCGTCGTCGGCGGTGATGATCGGACGCTGGATCAGCTTCGGATGGGTGACCAGCGCGTCGACCCAGCGATCGCGGTCGGCCGGCGTGCGCCCCCACGTCTTCAGTTCGAGTTCCTTCGCGATCGGCTCGGCGGTGCGGGTGATGTCCCACGGCTCGAGCCCGAGCCGCTTGAGGACGGCCTTCAGTTCCTTCGCCGTCGGCGGCTCTTCGAGGTACTTCCGCACGGTGTACTCGGCTCCCGCCTCGTCCAGCATCGACACCGCGGACCGGCATTTGGCGCACGCCGGATTCACCCAGATCTCCATCCGGGCCACCTCCTTTCGAAAAGCGCTCACTCGGTGAGCACTTTGCATCCGATGATGGTCACAGACTCCTACGACGAAAGGAACCCGGCCATGGACGAGACCACCTTCAGCGCCGCCTCCCCCGCCGAGTGGCGCGCTTGGCTCGCCGAGAACGCCGGGACCGCGAGGGAGATCTGGCTGGTCATCCGGCACAAGGGCAGCGGCGTCCCCAGCATCCGGATCGAAGAGGCGATGGAGCAGGCCCTGTGCTTCGGCTGGATCGACGGGCTGCACCGCAAACACGACGCCACGAGTTCCCGGCTGCGGTTCACCCCGCGCGGCCCCCGGAGTTCGTGGAGCCGCGTCAACCGCGAGCGGGCCGCCCGCCTGATCGCCGAGGGTCTGATGACCGAACGCGGGCAGGCGATGATCGACCTCGCCAAGGAGAAGGGCCGCTGGCAGGTCGTGCCGGACGGCGAGGGTGTCCCCGAGGACCTGCGTATCCGGCTCGACGCGGACGAGGCCGCCCGCACCCATTTCGAGAAGTTCCCGCCGTCGTCGAAAAGGCTGATCCTGGAATGGATCCTGACGGCGAAGAAGCCGGAGACCCGGGAACGGCGGATCGCCAGGACCGTCGAGCTCGCGGCCTTGAACCGCCGCGCCAATCACCCGGCCCGGTGACTCAGTTCCGTTCGCATCGGGCCACGAGGAGAGCGATGTCGTCCTGCGCCGGGGTGGCGCCGACGAGCGCGGCCATCACCCGGGCGCAGACCATCGAGGGCGGGTCGGCGGTGACCACGCCGGCGAGCCGGTGGAGGCCGACGTCGATCAGCTGGTCCCGGCGCTCCACGAGACCGTCGGTGTAGAAGGCGAGCACGGCGCCGGCCGGCAGCTCGATCTCGACTCTTCGGCGCCCCGGCCCGGTGACCCCGATCGGCGGATCGACGGGAGCGTCGACGAACACCGACGGCACACCGGGCGCCGCGAGCACCGGGGGCAGATGCCCGGCCAGCGAGATCGCGATGCTCTCCCGCGAAGCCGACACCGACCCGTACACGACGGTGGCCAGCGCTCCCGGCTCGAAATACTGAACCTTCCGGTCCAGTTTGGACAGCACCTCGGCCGGGTCGTCCGAATCGAGCGCGTAGGCGCGAAGGGCGCTGCGCAGCCGCCCCATGATCACCGCGGCGTTGAGGCCGTGCCCGGCGACGTCACCCATCACGATGCCGAGACGGCCGTCGGGCAACGGGAACAGGTCGTACCAGTCACCGCCGACACCGGGCTCGGTCCCCGGCACGTACCGGGCGGCGAACTTCATCCCGGGGACGGCGGGCAGCCGGGCGGGCACCAGGCTCCGCTGGAGCGCCGCCGCCGCCGCGCGATCGCTGGCGGCGACCTCGATCTGCACCTCCAACGCGAGCCGCCCGGCCACCAGCCGCAGCAGTTCGACGTCGGTCTCGGAGAACTCCCGTGGCGTCACCGACCCGACGTGCAGGACGCCGACGAGGTCGTCTTCGGCCATCATCGGCACGCCGAGCAGGGTACGCAGCCCTCGTTCCCACAGGAGCGCGTTCACCACCGTGGTCGCGTCGACGTGGTCGATGATCACCGGCTGCCGCTGCTCGGCGACCCGCCCCGCGAAACCGGCTCCGACGGGGATCCGGACGTCCTGGTAGACCTCCTCCTCGATCCCGGAGGCGGCGATGGCCTGCAACTGCTGCGCCGTCGGGTCGAGCCGGAGCACCGTGGCCGTGTCCACCCCGAGGACCTCGCGGACTCGCGCGAGGAGCGTGGCCATCACCTTGTCCTGGCCGAGTTTCCCCAAGGACGTATCGGTGATGGCTTCGAGCACCTGGAGCCGATCGTCGGCGGTCGGGGTCTCGGACATGCGCAGAGCCTATCCAGCCCGCCCGGCCCGCACCGCCCAGCCCGCCGCGAGTTCGTCGAGGTCCTCCGCCAGTGCGGCACTCGGCGGAATGGCGTCCCGTGGCACGCGGGAGGCGAGCGCCGTGCCGAGCCCCGCCATCCGGATGACGGCGTCGATCAGCGCCTCGGGTTCCTCCGGCCAGTCGAAGCCCGGCTGGGCGATCAGCAGGCTCACGCAGCCGTGCATCGCCGACCAGAGCCCCATCGCGAGGACCTCCGGCTCACCGTGCAGGATCCCGGCCCGCACGCAGGTGGCCGTCGCGTCGGCGAGATACCGGAAACAGGCGACCGCGCCGGGGGACGAACCGCCGGAGGGACGCATCAGGAGCACCCGGTACTGCACCGGATGGTCGAGCGCGAACCGCGCGTACACCCGCGCGCACCGGCTGAGCGCGCGCATCGGATCGGCGACCTCGACGGCGTGTTCACGCATCCGGTGCGCTAGTTCGTCCCACACCCGCAGGCAGACCGCCTCCAGCAAGGCGTCGCGGCTCGGGAAGTGCGCGTAGACCGACGGCGTGGAGACGCCGGTCCGGCGCGCGACGGCACGCAGCGTCAGCGCCTCGTCGGTCCCCGCCTCGCCGAGCAGGGCGTCGGCGGCGCACAGGATCTCGCCCCGCAGCTTCTCTCCTTCGCCCGGCCGCGCCTTCGTCCGCTTCGCGCCCATGCCGTGATGCTGCCAGCATTGACTTGACACCGTCAACTTGACGGTGTCAGCTTGAGTCATGGCGCCTTTTCAGACCGCGACCGCCCTCGTCCGCCGGGACGAGGGCACGGTGTTCGACACCGAACTCGATCCACAGTGGACGATCGGGACGAAGCTGCACGGCGGCTATCTGCTCGCCGTGCTCGCCAGGGCCGCCGCCGAGGTCTCCTCGCATCCGCATCTGACCGCGATCAGCGGCTCGTTCTCCGTGGCCCCGGAACCCGGCCCGGCGGTCGTCGAGGTCGAGGTGCTGCGCGAAGGCCGCGGCCTCACCCAGTTGCGCGCGCGACTGAGCCAGCACGGCAAGCCCTGCACCGAGGCCCTGATCACGCAGGGCGTCCTGAGCGACGGTGACGCGTGGTGGTCCGGAGTGGACCCGGTCGAGATCCCGCCGGAGCAGGACTGCCTGCCCGTACCGGCCGACGGCGGGGGCGGCTTCCGGATCGGCCTGATGGACGTCGTCGAGCAGCGGATCGACCCGTCCGCGGCGGGGTTCGCGGTGGGACAGCCGTCCCGGAAGGGCGTCATCTCGTCCTGGCTGCGGCTCGCGGACGGCACCGACTGGGATCCGGTGAGCCTGCTCGTGGCGCTCGATCCGGTGCCGCCGATCTCCTACGACCTCGGCATCGCGGGCTGGGCGCCGACCGTCCAGTTCACCGCGTACCTGCGCGGGATCCCGGCGCCGGGCCCGGTGCGGGTGCGGATGCGCGCGGGCGAGATCGGCGGCGACCGGATGGACGAGGTCGCCGAACTCTGGGACGAGAAGAACAGGTTGATCGGGCAAGCGACGCAGATCGCCGCCGTACGCGTCCCCTGAACCACCCGAAAGCAGGACCATGACGCGGCGCCGGGAGTTAAGATCCGGCGTCGACGTCATTGTTCTGGGGGCAGGACCATGGAAGTGGAACCGCGTCGCGCGGACGGCTCCGGCGGGGCCGAGATCACCCGGCTCTGCCGGACGCTGGTGCCGCTGGCGGCCGCCGGCAAATACGCCGAGGCCGCGTCGACCTACCGATGGGTGACCAGGGCGTCGGCCGGGGATCCGCTCCGCTACGGCGATCACGCGCTGCGCCTGGAGTTCTGCGCCCTCACCGGCAACGAGCACACCGGTGTCGATCTTCTGTCGCTTTTGGACGGTGTCGGCGATCATGCGGACGCCGTGGACAGGCTGGAGTTCTTCGCCTCGGCCGCGCTGCTCACCCGCCGGTTGACGGAAACCGGATACGGCGGGATCCCGTTCGTTCTCGACGGACCGTACGACGGTGTCCCCCTGAGCAGGCTCCACCGGCGCATGCGGGCGGCGGCGCTCGTCGAAGCCGAAGAACTCGACGAACGCGATGACGCCGGCTATTTCACCGCGTACGCCGAACGGAAAATGGCCGCGAACCCGGTCGCGGAATTCGTGCCGCTCCTGCCTTCCGCACTCCCCCGGGCTCCGATCGCGCCCCCGCCGGGGTTGTCCGCGGAGGAGCTGGTCGTCCGCGCGGAGATCCACAATCACCGGTGCGAGCCGGAGGAGGCGCGAGCCTGTCTCGCGGCGATCGAGACCGTCCCGGACGAAATCGTCCCGCGGCTGACCGAACTGCGCGCGATCTTCTTCCAGGGCGACGACACCGAGGAACGACTGCGCCGCGCCGCCGCCGGATTCCGGCTTCGGAACGACGAAATCCGGTTCCTGCTCAACCAATGCTGGCTCGGGCTGTGGCTCGTCTTCGACGATCAGGCCGAGACCGGGGTCGCGCTGACGACGGTGGCCGCGGCGCGGTTGCGTGCCGGAACGGACGATCACGCCGCCTGCTGGGGTGAATATTGGCTGGCGCACGTGCTTTCCGGGCAGGGCCGTACTTCCGAGGCGTACGAGGTCTTGCGACGGGGTGCCGCGCGGGCTCGCGAAGCGGGCGATCCCTTGCTCCACGGCACACTTCTGTGTCTGGAAGCGACGCTGCGCAACGGCGACGGCGAGGATCCGCTGGTCGCACTGGAACTCGCCCGGGCGGCGACGGACGCCTTCATCGTCGGAAACGTCGGCGAGAAGGCCGTCGAGGCCGTCGAACAGGTCCGGATCGCCTACGAGCGCATCGGATCGCTCGACGAACTGGACGTCTTCGTCGAGCACATGCTGTCGACGCTGCCCGTGGGCGGTCCGGAACGGTTGCGCGGGCATCTCCGTCATCTCCGGGCACTGTCGCTGATCGGCACCGGCCGGTTCGCCGAGGCCGTCGACGACGCCTACGCGGCCCTCGGTGCCGCCGCGGCGAAAGGCAAGGACACCGCGGAACAGTGGTATGTCCTCGTCACCGCGCTGCACGGCGCGGGCCGGTACGACGACGTGCTCGACGTCGCGCCCCGCACCATCACCCTGCTCCCCGCGTCACCGGACTGGGCACACCGCTGCCGGTGGATGTACGCCGACAGCTACCGCGCGCTCGGCGAATCCTCACGCGCCTTCGACGAATACGCCGTCCTCGCCGAAATACTCCAGGATTCGGGTGAAACCGGGCATTCCTACATCTCGGTGAGCATGGCCGCCGCCGAGCAACTCGACCTGCTCGGCTACGGCGCGAACGCCGCCGACTTCTACGCGCGGGCCGCCGACGCGGCCTCGGCGATCGGCGGCGGCTACGTGGCCGCCACCTGCCGCAACGCCGCGACGCTGGCCCGGCTGCGGTCCGGCGACCTCGACGCGGCGCTGACCGCGCTCGACGCCGCGGAAACCGCCGTGCACGCCGTGGAAACCGAAACCGCGCCCGTCAGGGAGCATCTCGTCGCCCAGCTCGACCACGTCGCCGCCCACGTGCTCAGCGCCGCGGGCCGGGTGCGGGAGGCCGCCCGCCGCGCGCTCCGTGCCGCCGAAACGTTCCACCGGATAGGCGAAGCCGAGTCCGCCCGGGACGTGGACCTGCTGCTCGAACAGATCCTCCTGGGTGAGCAGGGCTGAAGCGCCCTTGCCACCCGTCCCACCCAGGAGAAAGATTCCCGGCATGCCCGAAGGAACCAGCGGTACCCGCGGCCCGCTCGCCGGCTCGATCGTGCTGTGGGTCGTGCGCGTCGCGCTCGCCGCCGAGTTCCTCTACAGCGGCTACCTGCTGTTCGCGGGCGGCCACACCGAACAGACCTTCGCCGAGATCGGGCTCGGACAGTGGCTCCGGTACGTCACCGGCGTCCTCGAAGTCGGCGGCGCGATCGGGCTGCTCATCCCCCGCTTCGGCGGTCCGGCGGCCCTCCTGCTGGCCGGGGTCATGGTCGGCGCGAGCATCACGGAGCTGTTCATCCTCCCCGACGGCGGCCCGGTTCTGCCCCTCGTTCTGCTGATCGCCTGCGCGACCCTGGCGTGGTTCCTCCAGGATCAGACGCGCGCGCTGCTCGGCATCAAGCCGCCTGCCGAGGACGAGGACATCCGCTAGCGCCCCGCTCGGCGAACGCGAGCACCACCTTCGTCCGAACGGCTCAGCAGCCGCCCGCCGAATGCCCCGGTCACCGGTACGGACAAAGAAAAACCGCATGTCAACGTGCCTCGCGAGGCCCTGACGACGACGCCGAAATCCGATCATCAGGGTGATCACGCGCTCACTCAAGGTGAAAGATTGCGGCTCGTTTACAACGAACCGGCCACCTGCTTGACAGTCGGAGTGGTACGTACCACGCTGCCCGCATTGGTCTACACCATTTTGTGGGAGCCCGGCATGGTGGCCGGGCATCGAAAGGACGGCACGAGTGAAGCGCTGGCTCAAGATGGCTGCGGGCGCCGCCGCCATCACCCTCGCGACGGCGGGCTGCGCCGGTTCCGGCAGTGGCGACAGCACGAATTCGAGCGCTCCGGCCTCGAACGGCACGCTCACGGTCTGGCTCATGACCGGAACCGCCCCGGAAGCCCTGACGAACTCGCTCCACAAGGAATTCGAAGACGCGCACCCGGGCGTCAAGGTCAAGTACGAGATCCAGCAGTGGAACGGCATCCAGCAGAAGCTGACCACCGCGCTGGCCAGTGACAACCCGCCGGACGTGATCGAGCTGGGCAACACCCAGACCCCCGCGTTCGCGAACCAGGGCGTGCTCGCCGACCTCACCTCGAGCGTCGGCGACTTCAACGGCGCCCAGTGGCTCCAGGGCCTCAAGGCCTCGGGCGAATTCGACGGCAAGACCTACGGCGTCCCGTTCTACGCGGCCAACCGTGAGGTCATCTACCGCAAGGACATGTTCGAGCAGGCGGGCATCACCGCGACGCCGAAGACGCGCGCGGAGTGGCTCGACGCGATCACCAAGCTCAAGGCCAAGTTCGGCAGCGACCCCGAATTCCAGGCCCTCTACCACCCCGGCCAGAACTGGTACGAGCTGCTGTCCTACATCTGGGACGAGGGCGGCGACATCGCGCAGGCAAACGGCAAGTCCTTCAAGTCGACCCTGGACACCCCGCAGGCCAAGGCCGGGCTCGAGTTCTACAAGCAGCTCACCGAGGCTTCGGGCACCAAGGCCCCGAAGGACGCCGACGAGGCCACCCCGCAGCAGGCCGGTATCTACGGTGCGGGCAAGGTCGCGATGATGATCGGTGTCCCGGGTGAGGCCGACACCGCGGCCAAGACCGACCCGTCGATCAAGGAGAAGTCGGGCGCCTTCCCGATCCCGGGCAAGACCGCCGACAAGTCGGCGCCGGTCTTCCTCGGCGGCTCGAACCTGGTCATCCCGGCCAACAGCAAGAACTCGGCCGCGGCCAAGGACTACATCAAGCTGTTCTCCACCCCGAAGTACCAGACCGAGCTGGCCAAGGCCGGTTACGTCCCCGGTACCTCGACCGACGTGTCCGCGCTCGACGCGAACCCGCTCACCAAGGTCATGGCCGAGGCGTCCAAGAACGGCCGCGCAGTGCCGACCAGCCCCAAGTGGGGTGACGTCGAATCCGGTCAGAACCCGATCAAGGACATGCTGACCGCCTACCTGACCGGAACGAAGACGCTCGACCAGGCGACCGCCGACGCCAACGCAGCGCTCGACAAGCTCATCGGCGGATGACCACGACCAAAGATGTGACGATGCCGGCGGGGGCCACCCCGCCGGCATCGCCGCGCATCAAGCCGCCGAAGTCCACCCGGCGTCTCCGTCTCGGCGAACGGACGGCGCCGTACCTGTTGATCCTTCCCGCGCTGGTCGCGATCCTCGCCCTGCTGGGGTGGCCGACGCTGCAACTGGTCGGGATCAGTTTCCGCAAGCTCGACCTCCGTGAGCTGGTCTCCGGAGAGATGGTCTGGGTCGGGTTCGAGAACTTCTCCGCGATCCTGTCCGACCCCGAATTCTGGGAGATCACCGTCCGGACGCTGGTGTTCACCGCCGCGGTCGTGATCACCACCCTGCTGCTCGCGCTGTTCATGGCGTTGCTGATGCGGCACCTCAACCCGGTGGTCCGGGTGATCCTGCAGGTCGCGCTGATCCTCGCGTGGGCGACGCCGGTGGTCGCGACCACCACGGTCTTCCAGTGGATCTTCGACCAGCAGTACGGCATCCTGAACAAGACGCTCGCGAAACTCGGCTTCGAACAGTTCATCGGGCATTCCTGGTTCTCCACCGGCCCGAGCACGCTGACCGTGATCGGCCTGCTGGTCGTCTGGCAGGCGGTGCCGTTCGTGGCCTTCACGCTGTACGCCGGGCTTCTCGGCGTCCCGAAGGAGCAGTACGAGGCCGCGGGCATCGACGGCGCGAACGCCTGGCAGGCGTTCTGGGCGGTCAGCTGGCCGGCGATCCGGCCGATCCTGACCATGGTCACCTTCCTGTCGGTCCTGTGGGACTTCAAGGTGTTCGCCCAGGTGTGGGCGATCCGTCAAGGCGGGCCGGACGGCGCCAGCACAACGCTGCCGGTCTACATGTACCTCAAGGGCCTCGCGGGCAACCACTTCGGCCTGGCGGCGACCGCCGCCCTGCTGATGATGCTCGTGCTGATCCTGCTCACCGCCCGGTACGTCCAGCTGCTGGTGCGCACGAAGGAGGCCGACCTGTCATGAGGAAGACCCTGACCCAGCGGATCGGCCTCGGCACGCTCGGCGTGGTCGTGGCCCTCCTGTTCGTCTTCCCGACGTACTGGATGATCACCTCCTCGCTGAAGACACCGGGCCAGGTCCTGTCACCGGACTACGACCTGATCCCGCTCTCGGCGACGTTCGAGAACTTCGTCTCGGCACTGACGAAGCCCGGCTTCGTCACCTATCTCACCAACAGCCTCATCGTCACGATCGGCGCGGTGCTGTGCTCGCTCGTCGCGGGTGTGCTGGCCGCGGTTCCCTTGTCTCGCATGCGTTTCCGCGGCCGCAAGGGGTTCCTGCTGCTGGTGCTCGTCGCTCAGCTGGCACCGTTCGAAGCGCTGCTGATCCCGATGTACCTGCTGATGCGCGACGCCGGGCTGCTCAACCAGCTTCCTTCGCTGCTGCTGGTGTACTTCGCGGCGACACTGCCCTTCACGTGCTGGATGCTCTACGGCTTCGTCAACGGCATCCCGTACGACCTCGAAGAGGCCGCGATGATCGACGGGTGCAGCCGGGCGGGCGCCTTCCGCCGGGTGACGCTGCCGTTGCTCGCGCCGGGGCTGGTGACCACCTCGGTGTTCAGTTTCATCACCGCGTGGAACGAGTTCCTGTTCGCGTTCGTGTTCATGCGCGACCAGAACAAGCAGACGCTGCCGGTGTGGCTGTCGTCGTTCCGCACGGCGTTCTCCGTGGACTGGGGCGGCATCATGGCGGCATCGGTCATCTACGCCGTGCCCGCTCTGGTGTTCTTCATCATCGTCCAGCGCAAGCTCGTGTCCAACCTGACCGCAGGCGCAGTGAAGGGATAATCCTTGTCTTCACCGGAAAAGCTCGCCGCATCCGTGCTCGTACCGGGCTTCGACGGCACGACCGCGCCGGATTGGCTGCGGCGCAAGGTGGCCGACGGCCTCGGCGGCGCGATCCTGTTCGGCCGCAACGTGGTCGACGACGAGCAGGTGGCCGCGCTCAGCGCGCAGCTGCGGGCGGAACGGCCCGACGTGCTCGTCGGTATCGACGAGGAGGGCGGCGACGTCACCCGGCTCGACGTGGCCACCGGCTCGTTCGTCCCGGGGCCGCTCGCACTCGGCGCCGCGGACGACGTCGAGCTGACGACCTCGGTCGCGGCGGCGCTCGGCGAACGGCTCGCCGCGTGCGGGGTCACGATCAACTTCGCCCCGTGCGCGGATCTGACGCTGGCGGCCGAGGATCCCTCGATCGGGGTCAGGGCGTTCGGTTCGGATCCGGTCAAGGCGTCGCCGCATGTCGCGGCGTACATCACCGGTCTGCAGAAGTACGGCGTGGCCGCGTCGGCGAAGCATTTCCCCGGGCACGGGGCGGCCACCGACGATTCGCACCACGCGCTGCCGGTGCTGCCCAGGACCGAGGCCGAACTGCACGAGCTCGAACTCGTCCCGTTCAAGGCGGCGATCGCGGCGGGGGTGCGCGCGGTGATGACCGGGCACCTCGTCGTGCCCGCGTGGGGTGACCTGCCCGCGACGCTCAATCCGAAGGCGCTCACCGACGTCCTGCGCGGCGAACTCGGCTTCACCGGCGCGGTGATCACCGACGCACTCGACATGGGCGCCGTCGCCGGCGAACTCGGCAAAACCGAGGGTGTCGGCCGGGCGTCGGTGCGGGCGCTGATCGCCGGTGCCGACGCGCTCTGCCTCGGCGGGGTGTCGTTCGAAGAGGACGAGCTGAACCGGATCGCGGCGGTCATCGCGGCCGCCGTCGAAGCCGGCGAGCTGCCGCTGGAGCGGCTGGCGGAGGCGTCGGAACGGGTCGCCGCGCTCGGCACTCCCCCGGTTTCGACGCCGATCTCGCCGGTCGATCACCGGCTCGGCCTGGAGGCGGCGCGAAAGGCGTTGCGAATCCAGGGTTCGCCGAAGCTGGCCGGACCGCCGCTGGTCATCGACATCGAGACCGAGCCGATCATCGCGGCCGGACCGATGCCGTGGGGACTCGGCTCGCACCTGGCCGGACTCGTGCCCGGCACCCGGGCGCTCAAGGTCACCGGGGACGAGATCGCGACCGCGATCGACGCCGTCCGCGGTGCCCGCGACCTGGTGGTCGTGACGCGTGAGGCGCACCGGCACCCCGAGGTGCGCGAATTCCTCGGCTGGCTGCGCGAGTCTTCTGTGGAGTACATCCGGGTCGAGACCGGCGTGCCGGGGCCGGACTCGGGCGACGGCCCGCGGATCGACACGTTCAGCGGGTCCTACGTCAGCCTCCGCGCCGCCGCGGAGTACCTGGCCTGACCCCCCTCTCGCATTTCGTCCTCTGAATGCGGTACTTGCGTGTGCATGTACCGCATTCAGAGGACGAATCGCGTTATTCGGTTGCGACGCCGAAGCGGGGGTGCTGTAGTCGGGAAGATCGGTTCCCGGCTCAGGAGATGATCGTCTTGGTGTCACGGCTCGGAGTCAGGATCCCGCGCGAACTGCCCGCAGCCCGGCTGAAGAGCCTGGCCCAGCGAGCGGAACAGGAAGGCCTGGACGAGGTCTGGATCGTCGAGGACTGCTTCTACGCGGGCGGGATCGCGACGGCGTCGGCGGTGCTGGCGGCGACCGAGAAGATCACCCTCGGCATCGGCATCATGCCCGCCGTGGCACGGAATCCGGCCATCGCGGCGATGGAGATCGCGGCGCTGGCGGAGCTGCACCCGGGGCGGCTGATCGCCGGGTTCGGGCACGGGGTGCCGAGCTGGATGCGGCAGATCGACGCGTGGCCGAAGTCGGCGCTGGCCGCCTTCGAGGAGACGCTGACGGTGCTCCGGCGGCTGCTGGCGGGTGAGCGCGTTTCCTTCGAGGGCAAGCATGTCCGGCTCGACGAGGTCGAGCTGGAGTTCCCGCCCGCGCTGCCGCCGAAGCTCATCGCCGGCGTCCGCGGCCCGAAGTCGCTCGCGGCGGCGGGCCGGGTCGCCGACGGGACGCTGCTCGCCGAACCGGCCACACCCGAGTACGTCCGCGCGACGCGGGACCTCATCGGCGTCGAAGGTCATACGATCGCCACCTACAACTGGCTCGCCCTCGACGCCGATCCCGAACGGGCCCGCGAGCGCGCCAGGGCCGACGTCGCTTCCGCGATCGGGCCGAACTCGGGCCCGGCACTGGAACCGCTGGACTTCGGCGCCGAACTGCTGGCCGAGGTCAAGGCCTCCGCCGACCGGAAGGACCTGGCGCGGCGGCTGCGGCCGGAGTGGATCGACCGGCTGAGCATCAGCGGCCCGCTCGACCGCTGTGTCGAGCAGATCCGCGCGCTGTACGCGGCCGGGACCGAGTCGGTCATCCTGCTCCCCCTGCTCGGCGAGCCGGAGGAGGAGTCCTTCGCCGCCGCGGGCCGGATCGCGGCGGCCCTGCGCGGTTGACCTTTGCCCGCATTTCGTCCTCTGAATGCGGATGGCGCCTGGGTGAAGGGGACTTTCCCCACATCCAATGCGGCGAAAGTTCCCTTCACAACACCCGACCCCCTTCGCCTCGCCCCTCAAGTAGCCCGAAGCGCCACTCAAGACCGTGAACCCACGCCGGCGTCGTCGTGAAGGCCTCCTTGCCTACCCTGACGGTAGGGAAGGGGTCCTTCACCACTCGCCGGTGTGATCCCTGGTGCCACTCGGACAGTTGTGACGTCCGCCTCCGGCCCTGGGGTCCGTGAAGGCCTCCTTGAGGGACTCAGAGTCCCTCAAGGAGGCCTTCACGGACTTTACCGACTCGGACACGTTTGCCTTACCCCTCAAATAACGCCCCAAGACACTCACGACCCCTCCACCAACCGCATTTAGTCCTCTGGATGCGGTCGCGCTTCGAGCGCTTTGACGACGGCCACCATGTCCTCCGCACCGAAACCGAGCCGCGCGGTCTCGGCGTAGAGCGCGCGGGACGCTTCGATCAGCGGCAGGTCGAGGCCCGCCTCCTTCGCCGCGGCCGCGATCAGCTCGACATTCGCCAGGACGTTCGCGATCGAGGCCTGCGGCGCGAAATCCTTCTCGACGAGTTTGGGCACCTTGACCCGCAGGATCGGACTGGCCAGCTGTCCCGCGCCGAGAACGTCGGCGAGCAGACCGGGATCGAGGCCGTGGGACCGGGCGAACCGCATGGTCTCGGCCAGCGAAGTCACGACCGCGGTCAGGTGCACGTTGACCGCCAGCTTCATCAGGAGCCCGTTGGGCACCGGCCCGCAGTACACGGTTTCCCGGCACATCGGCCCGAACAGCTCACGGACCTCCTCGACCGCTCCGGGGTCGCCCGCGAGCATCGCGACCAGTTCCCCCGCCTCCGCCGGGACGCGCGAACCCGAGACCGGCGCCTCGACGTACTTCGCCCCCGCCGCGACGAGATCCGCCTCCAGCGCGCGGGAATGACCCGGCGCCGTCGTTCCCATGTGGACGATCGTGCGACCCGCCACCCGCCCGGCGAACCCGGGCCGGCCGCGGCCCAGCACGGCGTCGACGGCGTCCGCGTCCTTGAGCATCAGGATCACGACGTCGCAGCGCGCGAAGAGTTCGGCGACGTCGGCCACCTGGTCCGTCTTGCCCGGCGTGCGGTTCCACCGGAGCACCGGGATCCCGGCCCGCGCCAGGTTCCGTGCCATCGGCTCGCCCATACTGCCCAGCCCGGCGAAACCGACTCGTTCGAGGTCCATGGCATCCACTCTGCGGTACCGGCGGGCGACGCCGGGCCCGGTGCGACGATTGCGGCGGAAATCGCGAGGAATGGCACCGGCCGTCCGGTTCAGCTCTCGCGGCCAGGTTGCGAAAGCCACTTTCGCAACCTTCAACGTTGCGAAAGTGGCTTTCGCAACCTCGTCGCAGCCCGTCCCGCCCACGAGCCGCTCAGAACGGATGCTCCATCCACACGTTCGCCTCCACGTAGACCCCGCAGTCCCGTTCGACGTTCGCGTGCACCGGCGCGATCCCGCCGGGGATCACGTTGTCGCCGTCGGCGAGTTTGACGCCGGTCCACTCGTGCCAGTCCGCGATCGAGCCCGAGATCGTCACCGCGAACGGGCACACCTTGATCATCCGCGCGCCGAGCCGTTCGTGGGTGCGCAGCCAGCGGTCGGCGAAAAGCCCGTCCTCGCGCCGCCGGACGGCGTAGGACTCCATGGGCACGTCGGGTTCGTCCTCCTTGCCGATCGGGCGCACGGAGACGATCAGCCGCTTCAGCCCCGTCTCGGCCGCCCGCGCCTTCAGTGCCTTCAGCATCGGCGTGGACAGGCCCGTCCCCCGCATCCGTGGCGCCACAACGACTTCGAGGGCGCACAGGGTATCCGGCGCGCGGCCGTCCATGACATCCTGCGCCGCCCACTGGATCGCCTCGTCCCAGCCGTGCGCCGGCAGTTCGCGGCGGTCCGCGGCCGGATAGGTCAGCGGGACCGACAGCGCCCGCGCGATCGGTTCGCCGTCGTCGTCCAGCGCGATCAGGAAGTACCGGGACCAATGGCGCAGGAACCGTTCCGGGGAGATCATCTTGCCGCTGGACCCGGCGTAGATGAACTCACCGCCGACGTCGCCGAGGTTCAGCGCGGGCTTGAGCAGATCGGGACGGGACGCAAGATCGACGATTCGCATACCGCCAAGTCAAGCGAGCCGGTGACCCGACCGATAGCTGCTTCCGGGCGATGATCAAACAGGCTGACGCGGCGCGGCCTGCAATCGGGAAAGGACGTCGGTGAGCCTGCCCGCGGCGACGTCCCATTCCTCCAGGACGCTGCTCCGCGCGAGCGCCGACGTCCGCAGGGAATGGCGGAGTTCGGCGTCGAGCGACCAGCGCAGCAACGCCGCCGCGAGCGCCGAGGGGTTGTTCGGCGGCACCAGCAGGCCGGGGACACCGCCGCCGGGAGCGGTGCCGAGCGCGTCGTGCGCGCCCGCGGTTTCGGTGGCCACCACGGGGATCCCCCGCGCGAGCGCCTCGGCGACGACCAGCCCGGACGTGCCGCCGCGAGCGGGCAGGACGAGCAGATCCGCGCCGTCGTAGACCAGGTCGAGGTCGTCCGGCGGCTGGATGAGGCTGATCCGGGAACCGAGCCCGAGCCGTTCCACCGTCCAGCGCAGCTCGTCGACGTACGCGGGATCGTGCTGTGTCGCGCCGGCGAACACGCATTTGAACGCCAGTTCGTCGACCATCGAAAGCGCGCGGATGAGCACGTCCTGGCCGTGGCGCGCGGTCATGGGCGCGAGACACAGCAGCCGGGAGACGCCGTCGGCCCCGGCGGCGAGCGGGGCCGCGTCCGTGCCGGGTGTCGCGACGTAGACCCGTGTCGGGTCGAGGTCGTGCCGGTCGATCAGCTGCCGCGCGAGCCACGGTCCGGTGGCGACGATCATCCCCGTCAGCCGCAG
This sequence comes from Amycolatopsis sp. NPDC000009, assembly GCF_055563465.1. Taxonomy (NCBI): domain Bacteria; kingdom Bacillati; phylum Actinomycetota; class Actinomycetes; order Pseudonocardiales; family Pseudonocardiaceae; genus Amycolatopsis; species Amycolatopsis sp. NPDC000009. The sequence continues at coordinate 163,305 of NZ_JBVHDI010000011.1, forward strand.
CGTCTCCCGTTCGCACGCGTCGAGTTCGGCGGCCTGCGCCGGATCGAGCGCGGGGTCGTCGGCGAGCGGCCGGTGGACCAGGACGGCCAGCCGCAGCCGCCGCGCGTGCGGGACCACGATCTCCGGGACCCCGCAGGCGACCGTGCCGTCGATCAGGACGACGGTGTCGTCGGGCAGCGCGGCGAGCGAACGGGCCAGTCTCGACCGGGACAGCGGACCCGGCGTCGGCCATTCGCCGGCGATCGGCAGTTCCAGCAGCGGGAGGCCGGTGGCCGGGAGGTTCTGGCACATCCGGCGGTCGTATTCACCGCTGGTGTCCTCGGTGTCCCCCGGCAGGACGAAGACGACCGGTTCGGTCACGGTTACCTCCAGATGCGGGCGCCTTACCGGTAGACACGGATGCGACGCCCGTCCGGTTCATTTCCGGCGGGACGAAGTTCAGCCCGCCGCGCGCGCGACCGCGGCGACGATCTCGTCACGCAGCCCGGCACCGACCGCGATCGTGGCCGCCGAACGCACCGTGTGGTCGCCGCCGTCGGTGTCGACGACCACTCCCCCGGCCTCCCGTACCAGCAGGACACCCGCCATCGTGTCCCACGGCTGGTTGGAGAGGATGACGCTCGCGTCGAGTTTGCCGTCCGCGACCCAGGCCAGGTCGATCGCCGCGGAGCCGAGGAAGCGGACTCGCTGCACGCGGCCGCCGAGTTCGGCCAGCAGTGCCATCCGGACGCGGTTCTTGGCCTCCGCGCCCTCGCCGACCGCGAAGTCGCCGAGACTCACGATCGCGTCGGACAGCTCCGTCGCCGTCGACGCCGTAAGACGCTCTTCGCCCGCGTACGCGCCTTGCCCCTCCGCAGCGGTGTAGGCGACGTCGAGGAACGGCAGGGAGATCGCCGCGACCGTGCTCTTGAGACCGTCGACGAGCCCGAGCGAAACGCCGCACAGTGGGATGCCGCGCGCGAAGTTCGCCGTGCCGTCGACCGGGTCGAGCGCCCACCAGAGGTCCTTGTCGCCCTCGTGCCCGCGTTCCTCGCCGAGGATGCCGATCTCCGGCGTCTCGCGGGCCAGGAATTCGCGGACGGCGTCCTCGACGGCGAGGTCGACGTCGGTCACCATATCGCGATCACCTTTGGCGGCAACGGAAAACGACGTCATCGAGCGGATGATCCCGGTCGCCTCGGCGACGGCCTCGCGGGCGACGGACAACAATGCGGCGTGGTCGGTCATATCGGTACCGTAGCCGGAATGGACCTGTTCCCGACGGCCACGACGGCCGACGAGCGTGCCCGCGGCGCCGAGGTCGCGGTGCTGCCGGTCGGCAGTTTCGAGCAGCACGGGGCGCATCTCCCGCTCGCGACCGACGCGGTGATCGCGACGACGATCGCCGGTGCCCTCGCCGCGGCGTACCCGGTGCTGCGGCTTCCGCCGATCACGATCGGCTGCTCGCACGAACACGCGGACTGGGCGGGCACGGTCAGCGTTTCGGCCGCGACCCTGTACGCCGTGGTGAACGACATCTCGGCCTCCCTGCGCCGTTCCGGCGTGCCGAAACTGGTGCTGGTGAACGCGCACGGCGGCAACTACGTGCTGTCCAACGTGGTCCAGGAGTCGACGTCGCCGATGGCGCTCTTCCCCGGCGTCGAAGGCTGGCAGGCGGCGCACGAGGCGGCCGGGCTGGAGACGTCGCTGGACAGCGACATGCACGCCGGGGAGCTGGAGACCTCCCTTCTGCTGCACGCACACCCCTCGCTGGTCCGGCCCGGTTTCACCGAGGCGGATCATCTCGCCGACGACAGGCGGCACCTGCTCACGGTGGGCCTGCGCCCGTATTCGGAATCCGGTGTCGTCGGGCGGCCTTCGCTGGCGACGGCGGAGAAGGGACGGCTGGTGCTGGAGTCACTGGTGGAGAGCTTCGGGGACACTCTGGCCGCTCTCGGCTGACTCGATCAGGTCCAGATGCGGCAGGAAGTGGTGCATCCGCTCCTGTTTCGTCCGCAGGTACCGCAGGTTCTCGTCGTTCGGCGTGACCAGCAGCGGCACCCGCTCGCTGATCCGCACCCCGTGCTGTTTCAGCTGGTCGACCTTCGCCGGGTTGTTGGACAGCAACCGCACCGATCGCACTCCGAGGTCGTTCAGGATCTCCGCCGCGGCGCGGTAGTCGCGCGCGTCCACCGGCAGGCCCAGCGCGATGTTCGCCTCGACGGTGTCGAGCCCTTCGTCCTGGAGCCGCATCGCCTTCAGCTTCGCGAGCAGACCGATCCCGCGTCCTTCGTGCCCCTGGGCGTACACGAGGACTCCGGCGCCTTCGTCGACGATCGCCCGCAGCGCGGCGGCCAGCTGGTCCCCGCATTCGCAGTGCATCGAGCTGAAGACGTCGCCGGTGAGGCATTCCGAATGGACCCGCGTCAGCGTGCCGGAGGTCGCGACGTCGCCGTGCACCAGCGCCATCTGTTCGGTGCCGTCGGCGTCCAGGTACCCAAACGCACGGAAAACGCCGTAACGGGTGGGCAGTCTCGTCTCCACGACCCTCTCGACGGTCATCGGGCTTCTCCTGTCTGTTCGGTGACTCTTGACAGAACGCGCGAGCAGGACGCCCGCACCGGGAAGGCTGGCGAAGAGCGCGAGCACGCCGTAGACGACGGCCACGGTGACGCCCTGCGCCGAACCGAGCCCCGCCGCGCCGAACAGCAGCGCGCAAACCCCTTCGCGCGGGCCCCAGCCGCCGATGTTCAGCGGCAGGCCCATCGCGAGCAGGGCGAGGATCATCAACGGCAGCAGGTCGCCGACCGGCGCGGTGACCCCGGCCGCGCGCGCGGCGACGACGAACAGCGCGAGATGCCCGGCCAGGGTGGCGGCCGAAAGCAGGCTCACCCCGGGCCAGGTCTCCTTGGTCAGCAGACCGAGCCGGACGTCGGCGAGGCTGACGGCGAACCCTCGGCGCCATTTCGATCCACTGTGGATCCACCGCTTCCCGGCCGTCAGCCCGGTGACGATCAGGGTGAGGGCGAGGGCGACCACCACGATCCCGGCGCCCGTGACGACGCCGTCGATCGGCGGAGGCACCACGGATGGCGCGCTGAGCACGACGGCGACCGACGCGCCGACGACCGCGATCTGCCCGGCCGTGCGCTCCAGCACAACCGCGCGGACGCCGCGCGGGACGTCACCGGCTTCGCGGCCGTGCTGCACGGCCCGGTTGACGTCGCCGAGGACGCCCGCGGGCAGGACACCGTTGAGGAACAACGCGCGGTAGTACTCGCCGACCGCGCTCGGCAGCGACAACCGCAGGCTGAGCCGCCGCGCGACCAGGCACCAGCGCCAGGCACTGAAAACCGTGGTGGCGAAACCGATCCCGAGCGCGGCGGCGATCCCGCCGGCGTCGACCTCGCGCAGCCCGGCCAGGAACGCGCCCGTCCCCAGTTGCCAGACGAGCACCCCGAGGATGCCGAGCGCGCCGAGGATCCGAAGCCACGGCCAGAACCGTTTCACGCGGGCACCACCAGGAGGTCTTCGTGCTGGATCACCGCGTCCAGCTCGCCCGCCGCGCACTGCGCGAGCCGCCACCGCAGGTACGCGTCCCCGTCCGCCGCCAGCTCCGGCCGTTGTTCGCAGGCGGCACCGACCCAGCCGGTGAGCCATTCCGCGGTCAGCGCGGCCTGATCGGCCCCGAGCCGCCACGGGCTGGGAGCGCGCCGCACGGTGGCGCCGAGCCGTTCGAAGACGCCGAACGCGACATCCACCGCGTCCGGACCGAGCAGCCACCGGCCGTCGGTCACCCGGCGCTGGTGCGCGTTGAAGGCGTCGGAGATCTCGATGTCGAACTTGTCCTTCGGCGACAGCACCACCCGGCCCGAAACGCTCAACGTGAACAGCACCGCGCAACCCGCTTCGACGCAGGCCTCCGCCAGCCGGGACATCTCCTCGGCGGTGAGCAGGTCGAGCAGCGCCGACGCGGCCACGAGCGAGGTCCCGGCGAGGTCCTCCGCGCGTAACTCGGTGATGTCACGCTGTTCGGTGACGACCGTGACCTCGCTTCCGTCCAAAGCGTGGTCCGGACGGCTGGTGCGTGCCCGCGCGTGGGTGAGCAGGCCGGGGTCGCGGTCGTGCAGGATCCAGCGCTGGCGGCCGGGCAGCCGCGGCGCCAGCCAGCGGCCGAGCGAACCGGTGCCACAACCGAGATCCCGGACGACGGTTCCGTCCCGCCCGCGCAGGTACGCACGCACCGGCTCGATCAGCTCGGTCGCGCGGGCGGCGGCATCGGCGTCCTCACGCAACTGGAGCCAGCTGGGGGCGTACTTGGTCATGCCGCCGTCCTCTCGCTCAGCAGGACGGCGGCGACGCCGCGGGCCGTCTCGTCCCAGCCGGTCAGCGTCTCGCGGCGAAGGCGGGCGGAGGCGCGAAGACGGTCACGCAGTTCAGGTTCGGTGAGCCAGCGGCGAAGGGCCGCGGCCAGCGCGTCGACGTCCTCACCGGGGACGAGTATCCCGGGCACACTGCCGTCGGCGGCCTGGCCGAGAGTGTCCGGCAGAGCGTCGACGGCGGTCGACAGCACGGGAATGCCGTGGGCGAGCGCCTCGGTGACGACCATCCCGTAGGTCTCCGCGCGCGACGGCAGCACGAGAAGGTCCGCGGCCGCGTACGTCGCTTCGAGCGCTTCGCCGGAGCGCGGGCCGGTGAGAGTGAACCGATCACCGAGTGTGTGTCGCCGCAGGCGTTCGACGTAGCGGGTCTCGCGGGGGATGGCGCCGACGCACTCACAGCTCCACGGCAGGTCCTTGAGCGACTTCAACGCGGCCGCGAGCAGGCCCTGCCCCTTGCGCGGCGTCACGTTGGCGACGCAGACCAGCCGCGTCCCGTCCAGGCTCCCAGAAGCGACTTCGGCCCTGTCCACCCCGGGCGGCACCACGTGTACGCGATGCGGGGCGAGGTCGTGATGCTCGATCAGCCGTCGCGCCGCCCAGGCGCTGGTCACGACCACGGCCTCGACCGTGGCGAGCGTCTCCCGCTCCAAGCGGTCCAGCTCGGCGGCCAGCGATGGCGACAGCCCCGTCTCGTCGGCCAGCGGGAGATGCACCAGCACCGCGATCGACAGCCGCCGCGCGGCGGGCCCGATCACCTCGGGCACCCCGCAGGCGACCAGCCCGTCGAGCAGGACGGCCGAACCGTCGGGCAGTCCGGCGAGTTCGCGCGCCAGCACGGTGCGCGCCGCGGTGCCGGGCCGCGGCCAGTTCCCGCGTACGGCGATCTCGTGGACCTCCATCCCCGCCGCGACGAGGCCGTCGCACAGCCGCCGGTCGTAGACGTTGCCGCCGCTGGGCGCGCTCACGTCGTCGATGTCGTTGGGCAGGACGACGTGGAGGCCGGTCACAGCGCACGCTCGTAACTGGCCCACGCGACGTGGGATTCGTGGAGCGAGACGGTGAGGCTTTCGAGCCCGCGCGCCCCCTCACCGAGCGCTCCCGTGTGGACGCGGTCGGCGAGCCGGTCCGCGATGACCTTGGCGAGGAACTCGGTGGAGGTGTTGATCCCGGCGAACTCGGGCACGTCGTCGAGGTTGCGGTAGTTCAGGTCGGCGAGCACCGCCTTGAGCTCTTCGGTCGCCTTGCCGATGTCGACGACGATGTTGTCGGCGTCCAGTTCGGACCGGCGGAACGTCGCGTCCACCAGGAAGGTCGCGCCGTGCAGCCGCTGCGCGGGGCCGAAGACCTCGCCTCGGAAGCTGTGGGCCACCATGACGTGGTCGCGGACGGTGATACTGAACAACGGACCTCCCGGATCGAGCCCTTAACGCGTTTCCTCCATCTGATAGGTCACACGGAGGCAGAGCGTTCCTGGTTCATTCGCGGCCAGACGCGGCAAGACGTCCGGTAGTTCACCGAAGTGACATTGCCCGCTGACCAGCACTTCGAATCCTGGATCGGCGAGAAGACGCAAAGCGAGCGCCAAGCGGTCGGCGTAGCTCCGGTTCAGGCGGCGGGACGGCGAGACCATGCCGACCTGGCTGCTGCGGATCGTCAGCCGCCGTGAATGGAAGTTCTCGCCGAGCGGGACGCTGATCCTCCGGTCGCCGTACCAGCTCAGCTCGATGACCTCGCCCTCCGGCGCGAGCAGCTCCAGCGACCGCGCGAGCCCCGCCTCGCTCGCGCTGGCGTGCACGACGAGGTCGCAGTCGCCCAGCGCGTCCTCCGGTGTCGAGAAGTCGACACCGAGCGCCTCGGCGATCTTCGCGCGCTCCGGGTCGACGTCGATCAGCTGGACCCTGGTCGCCGGGAAGCCCGCCAGCAGTTTCGCGACGCTGCTTCCCACCATCCCGGCGCCGACCACGGCGATCCGGTCGCCGAGTTTCGGCGACGCGTCCCAGACGGCGTTGACCGCGGTCTCGATCGTCCCCGCGAGGATCGCGCGCTCCGGAGGCACCCCGGGCGGCACCGGCGTGACGGCCGACGCCGGGACGACGTAGCGCGTCTGGTGCGGGTAGAGGCAGAAGACGACCTGCCCGACCAGGTCTTCCGGACCACGTTCGACCACGCCGGCATTGAGGTACCCGTACTTCACGGGCCCCGGGAAATCGCCCTCCTGGAACGGCGCGCGCATGGCCGCACGTTGACTCGGTGGGACCTCGCCGCGGAAGACGAGCGTCTCGGTGCCCCGGCTCACGCCCGTGTACAGGGTGCGGACCAGCACTTCCCCGTCGCCGACCGGAGGGAGCGAGACCGGCCTGAGCTCACCGTCACCGGAACCACTGAACCAGAAGGCGCGTTCCATCGTGTCCTCTCATGTCGGACCCTGGAAGCGGGGTCACCGCCACCATAACGAGGAGGCCTCGTGATCAACCCCGGAGTTTTCCTGGGGGTCCTCGTCCAGCTGGCGTTGCTGGGGACGCTGGACGCCGTCGCCGGACTGGGCCCGCTGGGCTGGCTCGCCGGAGCGGCCTACGGCCTCGCCGTGGGCGGATTCCTGACCTACGGCCTGAACCGGAGCACCGCGCGCTCCCTCGGCCCCGCCGACGCCGTCACGCTCGCCCGGTCCGGGCTGGTCGGCTGCGTGACCGCGCTCGTCGTCGACACCGCGGGCCGGGAGATCGTCGCGATGGTCGTCCTCGCGTCGGTCGCGCTCGCCCTGGACGCCGTCGACGGCCAGGTCGCGCGCCGCACCGGGACGGCGTCGACGCTCGGCGCGCGGTTCGACATGGAGGTCGACGCGTACCTGATCCTCATCCTGAGTGTGGTCGTCGCGCAGTCGCTGGGCCCGTGGGTGCTCACGATCGGCGCGATGCGCTACGTCTTCGTCGTCGCGGGCAGGCTGTGGCCGTGGCTGAACACGCCGCTTCCGCCGAGCATGGCGCGCAAGACGGTCGCGGCGGTCCAGGGCATCGCGCTGGTCGTGGTGGCCTCGACGGTCCTGCCGCTGTGGGCCGGTTTCGTGGTCACGCTGGGCGCGCTGGCGCTGCTGACCTGGTCGTTCGGGCGCGACACATGGTGGCTGCTGGAGCAGCACGCCTTCACCGCCGCGCCCGCGTGATCACGCGTACTGCGCTTCGCCGTTCCCGATCGACCAGTCGATGGGATCGTTCTCGGTGATCGTGACGAGCACGTTCCGCGGCTCGGTCCCCGCGTACTCCTCGGCGAGCTCCGCGATCCGCCGGTACAGCGACTTCTTCTGCTCGCCGGTGCGCCCCCGCCGCATGGTGATCGCGACGTACACGACCCCCTCGTCACGGTGGATCCCCAGGTAGTCGTCGTATTTCAGGGTGCTCCGGCCGTTGAGGACCTGGAAGCGGTCGTCGTCCGGGATGCCGAGCGTCTCGACCATCGCGTCGTGGACGGCGTTGCCGAGGGCTTCGAGCTTGCCGGTCCCGATGGCGTCGATACGGACGAAGGGCATGTCAGTTCTCCTTGGTGGCGAGCAGGCCGAGTGCGCCGTCGACGGCTTTCGCGAACACGTCCGGCGAGTCCGCGGCACGGGCGAGGATGTAGCCGCCCTGCAGCACCGCGACCAGCGCGGTCGCCGTGGCGAGCGGGTCGAGCGCCTGGTCGAATTCGCCGGCCGCGCGCCCCTCTTCGAGCAGCTCGGCGAGGCGGCCGGTGAGCCAGCCGAAGAACTCCTCGACCGGCTTTCGCAGGTCCGCGTCGGCCATCACGTCGGGATCCTGGGCGAGCCTGCCGACCGGGCAGCCCTTGAGCACGGCGCGTTCGCGGCGCAGGTAGACGGTGAGGCGCTCGACGACCTTGCCGGGCCCGGAGAACTCGGCCTCCGCCCTGGCGCGCAGATCGTCGGCGCTGCGGGTGATCGCGGCGAGCGCGAGTTCGGACTTGCCCTGGAAGTGGTGGTACATGCTGCCCTGGCCGGCGCCGGACCGTTCCTGGATCGCCTTCGGGCTGGTGCCGACGTAGCCGCGCTCCCACAGGAGCTCGCGAGTGCTCTCGATGAGCCTTTCCCTCTTGTCCACGATCTGACCGTACATACTAGTAGGTACAGTGACAAGCCCACGCGGGGGAGCAAGGGACCTTTGCTACCACTTTGACGCTTCCCCGCAGGTCAGCGCCCACTTCCCGCATTTAGAGGACTAAACGCGCGGGGCCCAGGCGCTCCGCGATGGCCGCCGGTCCGTGAAGGCCTCCTTCACTACCCTCAAAGTAGGGAAGGAGGCCTTCACGGAACGCCAAATCAGCACAGGCGCCACAGAAACCTCAGGCCTCACAGCCAGCGCGCGTGAAGGCCCCCTTCCCTCGGCTCAGCCGAGGAAACTCGACCTTCACACCTTCCCCAAGTACCTGAAGGCCCCCTTCATGTACTTCAAGCATTGAGAGGACTAACTGCATCAAAGGACCACGTCCACAGTGGCCACCCGGTTCATCGCACGACGTGTTCGTACGCGCACTTCAGGTCGTCGACCCGGCCCGGTGGCGCGACCAGCGGCCCCTTCGCCCAATCGCAGCCGAGTTCGTGCAGGACCTCCAGCTGCCGCGCGGTTTCGACGCCTTCGGCGACCACCACGAGGTCGACGGCGTGCGCCATCGCCATGATCCCGGCGACGATCGGCTCGGCGTCACTCGACCTGCCGAGATCGGCCACGAACGAGCGGTCGATCTCGATCACGTTCAGATCGAGGCGGCACAGCTGGGCGAGCGAGGAATACCCGGCACCGAACCGTTCCGCGGTCACCCGCACACCGGTCTTCCGCAGCGCGTCGACCGCGTCGGCCGCGTCCTTCAGCGCCGTCTCGTCGACGTCGAGGCTCAGGTCCTGCGGTCCCAGCCCCGCGGCCTCCAGGGTTGTCTGAACCACTTGCAGCAACGCGGGATCGCCCAGTTGGCGGACCGAAAGACTCACATTCACATTACAGTGCACACCATGATCGGCACGCCATCGAGAGATCTCGCGGGCGGCCTTGGCGAGGACCTCCGCCCCGATGACCGTCATGAGATCGCCTTCGTCGGCGATCTCGGTCAATTCCGCCGGATCGATCGGTCCGCGTTCCGGGTGATCCCACCGGGACTTCGCCTTCACCGCGACCATGGCACCGGTCCGCAAATCGACGACGGGCTGATAAACGGTCTCGACCAGGCCTTCGGCGACGGCGTTGCGCAGATCCTGCTCCAGCGCGAAACGGTTTTGTACTCGTTTCCGCATGATCGGCGCATAGAACGCATAACGGCCGGGCCCGAATGTCTTCGCCTGATACATCGCCAGATCGGCGTCTTCCAGCAATTCGTCGGCACTGCGCCGATCGCCCGGTTCGGCGATCACTATTCCAATACTCGTATTTATATGCAGTTCTCGGCCGTGCACGGTGAGCGATTCGGCGAGCCGCCGCTGAAGATGGTCGGCCAGCGCCCGCACCTCGGCGGCTTCGGTATAACCGGTGGTGATGACCAGGAACTCGTCCCCGCCGAGCCGTCCGACCAGGTCGGCGGGCCCGGCGGCGGCCCGCAGCCGGTCGCCGATGATGCGCAGCACCTGGTCGCCGACGGTATGACCGAGCGAATCGTTGATGATCTTGAACTTGTCGAGGTCGATGAACAGCACGGTGGTCGTATGCGCCGGGTCGGCGTTCGTGCGGCGCAGGTGGTTCAGCGCGAGCGTGCGGTTCGCGAGCCTGGTCAGCGGGTCGTGGGTGGCCTCGTAGGCCAGCCGCTCGCTGATCGCCCGTCGCTCGGTGATGTCCGCGAAGGACGTCAGCACGGACGGCACGCTCTGCCCTGGCGCCATCAGCGGGCCGGAGGTCAGCGAAAGCCATCGGTGCGCGCCGTCGCGCCGCCGCACCTGCACGACCCGGCCGGTCTCGACCCTCCCGGACCGCCGCACCCGCGCGGACGGCAGATCGTCGACGGGCACCGGCACGCCGTGCTCGTCGTGCAGCCGCAACGTCCGGCTTTCCAGGCCGACCAGGGAGCCCGGCGGCACCCCGGCGATGCGGTGCGCCGCGGAATTCGCCAGCTCGATCCGTCCGCCGGGGCCGACCAGCAGCACTCCTTCGTCGAGCGTCTCGACGACGGTGGCGAATTCGGCCTCGGCCCGGCGCTGCGCGGTCTCGTCGGCGCACAGCAGCACGTAACCGTCGAACATCTCGGCCGCCGAGACCCGCACCGCCAGCGCGGTTCCGTCGGCGCTGTAGTGCGTGGCCTGCACGACACCGCCCGCGGCGACGACCTGCCGCGGGCTCATCGGCGCGCCGACGACCTCGGCCACCGGAACCCCGATGACCTGGTCGAGATCATGGCCGTACACGGCCTCCGCCGCCGGATTCCAGCTGGTCACCAGCCCGTCGGGAGACGTCGCGATGATCGCGTCGCTCGCGTGGCCGACCAGCGCGGCCTGGAACCGCAGACCGGCCTCGGCCGCCTTCTGCGTGGTCAGGTCGCGCATGATCACCTGATACGCGGGTTCACCCTCCCACGTCGTGAGCACCGCCTGCGATTCGACGGTGACACGCCCGCCCTGCAGGGTCCGCAGCGTCATCTCCGTCGGCTCGCTGAACGAGCCCGGCGAGACCAGCGAACCGATCCGCGCCAGCAACGCGTCCTGCGAGCCGGCGTCGACCAGATCCGTGATGTGCATCCCGATGATCTCGGTCGACACGTTCGCGCCCACGAAGCGCATCGTGGCCGAGTTCACGAAGACGACTTTGCCCCGCTGATGGACACAGATCCCGTAAGGACTCGCCTCCACCATCGTGAGGTATTGCGTTCCCAATGCGCCGCCGTCGGAATTTTGCTCCAAAAGGCGGTACCCCTGACCGAGAAAGGCGAGCGCGGGTTCGCCGCGCTGATCCCTCTCGGCGGACAACTCGGTCAGCAGACGGACGAGCGAAGCGTGCCGGTGAGGTTTTCCCACCGTGCGGGTCGCGGTGCCGTTCGCTGGCGAGGAATCCTGATCCGAGGGCCGGTGGGTGTCGGGAGTCCCACCGTCGAGATCGTCAGGATCCATCTGATCCAAACCCCCTACTCGACTGATGTAGCTTCCGATTAGATCACTAAATCGACGTAGCCGTCCTCCCCGGACAGCTGTTCGGTGCGGCTATTCCACCCCAGCGTTGACTGAATGTAGTTGAAGGGAAACACGTGCGGAGCAAAACAGACATCTGCGGCATCGGCGCCGTAACCGCCTACGGCTGGGGGCGCGAAGCACTGTGGGAGGGCCTGGCGAGCGGCGTCCCCTGCGCCCAATTCGCCGACGGCTTCGGGGAAACCCCGGACCAGCCGGGCTGGGTCGCCCACGTCCCCGAGGGCGGACGGGCCAGAGACGGCAGCCTGCACGCGCGCGCCCTGCTCGCCGCGGCACGGGAAGCGATCGAAGACGCCGGAGCGCGGGGCTGGACGCCAGGCCGCCGGGTCGGCGTCATCTCCGGCGGCGTCCGCGAGGACCTGCGCACCTGGGACCGGCTCACCGAGATGGGCGAGCAGCTCATGTACCGGCGCGAATTCATCGGCATGATGCCCTCGACCCCGATCGCGACCCTCATGTCGGAGTTCGGTTTCCACGGCCCGTCCATGGCCACGTCCGCCATGTGCGCGACCGGCAGCGCCGCGGTGCTCACCGCGAAGATGTGGCTGGACGCCGGGATGGCCGACGACGTGGTCGTGGTCACCACGGATCTGTCCGCGACCAGGCCGATGGTGCGCAACTTCGTGCACTGCGGGGTGGCGATCACGGACGTGCCCCCGCTCGACGCGTGCCGTCCTTTCCAAGAGGGCACAAGGGGTTTCACCTTCTCCGAGGCCGCGGTCGCGGTGGTGCTGACCCAGCGGAAGACCGAGTCGTACGCGACGCTGCGAGGCGGCGCCATGACGCACGAAGCGCACAACGCGATGGCGCTCGACCCCGATCCGGCGAACGCGGTCGCGGCGGTGACCGGTGCGCTGGAGAACGCGGACGCCGCACCGTCCGACGTCCGCTACCTGAACGCGCACGGGACGGGGACGAAACTCTGCCACCGCACGGAATCCCAGATCCTCGAAGCGGTCTTCCCCCGGGAGACCGAGATCTACTCGATCAAACCGCTGACCGGGCACAGCCAGTCGGGCAGCGCGCTGACCGAGATCGCGACGATCTGCCTCGCGGCCGAGCGGGATCTGGTCCCGGCGCCGAAACCGGTGGCGGACGGGCATGCGCAGCTGATGGACGGGCCGTCCCGGCCGGAGAGCGGGCTCACCGTCAAGACGTCGATCGGGATGGGCGGCTACGTCGCGGCTGTCGTGTTGGAGAACGCCTAGCGAGCAATTCGATAACACACCGTCTCAACGTCGTCACGAGCTGTCAATATGTAGCGACAGCGCACTGAGCACGGAGGCGACCATGGGCCCGCGAACGGCGACCGACAACCTCGTCCACAACTACCTTTTCCTGCGGCGTGCCATCGGTTTCCTCGGCATCGGACTGCCCTTCGTGCTGATCTTCGGGAAGCTGCTCGTCGACGGCGGCGGCCTGCTCAACTCGATCAGCGGGTACTACTACTCGGGAATGCGGGACGTCTGGGTCGGTGTCATGTGCGCCATCGGCGTCTTCCTGTTGTCGTATCGGGGTTACGGCCGGGTCGACGACATCGCCGGGAACATCGCGGCCGTGGCCGCCGTCGGGGTGGCGCTCTTCCCCACGACCCCGGCGAACGGCGACCGCACGGACGAGATCATCGGTTTCCTGCACCTCGGCTTCGCCGCGGTCTTCTTCCTCACCTTGGCGTTCTTCTGCATCGTGCTGTTCACCAAGTCGGACAAGGAAATCCCCGGCGCCCGCAAACCCGAACGGAACCGGCTGTACGTCGCCTCCGGCGTGATCATGCTGGTGTGCCTGGCGTTGATCGTGCTGTGCGGGCTGGTCTTCGACGAGCTGACGAAGGATCTCTACCCGGCGCTGTGGCTCGAGTCGGTCGCGATCCTCGCGTTCGGTGTCGCGTGGCTCACCAAGGGCGGGACGCTGCTGCCGGACAAGCCGGTGACGGCGGGGACCCGGGTGACCGCCTGACCTGCGCCGCCGAAGGTAAAGGAACCTTTGCCATCGGCCGGGTCGTTGACGCCTTATGACCGATCGCATCGCATTCCGCCTCGGCCACCGCGACCTGCTGGTGGTCGCGGGGATTCCCGGGGCCGGCAAGACCACCCTGCTCTCCCGGGCGGCGACCGGCGCCCTCCCGGTGCTCGACTCCGATCAGGTCCGCGCGCGGCTGCGCGAACGGCTGCCGCCCGCGCTGCCGTACCGGTTCTACCGGCCGGTGGTCCACCTCTGGCATCGTGCGCGGGTCGTCCGGTTCGCGCTGGCCGACGGCGGCCCGCTCGTCGTGCACGAGCCCTCGACCAGGGCGACGACCCGCGGGCTGCTGGCCGTGCTCGGCCTGGCGAGCCGCCGCCCGGTCCGGCTGCTGTGGCTCGACGTCACCCCGGAGGACGCCCGCGCGGGCCAAGTCGCGCGCGGGCGCGTCATCCGGCGGCACTCGTTCGCCCGCCACGTCAAAAGGGCCGAGAAGGTGCGTCGTGACCTGCGCGACGGCTGGGTGCCGTCGGGCTGGCACAGCGCGCGGATGGTGACCCGCGAGGTCACCGGCGCGCTCCGATTCGTCTCCGAGGAGGAGCCGGGAAGAGACCGCTCAGGCGACGTCCGGCTCCTTCGCGTCGAGCGGCCCGCGACACCCGCTGTCCGCGCCGGCTAGCGGTTCGGGCTCGGGTTCGTCGGCGGGCACGGGACGGTTCGGGTGCGGGTTCAGCGGCGTCCAGCGGATGCGTACCGGCATCGTCGTTCGTCCTTTCCCTCTTGACCGGGATACGGATACGACGAGCGATCGGTTCAGATACCCACGTAGTTCTCGGCGAAGAAGTCTTGGTGCGCACGGGAAACCCGCAGGCTCTCCAGCCGCGCGTCCCGCAGTGCCCGCTGGAAGACGGCCTCGTCGTCGTATCCGGCGGGGCCGTGCAGAAGGTTGATCATCCAGAGGGAGAACTCCTGCGCGCGCCAGATCCGGGGCAGGCAGTCGGCGGAGTAGCGCTCGAGTGCCGTCGTGTCCCTCTCGATGAGGGCTTCGATCAACGCGTGCGCGAGGATCTCGGCCTCCATCAGCGCGAGATTCGCGCCCTTCGCCGCGGCGGGGCTGATCAGGCTCGCCGCGTCCCCCGCGAGGAACAGGTTTCCCCGCTGGATCGTGTCCATCACCCGCGACGCCATGTCCACGATCCGGCGCTCGATGATGGCACCGCGTTTGAGCTCGCCGTAGCGATCGGCCCGCATCCGCAGGTGCAGTTCGTCCCAGATCCGGTCGTCTTCCCAGTTTTCGGGGTCCTCGCCGCGCGGTACTTCGAGGTAATACCGCGTAACCGTCGACGTCCTGGCCATATGCCCGGCGAATCCGCGTTCGTGGATCGCGTAGCCGATCGCGGACATGCTCGGCGGCGCCTCGGCGAGAATCGCGAGCCACGAGATGTCGTGGTCCCGCCGGAAGACCCGGGCGGGCACGGATCTCAGCGAGATCCCGCGCCTGCCGTCGCAACCGGCGATGTACTTGGCACGCAAGAGAAGATCGTCGGCGATGACCGTCGCGTCCATCCCCGACACCGAGCTGACCTCGGCCCCGAACCTGATCTCCCCGCCACGGGCGAGGAATTCCGCGATCAAGTCGGTGACCAGGAACTGCTGCGGGTAGACGGTGTGCACCTCGCCGTTCCCGAGTTCGCTGTACCTGAGCTCGAATTCGGCCTGATCATTGCGAAAGGCACAGGTGTCGTGCCTCAGGCCCTTTTCGAGCAGCCCGTCGGCGAGCCCGTTCTCGGTGAGCACGCGGACACTGTTCGCGGCGAGAAAGCCAGCCCTGGCCCGGTTTTCGACATGCTCCCGGCTCCGGCGCTCCAGGATCACGCAGTCGATTCCGGCGGCCCGCACCAGGTTTCCCAGCACGAGCCCCGCCGGACCGGCCCCCACGATCACCACGTCGGCATCGATCTTTCTCACGAAAGCCCCCAGTACCTTCGCCCGCCCCCAGTGCGGTCCAAGGTACACAAAACGCCGTGGCGCCGTGGGCGTTCAGTCCTCCCGGGCGCGCGCCCTCGCCCTGCGTTTCCCTTCGTGCATCGCCACGACGCGGGCGATCGGGATGGTGTGCCCTTGCTCGACGAGGTCGGCGGGCAGCGTCTGCGGTTCCGGCATCGACTCGGCCCACGGATCCTTGTCCCCGAGGAGCCCCGGCGCCGTGTGGACGGTGAAATCGGCGGGGACCACGTTTTCGAGTTCCGTCCAGGCCACCGGGAACGACACCGTCAGCCCCGGCCGCAAGCGGGGGCTGTACGCCGCAGCGACCGTGTTCCCGCCCGCCCGCGTCGAATCGAGGAACACCTTCCCCTCGCGGTCTTCCACGATGTACGCGGTCGTCGCGACCGCCGGGTCGACCTGTTCCGCGCGGGCGGCGAGGGCGCGGGTCGCGGCCGCGACGTCTTCGAAGCCTTGTCCCGGCGTCAGCGGGACGAAGATGTGCACGCCCTTGGAACCGCTGGTCTTCACCGCCCCGGCGAGCCCGGAGTCGGCGAGGGCCCGCCGCACCAGCATCGCGGCCTTCACGACGTGCGCGAAATCGTCTCCCGCCGGCGGGTCGAGGTCCAGCACAAGGTGGGTGGGGCCCGCGTCGACGTCCGCGGTCATCAGCGTCGGGTGGTATTCGACGGCGCGCTGGTTCGCGAACCACAGCAGCGTCCGGCGGTCGTCGCAGAGCGCGTACGACACCTGGCGTTTCGACGTCTCCGCCCACATCCCGTACCGCTTGACCCAGTCGGGCGTGTACTTGGGCAGGTTCTTCTGCATGAACGGGTCCTGGCCGCGGAGGATGCGGATGACCGAAAGCGGCCTGTTCTCCAGAACCGGGAGAATGCGGTCCGCGACGGCGTCCAGATAGTCGACCAGGTCGCGTTTGGTCGCCCCCTCGGACAACGGCTGGTCGAGGTTGGTCAGCTTGACGCCGTCACGCTCCTCATCGCTCATGAGGTGAGCGTTGCACAAAAAATCTCGTGAGTGGTAGTGACGGCCTCACTACCACTCACGAGAGTCGGCACCTAGCTGATGTTGGCGTCGATGCAGGCGTAGAACGCGTTCGCCGTGTCGTAGACGTTCCAGCGGGCGAGGATCTTGTGCCGCCCGCTCTGCTGCAGGTTCACGCTGTGGGTGACCGTGGCACCCGGCTGCGCGCCACCGTCGTTGAAGCTGGCGACCTTGGCGCCGTCGACGAAGTACTCCCAGGTGCTGGTGCGGTGGCGAGCCGTCAGCGTCCACCGGAACGTGGTGGTACGGCCGAGGGAATGCACCTTCCAGCCCTTGCTGTCGTCGTTGAGGTCCGCGAAACGGCCGACGCCGCCGTTACAGCTCATGAGCCCCTTGGGGCCCTCGACGCTTTGCGGCTCCCATTTGATGGAACCACAGGAAACGGTGTTCTGCGCGCACTGCGCCTGCCTGCTCGCAGGCGAGGAAACGTAACCGTGCGCGCTGGCGGTGCCCGCCGGGATCGCGACCAGGGCCGCCGGCACCATCGCCGCACCGGCCGCCAGGGTCAAAAGCCGTCGTTTGAAGCTCATGCCTACCCCTTTCCCATCTCTACACCCACCGCGGACTCGAGATTTCTGGGTCACAGCGAGCGAAATACCAATGAAGGTCGGGACACATCCGCCGAAACGCCGAGCGAGCGAATGTGGTCTAGACCATAATTGGTTCAGACGACTCGGTCAAGAGTAACCAACCGGGCACTTGGAGTCGTGAAGATCGAACAGGGGTTGTCAAGCCGGACGTTCAGCCCGCACCCAAACAGACGAACGGTCGCCGGAACGGATCAACGGCGATGGTGTCCGCCAAGGCCGTCGCCGGTCCGGCCCCTTCGGCGAGTCCGCGGTGGTAATCGTCCATCGCGGCCGCCGCGGCCTCGTCACCGACTCGGCTCAACGGCGCGATCACCGTCCGCGAACCGCTCGCGAGCAACGCGCTGGCGAAACCGAGCACCTCGTCGCCGGGCCGGATCCGGTTCAACGCCAGCTCACAGGCCGCGAAGACGACTTGCGCCGGAGGCTGCGCGAGACCGGCCATCTCGTGCGCGAAGAGCGCGCCGTCGGCCAGTTCCAGCCGGGAGAACAAGGCGTTCTCGGGTTCGTGCGCGCCGTGCGCGGCGATATGCGCGAGCTTCGCGCCGTCCAGCGCGCGCAAGACGGAGGACACGGTCGCGTCGGGTCCGGCCAGCGTATGCGCGGCCCGGTAATGCGTGGCGAGTTTGTCCAGCTCACCCCTGGTCCCGACGAGGCCGGGCCCGCGGACCAGGACCACCTTCCGCGCGCGGGGCATCGCCGAGCGCTCCGCGCCCAGCCACGCCGTCGCCGAGGGCGCCACGACGATCGGCCGCGACCGCAGCGCCGGCAGCACCCCCCAGGGAACGGCGAACAACGGGCCGGTCGGCACGACCACCAGACCACGGTCCCCCAGCAGCGCTTCGAGCGGCCGGATCAGCTGGTTGTCCAGCCGTTCGGCCTGTTTGCGCGCCGAAGCCAGCACCGACCGCACCAACGGCGCCGGCAACCCGTCCGGAGCGAGGGCGTCGAGATCGATGTTCAGCGTCCGCGCGGACTCCGCCGCCCGCTCGGCCGAACCGAGCCGCACCAGTGCGCACCGCCCGCCGACGACGACCATCGCCACCAGGTCGTCCCCCGACGACGCGAAACTCACCAGCGCGCGTTCGCCCAGTTCCCCGGCCACCTCCGCGAGCCGCGCGACCGGCCGCGGCCTGCCCCAGCGCCCGGTATGCCAGCCCAGCCGATGCGCCTCGCGCAACCGCTCGGCGTGCTTCGAACGCAAGGCCGCCGTCGGATGCCCGTCGTGCTGCGCCTGGTGGATCGCCTGATCCAGCCCCCGGAGCTCACCGACCCGCTCGGCGAGCTCGGGATCGGCGGCCACGACGGGTTCGTACCGGTAACTCTGGGCACGGGTCCGCTCCGTCCAGCCGAACAGCCGGGCCGCGTCGGCGCGCTCCAGCACGATCTTGACGGCCAGATCCGCCAGCTCCCTGCCGTGCAGCGCCGTCCCGGACAGCAGCTCGATACCGCCCATCCGATCGCGGACGCGGTCGAGTTCGGTGAGCCCGGCCCGGATCTCGGCCAGCGCCCGGCGTTTGTCCCCCTCGGCCACCGCGAGTTCCGCGCGGCAAAGCCTGCGCAACATCCGATAGTCGACGGAGGTCAGCCGCCCCGGCCGCGGAATCCACTCGAGCAGCTCGGCGGCACGCTTGCGATTTCCCTTGCGCAGCTCGACCCGGACGGCCAGCATCCGCGCCAGCGCCGCCTGATCGGCGAGCCTCGGCATCGGCATCCCGTTCGCCGCGCGCAGCGCGCGTGACGTCAACGTCGGCGGGATGATGTTGGTGCGCAAGGCTTCCTGCACGTCGGCACGGAGGCCGACGATGGTCGCGTTGGCGACGCAGGTCTGGCAGCCCCACCGCAGCATCCGGCGGCGTGCGGACGCGGCGTACGAACGGGCGAGTTCGAGATCGTCGCTCATCAGCGCCGCCGACGCGCGGAAGAGCTCGCCATACGCCAGCTCACGGGTGACCGTCCGTTGCGCACGCATCACTGGAAGCGCCTCGTCGAGAAATCCACCCGCCTCGTCGGAGAGGCCCGCGGTCAGCAACGCCTGCGCCTGATCCAACCGCAGCAGCGGAGGAACCTCACCTCTCAGGGATCGGTAGATCCGCTCACTTTCCTGATAGAGCCGCAGGGCGGCCGGGACATTGCCGATCCTGAGCTCCAAGGAGCCCAAGGGCCTTCGGACATCACCGGCCGTCAGGCGCAGACCATGCCGGTCGGCCAGCGCGATCGCTTCGACCAGGTCTTCGCGAGCTCGCCTGACATTACCCAGCCTGGTGAATGCGAGACCTCGCGTCGCCATGGTGTTCACCAACGGGTCGAGCTGCGAATCCCGGTCTTCGGCGGTCTCGAGGCTTTTCTTCTTGTGCACCAACGACGAGTCGAAGTACACGATGCTCTCTTCATTCCGCCCGGCGGCCATGAGCAGCAGGGCGTAGTTGTGGTCCACCGAGCCGCTCAGTTCGGCCCGAAGCGCAGGGTCGGGTACGGCTTCGAGCAGAAGCCTGACGTCGTCCAACCCGGCCAGGCCCGCGGCCACCCCACCACTGGCCTCCGAGGAGAGCGCGGCGAGCGAGTTGGCCAAGCGAATCCGCACCACAAGCCAGTCGGAACGGTTTTCGCCCTCGACCGGATGAATCGAATCGAGCAACGTCATTCCGCGGCGAAGCAGCCGGTAGCCCTCGTGGGAGCGTGCCGCACACGCCGCATCGACCCCTGCCCGGTGGAGGGCGCGGGCCTCGCGGATGACCTCGGCTTGAGCTGACTCCGTCACAACCACAGGTCTATGACAGCACAGTCCGTAGCCGGAGGAAGCCCGCCCTCGGGCTTTGCCCGATCGGGCGGGCCAGAACTCCCGGCCGATATGACCTCAGGAAGTGGGCGGGGGCGTCTGGATACAGCCACCACCACAATCGAAACGAGGGTTTCGATTGTGCTCACAATCGGGGCCGTGCTGGTGTTCTCCCTGGTCGGGCCTGGGCTGGGCCGGGTCGACCGGCTCCTCTTCGCCGATGGGGTCCTTGACGTCCGTAGGCGTCGACATTTGACGATCTCCTCCCCTGATGATCTTTCTTTGTCGTAACCAGGCAGCCTCGATTTACGACGGCCCCCTCTGTCGCAGGCCCTCTTCCTGCGAACGGGGCAATAGTGCCACAACGGAGCAGTGATCGGGAGTTTTTACCTACACTGAGTCATCGTCGGCACCCGAACGAGGGACGCCTATTTAGCGAGCCTCACGACCTCCGCCGAATGGCCGCACCGGCCCGCGAGCGTGCGGCGAATCGAGCTCATGCCACTGCGCCATCCGGCCTAAGATCCAAAACTTCTTGCGACACAAGGGTTTCCGACCGAAGAACCGGGGAACTCACGGCCTGTCGGGGGTTGACCGGCGAAACATCCGGAGGAGATAACGATGCCCACGTGGTTGGTCATCATCATCGTCATCGCCGCGATCCTTGTGGTGGGCGCGGCCGCTTGGTTCGTCGTCGCGGAACAGCGCAAGCGGCGATTACGAGAGACGTTCGGACCGGAATACGACCGTGCGGTCGAGGAACACGAAAGCCCGAGGGAAGCCGAACGTGAGCTTTCGTCGCGGGTGAAACGACATTCGGATCTCGACATCCGTCCGCTGCCCGAGACCACAAAGGACCGGTACGCCCAGGAATGGGCGCTGATCCAGGAACAGTTCGTCGACCGTCCGTCCGGCGCCGTAGTCGAAGCGGACCGGGTGCTGGTCTCCTTGATGGCCGAGCGCGGCTACCCGACCGAGGGGTACGACCAGCAGCTCGCGGATCTGTCCGTCCGGCACGCCAACGCGTTGCGGCACTATCGCGCCGGACACGACACACTGGTGCGCCACAAGGAATCCGAAATGTCCACAGAGGACATGCGCGAAGCGATGAAGCACTACCGCGAAGTGTTCGAAGAGCTGTTGACCGATGCCGGCGAAGGAGCGGAAAGCCATGGAAAGCAGGCCCCTGGAAACCGAGGGAACGGAACGCGTCGCGGGGACGACGGATCGGCCCGGCGAGGAACTGACCGCTGACGGGCAGGCTTTGAGCACCGAAGACCTGGTGGCCACCGAACCCGAGCGCACCGACGAGGACGAGGCGCAGACGTTGTTCGCCGACGCCGACGTCGACCGGTTCCGCGACAGCTGGCAAGGCATCCAAACAGCCTTTGTGGACGATCCGCGGCGGGCGGTCAAGGAGGCCGACGAGCTCGTCGCCGTCGTGATCCAGAACCTGGCCACGACGTTCGCGGACCACAAGAAGGAACTCGAATCCGCGTGGAGCCAGGGCGAACCGGCGACCGAAGACCTCCGGATCGCGCTGCGCCGCTACCGGTCGTTCTTCAACCAGCTGCTGAGCGCCTGACCAAATGCCTCGTAAGCGGTCCAGTACATGCGCACCCGCTGGCGCTGATGGCGCGCGTTTGGTCGACTGCTTGCGGAAGTGGTCCGGGTTCAAGCGGGCCAATAGATACCTGGGACACGGTCGTCTTGACGACCCGAAACGCCTGCCGCGGACCAGCGGCGCCCGGGTGAAGGGGACTTTCCCCGCATCGGATGCGGGGAAAGTTCCCTTCACCCCACCCGGTTTCAGGCGCCGGTGGTCGATCCGGGTCGCACGATCATCAGCACCGTCACCACGACCCAGAGCAGGTTGAACATCCCCGTGTACATCGCCACCCGCCCGGCCGTGACCGGCTCCGACGGCGGCTCCGCGCCCAGCGCGGCGAGGATCGCGTTCTGCCCCGGCAGGACGAGCGACGCCAGCACCCCGGCGGCGGCCGCGGTGAGCACGATCGACACGATCACCCACATGTCGCCGAAGACCCGCATGCTGCCCGCGGTCGCCAGTCCGAAGAACGGCACCGCGATCCCGAAGACGGCGTAGACCCGGCAGATCCGGTTGAGCGCGCGAAGCACGGACAGTCCGGAACCCGGTTCGGCGAAGGCTTTGCGCGCGGCGGCGGGGAACATGCTCGCCGCGACGGTGACCGGACCGACCGCGATGACGGCGGCGAGCACATGGAGGATCAAGAGGACTTTCGACACGCCACCGAGCCTATGATCGTCAACCCGGCCACCGGTACCGGTGTTTTCGACAGATGTCGCAGGATTCCGGCCATCCGGCTACGTCCGCCGACGTACGCGCGGTGCCGCCTGTGAACGGATGTGGTGACGGCCTCTCCCGGGACACCATTCGAAACCATGAACCTTCCCGTGGACACAGACGAACTCACGAAACGGTACGGCGAGCAGCTCGCCGTCGACCGGATGAAGCTGACCGTGCTGCCCGGCGAGATCTACGGCTTCCTCGGCCCGAACGGCGCGGGCAAGACGACGACGTTGCGGATGCTGCTGGGGCTCGTCCGGCCGACTTCCGGCAGCGTCCGGCTGTTCGGCAGGCCACCCGGCGATCTCGACGGTGTCGGCGCCCTGATCGAATCGCCGGGCTTCTACCCGTATCTGTCCGGATCGGACAATCTCAAGGTGCTGGCCCGGTACAGCGGAACGGATCCGCTCCGCGTCGGCGAAGTGCTCGCGATGGTCGATCTCGCCGATCGCGGCAAGGACCGGTACTCGACCTACTCCCTCGGTATGAAGCAGCGGCTCGGTGTCGCCGCGGCGCTGCTGAAGGATCCGCGATTGCTGATCCTCGACGAGCCGACCAACGGGCTCGACCCGGCCGGGATGGCCGACATGCGGGTGCTGATCCGCAGGCTCGGCGCGGAGGGGTGCACCGTGCTGCTTTCGAGCCATCTGCTGGGCGAGGTCCAGCAGATCTGCGACCGGGTCGGCGTCGTCTCGCGCGGGCGGCTGATCGCGGAGAACACGGTGGCCGAACTGCGCGGCGGCACGGTGCTGCACATCGAAACCGACGACATCATGCGCGCCGCGGACCTGGTGCGGCACTGGATCGGCGCGGAGAACGTGCGCGCGAGCGGGACCGGCCTGGACCTGACCGTCGACCCGGACCGCGCGTCGTGGCTGAACCGCGAACTCGTCACGGAAGGGGTCGCGGTGCGCGAACTGCACGTCCGCGAACGGGATCTGGAACAGGTGTTCTTCGAGCTCACCGGAGAGGTGGCAGGTCATGTGGGGTAGCTGCACCGCCGAGCTGGCGAAACTCGTCCGGCGTCCGGCGAACTGGTTCATGCTGGGGATCGCGGTCGTACTCGGGCTGACCTTCACCTACCTGCTGCCGCTCGCGGGCGCGGCGGGTTCGTCGAGCGGGGCGCCGGGGACGGACCGCGGGCTGGCCGCGACCCTTCCGGCGAATCTGGTCGGCAACTCGATCGGCGGGCTGCCGGTGTTCCTCGGGGCGATCCTGCTCGTGCTCGGGGTGCTGGCCGTCGGCACCGAATACGGGTGGAGCACGTGGAAGACCGTGCTGACACAAGGTCCTTCGCGGCTGACTGTCTACAGTGGAAAGCTGTTCGCGCTGGCCGTCGCATCACTGACGGTCGTGCTGACGAGCTTCGCGACCGGCGCGGTCACGAGCGCGCTCATCGCCTCGTCCGAGGGCGAGCCGATGAACTGGCCGTCGTTCGGCTCGCTGCTGACGGGGATCGGCGCCGGCTGGCTGATCGCGATGACCTGGGCGGCACTCGGCGCGGCGCTCGCCATCGCGATGCGCGGGGTGGCGCTGCCGATCGGGCTGGGCCTGGTGTGGCTGCTGGTGATCCAGAACCTGCTGTTCGGCGTCGCGGCCCCGCTGGTGGACTGGGTCGGCACGCTCCAGCTGGCGCTGCCGGGAGCCAACGCCGGTTCGCTGGCCGCGTCGCTGGGCGCCTCGGGCGCGACGCCGGGCATCGGGGAACTCGTCGGTGTCTCGCAGGCGACGCTGGTCGTGGCCGGCTACCTGGTGGTCTTCGCCGGGCTCGGCGGCTGGCTGCTGCGGCGCCGGGATGTCCTCTGAAAGTCCGTGAAGGCCTCCTTCCCTACCCTCAAGGTAGTGAAGGAGGCCTTCACGGACCGCTAGGCGAGCGCGTCGAGCTCCGCGACGACGTCCGCCGGCAGCTCGAGTTTCGCGGCGGCGACGTTCTCGTGCAGGTGCAGCAGCGACGACGTACCCGGGATCAGCAGGATGTTCGGCGACCGCTGGAGCAGCCACGCGAGCGCGACCTGCATCGGCGTCGCGCCGACCCGGCGGGCGCAGTCGTCGAGGACACCGGACTGGAGCGGCGTGAACCCGCCGAGCGGGAAGTACGGCACGAACGGGATGTTGATGGCCGCGAGGGCGTCGAGGAGGCCGTCGTTGGCACGGTTCGCGACGTTGTACTCGTTCTGCACGCAGACGACCGGCGCGATGGCGCGGGCTTCCTTGACCTGTTCCGCCGAAACGTGGCTCAGGCCGAGGTGCCGGATGAGTCCCTGCTGCTGGAGCTCGGCGAGCACCTCGAACGGCTCGGTGATCGAAACCGGGATCGGGAAGACGCCGTGCTCCCCCGCGAGCCGCAGGTTGACGACGTCGAGCACGTCGAGGCCGAGGTTGCGCAGGTTGTCGTGGACCGCGGAGGTCAGCTCCTCGCGCGAAAGGGCCGAAGGCCAGCCCTTGTCCGGAGTCCGCTTCGCGCCGACCTTCGTGACGATGTGCAGGCCGTCCGGGTACGGGTGCAGCGCCTCGCGGATCAGCTCGTTGGTCGTGTGCGGACCGTAGAAGTCGCTGGTGTCGATATGGGTCACCCCCAGCTCGACGGCCTCGCGGAGGACGGCGATCGCGGTTTCGCGGTCGCTCGGCGGCCCCCAGATGCCGGGGCCGGACAGCCGCATGGCGCCGTAGCCCATCCGGCTCACGGTGAGATCGCCGAGGGTGAGGGTGCCGCCTGGGCTCATGGTCGCTCCTTGTGCAAGTGGGTTCGGCTCACCTTATGCAGGCTCGCCCGTCCTGGCGCGTGCGGGAAGGGAGCAAGGGACCTTTGCTACCACTCGGGGCTCTGACCTGCGCGAACGGCCAGACCCACCAGCTGGTTCGCCAGCCCTTCGGTGAGCCCGTCGACGAACAACGCGTGGCCGGCGGGCATCCCGCGCTCGGCCATGACCGTCGCCACGGCCTCCCCTGGGTTCGCGTAGGGCCACAGCCCCGCGACGAGGATGAAGACGGCCTTCGCGAAGTACCCGGCCGCTTCGGCGTCCAGCGGGGCTTGGGCGCGGACGAGGCCGGCGAGCCGTTCGGTCCGTTCACCCGCCCGGGTTTTGAACGTCCGGGCGGTCTCCACGGAGATGTTGCGTTCGAGCACGGCGGCCATCGTGCTGATCAGCTCGCACAGCAGACGCTGCCGCGAGATCGACGTCGCGATGACGGCCGCGACACGCTCGTAGCCGGGGCCGTCGAGGGCGTTCAGTTCGCCTTCGAGCTCGTCGAGCCACGAGACCCAGACCGAGTCGAGGACCTCCAGGAAGACCGCCTCGCGGCTGTCGAAGTACCGCAGCACGTTCGACTTCGCCAAGCCCACCCGGTCGCTCAGTTCTCGCAGGCTGATCCGGGAGACGGGCCGCTCGGCCAGGAGTTCGCGCGCCGCACCGAGGATCGCCGCGCGCCGGGCCTCGACCTGTTCCGGCCGCCGGGCGCGCTGGAAGTCGGGGGCCACGCGCCGCACGGTACCAGACCACCCGGCTGTTATTCGGTCTTCGCGGCTCTCCTGGCCTGCACCCGCTTGTAGCTCCAGATCAGCAGCGCGAACAGGATGAGCCCGGACAGGATCAGGCTCGACCCGGTGCTCCAGCCCCCGAGCGGCAGACCCGGCACGAGTCCCCAGACGATCCCCGCGGCCAGCAGGCCCAGCCCCGCCAGCACCGAACCCGCGATGCGCAGCGGCGACGAGACGCTGTCCTCGGCCGCCTTCATCGCCCTGTCGCGGATCGGATCGACGTACTTCTCCACCACGGGGAACTCCGAGGCCAGTACGAGCAGGCCCGCGAGCACGAGCAGCAGACCGGGTCCGGGCAGCACGAGGAGCGCGATGCCGACCAGCAGCAGAACGCCGCCCGCGATCAGGATCAAGACCTGCTTCACGGGTTTTCCGATGCCCACCGTCTTCTCCTCGCCGTCGTCCCTTTCGTCGATTGTGCCGGTCGCGCCGGGAACGCGCTGGTCCTGACATGGTCTGTTTCTGCCGAACCCGTTCGTCGGGGTGATGAACAGTTCAGCCCAAGGAGGACAGATGCGCTACATGTTGCTGATCTGCGGAAGCCCGTATCCCGGCGCGGACGACAGCGAAGACTCGCTGGACGAGAAGACGCAGGCGTGGGTCGACGAGATGACCGCTCGCGGGGTCCGGCTGTCCGGCAGCAGGCTCCGTTCGGCGGCCACCGCGACCACCGTCCGGCACCGCGACGGGGAACTGCTCGTCTCGGACGGGCCGTTCGCGGAGACGAAGGAACAGATCCTCGGCTACGACCTGATCGAGTGCGCCGACCTCGACGAGGCGATCGAGGTCGTGTCGAAGCATCCGGTCGCCGAGTTCGCGACCATCGAGATCCGGCCGCTCTGGGCGACCCCCTGAAGCGCGTGAAGGCCCCCTTCCCTCGGCTGAGCCGAGGGAAGGGGGCCTTCACGCGCAGATGCCGCTTCTGACCTGCGGAGTGGTAGCAAAGGTCCCTTGCTCACTCCCCCGCGCGCAGCAGCTGCTCGAACGGCACGAACCCGCTGTCCGGAGCCGCGCTCGCCCCCTCCGCCGACAGCCGGGAGGCGAACTCCCGCCCCGCCCGCGAAGCCCGCGTGTCGAGATCCCCTGGAGACGCCCAGTCCGACGAAGCCGCGTACACCGCCGTCGCGACAGGCTCAGCGCGAAGGTAGGCGAAGAGCGGGCGCAGCGCGAAGTCGAGCACCAGCGAATGCCGTTCGGTTCCGCCGGTGGCACCGATCAGCACGGGCTTCCCGTCAAGCGCCTTCTGGTCCAGCACGTCGAAGAACGACTTGAACAGTCCGCTGTACGACGCGGTGAACACGGGCGTCACGGCGATCAGGCCGTCCGCGGCGGTCACCGTGTCGATGGCCGTCCGCAGGGCGGGCGACGGGAACCCGGTCAGCATGTTCTTCGTGACGTCGACGGCCAGGTCGCGCAGTTCGATCACCTCGATCCGCACGTCCGGCAGCACCGAACGCGTGGCCGCGGCGAGTTTGTCCGCGAGCAGCCGCGTCGAGGACGGCTGGCTCAACCCCGCGGTCACCACTGCGATCGTCGTCATGCCAGCACCTCCAACCGGGAAGCGTGGGTGGGAGCCTCGGGCACGTGCGCCGGGCGGAGCGAGTCGAGTTCCTTGCGCAGCACCGGAATCACGTGCTCGCCCAGCAGGTCGAGCTGTTCCAGCACGGTCTTCAGCGGCAGCCCGGCGTGATCCATCAGGAACAGCTGACGCTGGTAGTCGCCGAAGTGCTCGCGGAAGGTCAGCGTCTTGTCGATCACCTCTTGCGGGCTGCCGACGGTCAGCGGCGTCTGCTCGGTGAACTCCTCCAGCGAAGGCCCGTGCCCGTACACCGGCGCGTTGTCGAAGTACGGCCGGAACTCCCGTACCGCGTCCTGCGACTTCGGCCGCAGGAACACCTGGCCGCCCAGACCGACGATGGCCTGGTCCGCCTTGCCGTGCCCGTAGTGCTCGTACCGCTCGCGGTAGAGGTTGATCAGCGCCTGGAAGTGCTCCTTCGGCCAGAAGATGTGGTTCGCGAAGAACCCGTCGCCGTAGTAGGCGGCCTGCTCGGCGATCTCCGGGCTGCGGATCGAACCGTGCCACACGAACGGCGGGACACCGTCGAGCGGCCGCGGTGTCGAGGTGAACTCCTGCAGCGGCGTCCGGAACTTGCCGGACCAGCTGACCACGTCCTCGCGCCACAACCGGTGCAGCAGGTGGTAGTTCTCGATGGCCAGCGGAATGCCCTGGCGGATGTCCTGCCCGAACCACGGGTACACCGGGCCGGTGTTGCCGCGCCCCATCATCAGGTCGACGCGGCCGTCGGCCAGATGCTGCAGCATCGCGAAGTCCTCGGCGATCTTCACCGGATCGTTCGTGGTGATCAGCGTGGTCGAAGTGGAAAGGATGATCTTCGACGTCCGCGCGGCGATGTAGCCGAGCATCGTCGTCGGCGAAGAAGGCACGAAGGGCGGGTTGTGGTGCTCGCCGGTCGCGAAGACGTCGAGGCCGACTTCTTCGGCCTTGAGCGCGATGCGCACCATCGCCTTGATCCGCTCGTACTCGCTGGGCGCCTCCCCGGTGGTCGGGTCGGTCGTCACATCGCCCACCGTGAAGATTCCGAACTGCATGACCTGCTCCCTGGGCCGGGGTTACGTTGCTTGAGCGTTCAACCTCACGCGCGCGAGAAGTATTCCAGACCATCGGCGCGAGCTGAAAGGGTGACTTGATCGGCCCGGGAAGTGGCCGCGTCCACACTCGAATCCATGTGGCTCACCTCCCTGCTTGTGACAACGTTGACATTCGCTCTTACACCGGCCACCACCACTCCCGAAGCCGCCGTCGCGGCGACGATCTGCGCCAAATACTGCGACAGCCGCGACCCCGCGCTTGCCGTCGGCGAAAGAAGACCCGGCACCGCGTCCGTCTGGGGCCGCGACATCACGCTGCACCTCTCGGACGGCGACAACATGGGCTGGGGCAGCATCGGCAACGGCGACCCCGGCGACGAAGTCTGGCTCGACCGTTCCTTCGACGGCGGCCGCACCTGGGCCGGCGACAGCCGGATCGGCGACACGAAGATCCCGTCCGGTCAACGCGGCTGGCGGACCCTGATGTTCAACGTCGACGATCCCGCCACCCACCGTTTCGGCGCCCTGCGCGCCTGCGGGAAGGCCGGCAACCGGCCGGAAATCGCCTGCACGCCGTGGTTCCGCACGACAGTCGCCGCGAACGACCGCACCGAAGCCGCCGCCACCGCGCTCATGCAGTTCTACGACAACGGCACCGGGCTCTGGCAGACCACGGGCTGGTGGAACTCGGCGAACGCGCTCACCGCGATCCTCGACTACAGCACCCGCACCGGCTCGCAGAACTACCGCTACGCCATCGGCAACACCTTCGACCGTAATCGTGGCGACAACTTCACGAACGAATACATCGACGACACCGGCTGGTGGGCGCTCGCCTGGATCCGCGCCTACGACCTGACGAAGGACCGCCGTTACCTCGACACCGCCGTGATCGCGGCGAACTACATGTACTCCTACCGCGACGGGACCTGCGGCGGCGGGCTCTGGTGGTCGACGGCGAAAACGTACAAGAACGCCGTCACCAACGAGCTGTACGTCAAGGTCGCGGCGTCGCTGCACAACCGGCTCCCCGGCGACACGCTCCAGCTCGCGCGGGCACGCGAAGTCTGGGACTGGTTCCGCGCGAGCGGCATGATCAACGGCGCCGGTCTGGTCAACGACGGCCTGAACTCCTCCTGCGCCAACAACGGGCAGGCCGTCTGGACTTACAACCAGGGCATCGTCCTCGGCGCGCTGGTCGAACTGAACCGCGCGACCGGTGACGCCGCCCTGCTCACCACTGCCCGGCGTCTGGCGGACGCCTCCACGACGACGTCGCTGCTTCACTCGAACGGGATCCTGCGCGACCCGTGCGAGTCCGGTGACTGCGGCGCCGACGGGCCGTCCTTCAAGGGCGCGTACGCCAGGGGCCTCGGCGAGCTGGACCGGGCGCTGACGGGCAGGCCGTACCA
Source organism: Amycolatopsis sp. NPDC000009 (assembly GCF_055563465.1). Classification (NCBI taxonomy): domain Bacteria; kingdom Bacillati; phylum Actinomycetota; class Actinomycetes; order Pseudonocardiales; family Pseudonocardiaceae; genus Amycolatopsis; species Amycolatopsis sp. NPDC000009. Next base: position 193,072 of record NZ_JBVHDI010000011.1, read on the forward strand.
CGCTTACCTGACGCGGCAGGCGAACTCGACGATCGCGAACAACCGCACGTCGCTCGATCAGCACGGCCTGCGCTGGGCCGGGCCGGTCGACAGGATCGACGCAGCCCGCCAGCACAGCGCGCTGGAGGTCCTCACCGCAGCTCTCTGAGCACCGGATCCGGAACGTGAAGCCAGGCGCGGACCTCGGTCTCCTTCTCGTGCACGAGCACCTGCCGGTAGCTCATCGTGTCGAGACCGGGGCCGCCCTGGTCCTGGACGTCCTCGTGGAACCGGTCGGAGACGAGCACCACCACGGGCGACCCGTCCGGCGCTTCGGTGAGCGCGTTCCGCAGGACCTGTGAGTCGAGCAGCCGCGCGAGGAGCACCTTCGGCCGTCCCGTCACGCCGTACTCGTCGAGCGCGATCTCGCCGGCGTGGATCGCCACCCGCACCCGGATCCGCAGGCCGGGCTCGGTGGCGACGTTGTACCTGGCCAATTCCGCGGTCAGCCGCGAGAGGAGCGGGTACACCAGGCGGAACTTCGGGAAATGCGGCGGGACGACGACGATCATTCCGTCCCCAGTGTCGCGTTTCAGGCAGGCGTCCCAGGCGATCCCGCTGGTCTCGAAGGCTTCGGCCAGCATGCCGAAGAGCATCCTCCGGACCTGGACGAAGACTTCGCTGCTGCGCCCGACCTGGCCGAAGCCGGCGACGTCGATCGAGAACAGCCCGCAATGCATACCGGACTCGACCCACGCCGTCGGCGGCGGATAGAGGATCCTCCTCCGCAGCAGGGCGAGGTGGACGCAGGTCCCGGCGATGAACAGGATCGTGCCGAAAAGCCAGGCGAACGAGAGCACCGCCTCCGACTCGCCCTCCGCCGCCGCCCGTTCGAGCAGGAACGTCATCCCGACCGCGATACCGCCATAGCCCAGCACGAACAGCCACAGGACGGCACGCCGCAACCGGATCGCGGCGTGCGCGACCGGTAACAGCGCGAGCATGCCGAACGACCCGACGACCACCACGAAATACCAGAGACTCACGACGCGTTGTGCGGTCGAGACGCGTGTGGGACCGGTTCCGACGGTCACCTTCTTCCCCCCGTCACCCTGTGACACCGGGAACGATAACGCCTCATCCACGCCGGGTGGAAGCCGCTTTCCCCAGCCGTGACCCGGCCATCGGGACGGCGTGATGCGCCACACCGGAGGCTCGGGAGGACGAAGCTGTCGGAGGGGACGGATATCCTCCAGTACGGTGTCGCGTTGAACACCACCTCCACGAGCTAGTTCGCGAGCCATGACTCCAGGAGAAGTACCCAGTGACTGCTGAGACCCTGTACGGGGCCGACGACCTGACGCATCTCGAGGGTCTGGAAGCGGTCCGCAAGCGCCCCGGGATGTACATCGGTTCCACCGACAGCCGCGGCATCAACCACCTGTTCTCCGAGGTCGTGGACAACTCGACCGACGAAGGTGTGGCGGGTCACGCCACGAAGATCGTGGTCACCCTGCACGCCGACGGCAGTGTCCAGGTCGACGACGACGGCCGCGGCATCCCCACCGGCACGCACGCCAAGTCCGGTTTGTCGGGCGTCGAGCTGGTGCTGACGAGGCTGCACGCGGGCGGCAAGTTCGGCGGCTCCGGCTACAAGACCTCCGGTGGCCTGCACGGCGTCGGCGCCTCGGCGGTGAACGCGCTGTCGCACCGCTTCGACGTCACGGTGAAGCAGAGCGGCAAGGTCCACCAGATGTCTTTCGCGCACGGCGTCCCCGGCGTGTTCGACGGGCCCGGCCCGAAGGCGAAGTTCACCCGCAAGTCGGGGCTGAACATCACCGGCAAGATGAAGCGGGGCGAGCGCTCCGGCACGTCGATCCGGTACTGGTACGACACGCGCTACTTCGAAAGCGGCGCCGCGCTCGACGTCGAGGGTGTCCGCGCGAAGATGCGCAACACCGCCTTCCTCGTCCCCGGCGTGACGTACGTGCTGCGCACCGCCGTCGACGATTCGATCAGCGAAGAGACCTTCCACTTCCCCAACGGCCTCGCCGACATGGTCGACTTCCTCGCCCCGGACAGCGAAAAACCCGTCTGCGGCACGCTGATCATCAACGGCGAAGGCACGTACAAGGAGAACGCGGCCGACGCCAGCGGCGTCATGCAGTCCAATGTGGTGCGTCACGCGGAGGTCGAGGTCGCGCTGCGCTGGGGAACCGGTTACGAGCGCACGGTGGAGTGCTTCACCAACACCATCCGCAACGTGCACGGCGGCACCCACCGCCGCGGTTTCGACCGCGCGGTGCTGAAAGCCTTGCAGGACGCCATTTCCAAAACCCGCGGGCTGCTCAAGCCCAAGGAGGACATGCCGACCGTCGAGGACGTGCTCGAAGGAATGACGGCGGTCGTCCACGTCCGGCTGCCCGAGCCGCAGTTCACCTCGCAGACCAAGGACGAGCTGTCCACCGCCGGGATCACCCGCGTCATCCAGGGCATCGTCGACAAGCACATCCGAGCCTGGACCGAAGAGCGCAAGACCAAGTCCGAGGCGAAGATCGTGCTGCAGAAGGTGGTCGACGCGGCACGCGTCCGGCTCACCCAGAAGCAGCAGAAGGACGCGGCCCGGCGCAAGACCGCGCTCGAAGGCGCGGCCATGCCGCCGAAACTGGTCGACTGCCGCACCACCGGCGTCTCCCGCAGCGAACTGTTCCTCGTCGAGGGTGACAGCGCGCTCGGTTCGGCGCGGATGGCGCGCGTGTCGGAGTACCAGGCGCTGCTTCCCTTGCGCGGCAAGATCCTCAACGTCCAGAAGGCGTCGCTCGGCGACACCCTGAAGAACGCCGAGATCGCCTCCATCGTGCAGGTCCTCGGGGCGGGCAGCGGGCGCACGTTCGACCTGTCGACCATGCGCTACGGCCGGGTGATCCTGATGGCCGACGCGGACGTCGACGGTTCGCATATCCGCACACTGCTGATCACCCTGTTCGCCAAGTACATGCGGCCGGTCATCGAGGACGGCAGGCTCTACGCCGCGATGCCGCCGCTGCACAAACTGGTCACCAAGGGCCGTAACCCGGAAACCCATTTCACCTTCACCCAGAAGGAGATGGAGACCAAGTACGCGGAGCTGGAGCGGGCTGGCAAGCAGATCGTCACGCCGGTGCCGCGCTTCAAGGGTCTCGGCGAGATGGACGCCGACGAACTGTGGGACACCACGATGAATCCCGCCACCCGCTCGGTCCGCCGTATCACCCTCGACGACGTCGAAGCCGCGGAGAACGCGCTCGAGCTGTTGATGGGCGAGAAGGTCGAACCGCGCCGCAACTGGCTGGTCGAATCCTCCGACCGGGTCGACCGCGAAGCCATCGACGCCTGATTTCGTTGCTATTCAAGGAGCTTTGAGCAATGGCACGCCGTAAGGGCACCACCACCAAGGTCGACCCCTCCGCGTTCGACAAGCCCGGCGCGAACGTCTTCGACAACTCGCTGAAGACGGAGATCGAGGATTCGTACCTGGAGTACGCCTACTCGGTCATCCACTCGCGGGCGCTCCCGGACGCGCGGGACGGGCTGAAGCCGGTGCACCGCCGGATCATGTACTCGATGAACGAGAACGGCTACCGGCCGACGCACGCCTACGTGAAGTCGTCCCGCGTGGTCGGCGACGTGATGGGCAAGTACCACCCGCACGGGGACACGGCGATCTACGACGCCATGGTCCGGCTGGCGCAGGACTTCTCGCTCAACGTCCCGCTGGTCGACGGGCACGGCAACTTCGGCTCCCCCGACGACGGCCCGGCCGCCTCGCGGTACACAGAAGCGCGGCTGTCCCCGGAGGCGATGCTGCTGGTCGGTGAACTCGGCGAGGACACCGTCGACTTCCGGCCGAACTACGACGGCTCGCTCGAAGAGCCGTCCGTGCTGCCGGCGGCGTTCCCGAACCTGCTGGTCAACGGCACTTCCGGGATCGCGGTCGGGATGGCGACCAATATGATCCCGCACAACCTGACCGAGGTCATCGGCGCGGCGCGGTGGCTGATCAACCACCCGAACGCCACCCTCGACAAGCTGATGGAGTTCGTCCCCGGCCCCGACTTGCCGACCGGCGGTTCGCTGCTGGGCCTCGACGAGGTCCGCCGCGCGTACGAGACCGGCCGCGGCGTCGTGCGGATGCGCGCCAGCGCCGAGACCGGGCCGCTGGAGGGCAGCCGCGGCCGCCAGGCGATCACCGTCACCGAACTGCCGTACGGCGTCGGCCCGGAGAAGGTGATCGAGAAGATCACCGACGAGGTCAACAAGTCCAAACGGCTCACCGGCATCGCCGACGTCAAGGACCTCACCGACCGCGAGAACGGCACTCGGCTGGTCATCGAATGCAAGGTCGGGGTGAACCCGCAGGCGCTGCTCGCGGATCTGTACCGGCTCACGCCGCTGGAGCAGTCGTTCGGCATCAACAACCTCGTGCTGGTGGACGGGCAGCCGCAGACGCTGGGGCTCAAGGCGCTGCTGGAGGTCTTCCTCAGCCACCGCTACGAGGTCGTCACCCGCCGCACGCGCTACCGGCGCCGCAAGCGCGAAGAACGCCTGCACCTGGTCGACGGTCTGCTGATCGCCTTGCTCAACATCGACAAGGTGATCAAGCTGATCCGCGAGAGCGAGAACGCCGCGGCCGCGAAGGACGGCCTGATGAAGCGGTTCAAGCTCTCGGAGATCCAGGCGACCTACATCCTGGACACCCCGCTGCGGCGGCTCACGAAGTACGACCGGATCGAGCTCGAAGCCGAGCAGGACAAGCTGCGCGAGGAGATCGCCGAGCTGTCGAAGATCCTCGACGACGAGTCGGTGCTCAAGAAGGTCGTCTCGGCCGAGCTGGCCAAGATCGCCAAGGACCACCCCACCGAACGCCGCACCGCGCTGATCGACGGTGACCTCAAGGAGGTCCTCGCCGCGTCGAAGCCGTCGGGTCCGCTGGAGGTCGCGGACGACCCGTGCCAGGTGATCCTGTCGGCCACCGGGCTGGTCGCGCGGACGGCGGCGGAATCGGAGGAGGCGTCGGAAGTGCGGCGCCGCAACGGCCGCGTCAAACACGACTCGGTGTCCGCGGTGGTCCATTCGACCGCGCGCGGTCAGGTGCTGCTGGTGACCAACCGCGGCCGCGCGTTCAAGACCGACGTGCTGCCGCTGCCGGTGCTGCCCGAGCAGGCGGGCACGGTGTCGCTGCGCGGAGGGATGGCCGCGAAGGAACTGGTGCCGCTGGAGAAGGGCGAGCGCGTCATCGGGCTGGCCCCGCTCGGCGACCAGGCGGCCGGCTCCCCGGGTCTCGCGCTCGGCACGAAGCACGGTGTCGTGAAGGTGTGCTCGCCGGAGTGGCCGGTCCGCTCGGACGAGTTCGACGTGATCAGCCTGAAGGACGGCGACGAGGTCGTCGGCGCCACCTGGCTCACCGACGGCGAAGAGACGCTGGCGTTCCTGTCGTCCGAAGCGTCACTGCTGCGCTACCCGGCTTCGCTCGTGCGGCCGCAGGGTCTCAAGGGCGGCGGCATGGCAGGCATCACCGTGCGCGGTGAAGCCGAAGTGGTCTTCTTCGGCGCGATCCGCACCGACGACGCCGAACACGGCGAGCCGATGGTCGTCACCGCGACCGGCGCGAGCGTGAAGGTGACCCCGTTCAGCGAGTACCCGGCCAAGGGCCGGGCGACCGGCGGTGTCCGGGCTCAGCGGTTCCTCAAGGGCGAGACACGGCTGGTCGTGGGCTGGATCGGCCCGCGTCCCGCCGGCGCCTCGCGCACCGGTGACCCGGTGGAGCTGCCCGAAGTCGACATCCGCCGCGACGGCTCCGGCCACGCCCACCCCGGCCCCGAGGTCGTCGGCCACCTCATCGAACGGGACTGACCCCGCACCACCCGTGCTTGGGGGCGTAACTCGCGTGACGGAAGCCGTAACTCGCGTGCTTGGAGCCGGAACTCATCCACCACCTGAGTTACGCCTCCAACCACGCGAGTTACGCCCCCAATCACGCGAGTTCCGCCTCCAATCTCGCGAGCTGGCCACTCAATCACACGTGTCGTCCGTCCAATCACACGTGTCGTCCGTCCAATCACGCGTGTCGTCCGTCTGATCACACGTGTGAGGTTCCCCCTTGGGGCCGGACACCTTGGTTCCAGACATGGGTCTGGAGGGAGGATGTCTTGGTGTCGCGTTCGTCGAAGTATCCGGAGCAGTTCCGTCGGGATGCGGTGGAGTTGGTTGGCTCGAGTGATCGTCCGTTGCGGCAGATCGCCCGTGAGCTGGGGGTTAACCATGAGACCTTGCGGTCGTGGGTGAACGCGGCGAAGCAGGCCCAGGCTGAGCCGCCGGAGGACCCGGGGGTCTCGGATGAGGTGCGGGCGTTACGGAAGCGGGTCGCTGAGCTGGAGAAAGAGAAGGAGATCCTGCGTAAAGCGGCCGCTTATTTTGCCAAAGAGATGGATCGATGATCTACCGCTACCGGTTCATCTCCGAGCATCGCGCCGAGTTCGGTGTGAAGCGGTTGTGCCAGGTCCTGGGTTTGCGCCGGCAGGGCTATCACGAGTGGGTCGCCGCGCGGAAGGTCCGTGAGGCGCGGGAGGACGCGGAGCAGGACCTGGTGCTGCTGATCACCGCGATCCACGCCGAGCACAGGGAGGCCTACGGTGCGCCGCGGGTCACCGCGGAACTGCACCGACGTGGGGTCGGTGTGAATCACAAGCGGGTGGAACGGCTCATGCGGGAACATCGGATCGCCGGGATCACCCGCCGCAAACGCCGGTCGCTCACCAAGGCCGATCCTTTGCCGGTCGCGGCGGTTCAGGATCTGATCCGCCGCGATTTCACCGCCGAGCACCCTGGTCAGCGGTTCGTCGGGGACATTACCTGCCTGCCCACGTTCCAGGGCTGGCTCTACCTGGCCACGGTGATCGACCTGCACACCCGCGAGGTGGTCGGGCACGCGATGGCCGATCACCTGCGCGCAGACCTGGCCTGCGACGCGATCACCCTGGCCACCGCGCGCGGCCTGATCGACCATGACGCGGTGTTCCACTCCGACCGCGGGGTGCAGTACACCTCGGGCCAATTCCGCGCGGCGCTGGCCAAGTCCCGGATCCGCCCGTCGGTCGGACGGGTCGGATCCTGCTACGACAACGCCGTCGCCGAGTCGTTCTTCGCCACTCTCAAAACCGAGATCGGCACCACGATCTGGCGAACCCGTGACCAGGCACGACACGACATATTCCGTTATCTCCACTACTACAACCACGACCGTCTACATTCGACAGTCGGCCACCACACACCAGCCGAAACCCGTCTCGACTACGCTCAAACCCACGCAGCCGCGTGAAAACCCCGTGTCCGCACCCCGGGGGGAACCTCACACGCGTGTCGTCCGTCCGATCACGCGTGCTGGCCCATCGGTCACCGGGCAGCCGACTCCCCAAGTGGTAGCAAAGGTCCCTTGCTCCCCCGCCGCCCGCGCCCACCGCATTCAGAGGACTAAACGCGAGGTCCCAAGAGGCCCTTCGCGATGTGCGTCACCTGGATCTCGTTGCTTCCCGCGTAGATCATCAGCGACTTCGCGTCCCGCGCGAGCTGCTCCACCCGGTACTCCGCCATGTACCCGTTCCCGCCGAACAGCTGCACGGCCTCCATCGCCACCTCGGTGGCCGCCTCCGACGAGTACAGCTTCATCGCCGAAGCCTCGGCCAGTGTCGGCATCTTGCCCGCGCGCAGGGTCTCGATCAGCTGGAAGACCATGTTCTGCACGTTGATCCGCGCGACCTCCATCTTCGCCAGCTTGAGCTGGATCAGCTGGAACCGCCCGATCTCCTGACCCCACAGCTTCCGGTTCTTCGCGTAATCCACGCAAAGCCGGTGGCACTCGTTGATGATCCCGAGCGCCAGCGCCGCGACGCCGATCCGCTCGACGGCGAACCCGGACTTCACCTCGGCCTTGCTGTCGCCGTCGCGGCCAGTCTCGGATTCGCCGAGCAGCCTGTCCCGCCCGAGCCGCACGTCGCTGAAGAACAGCTCACCGGTCGGCGAGGACATCATGCCCATCTTCTTGAACGGCTTGCCCTGTGTGAGCCCGGGCATCCCCTTGTCCAGCACGAACGTCAGCACCTTGCGATCCCGCACGTCCGAGCCGTCGTCGAGCTTCGCGTACACGATGATCGTGTCGGCGTATGGCCCGTTGGTGATGAACGTCTTCTGTCCATTGAGGACGTATTCGTCCCCGTCGCGCCGCACCGACGTCTTCATCCCGCCGAAAGCGTCCGAGCCGGAGTCCGGTTCGGTGATCGCCCACGCGCCGACCTTCTCGAAGGTCGCCAGCCCGGGCAGCCACCGCTCCTTCTGCGCCTGAGTGCCCTTGGTCAGGATCGTCTGCGCGGTCAGCCCGATGCTCACCCCGAGCGAAGCGACGATGCCGAGGCTGACGCCGGCCAGTTCACTCACCGCGATGAGCGCCATCGCCTCCTGCCCACCGAACGCCAAGCCACCGCCACCGCCTCCGGACCCGCGATCCCCAGACAGCAGTTTCGACACCGATTCCCGCGCGAGCGCGTCGATGCCGAAGGACGCGAACATCTTCCGGATGATGTCGTACGGCGGCAGCGTCCCGCTTTCCAGCGCGTCGAGGTGCGGCCGGATCTCCTTGTCGACGAACTCGCGGATCGCGTCCCGGATCAGCAGTTCGGTCTCGGACCACTCGATCACGGCAGCCTCGCGGCGATGTCGTCGATCTCCCAGGCCGCCTCGGTTTCGATCACCTTGACGTCGTGCCAGCCCGCGAGTTCGGAGATCGCGCCGCCCTGTACCGCGAACACCTTGCCGGTGAGCGGGCATTTCTCGGTCGCGAGGTAGGCCACGAGCGGCGAGATGTTCGCCGGGGAGAACGCGTCGAACTCCCCTTCCTCGACCTCCTGCGCGAAGATCGCGCCCATGCCCGGCGTCGCCAGGGTGAGCCGCGTGCGCGCGATCGGCGCGATCGCGTTGACCCGCACGCCGTAGCGCTCCAGCTCCTCGGCGGCGACCAGCGTCAACGCCGCGATGCCCGCCTTCGCCGCGCCGTAGTTCGCCTGTCCCGCGTTCGGCAACGTGGTCCCGGACGCCGAGGCGGTGTTGATCACCGAACCCGCCACCGGCTCACCGGCCTTGCTCGCGGTCTTCCAGTACGCGGCCGCGTGCCGCAGCACCGCCGCGTGCCCCTTCAAATGCACGGCGATCACGGAATCCCACTGGGACTCTTCCAGTCCCGCGATGAAAGCGTCGCGCAGGATGCCCGCGTTGTTCACGACGACGTCCAACCTGCCGAACTCGCCCACCGCCTGCGCGACCAGTTCCTCGGCGCCCGCCCAGTCGGCGACGTTGGCCGTGTTCGCCACGGCCTTGCCACCGGCCGCGCGGATTTCGTCGACGACTTCCTGCGCCGGGCCCGTGTCGGCACCGCTGCCGTCGTTGGCGCCGCCGAGATCGTTGACCACGACGCTCGCGCCCTCCCGCGCGAACAGCAGCGCGTGCTCGCGGCCGATCCCGCGTCCGGCGCCGGTGATGACGGCGACCCGCCCGTCGAGTGCTCCCATGGCTTTGCTCCTACTCCGCGAATTCCGCGAGGCCGTCTTTGATCACGACGGTTTCGCCGACGGTGGTTTCGAACGCGTAGCTCCCGGTGCCCGCGCTCCAGATGGACGTCGTCAGGTCCTGTCCGGGCAGCACCGGTTTGGCGAACCGGACGGCGAACCGCTTCAGTCTGTCCACATCGGACCCGGCGACCTCGGTCAGCAGCGCCCACGAGGTGAACGCCATGGTGCACAGGCCGTGCGCGATGATCCCCGGCAGTCCCGAATCCTTCGCGACCTCTTCGTCGAGATGGATGGGCATGGGGTCACCGGCGGCGGGCGCGTACCGATACGTCTGGTCGTCGTCGACATGCTGGCTGACCTTCGCCACCGGCGCCTGCGAACGCAGGCCTTCGTCGAACTTGTGCTCCGGCCCGAGTTCGCCCCGCGTCTCGCCGGTGTCGAACCCGCGCACGAACAGGGTCACGTACTGCTCGTTGACCAGGTCGCCGTCCTCGGTCCGGCATTCGAGGTGGATGGTGCCGCGTGTGCCGTTCTTCAGCCCTTCGTAGCCGGTCATCCGCGCCCGCGACACGAGCTTGTCGCCGGGACGGATCGGCCGGTGGAACCGGAATTCCTGTTCCCCGTGCACGATCCGGCCGAACAGGCCGACCGGGACGACCTCCAGCGCGGGTTCCATCAGCGACTCGAACACCGGCACGATCGCGAACACGGGGCTCGCGACGTCCCCCGCGAGATGCGCCGGGATCGGGTCGTTGGTGGCCTTCGCGTACTCGATCAACCGCTCGCGCGTGACCTCGAACCGGGACTCGTCGGTCCACTTGCCGAGCCCGCCGGGGTCGAACCGCTCGGTCACGAGACCAGCGCCTTGAAGTTCTCCAGGGAGGCGTCGAGGTTCTTCTTGCCGTCCTTCTCGACGGCCTTGCCGAGCGCGCCGACGATCATCTGGCCGGCGAACTCCGCGTCGATGCTGGCGAGCGAACCTTCGCCGGACGCCTCCACCGACAGCTCGAACTTGACCTTCACCCCGGCCATCCCGGTCCCGGAGATCGCCAGCTTCGACGGCGCCTCGAACTCGTCGACGGTCCAGGTGATGGTGTTCGGCATCCCGAGCATCGTGACGACCTCGGAAGCCTGGGCCCCCTTGGAGAATTCGGCCGGGACCTCGCCCTTCCACTTGGTGTGGATGGTCAGCCACTTCTCGAAGTTGTTGGGGTTGGAGAACTCCGCCCACACCTTGCCGGGAGCGGCGGGGAGTTCGACGGAGGCACTGATCTTGCCCATGGTTCTTCCTTCCGGGATCAGCGCTCGGCGCGCTGGTAGGCGGTGACGACGGCGGCGCCGCCGAGTCCGATGTTGTGCTGCAGGGCGGCCTGGACGCCGTCGACCTGGCGTTTGTCGGCGGTTCCACGCAGCTGCCAGGTCAGTTCGGCGCACTGGGCGAGGCCGGTGGCGCCGAGCGGGTGTCCCTTGGAGATCAGCCCGCCGGACGGGTTGACGACCCACTTCCCGCCGTAGGTGGTGTCTCCGGAGTCGACGAGCTTCCCCGCCTCACCCTCGGCGCAAAGCCCGAGCGCTTCGTAGAGCAGGAGTTCGTTGGCGGAGAAGCAGTCGTGCAGTTCGATGACCTGGAAGTCCTCCGCGCCGAGCCCGGCCTGGTCGTACACCTGGCGGGCGGCCTGGACGTTCATGTCGTAGCCGATGATGTTCTTCGCGGTGCCGTCGAAGGTGCTGGCGAAGTCGGTGGTCATCGCCTGCCCGACGATCTCCACGGCTTGACCGGCCAGCCCATGCGAATCCACAAAGGACTCGCTGGCGAGGATCGCCGCGCCCGAGCCGTCGGACGTCGGTGAGCACTGGAGCTTGGTCAGCGGGTCGTAGATCATCCGCGAGTCCAGGATGTCCTGCAGCGAATAGCTTTCCTGGAACTGCGCGTACGGGTTGTTCACCGAGTGCCGGTGGTTCTTCTCGCCGATCTTGGCGAAGTGTTCGGCGGTGGTGCCGTAGGTCTTCATGTGCTCACGGCCCGCCGCGCCGAACATCCACGGCGCCGGCGGGAAGAGCACTTCGGAGATCTCCGCGAGCGCCTGGATGTGCCTGCCCATCGGCTGCTCGCGGTCGTCATAGGTCGAGCCGAGTGATCCAGGCTGCATCTTCTCGAAACCCAGCGCGAGCGCGCAGTCCGCGCGCCCGCCCCGGATCGCCTCCGCGGCCAGGTACAGCGCGGTCGACCCGGTCGAGCAGTTGTTGTTGACGTTCACCACCGGGATCCCGGTCATGCCCAGTTCGTAGACCGCGCGCTGCCCCGAGGTCGACTCGCCGTAGACGTAGCCGACGTAGGCCTGCCGCACCTCGTCGAAGGAGATGCCGGCGTCTTCGAGCGCCTTGGTCCCGGACTCCTTGGCCATCTGCGGGTAATCCCAGTCCTCGCGGCGTCCGGGCTTCTCGAACTTCGTCATGCCCACGCCGACGACGTACACCTTGTTGGCCACCACGACGCTCCTTGTCGTTGCCGGGTCGCTGCTGCCACTGAAGATACAGACAGGATTGTATTTATCAACCCCTTACATACAGGCCTGCACGGATGTTACTTACGGCACCCTGGGTGTCAGGTGACGCAGACGAGCGCCCCGCGCCCCCGCTAAACAGGGCGAACACCACTCACAGGGGGTATTCGATGAAACGAACGAGCATGGTCCTGGCCGCGACCGTCGTGGCCGGACTGCTGTCAGCGGGCACCGCCTCGGCGAGCGACTGGACGATGAGCTACCTGCCGTTGCCACCCGGCGGCAGCGGCACGGCGCGGGTGGCAGGCACGAACGGCGCCGGGGGCTACGCGGGGACCTCCGACGGAAAGCTGATCACCTGGGACGGCGGGACCTTCGCGGACCACGGCATCCCGGCGGGCTACACCTCGGTCGAAGCGGTGGACGAGAACGCGTCCGGCTCCGTCCTCGGCAACGCCGTCTTCTACTCGGAAGGGAGCCGCTACCCGAACAAGCACGCCTTCGCGTTCGAGAACGGCGGCTTCCGGTTTCTGGGGAAGGTACCGGGTTACCACAGCACGCAAGCCCTCGGCACGAACGACCGCGGCGACGTCGTCGGCACGGTGTTCAACGACATCCGCTACGGCTCCACCGCCGCGTTCTGGCCCTCCGGCGACCGCGAGCACCCGGTGAAGCTGGACGTCCCGCCGTTGCTCACCCCCGTCGACATCGACCAGGACGGCACCATCCTGCTGAACGAGCAGTTCGGTGGCACCTGGCTCTGGAAGGACGGGGTGCTGCGCCAACTCGTTCTTCCGGAGGGTCTCCGCGAATCACGCGGGATCGCGATTCGGAACGGGAAAGTACTGGCCTCGACCCAACTGGGCGACCGGCTCTGGACGGCGTTCGACAGCTCCGAGCAGGTGCCGGGCAACATGTACACGATGGCGCTCAACGGATCCGGCCTGGTCACGGGGTGGGTTTCGCCGAGAACCCCCACGGTGTGGTCATCGGGCGGTCCGGTGGCGGCGCTCCCGTCCCCGGGCAGCGCGTACGGCACCGTCGTGGGCGACAACGGCGAGATCGCCGGAACGCTGGAGGGCGGCGGCAACGACGGCATCCCTGTGGTGTGGCGCCGCGGCCAGGCGGCGTCCGGTAAGTCTGACTTACCGGAAACTGCCTAAAGTCGGGGTATGGATCCCGAGGAGCTTCGGCAGCGGTTCTCCCTGCTGACCACCGCGCATCTGACCGACGGCTGCGTCCGCGCCGGCGTCCCGGTCCGGTGCGCGCCCGCCGGTACGCACGCGGTCGTGCCCGATGGCCGCGTCGCCGGGCGGGTCACCCCCGCACGGCACGTCGGCAGCGTCGACGTCTTCCTGGAGGCGTACGAAACCGCGAACCCCGGCGACGTCCTCGTCGTCGACAACGGCGGCAGGCTCGACGAGAGCTGCGTGGGAGACCTCGCGGTGCTCGAAGCCGAGGCGGCCGGGCTGAGCGGCGTGGTCATCTGGGGACTGCATCGCGACACCGCGGACATCAAGAAGATCGGGCTGCCGGTGTTCAGTCTCGGCTCGATCCCGACCGGTCCGCTCTCGGTCACCGCCCGCCCGGACGACGCGCTCGAGTCGGCCGTCGTCGGCGAGTGGACGGTGACGCGGGAGGACCTCGTGTTCGGCGACGAGGACGGCGTCCTGTTCGTTCCGGGCGACCGGGCGGACGAGGTCCTGGACCGAGCCGAGGGCATCCGTGACACCGAGCGGCTCCAGGCCGACCGGATCCGTGCCGGAGAGTCGCTTCGCGAGCAGGTGCGCTTCGCCGACTTCCTCGCGGAGCGCGCGAAGTCGCCTTCGCTGACGTTCCGGCAGCACCTGCGGGCGGTCGGCGGCGCCATCGAGGAGTAGCAAGGGACCTTTGCTACCACCGGAGGCCCTGACCAGGGAAAACGTGCCCCGGCCGGGCCTCCGGCACCGGGCTTACGACGTCTTCGAGCCGCCCAGCCACAGCAGACCGTCGATGACGAAGCGGTTCTGCACCTCACTGCCGAAGGTCGACGAAAGTGGCTGGTTCGTCTCGTAGTTCATCTTGTTGTGCCCGAAGTTGGCGTACAGCATCTTGTACTTGGCGTTGGTCCAGAGGATCGGGTAGTACCCGCTGTACCAGGACTGGTTCGGATCGGTCCCGAGCGGGAAACTCACCGGATCCACCGAGGCGAGGATCCGGATGTCCGGGTTCCCGCGCAGGTCCCTGTTCCAGGCGTACCACTCGCTCACCGACGAGGTGAAGGTCGCGGGCAGCCGCGCGGTCGACGGATGCGGCCGGTTCTCCACCTTCAGCGTCGCCGTCGTCGGCCCCCAGGTATTGGACTTGAACGCGCCCGTGCCGAGGAAACGGTTGTGATACCAGTCCCAAGTGGACGGATTGGTGTTGAACGCCGCCACATGGAAGCCCAAGAAGGCGCCGCCCGCGTTCATGTACCGCTCGAAGCCCGAACGCTGCGCCGAGGTCTGCGGAAGGTCGTCCAGGAACAGCACGACCTGGTACCGCGAGGGCTGCAGCGAGTTCAGCCGGTTCCAGTCGTTGGTCGCGGTGTAGCCGAAGTTGTTCTGTGAAGCGGTTTTCGGGAACCACTGGTTGGCTTCCTTGACGAAACTGATGTGCGCCGCGTCGTAGGTGCCGTTGTAGAAGGCCAGCACCTGGAACGCGGGGGCCGCCTGTGCCGTCACCGGCGCCAACGCCAGTGCGAGACAGGAAACGAACAGCAGAGCGAGCCGGACCGCGAATCTCCTCATAACTCACCACCCATGCCGAAAGTGCGTAAGTTCATATCTTGAATTAACACATGACAAAGCGCCAGACCTGCGAAAAAGACGGTTCCCGCTGACCGGCACCGCTCCATATCGATAACCTGGGCATTATGGAACTGCGGGACATCGAGATCTTCCTGGCGCTGGCCGACGAACTGCATTTCGGCCGCACCGCGGAACGCCTGCACGTCTCGCAGGCACGGGTGAGCCAGACGATCAAGCAGGTGGAACGCCGGATCGGCGCGCCGCTGTTCGCCCGCACCAGCAGGCGGGTCCGGCTCACCCCGATCGGTGAACGGCTGCGGGACGACCTCGGCCCCGCCTACCGTGCGCTGCACGAAGGCATCGACCGCGCGATCGCGGCCGGACGCGGGATCGGTGGCGTGCTGCGGCTGGGTTTCGAAGCACCCGGCGTCGCCGACCTGATCGAAGACCTCCTGGACCGGTTCCGGCAGCGCTACCCGGACACGGAACTGCTCATCCGCGAAGCCGATTTCGCCGATCCGATGGCGATGCTTCGGTCGGGTGAGATCGACGTGCTGGTGACCCTGCTTCCGGCCGACGAGCCGGATGTCACGACCGGACCGGTCGTGTACACCGAACCGATGGTGCTCGCGGTGTCGTCGAAACACCCGTTCGCGCGGCGGAAGTCAGTGACCCTCGACGACCTCGCCCGCGACACCGTCCTTCGCGCGGCTCATCCGCCGGAGCCGTACTGGATCGAGGAACCCCGGCAGTGGCTGACGCCGGCCGGGCACCTCGTGTCCCGGGGCAAGCCCTTCGCGACCTTTCAGGAGCTGCTCGCCGCGATCGCCACCGGCGCCGGCATCTGCCCGCTCGCCGCGCACGCGCGGGAGTACTTCAGCCACCCGCGAATCCGCTTCGTGCCCTTCGCCGGCTCACCCGACGTCGAGTGGGGCCTCGTCTGGCCGCGCTCCGCGGAGACGGCTCGCGTACACGCCCTCGCGACCGTCGCGTCCGCTTCGCGCCCCTGACCTGCGAAAAGGGAGCAAGGGACCTTTGCTACCGCCTGGGGGGTGTGGAAATAGGGACGTTGAGTGTCCCTATTTCCACACACCCCGCACTCCGCGTAGCGATGCACCCTGACCGTGTGGATTCCGGGACGTCGGATGTCCCGAAACCCACACCGTGACCTGCCGAAAGAGAGCAAGGGACCTTTGCTACCACCCGGCCGCCCCCACCGACCCCGAACAGCGTGAAGGCCCCCTTCCCTCGGCTCAGCCGAGGGAAGGGGGCCTTCACGGGAGAAACCTAGCTGACGACCTTCTGCACCCAGTCCTGCTCCAGCTTCACGACCTGCCCGTTCGCCGTCACGGTCGGCGTGCCGAAACCGGGGCCGTTGCCGAAGTCCTGCTGCAGCGACGGGTCCGTCGAGATCTTCTTGTACGCGTCCTGGATCTCCTGCTCGTAAGCGCCGCTGTTGACCTTGAGCGCGAAGGCCGGGTCGGTGATGCCGACGTCCTGGCCGAGCTTGATCAGCTGCGCCTTGTCGAACCCGCGTCCGCCTTCCTCCGGCTGGTCCTTGAACAGCGCGTCGTGGAAGGCGAGGAACTTGCCCGCGTCGGCCGCGGCGAGCGAGGCGTTGGCGGAGTCCAGCGAGTAGCCCGGCGGGTCGGAGCGCTGGTTGAGCATCGGCAGCATGTGGTACCGGACCTGCAGGGTCCCGTTGTTCACCTGCTCCTCGATCTGCCCCTTGAACGACTCTTCGAACTGCTTGCAGACCGGGCAGAGGAAGTCGGCGTAGATGTCGATGGTCTTCTTCGCCTCGGGCTTGCCGACGACCACGGCCGCCCCCTCGCGCTTCTCGACGACACCGGGCGCCGAGGTGGTCGGCTGCGCCCCGATCACCTTGCCCTCGGTGCTGTCCTTGCTGGACGTCGTCCAGATCACGCCACCGATCACCAGCGCGGCGAGCACGACCACCGCGACGGTGATCGCGACGACCTTCTTCTTGTCGCCGCCCGCGACGCCCCTGGCCTGTGCCACCGAGCGCGACGCGGTCTGCTGCTGCTTGCGTTTCCGAGCGTTGCGCTCAGCTCCACCCACGATTATTCGTTCCCTTCAGCGATACCCACATAGTCGTCGTCGGCGGGGGCTTGAGAGTTCCCGAGCCAGCCGTCCACGGACAGCCAGGTCCGCGGCCGCACGATCAGCCAGACACCCAGTAGCGCGAACCCGAGGTCTCTGGCGATCTCCTGCGGATACCTCGTCTGATCCGCGGCGATCTGACCGCCACCGCCGAAGCAGCCACAATCGATGCTCAGCCCGCGCGCCCAGGATTGGGCGATCGCGGCGATGAGCACCGCGAGCAGCAGCACCGACAGCACCGACACCCACCGGGTCACGAATCCGGCGAGCAGGAACAGGCCGAGCGCCAGTTCGACGAGCGGCATCCCGATCGCGACCGGGCGGACGAGCCCGTCCGGCAGGACGTCGAAAGCCTGGACCGCGATGTAGGTCTGTCCCGGATCGCTGATCTTCAGCGCTCCGGAAACCAACCAGACGGCGGCCAGTCCGAGCCGGGCGAGTGTGCCCACGGCGTCGAGTACGACTTGGGGCGGTCTACGCACGGGCCTAGGCTAACCGCCGACCCTGAGAACAATGTGAGGCGGCGGACGGAGGCACCCGATGAGGGGACGCGCCCTGCTGGTGGCCTGCTTGATGCTGGTCACAGCGGCGGCCTGCGGCGAAGAGGCCGGTCCATCGGATTCTCTCGTCGCGCGCGCCGTCGCCACCAACAAACTCACCATCGGCATCCGCTTCGACCAGCCGGGGCTTTCCAAACGGACGGTCGACGGCCGCTACGTCGGCTTCGACGTCGACGTGGCGAAGTACGTCGCGAGCGAATTGGGGGTCGACGAGGATCACATCACCTGGCACGACAGCAGGCCGTCGTCCCGCGAGACGGACATCACCTCGGGGATCACGGATCTGATGGTGGCGACCTACTCCATCACCGAAAAACGTAAACAGGTCGTCGGTTTCGCCGGGCCCTATTTCGACGCGGGCCAGGATCTGCTCGTCCGCCTCCGGTCGACCGACATCACCGGCCCGGAGAACCTCAACGGCCGCAAGCTGTGCGCCGTGGGCGGCACCACTTCCGCCGAACAGGTGCGCGACAAGTTCGCGCAGGCCGTCCAGCTCGTCGAGTACCCGCGCTACCAGGATTGCGTCACGGCGCTGCTCGCCGGTCAGGTGGACGCGGTGACCACCGACGACGTCATCCTCGCCGGTTACGTGGCGCAGAACCCGGAGTTGCTGCGCGTCGTCGGCAAGCCGTTCTCGGAGGAGAAGTACGGCGTCGGCCTGCGCAAGGAAGACGCCGAAGGCCGAGCGGCGGTGGCCAAGGCGATCCAGAAGATGATCTCGTCGGGGGAATGGCTCGAATCGCTGAACCGCAACATCGGCCCGTCCGGCTACCGGATCCCGCCCGCGCCCGAGGTCACCGAGAAGTGACCCTTCCCGATCTGCCGGTTCGCGCCGTCCTGCCCGAACTCGAAGCCGCGCTCGACGCCCACGGCACCGCGGTGCTCGTCGCACCCCCGGGAACCGGCAAGACCACGTTGGTGCCGCTCGCGCTGGACACCGGCGAAGGCCGGGTGATCGTCGCCGAACCGAGGCGGCTGGCGGCGCGGGCCGCGGCGGCCCGGATGGCGTCCCTGCTGGGGGAACGGATCGGTGAGACGGTCGGCTATTCGGTCCGCGGCGACCGGAAGGTGTCTTCGTCGACGCGGATCGAAGTGGTGACGTCGGGCTTGCTGGTCCGGCGGGTGCAGGGCGATCCCGAACTCGCCGGAGTGTCGACCGTCCTGCTCGACGAATGCCACGAACGCCATCTCGACGCGGATCTGCTGCTCGCGCTCCTGCTGGACGTGCGCGCCGGGCTGCGCGACGATCTGCGCCTGCTCGCGACGTCCGCCACCGTGGCGTCCGGACGGCTGGCGGCCCTGCTCGGCGACGCGCCGGTGATCACCGCGCACGCGAGGACGTATCCGGTCGACGTCTCGTACTCCCCGCCGGCGCGCGGCGAGCGGATCGAGGCGGCCGTCGCCAGGGTGATCCACAAAGCACTGTCCGAAGGGGACGGTGATGTGCTCGCCTTCCTGCCCGGGGCGGGAGAGATCGCCAGGGTGAGCGGCCTGCTCGGCGGCCTAGACACCGACGTGCTGCCCTTGCACGGGCGGCTGTCGGCGGCACACCAGGACGACGCGCTGCGCCCGCGCGCCCGCCGCCGCGTGGTGCTCTCGACGTCGGTCGCCGAGTCGAGTTTGACCGTGCCGGGCGTGCGCGCGGTCGTGGACTGTGGCTTGTCCCGCGTGCCTCGTGTCGATCACCGGCGCGGCCTGCCGGGGCTGGCGACGGTCCGCGTATCGGCCGCGGTCGCGGAACAGCGCGCCGGCCGGGCCGGGCGTGAGGCACCTGGCCGCGCGTACCGGTGCTGGGCGGCGCACGAACAGGGCTCCCTGCCCGCGTACCCCGAGCCCGAGATCCGGACGGCCGAGCTGGCGCGGTTCGCGCTGGAGCTCGCGTGCTGGTCCACACCGGACGGTTCCGGCCTCGCCTGGTGGGATCCACCCGGCGAGGGCGCGCTGGCCGCCGGGCGCGCGTTGCTGACCACGCTCGGAGCGACCGCGGAAGACGGCACGGTGACCGAACGCGGCCGGAAGATGGCCGGGCTGGGCCTGCATCCGCGGCTGGCGAGGGCGTTGCTGGACGGCGCGGCGCGGACCAACGCGCGTTCGGCGGCCGAGGTCGTCGCACTGCTGGACAGCGGTGGCACGCTGACCGACCTCGAAGCCGAGCTGCGGCGAGTTCGCGGTGACGAGCGCTGGAAACGCGACGTGCGAAGGCTTACCCGGCTGGTTCCCGACGGTGGCAATGCCTCTGATCCGGCACTGGTGGTGGCGCTGGCGCATCCTGAGCGGCTCGCGCGACGGCGTTCCGCGGGGACACCGGTTTACCTGATGGCCGGTGGTACGGCCGCCGAACTTCCGCGTGGAAGCGGGCTTGCCGACGTCGAATGGCTGGCGGTGGCCGAAGCGACCCGCGATCCCGGCCGCGCGCAGGGCATCATCCGGCTCGCCGCGCCCGCGGACGAAGACCTCGCCGTGCGGGCCGCGCCGAATCTGGTGTCCTCAGTGGACGAAGTGCACTGGGCTTCGGGCGACGTCGTGGCACGGTCGGTGCGACGACTCGGCGCGATCACGCTCTCGGAGAAGCCTTTGCGCTCGCCCGCACCGGACGCGATCCGCGCCGCCCTGCTGGACGGGTTGCGCACCGAAGGGCTCGGCCTGCTGCGCTGGACCGAGGACGGCAAGCGGCTGCGCGAACGACTGTCCTTTCTGCACCGAGTGACGGGTTCGCCTTGGCCTGACGTCTCCGACACCGCATTACTGTCCACTCTGGACACTTGGCTCGATCTCGGTTCCGCTCGCCGCCGATCGGAACTGGCCGCACTGGACGCGGGCGCCGCGCTGCGCGGACTGCTGCCCTGGCCGGAGGCGTCACGTTTGGACGAGCTGGCGCCGGACCGGCTGGAAGTGCCGTCGGGTTCGCGGATCAGGGTCGATTTTTCGGGTGAACAGCCGGTACTCGCCGTCAAATTGCAAGAGACGTTCGGCTGGCTCGCGACGCCGGAGCTGGCGGGAGTCCCCGTCGTGCTCCATCTGCTCTCCCCGGCGGGACGGCCCGCCGCGGTCACCGCCGATCTGGAATCGTTCTGGCGCAATGGTTACGCGGCCGTGCGTGCCGATCTTCGCGGGCGCTACCCGAAGCATCCGTGGCCCGAGGACCCGCTGAAAGCCCCTCCCACCCGGCGCACCTCACGAGGTCAGTCCATCAGCTGATGCTGAGGCGTGGTCGGCAACCGCGCCGCCAGCTCCTCGTCGTCCTCGCGCTCGTTCAACCCCAGCTGCACCGCGCTGCGGATCTGCTCCCGGTTCTCCCGCACCACATGTGCGAAGAACTCGTCGATCCGCGGGTCGGTCAGCACTTCGAGGATCACGCGCATCGCGGTGTCGATCACCGAACGCACCACCTCGTCGTGGAACGGCAGTTTCGAAAGCCTCCCGGCCTGCGGATCGTTCTTGAGCTTCTCCGCGATGATCCCCCGCAGCAACGTCTGGTTCTCCCCGAGTGAGCGCGCGAGGTTCTGCGGATAGTTCCCGGTTTCCAGCACCTTCACGACCTCGTCGAGCACCGCGATCGTGATCGGCTTCTTGATCGCGAGCACGATCGGCCGGGAAAGCCGTTCGACCAGCCGTTGCGTGAACCGCTCCCCGAACGCGCGGTCCGCGGTGCGCGCGAGCCGGACGAGCACCACGACGATCCGCAGCAGCCGGAACCCGCGCAGCGCCGGATGCGCGATGGGGATCATGCCGAGGATCTCGTACCAGTTGCGCAGCGGGAACCACTTCTCCCAGCCGCAGCGCCGCCACCGCCAGAGGAATTCCAGCGCGAAGATCCCGCACACCGTCGTGTCGATGACGAAGACACGATGCGCCGTCTCCGCCGAATGAGGGAAGAACGTCACGTAGGCGAGCAGCCCGACGGAGAACACGGCGAGGGCGAGCATCACCAGGTCGAGCGGATTCACACGCCGTTGTTCGCGGGTGGTCATGGCGCCGATTGTGCCTTTCCGCGGCGACTCGTGCCGAGCGGCACCTGCCGAAAGTAAGGGGTGGCCGATGACTTCGGGGCAATGCCCTCGGCTGCCCTCGCGCCGGAGGATTCAGGGACACGAAGGAGGACGCGGATGATCACGCTTCGAGGACTCACGAAGCGCTATGGCGAGAAGACGGTCGTCGACGGGCTGACCTTCGCCGTCGAGCCGGGCAAGGTGACCGGTTTCCTCGGTCCCAACGGCGCGGGCAAGTCGACGACCATGCGGATGACGCTCGGCCTCGACGCGCCGAGCGCGGGCGAGGTCCGCATCGACGGCAAGAGGTACGAGGACCTGCGGTTCCCGCTGCGCGAGGTCGGCGCGCTGCTGGAGGCCAAGGCGCTGCATCCCGGCCGGAGCGCGGGCAAGCATCTCCTGGCGATGGCGCGCAGCAACGGGATCCCGGCGAGCCGGGTGGACGAAGTGCTCGCGACGGTGGGCCTCACCGACGTCGCGGGCAAACGCGCCGGGACGTTTTCCCTCGGAATGGGGCAACGCCTCGGGATCGCCGGCGCACTGCTGGGTGACCCGGGTGTGCTGATGTTCGACGAGCCGGTGAACGGCCTCGATCCCGACGGCGTCCGCTGGGTGCGGCAGCTGATGCGCCTCCTCGCGGAGGAGGGCCGCACGGTGTTCGTGTCGAGCCACCTGATGAGCGAAATGCAGCTGACCGCGGACCGGCTGGTCGTCATCGGCAAGGGAAAACTGCTCGCGGACGCGCCGGTCGACGAATTCATCGCGGGCAATTCGCGGACGTCGGTCGTGGTGCGGGTGCCCTCGCCCGCCGACCTGCGTGTCCTCGAACAGCGCCTTCGCGCACTCGGCGCGACCACGGAATCCGACCAGGACGAACTGGTCGTGCACGACCTGCCCGTCCACCTCGTCGGCGACGCGGTGCACGAACTCGGGATCCGGGTGCACGGACTGGCCGAACGGACCGCGTCACTGGAACAGGCGTACATGGAACTGACCGCGTCGTCGGTCGAATACGGAACGGGAGTCGCGGCGTGAAGTCACTCATGGTCCTGGTGGCGGTGATCGCCGGCCTGCTGGGGGTGCCGGCGGCCGCGTCGGCGGCACCGCAACTGTCGCTGCCCGCGCCGGGCGGCCCGCTCCCGATCGGGTTGCGCACGCTGCATCTCACCGATCAGCAGCGAGCCGACCCGTGGATGCCCGAAAAGCGCCGCGAACTGATGGTCAACGTGTGGTACCCGGCCGTGCCGATCGGGCGCGCGCCGCTGTACATGTCCGAGGCCGAGTCGGCGGCGGCGATCGCCGGACGGAAACTCGACCTGCCTCCGGACGCCCTGAGCAAGGTGCGGGTCCACTCGCGCGAGAACGCGCCCTCGCTGCCGGGACGGCGTCCGCTGGTGGTGCTTTCGCCGGGCGCGGGCAACAACCGGATCACCCTGACCTCGGTGGCCGAACACCTTGCCTCGCAAGGCTTCGTGGTCGCCGGGATCGACCACGCCTACGAAGCCTGGGCGACGGAGTTCCCCGACGGGCTGCGCCAGTGTGTCGCTTGTGGACTCCCCGGTGAGCCGTGGCCCGCCGCGATCGCGAACCGCGCGATCGACACGACGTTCGTCGTCGACACGCTGCTGAAGGACCGTCGGTGGTCGATCGACGCGACGAAGATCGGGATGGCCGGGCACTCCGCCGGCGGTTCGGCGACCGCCGCCGCGATGGTCGCCGACCGGCGGATCAAGGCGGGCGTGAACGTCGACGGCCCGTTCTACGGCAACGTCTCGCTCGGCCGGCCGTTCCTGCTGCTGACCAGCCCGACCGGCGAGAAGTACTTTCGCGCGTCCTGGGACGAGACCTGGCCGCGGCTCACCGGCCCGAAGAGGCAGGACCTGGTCGAGAACAGTGGCCATTCGTCGGTGACCGACGCGGCGATCCTGATCGACCAACTAGGGCTGCGGCCGCAGCTCCCGCCGAACGAGATCGAAAACCAGTACGGCTCGATCGGCTCACGGGAGGCGCTGAAGTTCTTCCGTGACGAACTGACCGGCTTCTTCAAGCAGTGGAGCGCACGATGAACGCGATCTCTTCGGAATGGACCAAGTTCTGGTCGGTCCGGTCGACCTGGTGGTGCCTGATCAGCGGGCTCGCCCTGATGCTCGCCTATTCGGGCGCGCTGGGCCTGATGTCGCACACGGGCACCGAACGGCAGGTTGCGCCGCACGCCGTCGTGGCCGGGGCGGCGTTCTACCTCACGCAGTTCGCCGTGGTCGCGCTGGCGACGCTGTTCATCACGAGCGAGTACGCCAGTGGCAGCATCCGCTCGACCCTGCAGTGGATCCCCGTGCGAAACCGCGTCCTCGCCGCGAAATCGGCCGTCCTGCTGCCGGCGCTGTTCGGCTACGGCGTCCTGAACACCCTCGCCGGCGTGGCGATCTCGGCACCGCTGATCACCGACCGGGACTCTTCGGTGGGTGACGTCCTCGCCACCGCGGCGGGGATGGGCGCCTACTTCGCGCTGCTGGGCCTGCTCTGCCTCGGTCTGGGGACGGCGCTGCGCTCGACGGCGGGGACGATCGTGACCATGTTCGTGCTGCTGGTGATGATCCCCATGTTCGCCGGTTCGCTGGGCGGGGAGGACCTCGTGAACTACTTCCCGGGCTTCGCGGGCGTCAACGCGATGGTCACGCCGGGGCAGCCGAACCCGATCTTCGGCGGTGTCGCGCCCTACGCGCCCTGGGTCGGCGTCGCGCTCTGTGCTGCTTGGGCGGCGGCTGGTCTGGTCACCGGTTCCACTGTGCTCAGGCGCCGGGACGCCTGAGGGGGAGCAAGGGACCTTTGCTACCGCTTGGGCGCCCAGGCACGTCGCGAAAGCCACTTTCAGGACGTCAGATGTCCCGAAAGTGGCTTTCGGGACATCCCCGTCTGGGCCGCGGGCGGCGCGGTTGTCTCAACATTGAGAGAGCGGTAGCAAAGGTCCCTTGCTCCCTTTCCGCAGGTGACCGTGTGGATTTCGGGTCACCCAACGCACCAAAATCCACACAGTCACTACACGGCGTGCAGGGTGTGTGGAAATAGGGACACTCAACGTCTCTATTTCCACACACCCTCAGGCGGTAGCAAAGGTCCCTTGCTCTCTTTCCGCAGGTCAGAGCCTCAAGCGGTAGCAAAGGTCCCTTGCTACCCCGCCACCCCGAGCCCAGCCAAAACCTCCCCCGCCCCTCGCGTCAGCTCCTCCAGCCCCGGCGGCCGCAGCGAGCCAGTCCCGGCCAGCGCGTCGAAGACCGTCCCTTCCAGCCAAGCGACGAGCACCCGCGCGTGCCGCTCCGGCTCCGCCGATCCGCACGCGGCGAGCACCTCCGCGCACCGCCGCCGGATGACCAGCCCACCCCGGTCGTAGGCCTCCCGCAGTTCCGGCCGCCGCGTCGCCTCCAGCGCGAATTCGTACCGCGCGAGCATCCGCGTCCGCCCGGTCGTGATCGCCGCGTGGGCGAAGCCCGCCACGTACTCGGCCAGCCGTCCGGGTGGCGGATCGAGGGTGACCTCGTCGAGTTCGACCATCCGCGAGATCGCCAGCTCCAGCAGCGCCGCCCGCGTCCGCGCGTAGTACGAGGTCGAACCCGGCGGCAGCCCGGCGAACCGGTCGACGGCGCGATGCGTCAGCCCCCGCATCCCTTCGGCCGCGATGACCTCGATGGCCGCGTCCCCGATCGTCGCCTTTCGCACTCTACAAGTGTAGTAGTACTCTACAGCCGTAGAGGAGGTCGACATGCGCAAAGCGATCGTGATCGGCGGGGGAATCGGCGGACTGAGCGCCGCCATCGGGCTGCACGGCATCGGCTGGGAGGTCACCGTCCTCGAACAGGCGCCGGAGCTCACCGCCGTCGGCGCGGGCATCTCCCTGTGGCCGAACGCCCTGCGCTCACTCGAAGCACTGGGCGTCCACCCCAAAACCCTGAAGGAACAATCCTCCGGCGGCCTCCACGACCGCGAAGGCCGCCGCATCACCCGTTGGGACGCCGAGGCGTTCCGCCGTCACCACGGCCGCCCGCTCGCCGCCATCCACCGCGCGGATCTCATCGGCGCGCTCCACGACGCCCTCCCCGACGGCTGCGTCCGCACCGGTGTGGAAGTCACCAGCCTCGACGATCTCGACGCCGACGTCGTCGTCGCCGCGGACGGGATCCACAGCATGGCCCGCAAAGAACTCTGGCCGCGCCATCCCGAGCCGGTGTACAGCGGAAGCACGGCCTTCCGCGCGGTGACCACCCTCCCTCGCCCGGCAGAGCTCAGCACGAGCTGGGACGACGGAGCCGAGATCGGTGTCATCCCGCTGCACGACGGCCGCGTCTACTGGTGGGCGAGTTACGTCGCCGAACCGGGCGTCCGGCACGAGGACCCGAAATCGTATCTGCGAAACCGCTTCGGCGGCTGGCACGAACCGATTCCCGAGCTCATCGACGCGACGACGCCCGAGACGCTGCTCCACCACGATCTCTACCTGCTCGGCACTCCCCTGCCCACCTACGTCAGAGGCCGCGTCGCGCTCCTCGGCGACGCGGCCCACGCGATGCCGCCGTTCCTCGGCCAGGGTGGCTGCCAGGCGATCGAAGACGCCGTCGTCCTCGCCGCCGCGCTCAGTACCACCGAAGACGTCGACGCGGCGCTGAAGAGTTACGACGAGCAGCGCCGCCCGCGCAGCCAGAGTGTCGTGAAAGCGTCGGTCCAGGCGGGAAAAGCCGGGCCGCAGCTGCGTAACCCGCTCGCCGTGGCCGTCCGCAACGGCGTGTTCCGGCTGCTTCCCGGCGCGCTCACCGCCCGTATCGGCGCCGGCGTCAGCGGCTGGACCCCGCCTGTCCCCCGCCGACCAGCCCCGCCTCGTACGCGGTGATCGCGGCCTGCACCCGGTTCCGCGCGCCGAGCCGGTTCAGGATCGTGCTGACATAGGCCTTCACCGTGCCCTCGACCACGAACAGCTTCGCGGCGATGTCCGCATTGGACAGTCCGGAACCGAGCAGCGCCAGCACTTCCTGCTCACGCGGGGTCAGTTTGCCGATCAGCGCCTTCGCCTCTTCGGCGCGGGAGACCTGATTGCCGGAGAAGCGGGCGATGACGCGCTGCGCGACCTTCGGCGAAAGGAACGCCGCGCCACCCGCGACCGCGTGGATCCCGCCGAGCAGTTCGCGGGGGTCACCGGATTTCAGCAGGAAACCGCTCGCGCCGAGGCCGAGCGCGCGTTCGATGTAGGCGTCCTCGCCGAACGTGGTCAGCATGATCACGCCCACCTCGGGCAGCAACCGGCGGATCTCCTCGGCCGCCTTGAGCCCGTCCATGACCGGCATCCGGATGTCGAGGAGCACGACGTCCGGCCTGGTCGCGCGGGCCTGCTCGACGGCGGCGCGACCGTCCTCGGCTTCCGCGACCACCTCGATGCCGGCGTCCGCGGCCAGGATCGCCGAGACGCCGGCGCGGATCATCGCCTCGTCATCGGCCAGCACCACCCGGATCATCCGGGTCCCCCCTTTGCTCGTCTTCACTGATCAGGTCCTTCGCCACGAGTCTCCCCTCGGCGAAGCACAGCCGGTAGGCCTCGTAGTTCAAGTTGAACACGCTGCGCTCGGTGCCGTAGTACTCGCAGGTCGCTCCGCCGGGTACCGGCGGTTCCACCGCGCGCGGCCGCGCGATCCGCTGACCGTCGGGCAGGAGGGACGCGATCTCCGCGCGCGTCTGTCCGATCCGGATGCGGTCGTAGTCGCCGCCGTCGAGTTCGGAGCGGTACCACTGGACGAGGAACACCGCACCGCTGATCCCGACCACCAGGCCGAACAACCCGATCGGCACGACGATCGCCTGGATCAGGCTGCGCCGCACGTCCCGGCGCGCGCGCTCGAGCTCCCTTGCCGACGTCGACTGCCCCACCTCGGCGTCCATCGCCGCCTGGCTCTCCGGCGATTCCTCCGACGGCGCGGCGTCGTGCGGCAGGGTCGCGCCGACCTCGAATCCGCCGTCGTGCGGACCGGCCCGCAGGGTCCCGCCGACCAACCGGACCCGCTCGCGCAGGCCGATCAGCCCGCGCCTGCCCGAAGCCCGGCCCGGCAACGGTCCCGCGGGCGGCGCGGTGTTGGTGACCACGACGTCCGTCCGCCCCGCCGATCGCACGACCCGGACGGTGACCGCCGCACCCGGCGCGTGTTTCACCACGTTCGTGACCGATTCCTGGACCACGCGATACGCGGCCCGGTCGACCATCTGCGGTTCGCCGTCGAGCGGTGCGTCCACAGAGGACTCGATCAGCACGCCCGACGCCCTGGTGCGGTCGAGCAGTTCGTCGATGCTCTCGTGCACCGGCTCGGTCGGCGCGTCGTCCTCGCGCAGGACCCCGATGATCTCGCGCAGCCGTTCGGTCGCCGTCGCGGCGCTCTGCCGCAACTCGCCCGCCGCCTGCCGCTGTTGCTCGTCGAGCCCGCCCGCGACCTCCAGCGCCGCCGCGCGCACCGCGATCAGGCTGAGCTCGTGACCCAGCGAGTCGTGCATGTCGCTGGCGATCCTCGTCCGCTCGCGCAGCCGCGCGCGGTCGGCGACGAGCCGCTGACGGCTCTCCATCTCCTCGGCGCGCCGCCAGCCATCACGTGCCATGTCCTCGCGCTGCCGGACGTACCTGCCCAGCAGCCAGGGCGTCACCCCCGCGAAGACCAGGACACCGACCAGCGCACCCCACGACGCGAACCCGTCCTTGCTCCACACCAGCGCCACGGGGACCGCGATCACGGAAACGACGGCGAACAGGCGCAGCATCGGTTTCGCGACCGGCCGCCGGTAGCCGGCGAGGTAACCCACCGCGACGAGGACGAAGCCTTCCCAGATCGGCACCCGGCCGCCGAAGCTGCCCATGACGACGAAACCGGCGATCATCGCGATGCCGAGCGAGACCAGCGGGTACCGGCGCGACACCGCGATCGCGGCCGTGGTCGTGGTGAGCCCGAAGAGCAGCTCCCAGTGCCTCGTGCTGGATCCGGCGTCGATGACCACCCAGCCGCAGAGCCCGAGCCACAGCGCGACGTCCATGACCAGCCGCCGCCCGCGCCGCACGGGTTCCTCAGGATCCTTCACACGACAGGACGCTACAAGCCGTGACGAGCGGTCCGCCATGGACGAAAGTAAAGGTCCCCTGCTTCCCCCCGCCGATGAGGCATGATGATCGACCATGGCCGAGCGCACACTCTCCGGTCAGCTAGGCGGTCCTGTCCCGGCAGGCATCGAAGCGCTGGCCGACAACGAGAAGCAAGACCTCTCCGACGCGCTGCGCGACGCGCGCCACCGCCAGGCCAAGGCATTGGCCGAAGCGGGCGAAGAGGGCCTGAAGTACGTACCCGCGCTTCTGCGCGGCGCCGTACGCAAGGTGGTGGGCCTGTGACCACCGAAAACTTCGCCGCGCAGGCGGAGATCCTCAAACTCGCCCGTGTCCTCGGCACGCCCCCGGAGCGGCTTTCGTACCTGGAGCGCGTGGACGCCGCCGAACTCCAGGCGTTCCGCGAACAGGTCACGGACACGCTGTTCGACGCCAACCTCGCCGCCCTCGAGCGGATGGCGATGGCGAGCAAGCTCGTCCCGAGCCCGGTCCTCGCGAAGATCGCCGAGAAGGTCTTCGGCCCGCTTCTGTGCGCGCGGATCGCCGGGCTGGTGGACGTCTCCCGAGGCGTCGACGTCGCGAAGCGGCTGAAGCCGCCCTTCCTGGCCGACGTCGCGGCCGAACTGGACCCGCGCCGGGCGAGCGCGATCATCGCCAGGATCCCGCTCGAAACCGTCGTCGCGGTCGCAGGCGAGCTGGTACGCCGCGAGGACTGGATCACCGTCGGCCGGTTCGTCGGCCACCTTCCCGATCCGACGGTGCGCAGGGCGCTGGCCGTCATCGGCGACGACGCGCTGATCCGGATCGCGTTCGTCCTCGACGACAAGAGCCGGATCGATCACGTCCTCGGGCTGCTCTCCGAGCCCCGGTTCCGCGGCCTCCTCCAGGTCGCGGCCGCCGATGAGGAGCTGTGGGCACCGGTGCTCGACCTGCTCAGCCACCTGAGCGAAAAACGGGTCGAGCAGTGGTCCCACCTGCTCGGCGAACTCCCGCCCGCCCTGCGGATCCGCGTCGAAGAGACCCTCCGGTAGCGCGCTTCTCAGTACGCTCCACGCCGGGGTGATGCGACGTGAACAACGTTTCGGTGATCTCCGCGGTGGTCTCGGTGACCGGCGCGGTGCTGACCGCCGTACTCGGCGGGGTGTTCGAGGCACGCAGGCGGCGGACCGACCGCGAACAGCTCCGCCGGGATCTGGTCAGCCGGTACCGGGATCCGCTGCTGCAGTCGGCGGCGTCGCTCGCCGCGCGGCTGCGGAACGCGATCCGCTTGCTGTCCGGCGAGGAGGTCCACCAAGCGGCGCCGGACACCGAGCGCCAAGACGACTACAACCGCTACGACAGCCTCTACCGGCTTTCCGCTTACCTCGGTTGGGTGCAGATCCTGCAGCAGGAGGCCCACTTCCTGGACATGGGCAGCCGGGGCCGGAACCGGCGGCTGATGCGCCGTCTCGGCGAGGTCAAGGGCGCGCTGTCCGGCCACACCGAGCCGAGTGACGCTCGCGTGTTCCTGCTCCTTGGCGGCGAGCAACAGGCCATCGGGGAACTGATGATCGACCCGGACAGCCCGGATCGCCCCCGGTGCCTCGGCTACGTCCAGTTCCGCCGCAAGTACCGGGACGACGCCGAGTTCGCCGGGTGGTTCGCCCCGTTGCTCGAAGAAATCGCCAAGGTCATGGCACATCGAGAACAGGGCGTCGCGCGGCTCACCACCGTCTACAACGCCCTGATCGACCTGATCACCTATCTCGATCCCAAGAAGGTCTGGATTCTCGGGCCGAACCGCAAGTTCGAACGCGCGCTCACCAGCGGATCCCCCGACGCCACACCGACGACGTGAGCGGAACTCCCGGCCGGTACGCGAGGTGCGTCGTCGAGGGCGCCTCCAGCACGTGAAGGTCGGCACGCGCCCCCGGCCGCACGAAGCCCACATCGTCCCGCCGCAACGCGCGAGCCCCGCCCGCCGTCGCCGCCCACACCGCTTCGTCGATCGTCATCCGCATCTGCAGCACCGCGGTCGTCACGCAGAACGCCATCGACGTCGTGTACGAGCTGCCCGGGTTCGCGTTGCTGGCCAGCGCGACCGTCGCCCCCGCGTCCAGGAGCCGCCGCGCGGGCGCCAGCGGCTGCCGGGTCGACAGGTCGCACGCCGGCAGCAAGGTCGCGACGGTGTCCGAAGCCGCGAGAGCCTCGACGTCCGCTTCGCTCAGGTACGTGCAGTGGTCGACACTCGCCGCCCCCAGCTCGACGGCGAGCCGCACGCCCGGTCCCTCCCCCAGCTGGTTCCCGTGCACCCGCAGCCCGAGCCCGCGTTCCCGCGCCGCCTTGAGCACCCGCGCGGATTGCGCCTCGTCGAACGCGCCGGTCTCGCAGAACACGTCGGCCCACCGCACGAGCGGCGCGACGGCGTCGAGCATGTCGCCGCATAGCAAGTCCACATAGGACTCCGCGTCCGCGCCGGGCGGCACCAGATGCGCGCCGAGGAACGTGACCTCGTCGGCCACTTCGGCGGCGATCCGCGCCGAACGAGCCTCGTCGCCGACGTTGAGCCCGTAGCCGGTCTTCGTCTCCAGGCAGGTCGTGCCCTGCCTCGCCGCTTCGTCGACGTGCCGCCGCAGATTCGCCGCCAGCTGCTCGTCGGACGCCGACCGCGTCGCGTCGACGGTCACCGCGATCCCTCCGGCGCTGTACGCCTTCCCGGCCATCCGCGCCTCGAACTCGGCCGTCCGGTCCCCGGCGAAGACCAGGTGCGTGTGACTGTCCACCCAGCCGGGCAGCACCGCGCGGCCCTCGACGTCGACCCGCTCGTCCGCGTCGGGCGCGTCCGTCGCCGAACCGACCCACGCGACCGCCTCGCCGTCGATGACGACAGCCGCGTCACGGAGCTTTCCCAGCTCGGGGTCGTTCGTCGTGAGCTCGCCGATTCCCGTGATCAGGACTGCCACAATGCCTCGATCTCCTTGGCCAAGACCGTTTCCGGCCGGTCGATCAGCTGATGCGCGCCGTCGCGGACGATCTCCCGCCCGGCGACGACGACGTTCCGGACGTCCGCGCCGGAAGCGGCGAAGACCACCCCGGACGGCTCGATCCCCGCGGTCCGCACCGAACCGAGACCGATCGTCACCAGGTCCGCGCCGGCGCCCGGAGCCAGCTCGCCGACCTCGTCCCAGCCGACCGCGCCGTGATCCGTCGCCGCCGCGAGCAGTTCCTCCGCGGTGAACCGGCCGCGTTTCTCGCTGGCGAGCCGCTCGTGCAGTTCCAGCGCCCTGGTCTCCTCGAACGCGTCGACGACCGCGTTGCTGTCGCTGCCGAGCGACAGCCGCACGCCCGCGTCCAGCAACGTCCGCGCGGGCCCGATGCCGTCACCGAGATCCCGTTCGGTTGTCGGGCAGAAGCAGGCCCGGCTCTCCGCCTCACCGAGCCATTTGATGTCGCCCGGGGTCAAGTGCGTCGCGTGCACCGCGGTGAGCCGCTCGGTGAGCACTCCGTTGTCCCAGAGCAGCCCGGTCGGAGTCCAGTGATAAGCCGCCATGCACTGTTCGTTCTCGGCCCGCTGCTCGGAAAGATGGATGTGCAGTGGTCGATCCTCGGGCGTTCCGTTGTCCACTTCGGACAATTCATCCTCAGGAACGGCGCGCACGGAATGGATCGCGCCACCCACCCGGAAGGTCTCGTCCTCCCGCATTTCGCCGGCTCGTTGCGCCCACTTCGTGGCCGTCCCGTCGGAGAACCGCCGCTGGACTTCGTCGGGTTCGACGCCGATACCACCCGCGAGATAACACGTGTCGAGCAACGTCATCCGGATCCCGGCGTCCCTGGCGGCCTGCCGCAGCGCCTCGCCCATCGCGTTCGGCTCGGCGTAAGGCTTTCCGCCCGGCGCGTGGTGCAGATAGTGGAACTCGCCGACGCTCGTGTAACCGGCCAGCACCATCTCCGCGTAAACCCCACGCGCCAGGCGGTAGTACGTATCCGGGTCGAGCCGTGACGCGAGCGAGTACATCCGCTCGCGCCACGTCCAGAAGGTTCCGCGATCGTGATGCGTACGGCCACGCAGCGCCCGGTGGAACGCGTGCGAGTGCCCGTTGGCGAACCCCGGCAAGGTGAGTCCATTGAGGATGGTTCCCTCGCGAGGCACGTTGGCCGTCACCGAGGTGATCGTGCCACCGTCGACCTCGATCCGGACGGCATCCGCGATCCCGTCCGGCAGCCAGGCACGTTCACACCAATATGTCGTCATGTCGACAGCTTTTCCAGGACGTCCGCGAGCGCGCGGGCACCGTGGTCGACGTCCGCCGCCTCGGAGAACTCCTCCGGCGAATGGCTGATGCCGGTGGGATTGCGCACGTAGAGCATCCCGGACGGGACGAACCCGGCGAGGATCGCGGCGTCGTGCCCGGCGCCGGTCGGCAGTTCCGGCGGCCCGCCCAGCCAGGTGCCCAGGTCACGGCGCAACGCGTCGTCGAAGATCACGTCGTCGGAGTACGACTCCCTGGTGACCTCGACGCGGCAGCCTTCCTGCGCGGCAGCCTCTTCGGCCAGCTTCGCGATCTCGGCGACCAGCTCGGGCGTATCCGCGCCCGGCACCCGCGCGTCCAGCCACAAGTCCACAGTGGACGCGATGACGTTGGTCCCGCCGGGAATCGGCACGAGCCTGCCCACGGTAGCCCTCGCGTCGGCGGTCGCCCTGGCCAGCTTCCGCACGGCGAGCACGGTCTCGGCCGCCGGGATCATCGGGTCACGACGATCGCCGATCAGCGTCGCACCGGCGTGGTTTCCCTGGCCCTGGAAGGAGAATCGCCACCGGCCGTGCGCGATCACCGTGTTGCCGACGGCGACCGGCGAGCCGAGGTCGATCAGCCCGCGCCCCTGCTCGACGTGCAGTTCCAGGAACCGCCCGATCAGCCCGAGCCGCTCGGAGTCGCGGCCGACTCGCTCAGGATCAAGGCCGGATTTCGCCGCCGCTTCGGCGAACGTGACGCCGTCCGGGTCGCGCAGGCCCCGCGCCTTGTCCGCGTCGATGGTCCCGGTGAGCAACCGCGAGCCGAGACACGGCACACCGAATCGGCCGCCCTCCTCCTCGGCGAAGACCACGACGGCGAACGGCTTCGCCGGGCGGAATCCCTTGGCCTGCAGGATCTCCACCGCGTCGAGCGCGCTCGCGACGCCGAGCGGGCCGTCGAAGGCGCCCCCGCCCGGCACCGAGTCGAGGTGGCTGCCGGTGACGACAGCGTCCGGACCGGGTGTGCCCCACCAGGCCCAGATGTTGCCGTTCCGGTCGGTCTCGACGCCAAGCCCGAGCCGCCCGGCGCGCTCGACGAACCACGCGCGCAGCTCGGTTTCGGCCGCGTCGAACGCGTGACGGGAGTAGCCGCCGCGCTTCGGGTCGCGGCCGACGTCCGAGATCTCCTCCAGCAGCGAGGACGCGGTCACTCGGCGTCCCGCATCGGCACGCGCACGCCACGCTCGTCGGCGACTTCGGCGGCGCGGTCGTAGCCTGCGTCGACGTGCCGGATGACGCCCATGCCCGGGTCGTTGGTGAGCACGCGCTCGAGTTTTTGCGCCGCCAGCAGGGTTCCGTCGGCCACGCTGACCTGACCCGCGTGGATGGAGCGACCCATGCCGACGCCGCCGCCGTGGTGGATCGACACCCAGCTGGCGCCTGAAGAGGTGTTGACCAGCGCGTTCAGCAGTGGCCAGTCGGCGATCGCGTCGGAACCGTCGGCCATCCCCTCGGTCTCGCGGTACGGCGAGGCGACACTGCCCGAGTCGAGGTGGTCGCGGCCGATGACGACCGGTGCCTTCAGCTCGCCACTGGCGACCATCTCGTTGAACCGCAGGCCCGCGAGGTGCCGCTCGCCGTAGCCGAGCCAGCAGATACGCGACGGAAGCCCCTGGAACGCGACGCGCTCCCCGGCGAGGCGGATCCAGCGCGCAAGGGATTCGTTCTCCGGGAACAGTTCCAGCATGGCGCGGTCGGTCGCCGCGATGTCCTCGGGGTCACCGGACAGCGCCGCCCAGCGGAACGGGCCGTTGCCCTCGCAGAACAACGGGCGGATGTAGGCGGGCACGAACCCCGGGAAGTCGAACGCCCGGTCGCAGCCGCCGAGTTTCGCCTCTCCGCGCAGGGAGTTGCCGTAGTCGAAGACCT
Source organism: Amycolatopsis sp. NPDC000009 (assembly GCF_055563465.1). NCBI lineage: Bacteria > Bacillati > Actinomycetota > Actinomycetes > Pseudonocardiales > Pseudonocardiaceae > Amycolatopsis > Amycolatopsis sp. NPDC000009. The sequence continues at coordinate 227,854 of NZ_JBVHDI010000011.1, forward strand.
CGGCGCCCTTGTCGAGGAAGCCGAGCATCGCCTCGACGTGCTCCGCCATCGACTCGCGGGCGCGCTCGGTGAACTCGTCGGGCTTCTTGTCGGCGTAGTCCTGCCACTCGTCGACGCCGATACCCTTGGGCAGATAGGAAAGCGGGTCGTGCGCGGAGGTCTGGTCGGTGACGATGTCGACCTCGACGCCGCGGCGCAGCAGTTCGGGCAGCACCTCGGCGGCGTTGCCGACCACACCGACGGACAGCGCGCGCTTCTCCTTCTTCGCGGCCTCCACCCGGCGGATCGCGTCGTCGAGGTCGTCGGCGACCTCGTCGAGGTAGCGGGTCTCGACGCGGCGGTGCGCGCGCTGCGGGTCGCATTCGATGACGAGCGCGACACCGTCGTTCATCGTGACCGCCAGCGGCTGCGCGCCACCCATTCCGCCGAGCCCGGCGGTGACGGTGAGCGTGCCCTTGAGGCTGCCGCCGAACCGCTTCTTGGCGACGGCGGCGAAGGTCTCGTACGTGCCCTGCAGGATTCCCTGCGTGCCGATGTAGATCCACGATCCCGCGGTCATCTGGCCATACATGGTCAGTCCCTGGGCTTCCAGGCGGCGGAATTCCGGCCACGTCGCCCAGTCGCCGACGAGGTTGGAGTTCGCGATGAGCACGCGCGGCGCCCATTCGTGCGTGCGGAACACGCCGACCGGCTTGCCCGACTGGACGAGCAGCGTCTCGTCCCGCTCCAAACTGGTCAGCTCGCGGGTGATCGCGTCGAAACTGGCCCAGTTGCGGGCGGCCTTGCCGGTGCCGCCGTAGACGACCAGGTCTTCCGGGCGCTCGGCGACCTCGGGGTCGAGGTTGTTGTGGAACATCCGCAGCGCGGCTTCGGTCTGCCAGTTCTTCGCGGTGAGCGTGGTGCCTCGGGCGGCACGGACCGTGCGGGACATGGGCTCAGACCTCCAGTTGGGCCGCGGCGAGGACGGCGCCCGACGCGACGAGTTCTTCGGCGGCGGCGATCTCCGGCGCCAGATGACGGTCGGGGCCGGGGCCCTCGACCTTGGTGCGGACGAGATCCCGGACCCGGCCGGTGACCGGCGACGGGACCAGGGGCGCGCGCATGTCGAGGGCGCGCGCGGCGGTGAGCAGTTCGATGGCGAGGACGGTGTTGAGGCCCTCGACGGCCTTGCGCAGCTTGCGCGCGGCGGACCAGCCCATCGAGACGTGGTCCTCCTGCATGGCACTGCTCGGGATCGAGTCGACCGACGCCGGCACCGCGAGCCGCTTGAGCTCGCTGACGACGGCCGCCTGCGTGTACTGGGCGATCATGTGGCCGGAATCGACGCCGGGGTCGAACGCGAGGAACGGCGGCAGGCCGTGCGAGCGGGCCTTGTCGAGCATGCGGTCGGTGCGTCGCTCGGCGATGCTCGCGACGTCCGCGAGCGGGATCGCGAGGAAATCGAGCACGTACGCGACCGGGGCGCCGTGGAAGTTGCCGTTCGACTCGACGCGGCCGTCGGACAACACGACCGGGTTGTCGACCGCGGAGTGAAGCTCACGCTCGGCGACGAGTTCGGCGTGGGTGAGACTGTCGCGTGCGCCGCCGTGCACCTGGGGCGCGCAGCGGAGGGAGTACGCGTCCTGGACGCGGTTGCAGTCCGGGCCGCGGTGACTCTCGACGATCTTCGAGTCCTGAAGCGCCGTCCACATGCGGAGCGCGCTCCTGGCTTGCCCGGGGTGCGGACGCAGCGCCTGGAGATCGGCGGCGAAGGCGCGGTCGGTGCCGAGGAGCGCTTCGACGCTCATCGCCGCGGTGATGTCGGCGGTGTCGAGAAGCTTGCGAAGGTCGGCGGCGGCGAGCAGGAGCATGCCGAGCATGCCGTCGGTCCCGTTCGTGAGGGCGAGACCCTCCTTCTCCGCGAGAACGACAGGCTCGATGCCAGCGTGCTTCAGCGCTACGCCCGCCTGGACTACTTCGCCGTTGTATTCGACTTCGCCCTCCCCCATCAGCGCGAGCGCGACAGCGGCGAGAGGCGCGAGGTCGCCGGAGCAGCCGAGGGAGCCGTACTCGTGAACGAGCGGCGTGATCCCGGCGTTGAGCAGGGCCGCAAGCGCTTGCGCGGTCTGCGGCCGGATGCCGGTGTACCCGCTGGCGAGCGTGCGGAGGCGCAGCAGCATCAGCGCGCGCACGACCTCGGTCTCGACGACCGGGCCCGCGCCGGCCGCGTGCGACCGGATCAGCGACCGCTGGAGCGCGGTGCGGCTCTCGAGCGGAATATGCCTGGTCGCGAGCGCCCCGAAGCCCGTCGAAACGCCGTACGTCGGCGACTCGGCGTGCGCGAGGTTGTCGATGTGCTGCCGCGTCGCGGCGAGGTTCTTCTCGGCCGCTTCGCTTACCGCGACGGGCGAGTGGCCACGGGCGACCGCGACGACCTGTTCGGGCCGAAGCGGTTCGGAGCCCAGAAGTACGGTTTCCGGCATAGCCCCATTGGACAACGCCATGCCCGCTGGTGGGCGGCCCCAACCGGTGGTTGTGTCTGGTATCCAAGACACGCACGGTGGGAGCAAGGGACCTTTGCTACCGCGCGGCGGAGGGTGTGTGGAAATAGGGACGTTGAGTGTCCCTATTTCCACACACCCCCTACCCCGCGTAGTGACCGTGTGGATTTTGGTGCGTCAGGTGACCCGAAATCCACACGGTCACCGCACCCACCTGCGAAAAGAGAGCAAGGGACCTTTGCTACCGCTCTCTCGACATTGAGACAAGTGGTAGCAAAGGTCCCTTGCTCCCCCGCCGAAGCGAAACAGGAGGTCGCCATGGGTGAGAGCAGCGAGGTCCCGGCTCTGCGCCGCGGCCTCGGCATCCTTCGCGCCCTCGCCGCGCGGCCGGGCCCGGTGTCGGCGGCCGCGATCGCGCGCGAACTCGGCCTCCCGCGTTCGACGACGTATCACCTGCTCGCCGAACTCGAGGCCGCCGGTTTCGTGACGCACTTGCCCGCCGAGCGCCGGTACGGCCTCGGTATCGCCGCGTTCGAGCTCGGCTCGGCCTACCTGCGGCACGACCCGTTGGAGCGGCTCGCGCTCCCGCTGCTGCGCAAACTCGCCGACCGCGTCGGCCACACCGCGCATCTGGGCGTGCTTCACGGCAACGAGTCGCTCTACCTGGTCAAAGAGCGCCCGACGCGCCCGGAAACCCTGGTGACCGAGGTCGGCGTCCGGCTGCCGGGCCAGCTCACGGCTTCGGGCAGGGCGATGCTGCGACATCTGCCGTCGCCACACGTCCGCGCGCTCTTCCCGAACGCGTCGGCGTTCGTCCTGCGCACCGGTCGCGGCCCGCGCACCCTCGCCGAGCTGCGCCGGACGCTGAACGCGGAGGGCAGGCTCGGCTGGGCGGTCGAAGACGGGCACGTCACCGAAGGATTCGCCTCGGTGGCCTGCCCGGTCTTCGACCACGGCGGCCGGCCGATGGCCGCGATCAGCGTGACCCTCCGCCACCTCTGCCCGGGAGCCGAGGGGTGCGAGGAGACTTGGCCGGACCTCGCCGAGGAGGTCCGCCTGACCGCGGCCGAACTGACCACCCGGATCGGGGGTCAGATGCGCTGAGCGTGCTTCTTCTGGACTCCCTCGAGCCCGAGCATCGCCAGTAGTTCTGCACAGTCGAGGGCGTCCGAAGCGTGCCCTGCGACGGTTCGAGCGGCTCGGCCGTTCTGCAGCGTGAGGCGGACTTCTTCCTCCGCTCGCACACCGGCCATCCGGCTCTGGTCTTCAGCGGGGTCGGGACGACTGGAATGCCTAGCCCAGGTCATCTGCCACCTTCTTCCGGCCCTCCGGCGACACGGGGTCGTTTCGAAAGAGGGCCATGGTCGGACACTCAGCATGACATCCCACCCCGCGACAGTTCCCGGCGCGGGTGAATTGAGACGAAAAAGATCTAGATTTCGCTACTCTCCGTGATTCAGGAAAGAGTCCAAAAGCCGGTTGAACGGCGCACCCGTATCAGGCACCAGATGCCCCATCCCCCGCACGATTTCCCGGCGCGCGCCGGCCCCGTCCGCGATCGCGTCGGCGATGATCTCGTACTCCGGCCGGTGGCCGCCGGTGATCACGAGCATCGGGAAATCCGCGGCGGCCAGCACGCCAAGCGGCAATTCCGCGTCCCCCGGCGGCCGCATCCCGATCAAGGCGCGAGCTCCGCGCCGCAGCGTTTCCGGCACCGGATCCGGGATCGGCAGCGGCACACCGGCCAGCGGGAAGAACGCCTTGAACACTTCACGAGGATCGTCGAGCGGCCCTTCGAGAAACCTCCGCAGTTCGGCGTCCCACGCGTCGACGACCTCGTCGCCTCGGACGATTCCCGCCGCGGGTGGTTCGACCACCGTGAGCGTCCGGACCATCTCCGGCCGGCGCGCGGCGGCGAGCATCGCGACGATCGCGCCATACGACAACCCGACCAGATGCGCGGGCTCGTCGAGCACCTGCTCCGCGATCAACCCGGCGTCGACTTCGAAATCCTGTACGCCGTCCGGCGATTTCCCGTGCCCGGGACGATCCGGCGCGAGCAACGTCCACCGCTCGGTCAAGGGGCGCTGAGCCCGCCACGCCTCCCGGCCACCGAGGAGCACGCCGTGCACGAGAACGACACGCGGACCGGAACCCCATTGATGGACATGAAGGCGCATGGTCCAAGGCTATGAGCAAACGGGTTCGGTCGGCGCCCTGAAAGTCGAGGGAACCCAAAATGGGCATGCGGAGCCCACGGACGGTTCAGGAACCGTAACGCCCACGAGCGCCACGACGACACTGTGCGGGCGCCAAGAAACCCTTACGACCCTGGATGGTCAATGGCTGAAACCTTTGCGATGGACCGCGTCGACCGTATCTCCGACGTCCTGTACGGAGTCGCGTCAGGCGAGGGGTTGATCGAGTACACGCCTCTGGGTAAACGAGTCGGCGTACGCCCAGATCACTTGGGCAAGTTCCTGGATCAGGTGTCGATCCGTGCCGAGGATCGCGCCGAGCCGTTGTGGAGTGCGCTCGTGGTCTCCAAGACGACCGGACAGCCCAGTTCCGGGTTCTACGTCTTGGCTCGACGGCTGCGGGCCGAGTACCGCGGCCTCGACGACGAGTCGATTTGGACCCGGGAGCGGCAGCGTTGTTACGCGGCGGCGCGCGTGTGAAGGGTGACACCCTCGCACAAAGAAGCGGCCCCACCCCTCAGGGTAGGGCCGCTCCGTCGACCAGTGGAGGTGCCGGGAATTGAACCCGGGTCCTCTGGCGCATCACCAGGGCTTCTCCGTGCGCAGTCCGCTATGTCTCTACTTGGCCCCTTCAGTCACGCGAACAAGCTGAAGTGACGGGCCCAGCCACTGTTTGTTTCCCGACCACACCCCGTAGCCGGGTGTAGCGGTAAGCCTCCTAGCTGATGCCGGTGACCGGGTCGGAGGCGACCCCGGACCGACAGAGTTGCTCTACTGCTTAGGCAGCAAGAGCGAACTCGCGCTGGCTCTTAGGCTCGGCGCTTATTGGTTTGCGATGACGCTTACGGTGGTCTCTCGCCTGCACCGGCACGCTTCTCCTGATTCAACGTCCAAAGTCGAAACCGTTCACCCCCTTGGTGGGACACAACCTCTACATCATAACGCGGTCGGCAACCGGGTTATGCCCGCAGGTGGGGCTAGCCCTACCTGCGAGATGCCCGCGCACACCATGTCACCGGACCCCCACGGGCGCGATGCTGGACTCCTCGAACAGGAGAGGAGCACGACCATGAGTTCGCTGGCCGCTGAGCGGGAGCTGAGCAGGTCCGATCCGTCGTTCGGCGGCTCGCTGGTCTACCTGCTGATGAACCTGCCGATGGGCGTCCTCGCCTTCGCGCTCCTGATGTCCTTCATTTCGGCGGGCATCGGCACGGCGGTCGTCTGGATCGGGTTGCCCATCCTCGCGCTGGTGATCCTGACGGTCCGCGGCGCGGCCCGGATGGAACGCGCCAGGGTGTACGCGCTGCTCGACCGCTACATCGACCTGCCGTATCTCCCGCTGCCCGCCACCGGCCAGTCCGTGCGCTGGAAGGCGCGGCTGAAGGACGGCTCGACCTGGCGCGACCTCGGCTACTTCTTCCTGCTCTTCCCGCTCGGGATCATCGAATTCGTCCTGGTCACGGCCTTCTGGTCGACCAGCCTCGGACTCGCCGGCCTGCCGATCCACTACCGCTTCCTGCCCGGCGGCGAGTACCGCTTTCCGACCTGGGAAAACGCGTGGTTCACCGTCGATTCGACGGTCTCGGCGCTGCCTTGGGCGGCGCTCGGAGTGCTCTGCATCGCCCTGTCGGTAGCGTTGACGAAGGCACTGGCCGGGATGCACGCCCGGCTGGCGACGGCGCTGCTCGGGCCGACCCACGCCCAGCGCCGCCGTCTGGAGGATTCATGGGGCGAGGTACACGGATGACGATCGACCAGCAGGTTCAGCAGGTGGGGATTCCGCGGCCGCGGCCGTTGCGGTCGATCGTCTACATGATCGTCAGCTTCGTGTTCCGGCTTCTCCAGTTCGTTCTCATCGTCGTCGGCCTGGCGGTCGGCATCGCGACGGCGGTGGTGTGGATCGGCTTCCCGATCCTCATGGCCACGACCAGCTTCATCCGCTGGTCCGCCGACCGCGAGCGGGGCTGGGCGCGCACGATGCTCGAGACCCCGCTGGAGCCGGTCGAGCGCCTCCCGGTCGAGGGGCTTCCGCTGGTCAAGCGCTGGCTGACCCGCTTGACCGACGCGACGACGTGGCGCGACCTCGCCTACCTGATGGCGGCGTTCCCGCTGGCCTGCCTGGAGCTTCCGATCGCGATCGCGTCGATCGTGCTGCTGCCGATGGCGATCTGGGTCACCCCGTGGGTCGGGTGGCTGCACGGCAACCTGGCGTACTCGCTGCTCGGCCCGAACCGCGCCGCGAAGCTGGAGCAGAAGGCCGAGCGGTTGCAGGCGTCGCGGGCCCGCGGTGTCGACGCCGCCGAGGCCGAACGCCGCCGCATCGAGCGCGACCTGCACGACGGCGCCCAGCAGCGCCTGGTCGCCGTCGCGATGAGCCTCGGCCGCGCGAAGTCGAAGTTCGACCAGGATCCGGACGCGGTGCGCGAACTGATCGACGAAGCGCATCTCGACGCCAAGCTCGCGGTGTCGGAGCTGCGCGACCTCGCCCGCGGGATCTACCCGGCCGTGCTCGGCGACCGCGGTCTCGACGCCGCGTTGTCCGCGCAGGCCGCGAAATCGCCGATCCACGTCGACGTCGAGGTGGACGTCGAACCGCGGCCGCCCGCCGCGGTCGAGACGACGGCCTACTTCATCGTCGGCGAGACGCTGACGAACATCGCGAAGCATTCGGGAGCGACCGAAGCGGGCGTGAAGGTGTGGCGCACCGAAGCGATGGTCATCGTCGAGATCACCGACAACGGGCACGGTGGCGCCGAAGTCCGGCCAGGTGGCGGCCTCGCCGGGCTCGCCGACCGGGCGGCCACGATCGACGGTGTGATCACCGTCGTCAGCCCACCCGGTGGCCCGACGGTGATTCGCGCGGACCTGCCGTGCCAATGGTGACCGGCTCGTGAGTGAATAGGCTCTGCCATTCACTCACGACGCTGGGGGCAGCATGCGGGTTGTCATCGCCGAAGACGCGGTTCTGTTGCGCGCGGGGGTGATCCGACTGCTCGCCGACGAGGACATCGAGACCGTCGCCGCCGTGGACAACGGCGACGATCTGCTGGGCGCGGTCAAGGAGCACCGGCCGGACCTCGCGATCGTCGACGTACGAATGCCTCCCACCTTCACCGATGAAGGCCTGCGCGCCGCACTGGGCGCCCGCGAGGTCATCCCTGGTCTGCCTGTCCTCGTGCTCTCTCAGTACGTCGAGGAGAGCTACGCCGTCGAGCTCCTGTCCGGCGGCGCGGGCGGAGTCGGTTACCTGCTCAAGGAACGCGTCGCCGACGTCGGGGATTTCCTCGACGCGGTCAAGCGGGTCGCCGGCGGTGGCACGGCCATCGACCCGGACGTCATCGCGCAGCTGATGGCCAGGGGCCGCAAGAACCCGCTCGACGCGCTCACCGCCCGCGAGTCCGAGGTGCTGGGGCTGATGGCGCAGGGCCTCTCGAACACCGCGATCGCGAACTCGCTCGTCGTCTCGCATGGCGCGGTCGAGAAGCACATCGGCAACATCTTCTCGAAGCTCGGCCTCGAGGCGAGTTCGGTGGAACACCGCCGCGTCCGCGCGGTGCTCACCTACTTAGGACGCTGAAGTAGCTCTTGGTGGCGAAGCCGTCACTCACCTAACATGGGCAGACTGTCAGGTGAGTGACGAGCCGAGCCGAGGAGGACCCATGACCGACAGGCCCTCCCACAGCGCCCGCTTCTTCGGCGGCCCCCTCGACGGACGCGTCCAGGAACTCGGTGACGCCGAACCCGTCGCGGGCACCGTCCTCAAACACGTCCATCTGCACGACGGGCCCAAGATCGAGACCCGCTACGAACTCGGCCTCGCCGAGGACGACCGCTGGGAGTTCCGGTTGTGCCCCGCCCCGCTCCCCGAGCCCGAGACCGACGGCGTGGGGTAGGGAAAACTCCACCCTCGGAGGGCGAAAACAGGAAGATCGATACGGCGGCCCGCACCGCTGTTTTCGCGGCCCCGAAGCACCAGGCTCTTTCCCATGCACACAAGCGGGAAGCAGGGCCGGGACAGGTTCCTGGACATCGTCCGAGCGGTCGCGATCCTCGCGGTCGTCGTCCAGCACTGGGGAATGCCGGTGCTCTCGTACGCCGACGGCCATCTCTCGACCGGGAACGCGCTCGCGACGCCCGGCTGGTGGGTCATCACCTGGCTCAGTCAGGTCATGCCGCTCGTCTTCTTCGCCGGCGGCGCGGCGAACCTGATCTCGTTGAGCCGCGCGGAAAGTTCCCGCTCCTGGCTCGCGGCCCGCCTCAAGCGGCTGATGATCCCGGTGCTGCCGCTGGTGGCCGTCTGGCTGTTCGTCCCGGACATCCTGCGCGGGATGGGCATTCCGGAGCAGCCGTTGCAGGTCGGCGGAGCGATCGCCTCGCAGCTGCTGTGGTTCCTGGCCGTGTACGTGCTCACCGTGCTGCTCACCCCGATGCTGGCCGCGGCACACCGCCGCTGGGGACTGAAGGTCCCGCTCGTGATGCTCGCCGCCGCCGTCCTCGTCGATGTCGCCCGGTTCAACGACCTCGGCCTGATCGGGTTCGCGAACGCGATCTTCGTCTGGATGGCCGTGCACCAGCTCGGTTTCCACTACACGCAAGGACGTCTCGGCTCGCTGAGCCGCAACGCCGCGCTGGGCATGGCGAGTATCGGGTTCGGCATCACCGCGCTGATGGTCGCCTTCGGCCCGTACCCGGCGAGCATGATCGGCATGCCCGGCGCCCCGGTGTCGAACATGAGCCCGCCGACCGTGCTGCTGGCCTTCCTCGCGATCGGCCAGATCGGGCTCCTGCTGGCCTTCAAACCGCAACTGAACGCCATGGCCGCTCGACCTGGCCTGGACGCCGCCCTGAAGTGGATCGGCCCGCGGTTCATGAGCGTCTACCTGTGGCACATGCCGGCGCTGATCGTCGTCTCCGGGGTCGCGGTCTACGGCCTGGGTTACGAAACCCCCGAACCGGGTTCCGTGCTGTGGCTGACGATGCTCCCCGCGTGGCTCGGCGCCTGCGGGCTCGTTCTCCTCGGTCTGCTGCGGATGTTCGCCCGATTCGAAACGCAGGGTTCCGGCCCCGCGTCGACCGCCAACACGCCTCAGCTGGTGGTGGCCGGGCTGGCGATCGCGGGCGGTCTGCTCGGGCTGGCCGCGCACGGTTTCGCCCCGCTGAGCGACGGTCTCGCCCAGGGCCCGGCGCCGTGGGTGGCGCTGGCGACGGGTGGATTCCTCCTGGCGGGCAAGCAGATCCAGGTTTCGGAGCTGGGGACGCGGCTGCTCGGCCGCGCCGTCTCGGTCACCGAGGTGGCACAGCTCAAACGCTGAGCAGTTTCGCGGGGGTGTCGTGCAGCACCGCTCGCAGGAACGGCTCACCCAGGCGATCGTCGGCGGCCCAGCCGGCGATCGCCTGCAGCTGTGTGGCGTACGAGTACGGGATGTTGGGGAAGTCGGTGCCGAGCACGACGCGGTCGGGGAACTCCGCCAGCAGGTCCGTCCAGTCCGGCGGGAGCGGGTTGCCCCGCGACGTGAACTCCACCCCGACCATCGTGGTGTCGAGGTACACGCGCGGATACTTCCCGGCCAGCTCGAAAGCGAAATCGATCTCCGGCATGCCGGCGTGCGCGAGCACCAGGGTCAGGCTGGGATGCCGGACCAGGATCTCCTCGAACAGCCGTAGCCCGGTGTAGGCGCCCTTCAACGGACCGTGTCCACAGTGGACGACCACCGGGACACCCGCGTCCGCCAGCGCGCCCCAGACGCCGTCCAGCAGCTCGTCACGCGGGTCGTAGGCGCCGACCTGGACGTGTGCCTTGAAACAGCGGGCGCCCGCGCGCAGCGCACCGTCCACAAGGGACAGCGCGCCGGGCTCCGGGTAGAACGTGCCGGTCGGCACCGCCTCCGGAACGCGTTCCGCGAACTCCAGTGCCCACGAGGTCAGCCATTCGGCCATTCCGGGCTTGTGCGGGTAAACCAGCGGCGCGAACCTGCGCACGCCGAACGAGCGGAGGGTTTCGATCCGCTCTTCCTCCGGCGTGCGGTAGTGCACCGGCCAGGCCATGCCGTAGTGCTCTTCGGCCTGGTCGAAGTAGGCCCACACCTTGTCCATGACCTGCTTGGGCAGGAAGTGCAGGTGAAGGTCCACGAGCCCGTCGATGCCGAGCGCCGAGATCCAACCGGGGATCTCGGCGTCCGACGCTGGCCCATGGATCAATCGTGGTACCGGCCCTTCAGCGCCCGGCCCATGGCCCGGCTGATGGTGCGGTCCGCGTCGCGCTTGGCGATGTCCTGGCGCTTGTCGTAGGACTTCTTGCCCTTCGCCAGCGCGATCTCGACCTTGACCTTGCCGTCCTTGAAGTACATCGACAGCGGGACCAGCGAAAGACCGCTCTCCTTGGTCTTGCCGATGAGCTTCTCGATCTCCTGGCGGTGCAGCAGCAGTTTCCGGGTGCGCCGCGGCGTGTGGTTCGTCCACGTGCCCTGCACGTACTCCGGGATGTGCACGTTGCGGAGCCAGACCTCGCCGTCGTCCACCGTGGCGAACGCGTCGGCCAGCGATGCCCGTCCTTCACGCAGGCTCTTCACCTCGGTACCGACGAGCACGAGACCGGCTTCGTAGGTGTCGAGGATGGAGTAATCGTGGCGAGCCTTGCGGTTCGACACGATCACCTTGTGTCCACGTTCCTTGGGCATAGCGGCGACTCTACGTGAGTTTCTGTGTTCGGGCAGGTGGTTATCGGGCGGCTAGTGGCGCACGTACAGGCGCAGCGTCACGTAGCCGGTGATCGCCGAGATGACGATCGAGACGGCGAGCAGGATCGGCGCCACCGGGAACAGCAATTCGAGCATGCCGACCGCGGGGAACACGTCCCCGGTGAGCACCAAGTCGAGCAACAGCACCTTGGTGAGTACCAGGAAGACGATCCCGATGATCGCACCGACCAGGCCGGCGACCACCGCCTCCAGGAGGAACGGCAGCTGCGTGTACCACCGGGTCGCGCCGACCAGCCGCATGATGCCGACCTCGGTGCGCCGGGTGAACGCCGACACCTGGATCGTGTTGGCGATCAGCAGCAGCGCGGCGATGGCCATGATCAGCGCGGCACCGAAGGCCAGGTTCCGCACACCGTTGAGCGCGTTGAACACGCGGTCCAGTGCCTTCTGCTGGTCGTCGACCTTGGAGACGCCCGGTTTGCCGGTGTACTCCTGGATGATCGCCTGGCTGCGCTCGGGGTTCTTCAGCTTGACGTGCAGCGACGCGGGCAGCGCCTCCGGCCCGGTCAGCGCGAGCAGTTCCGGCTGGCTCTCGAACATCTTCTTGAACCGCTCGTAGGACTGCTCGCGGTTCTCGAAGACGACCGACTCGACGCCTTCGTTGCCCTGCAGCTCCTGACGCAGCGACTGGCAGGCGGACTGCGAGCAGTTCGGATCACCCGCGCTGATGTCGTTGACCAGATAGACCGAAACCTCGACGTCGGCGAGGAAGTTGGCCTTCATCTTGTCGATCGTGCCGACGGCCAGCAGACCGAAGCCGAGCATGGCGAGGGAGACCGCGGTGGTGAGGACCATCGCGATGGTCATCGTGACGTTCCGGCGCAAGCCGGTGACTACCTCGCTGAAGACGAAACTGGCGCGCATCGGGGTTGATGTCCCTTGGAAGTCGTGGGTTACGGAGGAGGGCGGGGCCGGTCAGCGGCCGATGCCGTAGACGCCTCGGGCGTCGTCACGGATGACCTTGCCGAGCTGGAGCTCGACGACCCTTCGCCGCATCGAGTCCACGATCGAATGGTCGTGGGTGGCCATCAGCACCGTCGTGCCGGTGCGGTTGATCCGCTCCAGCAGCAACATGATGTCCTGGCTGGTGTCGGGGTCCAGGTTCCCGGTCGGCTCGTCGGCGAGCAGCACGAGCGGGCGGTTCACGAAGGCACGGGCGATCGCGACGCGCTGCTGCTCACCACCGGAGAGTTCGTTGGGGAGACGGTCGGCCTTGCCGTCGAGGCCGACGAGTTCGAGCACCTCGGGCACGACCTTGCGGATCGTGGGGCGCGGCTTGCCGATGACTTCGAGCGCGAAGGCGACGTTCTCGGCGACGGTCTTGTTCGACAGCAGACGGAAGTCCTGGAAGACGCAGCCGATGGTCTGCCGCAGCCGCGGCACCCGGCGACGGGCGAGCTTGGCGACGTCGAAGTTGGAGACCATGACGCGACCCTTGCTCGGCACCTCTTCGCGCAGCAGGAGACGCAGGAAGGTCGACTTCCCGGATCCCGAGGGACCGATCAGGAAGACGAACTCGCCTTTGTCGATCTCGACCGACACCCGCTCAAGGGCGGGACGGGTCGAGGTCTTGTAGACCTTGGAAACCTCTTCGAGCCGGATCACGGTTCGGCATACTACCCATGCCCGTCGTTAAGCCCGGGTAGCCCGGTCCCGGCGGCCAAGCGAGCAAGGGACCTTTGCTATCACTCTCTCCCGGAGAGTGATAGCAAAGGTCCCTTGCTCTCTCACGCAGGGTTGTTACGCGGCTCCGGACTGCTTGCGCCAGCGGATGCCGGCCTCCAGGAAGCCGTCGATCTCACCGTCGAGCACCGACGACGGGTTGCCGACCTCGAACTCGGTCCGCAGGTCCTTGACCATCTGGTACGGGTGCAACACGTAGGAGCGCATCTGGTTGCCCCAGCTGGAGCCGCCGTCCTTGAGCGCGTCCATCTCGGCGCGCTCCTCCTCCTTCTTCCGCTGCAGCAGCCGCGCCTGGAGGACCTTCATCGCGGCCGCCTTGTTCTGCAGCTGCGACTTCTCGTTCTGGCACGAAACGACCACGCCGGTCGGGATGTGGGTGATCCGCACCGCCGAGTCCGTCGTGTTCACGCTCTGCCCACCGGGCCCGGACGAGCGGTACACGTCGACGCGGATGTCCTTCTCGGGGATGTCGACGTGGTCGACCTCCTCGACCTCGGGCATCACCTCGACGTGCGCGAAGGAGGTCTGGCGACGGCTCTGGTTGTCGAACGGCGAGATGCGCACCAGCCGGTGCGTGCCCTGCTCGACCGAGAGCGTGCCGTAGACGTAGGGCGCCGTCACCTTGAAGGTGGCGGACTTGATGCCCGCTTCCTCGGCGTAGGAGATGTCGTAGACGTCCGTCGGGTAGTTGTGGCGCTCCGCCCACCGCAGGTACATCCGGAGCAGCATCTCGGCCCAGTCGGCCGCGTCGACGCCGCCCGCTTCGGACCGGATGGTGACGACGGCGTTGCGCGGGTCGTATTCACCCGACAGCAGGGTGCGGACCTCGAGCCCGTCGATGTCCTTGGTGAGCGCCGTGAGCTCGGCCTCAGCCTCGGCCACACTGGCGGAGTCGCCCTCGGCCTCGGCCAGTTCCGCGAGGATGCCCAGGTCGTCGAGCCGCTGCCGCAGCTCGGAAATGCGTCGCAGCTCACTCTGCCGGTGGGACAACTGGCTGGTGACCTTCTGCGCCGCTTCGGGGTCGTCCCAGAGGTTCGGGCTGGATGCCTGTTCCTCCAGCTCGGCCACCTGGGCACGCAGCGCATCCAGGTCCATCACCGACTCGATCTGCGTCAGCTTGCCGGTCAGGTCCTTCAGTGCCGCATCGAACTCATCACTCACGTCGGCCAAGGTTACGGCAAAACCCACGACCGGTTGCGGGGAACCGGCCGTGGGCACCTGTCCGGGTCAGGACTGGGGGATGGAATCCAGCAGTTTCAGTGCGGCTTTCGCCTGCGCCTGCGCGAACTCGGCGACGGCCTTGGCGTACGGGCCGTCGGCGGCCTTGGTGGCGGCCTTGGCCTCGTCGAGCTGCTGCGTGTAGCTCGCGCGGGCCGACTCGAGCAGGGCCGAGCGCTGCTTGACCGTCAGCGAACCGGCGTGCACGAGACGCAGGATCAGCGGGCTGCGGAGGTGGTCAGGACCGGCTTCGGAGGTCAGCCACGTCTTGAACGCCTTCTTGCCCGCCGCGGTGATGAGGTACTGCTGGCTCGACCGCGGGCCCTGCTTGCCGAGGCGGACGAGGCCCTCCTTCGACAAGGCGGGGAGCTCCCGGTACACCTGGCTGCGGGTCACGCTGAAGAAGGCGCCGAAACGCTCACCCGCCCCCGCGACCAGTTGCCCGCCCGTGGCGGGACCGTCGTGGAGAAGACCGAGCAGTGCGGCGGCTGTTGCATTCAATTCGGACACGTCCTCTACGGTCCCACTTTTCGGAACCTGTGTCCACTGTGGTCAACACATCTGTCCATTGTGGCTAGTGATATGCGCTCATTCGGCCCAACGCACTACGCCTGTCCACAATGGACCGGACACGCTACGCGACGGCGCCGGCCACGGACAGCGGCACCCGTCCCCCGCCCCGACCAACGACAGGGAGTGATCACCCCGCGAACCACGGAATCCCGGAAACGAAGAAGCGCGGATCTGCGATTTCCGCAGATCCGCGCTTCGTTTTCTTCAGTAGCGGGGACAGGATTTGAACCTGCGACCTCTGGGTTATGAGCCCAGCGAGCTACCGAGCTGCTCCACCCCGCGTCGTTGTGTTAATAGATTACATGGGGGCGAAACCGGCTTTCAGGCGGGTACCCCTAACTTCCCGGCAGGCCGTTGACCAGCCTTTATGGCACGACTTTGTCATCCAGCCAGCCGAAGACGCCGTTGAGCACCATGGTCAGCCCGTCGGCGAACCTGCCCTCGAGGTCCTCGTCGAACACCCAGGCCGTGCGCGTGACGTCGTAACGCGGGTCCCGTTCGCCCGGGACCGGATAAACGGCCTGCTCTTCGATGGTGAAACCGACGACATAGCTGTAGACGGTGAACAACGCCCGCCCGGCCAGATGCGGTTCGAGTCCCGCGTCGACGCGCGCTTGAAACGGATTGTCACCGAGAAGGCTGTCATCGGTCATGAAAGTCCCGGCGAAGACCTTCGCCCCGTCACGGTAAGCAAGCATCATCCGGCGCAACGCCCGTGACGCCAGCTCGAGCGCCTCCCGCTCCCCCGTTCCCTCGGGAACACGACCCGGCAGCGCGTCCGCGTACATCTGTGTCGCCATCTCGTCGAGCAGCTCCTGCTTGTTCTTCATGTGCCAGTACAGCGCGGGCGCCTTGACGCCGAGTTCCTGCGCGATCAGGCGGAGCGTCAGCCCGTTGAGCCCGACGTCGTTGAGCAGCCGAAGCCCGGCGCGGACGATGTCCTGCCTGGTCAGACCCACTTTTGTCCCTCGTTCCCGCGGAAGCACCTTGACAATTTAACGATATTAAGGGCACGCTGGCCGCAGGTCAATTTAACGTCGTTAAGGAGTGGTATGAACAACCTGGGGACGGACGTGATCGTGGCCGGAGCGGGGCCGACGGGGCTGATGCTGGCCCACGAACTCGCGCTCGCCGGCGTCGATGTCGTGGTCCTGGAACGGCATCACGAGCGCACGGGACTGTCGAAGGCGCTGAACCTGCAGCCCCGGACCGCGGAAATGCTGGAGCTGCGCGGACTTCTGGACGGCGCCGAGGAGCGTTCGTTCGCGACGGTGCAGGACGGGCATTTCGCGATGATCCCCATCGGCTACGACGGTTGGGGCACCCGATTCCCTTTCCAGCTGGGGATTCCGCAGGCGCAGGTCGAGGCGTATCTCGAGGAACGGCTTGCCGCACAAGGAACAAAGGTGGTCCGCGGCGCCGAAGTAATCGATTTCGTGCAGGACAAGGACTTTGTCTCTGTTCGGTACCGAACAGACAGTGGCGAGAACCGGCTGCACGCGAAGTTCCTCGTCGGCTGCGACGGCGCTCGAAGCGTTGTACGCAAAGGACTGGACGTGGACTTTCCCGGTGTGGACGGTGAAGG
This sequence comes from Amycolatopsis sp. NPDC000009, assembly GCF_055563465.1. NCBI lineage: Bacteria > Bacillati > Actinomycetota > Actinomycetes > Pseudonocardiales > Pseudonocardiaceae > Amycolatopsis > Amycolatopsis sp. NPDC000009. The sequence continues at coordinate 244,349 of NZ_JBVHDI010000011.1, forward strand.
TTACGGGGTGGTCGCGGACGTCCTGTTCGACAAAGCCCCCGCCGGTGCGCAAAAACAGTGGCGAACGATGCGGAACGTCGGCGAGCCGACCGGTGCGACCACGTTCAAAGGCCTGATTCCGCTGGGAGAACCGGGTCTCTACCGCTTCGTGTACGGCGACCGGGCCTCGCGGCCCACGGACATCCGGTCTGCCATCTCGCACGGCGAAGTCCGGCAGGCCGTGCTCGATTCGTACGGTGAGACGGCGACGGTGTCGGAGATCCGCTGGGCGTCGCAGTTCTCCGACGCGGCGCGGCAGGCGGAGCGCTACCGCGTCGGGCGGGTGCTGCTGGCGGGCGATGCCGCGCACATTCATTTCCCGGCAGGCGGCCAGGGGCTGAACCTGGGCGTGCAAGACGCCATGAACCTGGGTTGGAAGCTCGCCGCGACAGTGCGCGGCTGGGCCGGTGACGACCTGCTCGACACCTACGAGGCCGAGCGGCACCCTGTCGGCGCTCAGGTGCTGCACAACGTCGCCGCTCAGCTGGGGCTGACTCCGCGGTCTCACGAGTCTCGCGCGCTTCGCGCCCTCTTCGGCGACCTTGTGGAGCTACCCGAGGTAAGCCGGTACCTGTCTGGCATGGTTTCGGGCCTCGGGATCCGCTACACGACGCACGGGACGTCGCATCCCGCGCTCGGCTCGCGGCTCACCGACCAGGACGTCGTCACGGAGGCCGGCCCACTGCGCCCCAGCACGCTCTTCCGCGATGGCGGCTTCGTCCTCCTGACGACCACTGGAGCCCACGTCGATGCCGCCAGGGCTCACGCCCACTCACCCCGCCTGACCCCCCAGCTGGTCACGGCGCTGCCGTGGCCCTCGACGGAGGCCGTCCTGTACCGCCCCGATGGCTACGCCTGCTGGGTCGCCCCCACGCGGTAGCAAAGGTCCCCCGCTCCCCACCGGCGGTAGCAAAGGTCCCTTGCTCCCCCGCACCCTGCGGCACCCACCCGACCGACACCCGGGGGTCCAGGGGGCGGAGCCTCCCTGGCGGGGGTCCGGGGGTTCGACCCCCCGGACAAATACGAAGGAGGCCCGTGTCTGCGTTTTCCGCAGACACGGGCCTCCTACCTCTGTAGCGGGGACAGGATTTGAACCTGCGACCTCTGGGTTATGAGCCCAGCGAGCTACCGAGCTGCTCCACCCCGCGTTGTGACACCTACCTTACGCCTGCGTTTCGAGCAGGCGCAAAGCAGGTGCCCTTTAGGTAAGCGACGTCACCCTCCGGGCTGGCCGGAGGCCGGGGGCGCACCGGACGCCGGCGGGTTCGCCTTGGCCGACTCGTAGGCCTTGGAGGCGGCTTCGAGTGCGGCCAGGGCGGCACCCTGGTCGGCGTAGTTCCCGGATTGCTGGGCCGCGCGGAACTTGACCCAGGCGTCGTGCATGTCGCCCGCGGCCTTGTCGAGCGCCGGGTTACCGCTGGCGGGCGGCTGCGGCGTCGACGTCCCTGGTGGCGGGGGTGTCGTAGGTCCGGGCGTGCCGCCGGTCTGCGGTGGCGTGACCCCCGAGCCCGTGCCCGGGCCGAAGACCTGGTCGAGCGCTTCGTTCAGCGTCGGCGCGAACCCGATCTTGGTGCCGTAGGAGACCAGGACACGGGCCAGCTGCGGGTAACTCAGCTGGTTCCGTTGCCGGATGTAGACCGGTTCCACGTAGAGGAAGCCGTTGGCGACGGGCAGCGTGATCAGGTTTCCGTAGGTGACGGTGACGTTCGGGTTGTTGAACAGTGTCCGGTCCTGCGCGACCCGTGGGTCACTTTGGAATCTGTTCTGGACCTGGACGGGGCCGTCCACCTGGGTGGATCCGCTCGCACCGGTCGGCAGTCTCAGGACACGCATCTTCCCGTAGTCCTCGGGATCCGAAGACACCGACATCCAGGCCGCCAGGTACTGCCGTTGGAGACCGGTCAGCGAACTGGTGAGCTGGAACCGCGACTTGGTGTCGCCCGGCGCGGTGGCCAGGACGTAGTAGCCGGGCTGGTTGGCGATCCCGGAGGCGGACGCGTTCACGCCGCCTTCCTGCGTCGGGTCCTGCGGAACGCTCCAGAACGCCTGCTGAGCGTAGAACTCCGCGGGGTTGTTCACGTGGTACTTCGACAGGAGTTCCCGCTGCACCTTGAAGAGGTCTTCGGGGTAGCGGAAGTGCGACCGCAGGTCCGGCGAGATCTCACTGCTCGGCTTGACCAGGCCCGGGAAGACCTGCTTCCAGGCGTTGAGCACCGGCTCGTTGTCCTCGACCCCGTACAGGGTCACGGTGCCGTCGAACGCGTCGACGGTGGCCTTGACCGAGTTGCGGATGTAGTTGATCGAGGAGTTCGCCTGGCGGGTGGTGCCGCTGAGCGAGTCGTTGGTCGCCTGCCCGAGCTGGGTCTGCTGGGCGTACGGGAAGTTGTTCATCGTCGTGTAGCCGTCGACGATCCACTTGATCTTGCCGTCGACGACCGCCGGGTACGGGTCGCCGTCGAGGGTCAGCCACGGGGCGATCTTGGCGACGCGATCCCGCGGTTCGCGGTTGAACATGATCTTGGATCCGTCACCGATGGCGTCGGAGAAGAGGATGTTGCGCTCTCCGTACTCGGCGGCGAAAACGAGGCGGTTGAACCAGTTGTCGATCGGCACGCCGCCGGAACCCTTGTAGATGTAGGCACGGTCGACGGCGGTGTCGTACTCGCCGGGCGCCTGCCCTGCCTTGCCGCCGACGATCGCGTACGCGGCGTCGGTCGCGAGCTCGCCGTAGTAGATACGGGGCTCATCCACCTTGATGCCCGGCTTGCTCGGGTCGGTCGCCCCGGCGCCCGACTGGTTCTGGGTATCGCTGGTGGTGGCGATCGGGTAACCGCCGTCGGAGTTGGCGTCCTTCAGCGCGCGGTCGATCGTGTTGGCCGGCGCGGCGACGAAACCGTTTCCGTGCGTGTAGACGAGGTGCTTGTTGATCCAGTTCGTCTGGTTGCCGGTGAGGCCTTCGGTCTTGATCTCCTTGGCCGCGACGATGTAGTCCTGCGTGACCCCGTTGAGGGTGTAGCGGTCGATGTCCAGCTTGGACGGGAAGCCATAGAAGTTCTCTCGGCCGACGCGCTGGGTGAAGGTGTCGCTCAGGATGTTCGGGTCGAGGAGGCGGATGTTCGGGACGGTCCCCTTGTCCGCCTTGATCTCAGCGGAGGTCGCCTCGGATTTTCCGGTGTAATCCGTGTACTCGACGTCGGTCAGACCGAACGCCTGCCGGGTCGCGTCCATGTTGCGCTGGATCGACGCGGATTCCTTTTCGTTCGCGTTGGGCTTCACCGAGAACTGGTCGAGCACCGCGGGCCACGCGACACCGACGAGCACGTTCGACAGGATCAGCAGCACCAGCGCGATCGCGGGCAGCTGCAGGTTGCGCAGGAACGCGCCGGCGAAGAACGCGACAGCGCAGATCACCGAGATGCACAGGAGGATCAGCTTCGCGGGCAGGACCGCGTTCAGGTCGGTGTAGGTCGCACCGATGAAGAGCGGTGCCCCGCGGTCCGAGAGCAGCAGGTTGTAACGGTCGAAGAAGTACTCGACCGCCTTCAGCAGCACGAAGATGCCGATGGTGATGGCGAGCTGGGCGCGGGTCGGGCCGGCGAGCTGGCCGCCCTTACCCGCGAGCCGGATGCCGCCGAAGATGTAGTGCGAGATCAGCGCGCCGAAGAAGGCGATGACGACCGAGATGAACAGCCAGCCCAGGAGCCAGTTGTAGAACGGCAGGTCGAAGGCGTAGAAACCGACGTCGTTGCCGAACTCGGGATCGGTCTGCCCGAACGGCGTGCCGTTCAAGAACAACTGGACGACCTGCCAGTCGCTCTGCGCGGACGCGCCGGCGATGAGCCCGGTGAGCACCGGGATGCCGATGCCGAACAGGCGGATCCGGCCGACGATCGCCGACCGGTAGCGCGCGAGCGGATCGTCGTTGCCGGAAATCGGCACGAAGACGGGCCTGGACCGGTACGCGATCATCAAACTGACCGCGAGCGACCCGCCGACCAATAGCCCTACGGCGAAGAACAAGATCACACGAGTGATCAACACCGTACTGAACACCGTACGGGCGCCGACCTCGCCGAACCACAACCAGTCGACGTAGGTGTCCAGCAGTCTCGCGCCCAGTAGCAGGGCCAGAATGACTACGGCGGCGATGATGAGCAGTATCCGGCTGCGCCGGGACAGCTTCGGCAGGCTCACGGGGGGCCGAGTGGCCACTGCACACGCTCCTGGTTTGGTGAACTTTTCGCGGGGGCGCGCGTACCGCGTGCGGCCCCTGATGCTCTAACTCTACGGATGCCGTCGGAAGTTCCCGGAACCCGCCCAAACCGGACTCGGAAGGCCGCTGCCTGAGTCGCCTGGAACGATGTGCCAATGGCACCGAGTGAGCAGCAGGGCGTGGCCGGCCTGGCCCGCGAAGTCGAGGAGTTCGTCGCTTCGGGCGGCTGGGACCAGCCCCCCCAGTTGTTCGCGCTGGTCCCGACCGCGGCACTGCTGGACGAACAGCCCGAACTCGCCGGACAACTCGACCCGTCGGCCCCGCTGACGCCGGTCGCTCAGGAGGCTCTGCCCGACGGTGATCTGGGCGAGGCACTGGCACAGATCGCGTGGCCCGATCTGGTGCTGGGCTGCGCGCTCGCGCAGGAGATCATCGTGCTGCCGCCGGACGCCGAAGCCGAGCTCCCCGTCGTGCCCGAGACCGACGCCGAACGCCTGCGTCAAGCAGCCGCTGACCACCCGCGCCGGACCGAAGCCCGCCTCGTCGCGGCCGTGCTCCGGGATGGTGCCGGAGCGTGCGTCATGCGGCTTCGCGGTGCCGGTCAGCCCTCCGAGCCCGGTGACGTCCCTGTCGACGAGATCATCGAGAACCCGGAGCTGGCTCCCAACCTGCTCGAAGCCCTGAAGGCAACCTTGCTGCCCTGACCTGCGAAAAGAGAGCAAGGGACCTTTGCTATCGCTTGCCGCGTACCCAGGCAGGCGATAGCAAAGGTCCCTTGCTCCCCCGCCGGTCAGCAGGAGGCGGTCGGCCTGCCCGCCTTGAGGTTGTCGAGCTGCGCGATCGCCTCGTCCAGCGTGGACACCTTGATCAGGTTCAGTCCGTCGGGCGCGGCGGTCTTCGCCTCGGCGCAGTTGTGCGCGGGCACGAGGAAGTCGGTGGCTCCTGCCTCGCGGGCGCCGACCACCTTGAACGAGATGCCGCCGATCGCACCGACGACGCCCTTCTCGGAGATCTCGCCCGTCCCGGCGATATGCCTGCCACCGGCGAGGTCGCCGGGCTCCAACTTGTCGACGATCGCGAGCGCGAACATCAGGCCCGCCGACGGGCCGCCGACGTCCTGCAGCGAAATCTTCACGTCGAAGGGAACGTCGGCACGGTCCACCGCGGTCAGGCCCATGAACCCTTCCGGCCCATCGGGCCGTTGCGCGAGCGTGAGCGGCACGGTGCGTTCGGCCTGACCGTCGGACTTGAAAGTGATCTGGACGGTCTGCCCCGGCTTCGTCCCGTTCAGGGCGGCCCGCACCTCGGTCGCCTCGGTGACCGTCTTCCCGTTGACCACCAGAAGCCGGTCGCCGGGGGCGAGCACCTTGTCCGCGGGGCTGCCGGAGACGATCGTCTTCGCGAGCACCTTCACCGGGAACTTGCGGCGCAGCGCTGCGACCTGGGCAGCGGTCTGCGAGTCCTGCAGCTGCTGGATGTTCTCCTGCCGGACCTGCTCGTTGGTTTCGCCCGGCTTGAAATATTCCTCGCGCGGCGCCAGCGCGTACCGGCCGCTCGCCCAGAGCCCGAGCGCGTTGAACAGCGTGATGCCACCATCGCGCAGGGAGACCGTCGTCATTCGCAGCTCGCCGGAGGTCTGGAAGACCTCGTGGCCGTTGACCTGGATCACGGACTGCCCGGCGGCGTCCTTGCCGAGGGTGTCGTAGGTCGGCCCGGGACTGATCGCCACATACGGCACCGGGATGAAGAACCCGACCAGGGCGAAGACGACGAACAACCCGCCGCTGACCAGCAGCGTCCAGCCGCGCCGGGTCAGCCGCCGTTCGGAGCGGTCCTGGTCACTCGCCGAACCCGAACGGCTCCGCGCTCCTGTGGTCTCCTCCGAGGGCTCTGTCACGCGTGACAGCGTACGGTGACTGTGTTCGCTTCTCGGTGAAGGCCACGCTCATCACTCCACTTGACGAGCTGTGAATCCCGGGACCCGCGTACGGTGGTGCCATGAGCAAACCCCCGTTCGGCTTCGGACCGCCCGATCCCGACAAACGAGGCGAGAACGAGCCGTCGGATTCCGGCGGCCAGCCCTCCGGCGCCGAGGCCTTCAATCAGCTCGGTCAGATGCTCAGCCAGCTGGGCCAGATGCTCAGCCAGGCCGGCAGCTCGACCGGGCCGGTCAACTATGACCTGGCGAAACAGATCGCGTTGCAGAACCTCAGCAGCAGCGGAACCGCCGACGTCCAGCTCGGCTTTTCGTCGTCCAGCGGTGGCGATTCGAGCACGGCCGTCCGTGACGCCGCCCACCTGGCGGAGCTGTGGCTCGATGCCGCGACGATCCTGCCCGCCGGAGCCACGACCACGGTCGCCTGGTCCGCGCGTAACTGGGTCGAGAAGACCCTGCCCACCTGGCAGCGCCTCTGCGACCCCGTCGCCCAGCAGGTCTCGGGCGCGTGGGTCCAGGCCCTGCCCGAGGAGGCCAAACAGGCCGCCGGCCCGCTTCTCTCGATGATGGGGCAGATGGGCGGGATGGCCTTCGGCTCCCAGCTCGGTAACGCTCTGGCTCAGTTGGCTTCGGAAGTGCTCACCTCCACCGAGGTCGGTCTCCCGCTCGGCCCCGCGGCCACTTCCGCACTGCTGCCGGCGAACATCGAGAAGTTCACCGAGGGTCTGGAGCTGCCGACCAGCGAGGTGCTGGTCTTCATCGCCGCACGCGAGGCCGCCCACCAGCGGCTGTTCGCCCACGTTCCCTGGCTGCGGCAGCGACTCCTGGCCACCGTCGAGGAGTTCGCGAGCGGTATCTCCGTCGACACGTCGGCGCTGGAACAGCTCGCGGGCCAGATCGACCCGTCGAACCCGGCCAGCATCGAAGAGGCCATGTCCTCCGGCCTGCTCGAGCCGCAGACCTCGCCCGAGCAGAAGGCGGCGCTGAACCGCCTGGAGACCCTGCTCGCGCTGGTCGAAGGCTGGGTCGACGTCGTGGTCGCCGAGGCCATCGGCGACCGGCTTCCGGGCGCGGACGCGCTCCGGGAGACGCTGCGCCGCCGCCGGGCCACGGGTGGCCCCGCCGAGCAGACCTTCGCCACCTTGGTCGGGCTTGAGCTCCGGCCCAGGCGGATGCGAGCGGCCTCCTCGCTGTGGAAGCTCGTCGGCGACCAGCACGGCATCGAGAAGCGGGACGGCCTCTGGTCCCACCCCGATCTGATGCCGACAGCCGACGACCTCGACGAGCCGCTCGACTTCTCCGAACGCCTCGGCGACGGCGAGTCGACGCTCGAAGGCATCGACCCGATCGCCGAGATCGAACGCACCGAGCGCGAGAAGAACAAGCCCAAGGGCGACGAAGAAGAGAGCTGAGGCATGTCAGTCCTCCGCCGCGATGCCCCATCCGGCGGCGGAGGACAGGCCCTCCAGATAGCCGATGGCGCGTTCGGTCTTGGGATAACGGCGAACGAGCTCCCAGAACGCCGCGTTGTGCCCTGGTTCCTTCAAATGCGCGAGTTCGTGCACGAGGACGTAGTCCAGCACCCATCCCGGCACCCGGCGCAGACGATCACTGACCCTGATCGTCGCGTCGACCGGCGTGCAGGACGCCCACCTCGTCCTCATCGGCGGTACCCAGCGAACGCTCGCGGGTATCGCCTTACCGTCCAGATACTTCGCCGAGAGCACGGCGCAGCGTGCCAGCAGCGCCTCGTCCGACGCCTTGGGCGGCGCGGCCTGCCTCGGGCCTTTGCGCAGCAGTTTGCGCTGCATCTCGGCGACCCAGTGCTTCTCCTCGGCCCTGGTCATCCGGGCAGGGATCAGCACGACGAGGGTGTCCTCGTCCCAGTACGCGGTGACGGTCCGGTGGCGGCGTTGGCTACGCCGTACCTCGACCTTGTGTTCGGGAGTGTCCGACGGATTCGTCGTGTCCCGGCCCCTCAATGAGGGCGTCCGTGCTTCGACCACTCGACCACGGTAAGGCCAGTCACCGACAACTCCGAGAGCCGAAAGGTCACAGCCTCCAGTTGTCCACAACGGGGCCAACCTGTGGATAACTCGCGTTTTTCCGAGCGGGCGGACAGAGGGTGGGTGCGATCCTGCGATCATGAACCTGCGCGAACCGGACCTCCGATCGATCATCCTGCCCGCCTTCCCCACCCTGCTTCCGGGGCTGGATGTGCTGGAACGGGGAAACGGCGAGATCCAGATCGGCCTCGACCCCGCACACGCCGTGGTGATCGCCGGCGTCGCCACCGAGGTGGCCGAAGCCCTCCGTGGACTGGACGGGAAACGGGCCGCGGACGACATCGTGCTCGCGCAGAGCGAACACGACGAACAGCTGCGGGACCTGATGACGGACCTGACGGCCCGAGGTCTCGTGACCGAGGCGGGCCAGTCCGACCGGCATCCGAAACCGAGAGCCGAGACAGGCCTCTGGTCGCTTCGCGCCCGCCACCATCAAACGGCCATGACGGCCCGCCGCAAGCGCACCGCGGTGGCGATCCACGGCGACGGCAGGCTGGCGGTGGCCATCGCCGTCCTGCTCGCCAACGGCGGAGTCGGGCATATCGACGTCCGGGCTTCGGGCTCGGTTCTCGAAGCCGACTTGGGCTCGGGCTACACCGAAGCCGAAATCGGCATGCCGCGCCGGGACGCGATGGCGCAGGTCGTGCACCGCACCAGGGCGAGCACCGTGACAACGCGGCTCTACTCGGACCGCCGGCCGGAACTCGCCCTGCTCACCGACGCCGTCGTGCCCGCTCCCGAAGTGGTCGACGAACTCGTCCGCGACGGGATCAACCACCTGCCGGTCCGCGTCCGGGACGGGGTCGGCATCGTGGGACCTTTGGTGGTGCCCGGCCGCAGCAGCTGCCTGCGCTGCGCCGACCTGCACCGGGCCGGTCGCGACGATTCCTGGCCGCGGGTGGCGAGCCAGCTCGTCGGCCGAGTGCAGCAAGCCGATCTCGGCTCCGTTCAGGCCTGCGCCGCGCTCGCCGCCGCGCAGGCGCTCAGGCTCCTGTCGCCGAGCGATCAGGCGCCGCCCGCTTGGAACGCCACGCTGGAGATCGACTTCTTCGACGGCAAGATCCGGCATCGCGACTGGCCGCCGCACACCGCCTGCGGATGCGGCGCTCGTTGATACGGCAAGCGACGTAGCCCACACGCACTCCCGCAACAGGCTGCGCGGGCGCAGTGAATCAAGGCAGAATCGCGAAGGTGACCGACTCCCGCAACGCCGAGGACCGTGAAGCCGCCATCCCCCGCAACGGGGCCGCGCGAACGGCGAAGCTGGCCAGTATCCCGCTCGGCATAGCGGGGCGGGCGGTCGGCGGCTGGGGCAGGCGGCTGACCGGGCAAAGCGCCGATGAGGTCAACGCGACGCTGTCCGCCAAGGCGGCGGAGCAGCTCTTCGAGGTCCTCGGCACGCTCAAGGGCGGCGCGATGAAGTTCGGCCAGGCGCTGAGCGTCTTCGAAGCCGCGGTGCCGGACGAGATGGCGAAGCCCTATCGCGAGGCCCTGACGAAGCTTCAGGCCGCCGCGCCGCCCATGCCCACCCGGCAGACCCATCGGGTCCTCGCCGAGCAACTGGGGCGCACCTGGCAGCAGCGGTTCGCGGCCTTCGACGACGAGCCTGCCGCTTCCGCGAGCATCGGCCAGGTCCACCGCGCGACCTGGCACGACGGTCGCGAAGTCGCCGTCAAGGTGCAGTATCCCGGAGCCGACGACGCCTTGCGGAGTGACCTCCGGCAGCTCCAGCGATTCAGCAGGTTGTTCCAGGCGTTCGTGCCGGGGACCGAGGTGAAGCCGCTCCTGGCGGAACTCGCCGAGCGGATGAACGAAGAGCTCGACTACCAGGCCGAAGCGCAGAACCAGCGTGCTTTCGTCAAGGCGTTCGAAGGCGTCCCCGGGTTCCTGATCCCCCGTGTGGTCGCCAGCGCGCCGAAGGTCGTGGTCACCGAGTGGGCCACCGGTACCCCGCTGTCGAAGATCATCGCCGGCGGCGACAAGGAGACACGTGACCGCGCCGGCCGCCTGCTCACCGAATTCCACTACTCGTCGCCGGAACGAGCCCGGCTCCTGCATTCGGACCCACATCCCGGAAACTTCATGCTGACCGCCGACGGCAGGCTGTGCGTCATCGACTTCGGCGGGGTGTCCCGGCTGCCCGAGGGGATCCCGCAGCACCTCGGCGAGATGACCAGGCTGGCGCTCGACGGCGAGTCCGCGAAACTGATGCGGCTGCTCAGGGAGTCCGGCTTCATCAGGGGCGACGCGGATCTGCGGGCTGACGACGTGCTCGCCTATCTGGCGCCGTTCACCGAGCCGCTGGCGGGCGACACATTCCACTTCACCCGCCGCTGGATGCAACGACAGGCGGGCCGGGTCGGCGACACCCGCGGCCGGGACTTCCGGATCGGCCGTTCCCTCAACCTGCCGCCCGAGTACCTGATGATCCACCGGGTGACCGCCGGATCGACCGGCATCCTCTGTCAGCTCGACGCCGAGATCCCCGCCCGCGCGATCGTCGAACGGTGGCAGCCGGGCTTCGCGGCCTGAGAAGTTATCCACAGGGAACGGTGCGACTGAGCCGAAAACGGGTCCGCCCGGGCGAGTTGTCCACAAGTTGGCGGAAGTGGTTCCACCCGGTCGGCCCAGCGGCCATCCTCGAATCATGACCACTACACGAAGCGCCCGACTCATGGCGCTCAGTAACACCAGCGAATCCGGGATCATCACCAGCCGTGAGCTGCGGCAGGCGGGCGTCACCGCGCGCTACGCCGCGAAGCTCTGCGGCCCGGGCGGTCCCTGGCGAAGGCTGATGCCGGGCGTCATCCTGTTGCGCGACTCCGCGCCCACCCGTCTTCAACTGCTGCAAGCCGCTGTCGCGCGGTTCGGGCCGGAGGTCGTCGTGACGGGCACCGACGCGCTACGCGCACGAGGTGTCGGCTGCCCGCCGACACGGGAGGTCCATCTCCTCGTCCCCGACTATCGGCGCGTGCCGGCGGAACCCGGCATGCTGCCGCGAAGAACCACGCGGATGCCGTCGCCGACCATGATCGACGGCGTCCCGTTCGCTCCACCGGCCCGGGCGGCGCTCGATCTCGCCCGGCTGGAGCTCGACCCCATGCGAATCGGCGAGCTGATCTCGCTGCCGCTGTATTGGGGCCTGTGCACGCTCGACGAACTCACTGAGGAGCTCGAGTCCGGTAACCGGCGAGGTTCGGCGGCGGTGCGCGCGGCTCTGCGACGCGTTGATCCTGAAGAGACGTACGCGCAAGGGCTGGCGAAGAAGGTCCTCAGCGGCTGCCCGCTGCCTTCGCCGTCGTGGAACGCGACGCTCTGCGACAGACGAGGGCGTCCTATCGGCACCGCTGACGCCTGGTGGGACGACATCGGCATGGCGTGGCAATTCCGGGCCCCGAAGCAGGGTGCCGCGAACTTCCACCCGCTGGCGCTGACCGCGACCGGGGTCGTACTGGTCCGCTGCACCATCGACCAGCTGAAGAAGGTTCCGCTGGAAGTCGCGACAGAACTCGTCAGAGCGTTCGGTGAGGCGACGCGGACACCGAGGCCGAAAGTCCGCACGACCGGCCGGATCGACGCCGCCTGAGCTCACCAATACTCGTCCGGCAGCTTTCCTTCGATGTCGCGGGTGTGGCGGCGAGCGCAGGCGGGGCACATCCAGCGCACGACGTTCTTCTCGCGGGTGGAAACCCAGGCGAGTGTCTGCGCGGGCTCCTCGTCGCCGCCGCGGATCCGACCGCACAACGAGCAAGTGACCTGGTCGCTCACGATCGTCGTCCATAATGGACGGTCTTCGCCCCTTGGAGGAACAGATCCCGGCGAGTGCCCAGGAAGGCCGGGTTCGCCGGATCCACCAGCGCGGCCGCGGTCTCGTGGTCGTCATCGCCGAGGCGATCGCCTGCGACCTCGTTCAACCAGGTCACCCGCTCGATGACGAACTCGCGCAGCAGTTCGGGGCCCGGCGCCGGGTGGTGGATGAGCACCCCGAACGAATCGACGTCGACGAGGCCGGCTCGCTCCAGCGCGATGTTCCAGCCGTAGGGCATGGAAACGGAGCCGGGGATTCCTGCCCGCATCTCGGCAAACCACTCACCGCGCGCGGCGAGCAGCCTCTCCTCGAGCCCGGGGCGGCCGATGCCGAGATCCCAGGGGAGGCAGTTGAAGTCCAGGCCGCCCTCGGAGATGGCGACCAGCCCGCCGGGGCGGGCGAGCCGGGCGAGGGTGTCGATGGCCGTCTGCTGGTCGGGCAGGTGGTGGACCACGCGGGAAGCCCAGACCAGATCGGCGGCAGGGAGCTTGGCGGGCAATCCTTCGTCGGCCACGTCGGCGTGGATCGTCTCGACGATGGCCCGCTCCCCCGCGGCCGCGCTCACAACTCGGTGCGCTTCGGCGAGCAGTTGTTCGGTCGCGTCGACCAGCACGATCTTGGCGCCGGCGGCGGCGAGTTCCTCGGCGAAAAGCACGCTCATTCCGCCCGCGCCGCAGCCGACGTCGAGGATGGTCGGCCCGTCCGGCATGCCCTCGAGCAACCGCCGAGCCGCCGCCCGCATCGGCTCGGCGTCAAGTGCCTCGGCCATGCGAAGCGCGCGAAGTCGATCAGACCAGTCGATGTCGTCGTGCGTGTGTACGGCCATTCCTCCAGTGAACACCACGCCGAGCCGCCCCACGTCCCCAAAAGGGAGCGGGGGACCTTTGCTACCGCGCCGCGGTAGCAAAGGTCCCCCGCTCCCCCTGAGTGGTCAGGCCTGGAAACGCTCAGCTCGCCGGGTCGCCCAGCGGGCGACCTTGGTCCACCTGCGCGCGGCGCGTGGGCCGCTCCGAGCCCGCTGCGCGCGGACTCCCTCCTCGAGGTCTCGTATTCGGGCCCTGGACAGTTCTTCATAAAGCAACATTTCGCTGGTCTCCTCGACCTTGATCTCGTTCAATTCGGTCGGCGCGTGAGTTCCCGTCCGCGCCTCGTAATCCCTGGTGGTGATGAGTTCGACGGTCATGCCGCGGCGCTCCGCTCGACCTTGCGCGCGACCGGGCGAGCCTCGGCGGCGGGCTCGACGACCGCGTTCTTGCGGGGGCGACCACGGGGCCGCTTCCGCGCGACGACGACGCCGCGCTCGAAGATTTCGCCACCCCAGACGCCCCACGGCTCACGCCGCGAAAGGGCGCCCGCGAGGCAGGCGGAACGGACCGGGCAGTCCGCGCAGAACGCCTTCGCTCGCTCGAGCTCTGCCGGCGACTCGGCGAACCACAGGTCCGCGTCGCCCGAACGGCAGGGAAGCATCGACTCGGGCGAGTCGATGGCGTCGAGCAGGTCTACGACGCCGGCGTCGGCGAAGGGCAGGGCCTCCCCCGGCGCGAAAGCTATGGCCGATGACATAAGTGCACTCCTCTGTGCCGTAACGGATTTCGTACTCACGGTGGAACTGGACAACGCTGAACCCCAATTAGGTTGTGCAGCCAACTTGTTTGTGCAGCAAAAAACACGAAGGCCGCGGATCCGGTAACCGGTTCCGCGGCCTTCGTGAGCCTCTGGTCCTGACTAGGTCAGGAACTTCGCTCCCGTTCGGACAACGGAACACGGAACTGCTTGATGACCGGCAGATCGACGCCACCGTTCACGTACGCCCCACCGAAGGCGGCAGCGTGCGTGAAGGTCTCGTCGGCGGTAACCCAGCGCCGGTTGAGACGCTGAGTGCCGCGGGCGGCGAGGATGCTCACGGGCATGAAGGTGCCCTGGCGCTGTGCCTGCGGGACTTCCGCGACGCAGGACAGACGGGTGCCAGGGTTCGTGAGCTTCATGTTGATCCTCATTTCACTGACACCACCTTTCTCTGTCGCGCGCGAGCCGCCCTGCGGTCTACGCTGTGTTGTAGATGTTCTTCCCCAGACCGGGCGCTTCCCGCCCGGTACCTGCAGGTTATTGCCCCCGGCCGCACCGGGGCAACTTATTTTCCAGAAAATCCGTCGAAGTTGCGAAGATCGGCTCTGAGCAGCAGGTTCGCCGCGTGGATCACGCCTGGAACGCGGTCAAGTCTCCACTGAGGCCCGCACGACGTCGAGAACCTCCGCTCCGAAGCGCTCGAGCTTCGTCGCGCCGATCCCGGAGATGGCACACAACGCCGTGTCATCGGTTGGCCGCTGTTCGGCGATGGCGACGAGCGTCGCGTCCGTGAAAACGACGAAGGCCGGCACCTTGAGCTCTCGCGAGCGCTCCCCTCGCCAGGACTTCAGCTTCTCGAGCAGCTGCTCGTCCACGTTGGACGGGCAACGGGCACACCGACCGAGCTTGATATCGAGTGTCTCCAGCAGCGGCCCGCCGCACACGCGGCACCGGGCCTTGTTACCGGACTGCTTCGGCTGCTGTGACCGGGCGACCCGCGCAGCCGGGTGATCTTCGGGAATGAGGCCGTAGAGGAACCTGCTGCGTCGCCGATTACGGCGATTCCCCGACGTCCTGGCCAAGGCCCACGACAGCGAGAGATGCACTCGAGCTCGCGTGACGCCGACATAGAAGAGGCGGCGCTCTTCCTCGATGGCCGCGTCGTCGCCGTCGGCATGGAGGATCGGCATGGTCCCCTCGGCGAGCCCCACGAGGAACACGGCGTCCCATTCGAGACCTTTCGCCGCGTGAAGCGAGGCCAGGGTGACGCCCTCCACCGTCGGGGGATGTTGCGCTGTCGCCCGTTGTTCGAGCTCCGCCACGAATCGAGGAAGATCCGCATCTTCGACCGTGGAAGCCAGCTCCTCGGCCAACTCGACGATCGAAAGGAGCGCGTCCCACCGCTCTTTCGCCGCGCCTCCGGCGGGAGGCTGGTCGGTGAGCCCCACCTTCGCGAGGACCGAGCGAACGCGGGTCACCAGCTCGCCGGTGTAAGCGTCGGTCGACGCCATCCGCAGCGCGGACATGGCCTGCCGGACCTCGGCCCTGGCGAAGAATCGCTCGCCGCCGCGGACCAGGTACGGGATGCCCATCTCCGCCAGAGCCTGCTCGTAGGCTTCGGACTGAGCGTTGACGCGGTAGAGCACCGCGATCTCGCTGGCCGCCACTCCGCTGTCGAGCAGATCACGGATCCTGCGCGCGACAGCCGCGGCCTCAGCGGTTTCGTCGTCATACTCTGCGAACCGCGGGGCCGGCCCGGAAGGACGCTGGCCGATCAGCTTCAACCTCGATCCCGCAGGACGGCCGCGCGCGGCGCCGATCACTTGATTGGCGAGAGCCACGACCTCCGGAGTCGACCGGTAGTCCCGCTCGAGCCTCACGACCGTCGCCTCGGGGAACCTCCGGGTGAACTCCAGCAGTGGCCGGGGAGAGGCACCACCGAACGAATAGATGGTCTGGTTGGCGTCGCCGACGACAGTCAAGTCGTCACGGCCGCCGAGCCAGGCGTCGAGCAGTCGCTGCTGCAGCGGGGTGACGTCCTGATACTCGTCGACGACGAAGCAGCGATAACGCTCGCGGAACTCCTGGGCCACCACCGTGTGCTCCTCGAGGACGGCCGTGGTGTGCAGGAGCAGGTCGTCGAAATCGAGGACCTGCGCGGCGTTCTTGACCTTCTCGTAGTTGCGGTAGACCTCCGCGACCTGCGAGGCGGGCGCCGGTGTGTCTCGCTGTGTCCGTGCGGCTACCGCCGGATAGTCGTCCGGCGATACCAAAGAGGCCTTGCTCCACTCGATCTCACTGGCAAGGTCACGCAACAGTTCCGTCTCGGTGCCGAGGCCGGCCTTGTTGGCGGCTTGGCTGATGTAGCGGAATTTGTTCTCGAGCAGCTCCCAAGGCCGGTCCCCGACGACCTGAGGCCAGAAATACCGCAGCTGACGGCGGGCGGCGGCGTGGAACGTGAGCGCCTGCGCGGCGTCCACACCCAACCCCCGAAGACGGGTGCGCATCTCGCCCGCTGCGCGGGTCGTGAAGGTGACGGCGAGAACCTGACCAGCGGCGACGTGGCCGGAACGGACCAGGTGGGCGATGCGGTGGGTGATCGTCCGGGTCTTGCCGGTCCCTGCTCCCGCGAGGACGCAGACCGGCCCCCTCGGCGCGCAGGCGGCGGCGCGTTGCTCGGGATCGAGCCCATCGAGCAGGCCTGGACGACTCTTCGGGGACGATGCGCTAACCACGTCCCGATCCTCGCAGAGTGCCCGCCGGGATCGGCGCAGGGCACGCAGCCGTATCCTGGTCACATGGCGGGAAAGCAGGACAAGGAAGCAGCGAAGCTGGCCAAGAAGGAGAAGCGTGCCGCGAGCAAGGCTCGCCGCGGGCAGATCTTCGAGGCCTTCAAGATGCAGCGCAAGGAAGACAAGGCGCTCATCCCCTGGATGGTCGGATCGCTCCTGGTCATCACAGGTGTCGTTTTCGGCATCGGGTTCATCTTCGACGTCCACTGGGTCTTGCTGCCGCTGGGCATCCTGCTCGGTGCGCTGGCCGCTGTGATCATCTTCGGCAGGCGGGTCCAGAAGACCGTGTACTCGAAGGCCGACGGGCAGCCGGGTGCCGCGGCGTGGGCGCTCGAGAACATGCGTGGCCGCTGGAAGGTCACGCCGACCGTGGCGGCCACCACTCAGCTGGACGCCGTGCACCGAGTTCTCGGTGGTCCGGGTGTCGTGCTCGTCGCCGAGGGTGCGCCGCACCGCGTGAAGTCCCTGCTCGCGCAGGAGAAGAAGCGTGTGTCCCGCTTGATCGGTGAGACGCCGATCTACAACGTGATCATCGGCAACGAAGACCAGCAGGTGCCGCTGAAGAAGCTTCAAAGCCACCTGATGAAGCTGCCGCGCAACCTCAAGCCCGCCCAGGTCGACGCGCTGGAAGCCAAGCTGGCCGCACTCGGCAGCCGCGGCGCCGCCATGCCGAAGGGCCCGATGCCCGCCGGCGCGAAGATGCGCAACGTCCAGCGCACCATCCGTCGCCGCTGACGAAACGAGGACCAGGGGTCCTTTGCTACCGCCACGTGCGGTAGCAAAGGACCCCTGATTCGTCTCCAGGCAAAAATTGTCGGTGGGTGGTCGCATGATCACTGTGTGGACACAACCTCGAGCGCCCGGCAGCAGGCGCTGGCAGCGATGTTCCCGGACGGTGTGGCCGCCCGGGCGAAACTTGTCGCCCTCGGACACTCGCATTCCTCGATCTCGCGCCGTTGCCGCGAGGGAGGCCCGTGGCGCCGTCCGATACCCGGCGTCATCCTTCTGACCAACGCCACGCCGACCAGGCATCAGCTCTTGAAGGTCGCTCTGACTCACGCGGGCCCGGAGGCGATGCTCACCGGAGTACAGGCCGCCAGGTTGTACGGGGTCCGAAGACTCCCGCCCGAAAGACGGGCACACACCCTGATCCCTCACCGGAGCAAGGTCGCCACCTGGGGCTTCGCGGTCGTAGAACGAACGATCCACCTGCCGGAACCGGTGGAGATCGACGGGTTGCCCGTCGCTCCTCTTGCCCGAGCCCTCATCGACGCTGCCCGGCGTATGGACGAACTCGAGTCGGTGCGGGCGATGATCCACGACGCGGTCCATCGTGGGCTCTGCACACCAGAGGAACTTCGAGACGAGCTGGCCCAGGCCAGCACGATCGGCTCGGCGCTTCCTCGAATAGTCGTCAACGCCCTGCAGGACGGCGTCAACGCCGCAGTCGAGCAGTGGCTGAAGTCTGCAGTCGAGCGCAGCGGCTTGCCCACACCCGTGTGGAAGGCAGAGCTACGAACTCCGGACGGAGTGCTTGTCGGGATCGCCGATGCCTGGTGGCCACAGGTCGGCGTCGCGCTGCAAGTCAGCTACGACGAGGTCGCACTCGAACCGGACAAGGTGTCCGAGATACCAGCCCTCGTCGCTCCAGGCCTCATCGTCGTCCAGGTGAGTCCGGGCCAGCTACGTGACGAGCCGCTGGTGGTGATCCAGGACCTGCGAGCAGCCCATCGCCGTGCCCGACAACGACCGCCTCCAGATCTCGGGAGCGTCCCTGCGGCACCTGCCGCCTGACCGTTGCCGGTTCGGCTGACGCTTCCTCCGGCGAGAGCAAAGGTCCCTTGCTCCCCCACCGGCGGTCATCGCATGCGGATTACAACGGTTCCGGTCAGCCGGTCGAGCCAGCTTCGCCCATCGATGTTGCGGATCGCGGCTGGAATGATCACGAAGGTCAGTGCCCCCCGCACGACGGCACGCCACACACCGACCATTTGCGCACCGTCGAGCCTGGCGACGCGGATTCCGACCACTGCCATACCGGGGGTGAACCCGAAGAAGGCTGCGGGAATGACCGTGATGGCTGCCCAGACGCCGACCGACCACAGGTTGAAGGTCTGCATGACGGCCGGATCCTGCAGGCTGGGAGTCATGAAGAGGGCGGTGAGCAGCGAGGCGAGAACCAGGTCGATGAGCAGCCCGAGAAGGCGCGCGCCGCCGCCCGCTACCGAGCCGACACCCGACTGGGGCAAGCCGAGTCGCTCACCACGCCACCGCTGCGTACCCTCGCCACCGGCCGTCGTCTCATCGCCGGCTCCGGGCAGCCATTCTCCGGTCCATCTCGCCACCCATCCAGGGTATGCCGGTGGCGCGGGCCACATTCGCCCTGGTCGACTACCCGATATCGCCGCCCCGTTAACACCGGCGAAACATACGGGTGACGGTCGGGCAACACCGCGCTCTTAGCGTGAGCCGAAGAGAGTACTGCCGCCGGCAACGAACGAGAAGGAGTCACCGAGGGTGCCCACTACTCCAGACGACATTCAGCGCCTTATCGCCGACGAGAACGTAGAGGTCGTCGACGTCAGGTTCTGCGACCTGCCCGGCGTTATGCAGCACTTCACCGTTCCGGCGAAGGCGTTCAACGAGGAAGCTTACGAAGAAGGCCTGGCCTTCGACGGCTCCTCGGTGCGTGGTTTCCAGTCGATCCACGAATCCGACATGCTGCTCCTCCCGGACCCCGAGACGGCTCGTATCGACCCGTTCCGCAAGGCGAAGACGCTCTCGCTGAACTTCTTCGTGCACGACCCGTTCACCCGTGAGGCGTACAGCCGCGACCCGCGCAACATCGCACGCAAGGCTGAGCAGTACATCTCCGAGTACGGCGTCGCGGACAACGTGTTCTTCGGCCCCGAAGCCGAGTTCTACATCTTCGACTCGATCCGGTTCGACTCGGCCGAGCACGCCTCGTTCCACGAGATCGACTCCGTCGAGGGCTGGTGGAACACCGGCGCCGACGTGCCGGGCGGCAACCAGGGTTACAAGACGAAGTTCAAGGGCGGCTACTTCCCCGTCCCGCCGGTCGACCACTTCGCCGACCTGCGCGACGAGATCGTCCGTAACCTGCAGGGCTCCGGTTTCGAGATCGAGCGCGCGCACCACGAGGTGGGCACCGCCGGCCAGACCGAGATCAACTACAAGTTCAACACGCTGCTGCACGCTGCGGACGACCTGCAGCTGTTCAAGTACATCGTGAAGAACACCGTGTTCGCCGCCGGCAAGACCGCGACCTTCATGCCGAAGCCGCTCGCCGGTGACAACGGCTCGGGTATGCACTGCCACCAGTCGCTGTGGAAGGACGGCACGCCGCTGTTCCACGACGAGTCGGGGTACGCGGGTCTGTCCGACACCGCCCGCCACTACATCGGTGGTCTGCTCAAGCACGCACCGAGCCTGCTGGCCTTCACCAACCCGACCGTCAACTCGTACCACCGGCTCGTGCCGGGCTTCGAGGCCCCGGTCAGCCTGGTGTACTCGCAGCGGAACCGATCGGCTTGTGTCCGTATCCCCATCACGGGCAACAACCCGAAGGCCAAGCGCGCCGAGTTCCGGTGCCCGGACTCCTCCGGCAACCCGTACCTCGCGTTCTCGGCGATGATGATGGCCGGTCTCGACGGCATCAAGAACAAGATCGAGCCGCCGGAGCCCATCGACAAGGACCTCTACGAGCTTCCGCCCGAGGAGGCCCAGAACGTCAAGCTCGTTCCTGGCGACCTCGGCGCGGTCCTCGACACGCTGGAAGCGGACCACGACTACCTGCTCGAAGGTGGCGTGTTCACTCCCGACGTGATCGACACGTGGATCTCCTACAAGCGTGAGAACGAGATCGACCCGCTGCGGCTGCGTCCGCACCCGTACGAGTTCTCGCTGTACTACGACGTGTGATCGTGCGGTAGGAAACACCAAGAGCACGCCGGTGGTGAGGTGCGGAAGCGCCCTCACCACCGGCGTTTCTTATTGGGTTAGGTAATTCGGCTACTCCGAAGTGGAAAGAACCTTCAGGTCGACGCCAGCTCGCTCGATCCGGCCGCGCGGGTCGTCCACCAGTTTGCGTCGCTCGAGATCCATGAGCCCCAGCGTGCAGGTGATCTCCGCGGAGAGGGTGCCGTCGACCTTGTAGATGTTCGAGTCCATATGGAAGGTCTTGCCGGTGCCGAACTTGGCGTCGCACGTCACGTCGACGACATCGCCTGCCCGAAGCTCGCGCCGGAAGACGATATGGGATTCGAGCAGCACGAAGGCAAGGTTCGCATCGCGCATACCCGCGTTGAGGCCGCCGGCGAGTTCCATCAGCTCAAGTCTGGAGACCTCGCCGTACGAGTGGTAGACGGCATGGTTGAGGTGTCCGAGGGTGTCCAGCTCATAGTGACGCACCTTGATCCGGGTGCGAAATGGCTCGCGCACAGTCACCGGTCCACTGTAAGCGCCACCCGCCGTCCGCGACGCCGAGTGTGAGCAAGGGACCTTTGCTGTCGCCTCGTCCGTTCATGACAAGCGGCAGCAAAGGTCCCTTGCTCCCTTTCCGCAGGTCAGAGCGATCAGCCCTGGTAGAAAAGGGTCTCCACGACCGCATGGGCGCGTCGCGTCGTCCGCCGGTAGGCGTCGAGGAACTCGCCTGGGTCGTCATCGGCCGAGTACCCGAGCACTCGCGCGACGGCGGCGAGGTCGCGACCGGAGCTGGGAATTTCGTCGACCGCTTTACCGCGGACCAGCATCCCGGCGTTACGGACCCGCGTCGCCAGCAACCAAGCCTCTGTCAGGAACTCGATCTCGGCGGGCTCAGCGAGCCCGGCTTCCGCCGCGGCCTTCAGGGCCTCGATCGTCGAAGTGGTCCGGAGTCCCTCGACCTCATGTCCGTGACGCAACTGCATGAGCTGCACGGTCCATTCCACGTCGGCGAGCCCCCCGCGGCCGAGTTTCGTGTGCCGGGTCGGGTCGGCGCCCTTGGGCATCCTTTCCGTTTCCACACGCGCCTTGATCCGCCGGATCTCCCGCACGCGAACCGCGTCGAGACCCGCCTGCGGGTAGCGAATGGGGTCGATCATTTCGATGAACCGTGCACCAAGGTCGTCGTCACCGGCGATGAACCGAGCACGGAGCAGCGCTTGCGATTCCCAGACCTCCGCCCACCGCCCGTAGTAGCTGCGGTAGGACTCGAGGGTTCGCACCAACGGGCCGCTCCGTCCCTCCGGGCGAAGATCTGCGTCGACGACCAGCGCCGGGTCGGGGCTGGGAGCGCCGAGGATCTTGCGTACCGTCTCGGCGACGGAGGAAGCGGATTTCGCTGCTTCGGAGTCCGACACACCCTCGGCGGGCTCGCACACGAAGAGAACGTCCGCGTCGGATCCATATCCGAGTTCGGCCCCGCCCAACCGCCCCATGCCGATGACGGCAATCTTCGCGGGGGTCTGGCCGAGCTCGGCCTGGCGCTGGCGAAAAGCAGCCGCCAAGGCACCTTGAAGCACGGCGACCCACACACTGGACAGCGCCTCGCAGACGGCTGGGACATCGAGCAATCCCAGCAAATCCGCCGACGCGATCCGGAGCATCTCGTGCCGGCGCAACGATCTCGCGGCGGCGACCGCGGCGTTCAATCCCGGCTGGCGTCGCACGGCGGCTCGCAGTGAAGTGGCCACTTCCGCCGGGGTCCGGCCGGCCAACCGCGCTGGATCACCGAGCAACTGCAGTACTTCCGGCGCTCTGGCCAGCAGGTCGGGAACCAGACGTGACGTACCGAGCAAGAATGCGAGCCGCTCGACGACGGCACCCTCGTCTCGAAGCACCCTGAGGTACCAGGGCGTTGCTTCGAGTGCTTCCGAGACCTTCCGGTAGGACAGAAGTCCGCGGTCAGGGTCCGGGGTGTCGGCTAGAAGGTCCAACAAGACCGGCAGGAGAGCTTGCTGGATGGCCGCCCGACGGGACATTCCCGCGGTCAGTGCCTTGATGTGCTGCAAGGCCCCGTCCGGCGCGGCGTAGCCGAGTGCGGCGAGACGGCTCTCTGCCTGTTTCGTGGTCAGCCGTAGTGCGTCCGTCGGCACGTTCGCGACCGATTGCAGCAGGGGCCGGTAGAAGAGTTTCTCGTGAAGACGCCGAATGCTCTGCAGATGGCGGCGGAACTCCGCCACCAGCACGTCCCCTTCGCTTCTGCCCCGGGCAGGCCGCACACCGCTCGCTCTCGCGATCGTTCGCAGCTCGCTGACATCCGAAGCGGCAGGGAACAAGTGCGTACGCCGTAGTCGGCGAAGCTGGAGCCTGTGCTCGATGGTCCGGAGGAACTCGTAGGAGGATGCGAGCTCCGCAGCGTCCTTGCGGCCGACGTACCCGCCGTCCCCCAGAGCGGCGAGTGCGTCCATCGTGGACGGGGAGCGCAGCTCTGCGTCGATCCGCCCGTGGACCAGTTGCAGCAACTGCACGGCGAACTCGACGTCACGAAGGCCGCCGCGACCCAGTTTGAGCTCGCGTTCGGCGTGCGCGGACGGCACATGGCCCTCGACGCGGCGCCGCATTTTCTGCACCTCGGGAACGAAATTCTCCCGATCGGCCGCAGCCCAGACCTTCGGTGCGACCATCTCCGCGTACTGACGCCCGAGCTCGGCATCGCCTGCGACCGGCCGCGCTTTGAGCAATGCCTGAAACTCCCAGGTCTTGGCCCATTTTTGGTAGTAGGCGGCATGGCCATCGAGGGTTCGGACCAAGGCGCCCGCCTTGCCCTCCGGGCGCAACGCCGCATCGACCTCGAAACACGCCTTGCCGACCACACGCATCATCGTGCTGGCCAGCCTCGTGGAGATCGAAAGATCTCCATCTCCGACGAAGATGACATCCACGTCGCTCACATAGTTCAGCTCGCGACCGCCGCATTTGCCCATCGCGATCACGGACAAATGGCCTTCGGCAGCTACACCCACCTCGGCCTCCGCGACCAGGAGACCGACCGTCAGCGCGGCCTCGGCCAGCGTCGTGAGCTGGGCCCCGATCTCGGCATAGGGTGGCTGGCGGAGGCCGGGTTCGACGAGATGCCCCAGGTCGGCCGCAGCTATTCCGAGCAGCAGTTCACGGTAGCCGATGCGAAGAGCCTGCTCCGACTCGAGCCCTGTGAGCAGCTCACCGTCCGGCCGCAAATGGTCGAGAAGACTGCTCACATACAGATCCGGCGCAATGTTCTTCTCGCCCTGGAGGGTCTTCCAGCAGTCGGTGTTCGCGACCAGGAAGTCCGCGAGCGCGCTCGAAGTGCCCAGAACGCCGAGCAACCGGCCGCGGAAGGTTCGGTTGGTGCGGAGCGCCTGGTCGAGCTCATTCCAGGTAGCAGGGTCAGCTTCCCTGATCCGGTCCAGTCCGCTCAGGGCGAGGTCGGGATCCGCAGCGCGGGAAAGCGCCGACATCACGTCGGCGGCGGAGCCGTCCGGGCCGGATTCGGTCCACCAACCGGCAGCACGCAGCTGCCCGTCGGCTCGGGGGTCAGTGAAGCCGTATCTCGCCACGGAAGCGGTCGGCCTGGCGCGCTCAACCATCGGCTTCCACCGTAGTCGCCCATCCGTCCGAGACCAGACGGACGCGCAAGGGAGCAAGGGACCTTTGCTGCCGCGTGGAGGCGGTAGCAAAGGTCCCTTGCTCCCCTAAGCGGCGACTCTGCCGACTTCCTGTTCGGGAACGGTCGGGGCAGGACTCGCGAAGCTGCCTGCGTTGACGGGGCTCCGCCGTGAAAGAAGGTAGATCCCGATACCGATCGCCAGGCCTGCGACACCGACGGCGATCGTGCCCACCGTGCCCGTCGAGGTCACGAGGCCGGCCGCGGCACCGACGATGGCTGCGGCGGGAAGTGTGAACAGCCAGGCGATCACCATGCGGCCGGCCGTGCGCCAGCGGACCGGTGATTCGTTCCTGCCGACCCCGGAGCCGACGATGCCGCCAGAGCAGACGTGGGTCGTCGAGAGTGGAAAGCCGAAATTCGTCGAGGCGAGAATGACCGCCGCCGAGCTGGTCTGCGCGGCGAAGCCCTGCGGGCCGGCGATATCCGTCAGGCCTTTACCCAGCGTCAAGGTGATTCGCCAGCCGCCCAGGTATGTTCCGAGCGCGAGTGCCAGCGCCGCGCTGACGATCACCCAGAGCGGCGGCCCTGCCCCGGCGGGAAGGGTTCCGGCGGTGATCATCGTCAGCGTGATGATGCCCATGGTCTTCTGCGCGTCGTTCGTGCCATGGGCGAGCGAGACCAACGAGGCCGAGATGATCTGGCCCACCCGGAAGCCGGCGGTGCGGCCACGGCGGACGAAGATCCGATAGACGAAGTACGTCGCGATCATCGCCACGAGGCCGGCCAAGACCGGTGACAGTGCCGCTGGCACCAGCACCTTCTCGACGATCTTTCCGAAATGGACGGAGTCCGTTCCGGCCGATACCCATGTGGCGCCGATCAGCCCGCCGAACAACGCGTGGGACGAGCTGGACGGTAGTCCGACGAACCACGTGATCAGGTTCCACACGATCGCCCCGACCAGGCCGCCGAAGACGATCGCCGGTCCGATCTTGGAGTCGTCGACGAGTCCATTCGAGATGGTCTTGGCCACCTCGACCGACAGGAAGGCCCCGACCAGGTTCAGGACCGCCGAGATCGTCACCGCGACCTTGGGACGCAACGCCCCGGTGGCGATCGACGTCGCCATCGAGTTGGCCGTGTCGTGGAACCCGTTCGTGAAATCGAAAATTAGGGCCGTGACGACGACGAGCACGACCAAGACTGAGGGCTCCACCCCGACCTCCGAACCCTTCGAAATTCCCTTCGCAAGGTACCTGACGGCATGACCTGAGCGTTAATAGCCCATACACATTTGAGACATAGGTCGTTAAGCCATCGGCAATGTACGTTGACGGTCCGCAGCCGGGGCGAGGGCACCGGACACCAGACGGACGAAGCGATGGGCGAACGGCCGCCAGGTTTCGGTGATGTCGGCATGCACCCGAGCGAGGTTTTCCTGGGTGAGTACGTCCGGCCGGGTGAGTTCTGCCATTTCCGGCGACTGGCGTGCCCAGTCGAGGACCACATCCGGCGACGTCTCGATATGGAACTGGACACCGTAGGCACAACGGTCGAATCGGAAGGCCTGGTAGGCGTACCGCGGCGAAGAGGCGAGAAGCTCGGCGCCCGCGGGCAGTCTCGTGATCGCGTCGTTGTGAAACTGCAGGACGTCCTGCATCAGCGGTAAGTCCGCGAAGAGCGGGTCTGTCCAGGCAGCGTCCTTCTTGGACACAAGGCCGGGGCCGACCTCAGGCCCTCGATCACCTATGGCGACGCTGCCACCCAGCGCCACAGCCAGCAGCTGACCACCGAGGCAAATCGCGAGGGTCGGGATGCGCGCGCCCGCGGCCTTCGAAAGAAGCTTCCGCACGTCCGCGAGCCATGGATGAGCTTCGTCGTCGTTGGCGCCCATCCCGCCGCCGAGGCAGACGACACCCGCGTACCCGTCAAGATCGGTGGGGAGCGTCTGATCGGGCAGCAACCGGATGTCGAGCTCGGCGCCGGCCTCTGTGAACCAGTCACCGAGAGGGCCGATCGGGTCGGATGCATCCGGCTGGATGACGAGCAACTTGAGAGCGGTCACATCCCCAGCCTACGACCGCCGGGGGAGCGGGGGACCTTTGCTACCGCTCGGGGTGGCGGTAGCAAAGGTCCCCCGCTCCCCTAGTCAGCAGGCGCAGCGCGGAGTGGGTGTCGAGGTGACAGCGGGTACCGAGGCGCCCCGGTCGACGGGATAACCGGCTGCTTGCCAGGCGGTGATGCCGCCGGAGAGGCGTTTGACCTTGAAGCCGAGCTCCGCAAGCTTCAACGCTCCCTTGGTCGCGGCATTGCAGTGGATGCTCTCGCAGTAGCAGACGTAGACGAGTTCGCGGTCCAGCTCGCGGAGCGACTCAGCCGTCATCTCCCGATACGGGAGGTTGATCGCGCCCGGGATGCGAGCCGACGCGAAGACTTCAGGGGCCCTGGTTTCGACGACCACGTACCCGTGCCGAGCACCGGACGTGAGGTCTCGGACCAGGTCATCCGGGTCGACTTCGAGGGCGAGCTCGGCGTGCAGGTGCGCGGCCGCGGTCGCGCTGTCCAAGGCCGGAAACATGAGTACGCGGGGTTCGGTCGTCATGTCCCAATCCTGCTGGCCGGTGATCATCCACAACATCGGAAAATCCAGGTCCTGCCGGCGGTTAGCCTGGAGTTTCCTGGTGGGCACGACGATCAACCTGGAGTTCTGTGAACCTCGATGATCTCGACTGGCAGCTACTCGAACTGCTCCAGTCCGACGGCCGGTTGACCTTCTCTGAACTCGGTCGGCGTGTGTCGCTGTCCGCGCCCGCGGTGACCGAGCGGGTTCGTCGGCTTGAGGAGAGGGGGATCATCACCGGATACTCGGCCACCGTCGATGTGGCGAAGCTCGGGTTACCGATCGAGGCGATGGTCCGGGCGAGGGTCCGGAGTTTGGACTCGGCCCGCTTCCGCGAAACGGTCCTCGCGCTTCCCCAGGTCCTCGACGCCGATCACGTCACTGGCGACGAGTGCTGGCTGGTACGGGTCGCCTGCCGGAGCACTGCGGAGTTGGAGGAGCTCGTAGAGCGGATGCAACGCTATGGAGAGACGACGACTTCCCTGGTCTTCTCATCGCCTGTGCGCCGGCGCGCTGTAGGCCAGCGGAGCTGCTGAGCGTCGCCGTCGGGGGGCGGGGGAGCAAGGGACCTTTGCTATCACTTGGCGTGTGTGGGTATGAAGAAAGGGTCCAGGCCCCGGGAGAACTCGTGGTTCTCGACCGGGGCCTGGACCCTTCTTTTAATGTTAGTCCGGCGGTGTCCTACTCTCCCACAA
>NZ_JBVHDI010000012.1:0-95554 GCF_055563465.1 Amycolatopsis sp. NPDC000009
CACCCGCTACGACAAACTCGCCGTCCGCTACGAAGCCACCGCGCACATCGCCGCGATCAACGAGTGGCTCTGAACTACTTCGATACAGGCCCTAGCCGACAACGCCACGCGCGGTGGTCATCGCCCGCGCAAGCCTTCCCGTTAGGCGGACATGCTTCACGTCGGGAGTTGCGCGTACGCAACCTTCGCGCCACTACACTTAGTCGTCTGCGTCACACGGAGGGGTGGTTGTGGACGAGAACGGCCTGCACGAGCAGCTTCGCCAGCTTCAGACCAAGATGGTCGGAGGCGAACAGGCACTACACAAGCCCTTGTTACTTCTCTGGCTCTTCGGTCGGTACCTCGATGAGCGCTCCTCGGCCACGACGTTCGAAGCCGCGGAGGCTCCCCTCACGGACTTGATTGATCAGTTCAGCCTTCGCAAGGTCTCCGCAGCGGAACCCTTCTGGGAACTCGAACGAACGCTGTGGACCCCTCTCACTGCGGACGGCTCAGCTATCGCCGAAACGCCTCACTCAGCGAAGTGGCTGCGGGACAACGGAGCACGAGGCAGTCTCCGCGACGAAGTGGTGAACGTGCTCGATCAACCTCATGGCGTCTTCGCAGCGGCCGACGTGCTCTACGAGTACTTCCCTCGCAACTACGTCGGTCGTCTTCGTAGCGCCGTCAGGCTGGTGCCACCAGTGTTCTTGCGTCCGGCTGCACTGAAGCGGGAAGCGCCGACTACGGCCACCACGAAGCTGCCTCGAACACCGCGAAGCAAGAACCGAGAGGTTCCTCTCAAGTACGAAAGGTCAG
The DNA here is from genome assembly GCF_055563465.1 of Amycolatopsis sp. NPDC000009. NCBI lineage: Bacteria > Bacillati > Actinomycetota > Actinomycetes > Pseudonocardiales > Pseudonocardiaceae > Amycolatopsis > Amycolatopsis sp. NPDC000009. Next base: position 799 of record NZ_JBVHDI010000012.1, read on the forward strand.
TCCGCAGAGCAGTCTTCGACTGGCTTGAAGGCTTAACCGCACAGAACGGCGGTCCAATCCCGTTCGCACAACTGGCCAACTTCATCTACGACGGCACTCGCATCCCAGTCCTCAATCCCCAGTCTGGAATTCACAAGCCGGCAAAGCTCGGCAGCGCGTTGTCAATCAAGACAGTATACAGGCGCCCTAACGAGGAACGTCCGTACGAGGATGAACTCGACGAGAGTGGCCGCATTCTTCGCTACAAGTATCGAGGAGAAGACCCGCTTCACTCCGATAACGTCGCGCTGCGGACCGCGATGGAGCTGAAGCTTCCTCTGTTCTGGCTTAGGGGCGTCGATCCCCACGCAAACTACGAAGCTCACTTCCCGCTTTGGCTCACCGCAGAGAGGCCGGAGCAGCACCTGTTTGAGGTGTCGTTCGACGGTCCTCCCAACGACTAGCTGCCCACAACTCGGGCTACGCCGCCACAAAGGCGTTGCGCTGCAGCGATCCTTGCGTCATAGTGAGTGCACTCAAACACCCAGAGGAGCAGCCATGACGAACATGCACGAGCGAAAGGCGCAGCGCCGGCATTCGGCCATTGCGCTCGCCGCCGCGTGTACGTCGACCTGTGGCCGACGATCCTCATCGTGGCCTAGCCAGCGGATTCTGGCCTGCGAAGGCTCCCCATCATGACGCCATAGTGTTTGTCATGCCAGGGAGCCGCCCATCGGGAAACCGATCCGGGCGGCTTCTCTTTTTACGCACCCAAGAATTTCTTTATCGGCGAGCTCAGGAAGCGGCGCGGTCTCCAAAACCGTCGCGAGAGGGTTCAATTCCCTCCGCCGGTGCTCGACGCTGCCCATTTCAGTGCGAACCTTGATAGCCGAAGACTTTTCTCCAAGCTCGTCCCCGTCGCCGAACGAGGCTGCCAGGTCGAGCGCCGGTGGAGGCGTGTCTACGTCTTCACCTCGCCCGTGTAGCTCAGTTGGACAGAGCGCCGCACTACGAATGCGGAGGTCCCAGGTTCGAGTCCTGGCACGGGCACCGGTCGGCGTGTTCGAGGGGGATACGCCGGCTTGGAGGATTGGCCGAGCCCGGTAAGGCAGCCGTCTTGAAAACGGCGGTCGGCGCGAGAGCGTCGCGCAGGTTCGAATCCTGCATCCTCCGCAAGCCCCCGTGGTCCAACGGATACGACGCCGGCGTCCGAAGCCGGGAACGCAGGTTCGACTCCTGCCGGGGGCACGGAGACCGAAGCCGAAGGAGACGAGGCCCCGGATTGTGACTCCGGGCATTAGCCGGTGCAAGTCCGGTCGGTCACCCCAGCTTGGCCCACTTCACGACGGTCGTGCGGCGGCCTGCAAAGCCGTTGGACTCCGGGTTCGACTCCCGGGTGGGCCTCCACCACAGTGCGATCTTTCTGGCGACACGGTTGCATGCGTGGCAAAAAGTTCCACCGCCGCAAGCCTCTGCGCTACATTCGGACGTACGTTCGAATGGGGTGACTAGGTGTCTTTGAAGGAGCTCACGAGTCGCGACGCAGTGCTCAAGGCAGCACAGCAGTGCGATGTCATCGACCTGGGAGCACCCGAGTCCGGGCTCTCCCGCGCGCTGGTCCTCGAACTCGACGGCAAGTACTACCACGCCCGGAAAGTCGTCAGTCTCGCCTACAACGTTCAGCACCCAGACCGCAACAACCTTCCGGCCTCCGCTCTCGCCGGAGAAGCCGCAGCACGCAGCCTCCGCCGACTCGGTTTCACGAGCTCCACAACTGCCCAGTTATGGCCGCCGCGTCTTGGAGCGGAGTACCCCAACCGAACTGCCATCCGGAAAATTTTTGGCGGCAACGGGGTTGCGGGGATCACTAGTTTTTCTGGCGACAGCGTCATCAACATCTTCTCGGACGAAGAGGGGCCATACGCCGACGAACCACCAGACGCGGTAAACCCCTTTGAGTATCGCGGCGAGGGGCGCAAGGGCGACCAAAAGCTGGTACGAAGAAACAAGGCGCTCGACAGCGCTCGCCGGAATCTTGAGGCGGTGCGGTACTGGTACCGACCGGCAGGCGGCACCTTCAGGTTCACCACCTGGGTAGCAATCCTTAGCCGAGCGCAGGTGTGGTCACCTGACGACAACAAACAACTCCGTCTCGAGTACGCATTCCAGGTGATGGCAGTTCCCGGCCCCGAGCTAGACACTTGGCCAGCTCGTGTGCGCAAGCTCATCGACGACCAAGACATCAAAGACGTACCTCCGCCGCCACCCCCAGGTAAGAAAGCCACGAGTAGCCAGCGAAGGAAAACCTACCGGGACTATCTCCGCCTTATCGATAAGTCATCGAAGGCTGGTGGCGATGGACGCAGGCCGTCCAAGGGAACTCGCAATGTCTATCCCCGCAGTCGCGCCGTACGCGATGCGGTGCTCGTCCGCGCGGACGGCGACTGCGAGAACGACGAGTGCACAGGCATGCCCTTCGACACCGCACCTGGTGGTGAATCGATCCTCGAAGTGGACCACGTAGACGATCTCGCCCTCAACGGACTTGACCACCCGTCAGTCATGATCGCGCTATGTCCGAACTGCCATGCGGCGAAGACCCGCGGTGGTAACCGTGCTGCCATCAAGCGTCACTTCCGTGCCAGGGCTGCCGAACTGCACCGCGAGGCTGACCAGTAACGCTCCACAACGGACAGACAAAAAGGCCCTCCCGCGAACGGGAGGGCCTTAGTGCTGTCTCAACCAGACGTGCGCCCGAAGGGATTCGAACCCCTGACCTTCTGATCCGTAGTCAGATGCTCTATCCAGCTGAGCTACGGGCGCTTGTTCAGTTATCAATCTAGCACCTGCCGGAACAGGTACCAGCGGAGGCTCCGGGATTTGAACCCGGGAGGGGGGGTTACCCCCAACCGCATTAGCAGTGCGGCGCCATAGACCAGACTAGGCGAAGCCTCCCAGGCCCAACGACCACTGCTCAAATAGGTTACACACCCCGCGGACCCCCTTGGAAGGCACCCCCCTTAGACGCGCCGCAGGGCTCTGAGCAGGCGATATGGGCGCCCGCCGAGTCCTTCGGCTTCGAAGACGGCGACGCCGACTCGGGGGAGGTCGCGGGCCGCGGGGTAGGCCAGGTAGCGCGGGACCCAGCGGGGCTGGAACTTCGCGTTGAAGCGGTACAGGGTCTCGATCTGGATCCAGCGTGAGAAGAATCGCAACGTCCGGGCGGACAGGCGGGCGACGGGGCCGGCGCCGATGCGCTGTCCTTGCTCCAACACCGCGCGGAAGGCGGCGAAGTTCAGGGAGACGTGCTGGGCGGGGGTCGTCTGAAGGAGCTCCGAGATCATCAGTTCGTTGACGCCGTTGTCGGCGGTCCGGTCGCGGCGCATGACGTCCAGGGAGAGGCCCTTCTCGCCCCAGGGCACGAACTGGAGGACTCCGCGCACTCGGCCGTCGTGTTCGGCGGTCACCAGGATCGAGCCTGGGTCACCCATGCGGCCGAGTGCCATCGAAAAGCCGCGTTCGGTGTCGGTGCCGCGCCAGGTGGCCGCGACGGCCCGGAGTTCGTCGAGCTCCCCAGGCGATAGATCTTCGGCTTTCCGGATGCGCGCGGTGTAGCCGGCGCGCTTCGTGCGTGAGACGGCTTGGCGGACTCCGCGCATGACGCGGCCTTCCAGGGTGAAGGTGTCCGTGTCGACGACCGCCTCGTCGCCGATCTCCAGCACTTCGAGCCCGAAGCGTGCCCAGACGGTCGCACCGAGTTCCGAGCATCCCATGGCCGCCGGGCTCCAGGCGTACCGACGGCAGACCTCCAGGTACTCCTCGATCGCGCCGGGCCACGCTTCCGGGTCACCGAGGGGGTCCGCCGAGCACAGCGCGACCCCGGCGATCACCCGATAGGTCACCGCGGCCTTCCCCGACTTCGAGAAGACCACGAACTTGTCCCGGCGCAGGGCGAAGTACCCCAGCGAGTCCCGCTCCCCCAGCAGCCCTCGGAGCCGTTCGATCTCGTCGTCGGTCAGTTCCGGTGCGGGTTCGGCCGAGCGGAGCAGGAAGTACGCCGCCAGCAGCACCGCGCCGATCCCGAACAGCAGGCCGACGGCGGCCGACAGGTCCTCCAGCCACAGCGCGGGGAACACCACGGGACCGCTCACGCCGACCAGTGCCAGCGTCGACTGCGCCAGGCGGTCGCCGATACCCAATGAGCCGAGCGCGACCGAAAGCAGCACGAAGTTGATCGCGACCCCGGCGACCGCCAGCTGCAGGAAGACCCGGACCGCGCGCCACCGGCCGGTGACCGGATCGGGCAGCGCGATGAAGTGGCGCCGCGTCGCGATCAGGGCGATCAGCAGCGCGAGCGACACGAGACCCGCGCCGAAGGCGTGCCGTAGCCCGAGGTGCGACACGGTCAGCAGCGCGGCGGCGGCGACCGCCAGCTGCCAGGCCCGGCGTTTGCGCCGCTTGAGACCGGTGGCGAGCAGCATCAGCAGCACACCGGTCACCAGCACGACCGTCGCCGCGCCGACCGTGGCCTCGTGCGGCAGTTCCAGCCAATCGGCGACGCGCCCGCGCAGGGCGCGCCGGCCGGCCGGGACCAGCACCGAGACCACGGCCAGCAGTCCGGCCAGCCGCGTCACCCAGGTGATCACCGCCACCGAGGTGGCTCCCGCCACCCGCCAAGCGCCCGCCAAGTCCCGCCCCTACGTTCAGCTCCTCGCCAGCTCCACGAACGGTACAAGGGCGTCGGGGTTCAGCAGGGCGTCCCGGCTGACGGCGCGGTCAGGTGAAACACCCGAAAGGATCTTCTTGACCGGGACCTCGCATTTCTTGCCGTTGAGGGTCCGGGGCACCTCACTCACCTGGACGAACCGGTCCGGCACGTGCCGCGGCGAGAGGGCCCCGCGCAGTTCCTTGCGCAAGGCGGGCTCGACCTCGTCGAGCGACGCGCCCTCGGCCAGCACGAGGAAGCACAGCAGCTGCCCGTCCTCGTTGCCCGCCGCCGACGTGTCGATCACCAGCGAGTCCGCCACCTGGTCGAACGACTCCACGACGCGATAGAACTCGGCCGTGCCCATCCGGACGCCGCCGCGGTTCAACGTCGAGTCGCTGCGCCCGTAGATGACGGCGGAGCCGCGTCCGGTGATCCGGATCCAGTCGCCGTGCCGCCAGATCCCGGGGTACATCTCGAAGTACGCCTCGCGCAGCCGCGAGCCGTCCGGGTCGTTCCAGAAGAACACCGGCATCGACGGCATCGGCTCGGTGATCACCAGTTCGCCGACCGTCTCCACCACGGGTTTCCCGGCCTCGTCGAACGCGGCGACGGCGGCGCCGAGGGCGCGGACCGAGAGTTCGCCCAGCCAGACCGGGACGTCCGGGGCCGACGCGACGAACGCCGCGCACAGGTCTGTGCCGCCGGACACCGAGCAGATCTGGACGCGTTTGCCGACCTCGTCGACGATCCACCGGAAGCCCTCGACGCTGAGCGGCGCGCCGGTGGATCCCAAGGCGCGCAACGCGGTGAGGTCGTACCGCTCGGCTGGTTTGATACCGGCCTTCAGACAGCTTTGGATGTACGGCGCCGACGTCCCGAAGTAGGTGACGCGGTGCTGCTCGGCCAAATGCCACAACACGTTCAGATCCGGATGGCCCGGGCTGCCGTCGAAGAGCACGATCGTGGTGCCGGTCAGCAGGCCGGAGATGAGGAAGTTCCACATCATCCAGCCGGTGGTGGTGAACCAGAAGAACCGGTCGCCGGGGCCGAGATCGCTTTGCAGCGCGAGGGCTTTGAGGTGTTCGAGGGTGATCCCGCCGTGTCCGTGGACGATGCCCTTCGGCAGGCCGGTGGTCCCCGAGGAGTACAGCACCCACAGCGGGTGGGCGAAGTCGACGGGCTCGAACGCCAGCTCGGCGCCCGCGTTGTCGGCGAGCAGCTCGTCCCAGTCGAGCGTGCCGTCGAGGCGGCCGCCGGCGTAGTCGACGAGCACGGTCGCTTCGAGCGTGGGGATCTCGTCCCGCAGGGAGTTCACCGTCGACCGGCTGTCGAACCACCGTCCATTGTAGACGTAGCCGTTGACCGCGATCAGCACCTTCGGCTCGATCTGCGCGAAGCGGTCGGTGATCGCGCGGACGCCGAAGTCCGGCGAGCACGACGACCAGATCGCGCCGAGGCTGGCGGTGGCGAGGAAGGCGATCAGCGTCTGCGGGCAGTTCGGCGCCAGCGCGACGACCCTGTCCCCTTTGGACACTCCCAGCTTGCGCAGCCCTTCGCGCGCGGAGGCTACGGCTGACCGCAGAGCGCCGTACGTCAGCTGCGACGAGAGGCCGTCTTCGCGGTGGAAGATCACGGCGACCTCGTCGTCGGCCTTCGCGGCGCCCGCGACACCGGGCATGAGCGAGTGCTCGGCGTAGTTCAGCGTGCCGCCCGCGAACCACTGGGCGTTCGGCATCTCGCTGGTGAGCACCTCACCGGGCTGGTCGTGCCAGCGCACGCCGAGGAAGCAGGCGACGGCGGACCAGAACTCCGGCCCGCGCTGAACGGAGTACTCCCACAACGCGTTGTAGTCGTCGACCTCCACGCCGCGTTCGGTGCGCAGCCACTGGCGGAACACGTCGATCTTGGTGTCGGGCAGGCGGCTCGGCTCAGGGCGCCAGAGCACTTCTGGGGCGTCGGCGGTGTGCGTCACCCCGCGATGTTAACCCTCGTTAACCGCTCTGGCGAGCCCCCGTGAACAGCTCGTACGCCATCGACTTCAGCCGCGACGTGTCGAGCGGGGTGACGGTCAGCCACCCTCGATCGCGGCGAAGCCCGTAGCGGCCGTCGGGGGTGTCCACCCAGGTCAACGTCCCTTCGCCGCGCACCCAGCGGCCCTCCCACGACTTCCTGGCCGCGCCGAGCCGTCCGCCGCCGATCCGCCGCGTCGCGATCCGGACCAGCACGATGACCTCGGGTTCCCGCAGCCCGGCGTCGCGCAGGACGTCGGAAAACGCCGGCTGCCCGCCGCGCTCCCCCGCCTCGCAAGCGGCCGTGTAGTCATCGACACGCAGGTTGACCGAGAGGCCGCGCCCCTGCTCGCACGGCGGCAGCGCCTGCAGCAGGGTCGCGGCGACGAGCGGCTCCCGCAGCGCGGACAACTCGACGTCGGTACCCGAAACCCCGATCGCGACCGCGCCGCGCTCGGACACGCAACCGACGGCCCGGTACGACGGGTCGCCGTCGAGCCGCAGATCGAGCGTGAGTTCGCTGTTCGCGACGGTGTGCAACAGCCGCACCAGCTCGGGAGCGGGCGCGTCCACCGTGCCGAGGCCGCGTTCGGACAGCGTCGCGCTCGCCGTGGCCACCAGTTCCGCCCGGAACTCCGGTGTCCGCCCGACGTGCGGGACCTCCAGCACCGCGGGCAGTTCGTCGCGTCCATGCGCCGACCAGAGGAGGAACAGCTCGCCGACGTGCAACCGGATCCAGTCCATCAGCGTTCGGTCCTCGGCTCTTCGCCGATGACCGGCGGGGTCACGTGCCCGCCGAGACCCCAGACGTCGGAATCTTCGACGAGATAGCCAGGGGACTTGCGGCTTTCGCCATCCTGCTGCCCTTGCGGCGGCATCATGCCCATCGGCATCCCGCCGACGCCTCCGATCCCCGCCGCCGCGGCCCGGGTCCCGGCGACCTGACCGGGCTGCTGTCCGGACGGGCCGAACCCGCCGACCCCGGACCGGCTGCCCTGCCCCAGGTCCTGGGCCGTGCCGGCGACGCCGGGCGGCGGTACGCCTGCACCACTGCTCGCGCCGGGCTGACGCGGCGCTTCGACCGGCTCCCGCACCTGGATCGGGGCTGCGTCATCTACGCCGCTGCTGCTCGTGGAATCGTCCGGCGGCGTCTCCGGCTTCGGATCGGGCTTCGGGTCGGGTTCCGGCTTCGGTTCTTCGGGCTTCTCGAGGATCTTCGGCTGTTCGCCGTACGAGACGAACTGAGGAACCTTCTCGTAGACCTCGCCGGAACTCCGCTGCATCCGCGTCATCACGTCGGCGGCCTGACGGTGCAGGTCCTGCGCGTTCCCGTCGGTGGGTTCGGCGACGATCCGGCCGGCTTCGGCGAAACCGCCTCCCGACGGCGGCGCGGCCGACATGGCCTGCGTCGAATCGGAATCCGCGACCGGGATCGGGCGGCGCGTCGGCCGCTCCGGCGGCTTGGGCAGCGGGGCGTATCCCGGCGGCTCGGGCATCGTGCGCCGCGCGGTTTCGGCGATGTCCGCCTGGCGGCGCACGCAGTTCGCGACGTTGTCGGCGCGCAGGCTCGTCTCACTCGCCCAGTCGACGAGTTTGATCGCGACGTCGCGTGCCCGCTCCGCGCCCTCGCCCGTCCAGCCGTCGGCGGTCGCGATGATGGCCGCCCTCAGCTCGGAACCGATCCGGTCGAGGACCACCCCGATGGTCGCCCACTGCCCGGCGACGGCCTCCGCGCTCGCCAGGTCCAGCTCGTTGTGGACCATCTCGTAGAGCTGCCGGTGCGGGATGGTCATGTAGTCGATGTCGGCGTAGAGGCTGTCGGGGCCGGGCTCCGGGTCGGGCTCGCGCGGCGGCCACGGCATGGGCAGGATCCGCATCAGCGCTCGTCCTTCCGCTCGTGGTCGACGACGTCCTCCATGTCGAACCGGCGGGCGATCCGCTCGATGCGTTCCTGCCCCTCCTCGTCCGCGGCGACGTACAACTTCCGTGCGGCCTTCACCGTGAGCTGGAAGTCTTCGAGGACACCGGCGAAGTCCGTGAGGACGGGGACGGCGGCTTCGGTCCCCTTGGTCGCGGCGCCCTGGAAACGCTCGCTCATCGTGTGCCCGACGAAGTTGTCACCCAGTTTCAAGGGCGCCTTGAGCTCCGTCGAACCCTTGATCAGGGCATCGAGCTCCTGACGGGCCTTCACCAGCGCGTCGATGAGCTTCTTGGCGGCGTCCTCGGTGACCTTGACGGTCCCCTTCTTGGCATCGGTCTTGGCGGCCCGGACCTTGCTCGCCAGCGGTACCAAGGCCGGCGCCGAAGCTCCGAACGCGGCCTGTGCCGTCACGCGCGTTTCGGGTGACTGTGCCATCGGACCCCTCCCCTGTCACATCTGAAGGGGAATGCTAGCGCGAACGGGGTCATCGCAGGTGGGCGTCGAACCAATTCAGGGTGCGCTGCCAGGCCTCCGCGGCCGCGTCGGGGTCGGCGTCGAAACGGTGGTTGGCGCCCGGGTAGTGGACGACGTTCGTCGCGACGTTCGCCGTCGCCGCCGCGTCGCGAAGTTGCTCGACTTCGGCGCCTCCGGCCTCGTCTCCCGCGTCGCCGTACATGCCGAGCCAGGGGCTGGTGAGCCGTCCGGCGATCTCGACCAGGACCGGCAGACCGGTGACGCCCTGCCCGCCGACGCTGACCGCCGCGCCCAGTCTGCGGTTCGACGCCACGACCAGCGCGGCCGTCCCGCCGAGGTCGAAACCGACGACACCGACGAGATCCGCCTGGACACCGCGCTCGGCGAGCCACGAGAGCGTCGCGTCGGTGGCTTCGAGCAGGTCCTGCTGCGTGAGGTCGTCTCGGTCGAGATGCGGGGTGACGGTGAGCCAGCCTTCACCGGCGAGACCGGCCAGGAGCAGGCCCAGACCCTCTTCGACCTCCTCGGCCTCCTCGTGCAGCACCACGAGCCCGCCGCGGACGACACCATCCGGTTCGGCGAAGGTCAGGCGCAGCGTGTGGCCGTCGGCGTGCTGGTGTTCCACGGTGGTCGTCAGGGTCATTCCTCCATCAGACCACTCTTAGGTAAATATTCGGAGCTTGCGCCGACGCGGGAGGATACGGTGTCGGAGCCGTCCCCCAGACGTAGGAGCGCCGAAGATGTCACCTGTTTCGCCGCGTGCGGATCTCGAATCGTTGCCGAAGTACGTCCCTGGCCGGACAATCCAGGGCGCGATCAAGCTGGCGAGCAACGAGGTCCCCGGTGGGCCGCTGCCGAGTGTGGCGCAGGCCATAGCCGAGACGGCGCAGGGCATCAACCGGTACCCGGACATCACCGCTTCCGGGCTCGTCGAGCGGCTGGCCCGCGAGCTGAACGAGCCGGTCGAGCGGATCGCCGTCGGCTGCGGTTCGGTTTCCCTTTGCCAGCAAATGATCCAGGCCCTGTGCGGCCCGGGCGACGAGGTCGTCTTCCCGTGGCGTTCGTTCGAGGCGTACCCGATCGTCACGCAGGTGGCGAACGCCGTCAGCGTGACGGTGCCGCTGACAGCGGGACATGGGTTGGATTTGCCGGCGATGCTGGCCGCGATCACACCCAAGACGCGGCTGGTCTTCGTGTGCAACCCCAACAACCCGACCGGGACGGTGGTGCGACGGGCGGAACTGGAGCGTTTCCTCGACGCTGTGCCTTCCGGTGTGCTCGTCGTGCTCGACGAGGCGTACAAGGAGTTCGTGACCGACGCCGAGGTGCCGGACGGCGTCGAACTCGCGCGCGGCAGGGACAACGTCGCGGTACTGCGGACTTTCTCGAAGGCGTACGGCCTCGCCGGCCTTCGCGTGGGTTACGCGGTGGCGCCGGAAGCGATCACCGTCGCGCTGAAGCAGGTCTACGTCGCGTTCTCGGTGAACATGATCGCCCAGGCGGCGGCCATCGCCTCGCTCGACGCGGCCGACGAGCTGCTGGAACGCTGCAAGGAGATCGTCTCGGAGCGCACTCGCGTCCGGGATGCCCTGGTGGCCAAGGGTTACGAGGTGCCGGAGACGCAGGCGAACTTCGTCTGGCTGCCGCTGGGCGAGCGGACGACCGAGTTCGCGGAGCACGCGCTGGAGCGCAAGCTGATCGTGCGCCCCTTCGCGGGCGAAGGTGCGCGAGTGACCATCGGGACGCCTGAGGAGAACGACCTCTTCCTCGAAGCGGCCGGGGACTTCCCGCGCTGAGGACGTTTCGACCGGCCCGCGCTTCGTCGACCCGCGTTTAGTCGGCTAAGTGCGGGCCGGTCCCTTCGAGGGGCAAGGGTGAGAGCGCTTGTCCCGAAAGGCACCTTCGCGACGCCTGACGTCCCGAACGTGGCCTTCGCGACACGAGCACGGGCCCAGGCCGCGAAGGAAAGCCCGCATTTAGTCGGCTAAATGCGGGCCATCCCTACTTGAGGAGCAGCTGCACCATCGCGGCGAGGCCGATCACGACGATCACGCCGCGCAGCACCTTCGGCGAGAGCCTGCGGCCGATCTTCGCGCCGATCTGGCCGCCGATCGTCGACCCGACCGCGAGCAGCGCGACCACGGGCCAGCTGACCGGCGCGATGAAGGCGTAGATCGCGCCCGCGACGATGTTCACGACCGCCGACAGGGCGTTCTTGACGCCGTTGAGCCGTTGCAGCGACTCCGACATCAGCATCCCCATCACGGCCATCATCATCACGCCCTGCGCGGCCGTGAAGTATCCGCCGTAGATGCCGATCAAGAAGATCAGGAACAGCAGGAGCGGCCCGATCTTGTGGACCGTCCCGTTCTCCTCGCGGCGTTTCGCGACCCAGGCGGCCACCCGCGGCTGGACGATCACGAGCACTACCGCGAGGCCGACCAGTGCCGGTACGACGGTCTCGAAAGCGTCCTTCGGCAGCGAGAGCAGCAGGATCGTCCCGCAGATCGCGCCGAGGAAGGACGCCACGGCGAGTTTGGCGACCTGGGGCCAGTAGCCCTTGAGCTCCTCCCGGTAGCCGATCGCCCCGCTGACCGTGCCGGGGGCGAGGCCGATCGCGTTGGACGTCGTCGCCGTCAGCGGCGAGTAGCCGAGGGCGACGAGAACCGGGAAGGTCACCAGCGTGCCCGAGCCGACGACCGTGTTGATGGTGCCCGCCCAGAGCCCCGCGACGAAGATCACGACAGCGTGCCACCACGTCATAAAGCGCTCACGTCCGCACCCTAAGCACCGTTACCTCCTTTCGCGCTCCGGATGTGTCTAGTCGAACATTCAACGAGCCCGTTATGTCTCGTTCGACGGGAAGACACGGGTACTCGCCGCCGTCGGGATCCTCGAGAACGTCCCACTCGACGGCTCCGCTCTCGGCCCGCACGAGCGTCGCCACGGAGGCGACCAGCTCGGCCGTGGAGCCGAAGACGTCGATGTGTATGCGGTTCTTCACGGTCTTCGCTTCGGGCACCGGGTTGATCCAGATCAGCGGGCCGCGACCGGCCGGATCCTCGATCGCCACCGGCCACTCCACCGGCCGCTCGTCCCGGTGGCGGCGGACGTAGCCCATCGCGGCGCACCACCAGTCGGCGAGGGCCTGGTGGTCGTTCGCGCCGAGACAGATCTCCTTGAACACCGCGGCCGTTCAGTCCTCCTCCGGGAGATGGGCCGCGGTGATCTCCGCGGCGACCGTCCAGCCGAGCGCCAAGTACAACGCGCGGCCCTCCTCCGTCGCGACCAGGACCGCTCGCTCCGCGCCGGCGGCGGCCGCCACCTCGTCGAGCCTGCGCATGACGAATCTGCCCAGCCCTCGCCGCTGGTGCTCGGGCTCCGTCACGACCTGATCGATCACCGCCGTGCCGCCGGCGATCGCGACCCGGCCGGTGGCCGCGCGTGAACCGTCCGGCGCGCGCACCACCACGTCGGTGACCACGCCGTCGCCGACCAGCTCCGCCCGGTACGGCTCGGGCGCGGCCATCACGGGCCGCAGCGCTATCGGAGCGCTCATCAGGTACTCCGGCGGGCCGACCGCCCACTCCGGCGGCACCGTTTTCGCCACCTCGTCCCGCGATCCGCTCACCTTCAACCACGTTCCCGGCTCGTGCAGCGAACGCGCCCGGCGCTCCACCGATCCGGCGTCCGCCAGCACATATCGCACGCGGTGCCCCGGGCGCCCGACGTCGAGCCGGTAGCCGTCCGGCTCGGCGACCGGGAGCCCGACACCGCGCGAAAGCGCCCAGCCGTGCACCCAGGCCTTGATCAGTCCTGCCACCCCAGTCATCTTCGGATGATGACACCCGGCACCGACAATTCCGGGCGTTCCGCCGCACCTGCGAGGATGGCACCGTGGCGGGCGACGAGCGCGAACAGGTGTGGAGTGCGACGGTCGATCATCTGCGCACGATGATCGACTCGGGCAGGCTCCCTGCCGGCTCGAGACTGCCCGCCGAACGAGCGCTCTGCGAACAGCTCGGGATCAGCCGCGGTTCGCTGCGGCAGGCGTTGCGGGTGCTGGATTCCATCGGTTACGTGCAGGTGCGGCCGGGGTCGGGCACCTACGTTCGCGAGACGCTCGACGAGAAACCCCTGCGCGGCTGGTTCTCCGAGCACGAGCAACTGGTCGAGAAGCTGTTCGACCTGCGGACCACCGTCGAGCCGACGCTGGCCGAGCGGCTCGCGCTCGACCACACGCCGCGGGTCCTCGAGCGGCTGGCGGGCACCGTCGAGGAGATGGACCGGGCCGCGGCCGACGGCGACATGCTGCGCGTGATCGCGGCCGACGCCGAATTCCACCGGGTGATCGCGGAGAACGCGGGCAACGACGACGTCACCGATCTGCTGCGTTCGGTGCTGTCGCTGGTCGGCGAGGAGCGGCGGGCGGCGCTGCGGCTTCCGGGGCAGATCCGGAAGGCCGTCGACGAGCATCGCGCGATCCTCGAGGCGATCCGCGGTTCGGACGCGGCGGCCGCGCGGGAGATCACCCTGCGGCATCTGCTCGACGCCAAGACCTACGTCCACGACTACACGTCCGGGGACTGACGCTTCCTTGATGGCGCGAGCACCCTCGCGCGAGTACTATTTTCAGAAGTTTGTGAAACTTCTGACGGGGGTGTGCGGTGGAGAAGGTCCGGTTCACCGAAGAGAAGGCGACGATGCTCGCCACGTTGTACGGGCGGGCGCTCGACGCCCGCAGTGCTCGGCCGATCCTCGGGGACAAGGCCGCCGACGAGGCCGTCGAGCAGATCGACTACGACTTCGCTTCGCTCGGCGTGAACGCCGACATGGGGCTGACCGTCGCGATGCGGGCCAAGCCGATGGACGACTGGGCCGCGTCGTTCCTCCGTGAGCATCCGGACGCGACCGTCGTCCAGCTCGGCTGCGGGATGGACAGCCGCGTGTACCGCGTCGACCCGCCGCCTTCGGTGCGGTGGTTCGACATCGACTACCCCGACGTCGTCGATCTGCGCGCCCGGATCTACCCCGCCCGGGACGGCTACCGGGCCATCGGCTCGTCCGTGACGGATTTCGGCTGGCTCGACGAGATCCCGTCGGACAAACCCGGTCTGGTGATCGCCGAGGGGCTGACCATGTACCTGCGGCAGGCCGAAGGCGAGGAATTGCTGCGCCGGCTGATCGCGCATTTCCCGCAGGGCGGCGAAATGGTCTTCGACGTCTTCAGCAGGCTGGGGATCAAGCTGCAGAAGTTGAATCCGGTGGTCCGCAAGGCCGAGGCGACGTTGTACTGGGGTATCGACGAGATCTCCGAACTGGAGCGGCTCGGCTTGACGCTGGTCTCGAAGCTCGACTCGACGGATTACGCGACGCCTGAGGTGAAGGCGCGGATTTCGCCGTCGATGCGGACGCAGCTGTGGTTCGCGGGGCTGTTCCCGGCGTTCAAGAAGATGGGGCGGATCCTGCGGATGCGGTTCTGAGCCGGTCTCGTGAGTGGTTAGGACGGTTCTAACCGTCCTAACCACTCACGAGGCGTCAGCGGGACTCCAGCACCCGCTCGACGAACCGGTGCAGCTTGTCCTCCAGCCGGATGACGCGTTCCTCCAGCGTCAGGGACTCGAACGGCTGCGGCACGTCCGACTTCAGCTCGCCGCGGATGTACTGGCTGCACGCCAGGTTCGCGCACGCGTAGATGCCGAGCGTGTTCCCCTCCCGCCCGGATTTCCCGGCGCGGCGGCCGGAGAACAGCGCGATGTCGGACAGCGGATGTGTCGTCGTGCACAGGCCGCACATGTTGCTCAGCAGGACACGGCCCTTCGGCCGGGGAGCGGCCCGGAGGGACAGCCCGACGGTTTCGCCGCGGTACGGCAGCACGAGATACGCCCGGGAGGCGGCCTTGGGATCGCGCCAACCGAGGAATTCCCTGTCCTCCCAAGGGATCTCGTCGGGCCGGGTGGGAAGCGTGACTCCCTTGGCCTCGCCTCGGGTGCAGTTCACGAAGGACGCCCTGATCTCGTCCTGGCCCAGCGGTTCCATACCCGCACGGTAGCCACGGCACCCGGGAACGGGCGAACCGTTTTCCGCCGGAGGTCATACGATCACCGGGTGCGCGGGATGACGATGTCGAGCCGGTTCCGGCTGGTGCTCCGGACCAGTCTCGGGTTCGCCGCGCTCGGCGTCGGATCCAGTGTGTGCGGCGCCGGAGTGGTCGCGTTGCTGCTGCTCCTGCAGGGTCTGCCGAGCGAGGTCGGCGATCGCGGCTGGATCCTCGGCGTCACGGCGGCCGGCATCGTCGCGCTGGCGCTGATCGTCGGCACCCTGTGGACGGCTTGGCTCCAGCGGCGCACGGCGGTCTGGTTCGTGTTCGGCCGCCCGCCGACGAAGGCCGAGGCCGAGCGGGCGCTCCGGCTGCCGGTCGACATGGGGATCGTCAGCGGGACCCTCTGGCTGATCGGCACGATCGTGCTCGGCGCGCTCGCGCGGGTACTCGGGTCCTGGATGGACGCGCTCGGGATGGCGCTGGTGATCGGGCTCGGCGGGCTGACCACGGTCGGCCTCACCTATCTCGCCGCCGAATGGGTCGCGCGGCCGGTGATGACGATCGCGCTCAAGGTGACCCCGCCGAAGGGGACGCTCAGGGTCACCGTGCGGACCAGGGTGGTCGTCACCTGGTCGCTGGCGAGCGGCGTGCCGTTCCTCGGCGTGCTGCTGGTGGCCGCCCCGCCGGACCTCGGCCAAGGCGACCACGTCGCGAGCCTGATCATGCTTTCGGCGATCGGGCTGGGCGTCGGCGCGATCGGGACGGGCCTGCTCGCGAAGGCCGTCGCGACGCCGCTGCACCGGCTGCGGGTCGCCCTCGACGAGATCGCGCGCGGCAACAAGGAGGTCGTGGTCCAGGTCGACGACTCCAGCGAGATCGGCCTGCTCCAGACGTCGGTCAACGACCTGGCCGCCGGGCTCCGTGAGCAGGAGCGGATGCGGGATCTCTTCGGCAGGCACGTCGGGGACGAGGTCGCGCGGCACGCGCTCGAGTACGGCGCCTCCCTGTCGGGCGACGTGCGCGAGGTGACGGCGTTGTTCGTCGACGTCGTCGATTCGACGGCCTTGGCGAGCCGCACCCCGCCCGAAGACCTCGTGAAGATGCTCAACCGGTTCTTCACCAGCGTGGTGAACGCGGTCGGCGCGCGCGGCGGGCTGGTCAACAAGTTCCAGGGTGACGCCGCGCTCTGCGTCTTCGGCGCCCCGACCAGGCTCGCGGACGCGCCGACGGCCGCCCTTTCGGCCGCGCGGGCCATCCGGGACGCCGTTCAGGAGACCGGTGAGCTGGACCTCGGCATCGGTGTCGCGAGCGGGCGGGTCTTCGCCGGTCAGCTGGGGACCAGCAGCCGGTTCGAGTACACCGTCATCGGCGACGCGGTGAACGAGGCCGCACGCCTGACCGAGGACGCGAAATCCGCCGACGGCCGGATCCTGGCGAGCGAGGCGGTACTCGAGGCCGCGTTGGAGAGCGAGCGCGCGCACTGGAAGCCGTACGCGGAACTCGAGCTGCGCGGCCGCCAGGAGCCGACGCACGCCTGGGAGGCGAGCGTGCTCAGCCCGGAATGACGTCCGGCCAGCGCAGTAGCGTCGAGCCCCAGGTCAGTCCGGCGCCGAAGGCCCCCATCACGACGCGGTGCCCCGGCTGGAGCGCCCCGTCCTTGGCCGCGTCGGCCAGCGCGATCGGGATCGAGGCGGCGCTCGTGTTGCCCACCTTCTCGATGTTCGAGTACATCACGTCCTCCGCGAGCCCGAGCTGTTTCGCGCAGGTCTGGAGGATGCGGATGTTCGCCTGGTGCCCGATGAACCGGTCGATGTCGCCGACCGCCCAGCCCACGGAGTCGAGCACCGCGCGCGCCGATTCGGCCATGCGGGCGCAGGCGTGCCGGAAGACGGTCTGACCCTGCATCACCAGGTAGTGGTCGCGCGGGTCGTCCGAGCGGCGGTTCTTCGCGCCGCCCGCCTCGACCCAGAGCAGCTCCGCGAGCGCGCCTTCGCTGTGCAGATCGAACGGGCCGAGCGCGCCGAGCTCGTCCGGGTCGCCGGCGCGCAGCAGGACCGCGCCCGCGCCGTCGCCGAAGATCGGCACCGTGCCGCGGTCTTCGGGGTCGATGAGCGAGGTGAAGACGTCGGCGCCGATCACCAGGACCCGCCGCGCGATCCCGGCGGCGATCAGCCCGGCGCCGGTGGCGAGCCCGTAGACGAACCCGCTGCACACGGCGTTGACGTCGAACGCGGCGACACCGTTCAGTCCGAGCCCGGTCGCGACCTGCGGCGCGCTGGCCGGGCACAGCTGGTCGGCCGTGGACGTCGCGAGCACGACGGCGTCCGCCGCGGTCTCCCCCGCCGACGCCAGCGCCCGGCGGCCCGCCTCGACCGCGAGGTCCACAGTGGACGTCCCAGGGTCGACGACCCGGCGTTCGGCGATGCCGGTCCGCGAGCGGATCCACTCATCGGAGGTGTCCAGCCGCTGGGCGATCTCCTCGTTGCCCACCACGCGCGGAGGCAGCCACGAGCCGAGACCGGCGAGAACGGCGGCCTGAGATGAGGGCACCAAGGAATCCTTTCGCGGGGAAATGAGAGGTCTGCCATTCACTTGTAAGCGCTACCATTCAGTAGACCCGTCAGTTGTGTTCCGGGTCACAATTCAAAGAATTCTCATCTTCTTTCCGGGAGTGACCGGGCACACGGGCCGACCACCCGAACGGGTGACGTACACCGCGTCTCGGCGCGAGCGGAGAACAGGCGCCCGGGAGAGCCGTCCGGCTAGCCTGACCTGGTGCACACACCCGACCTCGACCGCATGGACGTCGCCATCCTCGCCTGTCTCCAGTCCGACGCCCGCACGATCGCCGAGCACATCGGCGCGAAGGTGGGCCTGTCGGCGGCCGCCGTACAGCGGAGGATCAAGCGGCTGCGGGAGACCGGGGTGATCGAACGCGAGGTGGCGGTGCTGTCGCCGCGGGCGCTCGGGCTGTCGATGACGTTCGTGGTGATGGTCGAGATGGAACGCGAGAACCTCGCGGTCCTCGACGGGTTCCGGCGCCAGGTGCTCGCGGACGACAACGTCCAGCAGTGTTACTACGTCACCGGCAACGCGGACTTCGTGCTCGTGGTGACCTGCCGGGACATGGCGGATTTCGAGACGTTCACGCGGCGGATGTTCTTCGACAACCCGAACGTGCGGCACTTCACGACGTCGGTCGCGATGGACCGGGTCAAGACCGGGCTGTCGCTGCCGCTGGAGCCCTGAGGGTCCAAAAAGGACACCGCGGCCTCGTCACCACGGGTATCCACCCGGACGCAAGGGGTCTGTGCCCGGCGTTACACCACTATGGACAGATGCAGCCGATAGCGTGAACGTCGTCGCAGTCGCGTCATCCGGCGCAGGTCCGGCCATCTCCTCCCCGAGACGAAAAGTTCGCGCCGCGCGAACCACGAGCACCGAGGAGTGGCCGTGCACACCGACGCAATTCACCAGAGCCAGTTCGTTCTGCTGAACAACAGCAGCACGCCCGTTCTTTCCCGCCTGTCCTTCCACGCCGGCGAACCGTTCGCGGTCACCGTGTCGTTCCGGACGGAGCGCGGCCGGTGGGTCGAGTGGACCTTCGCGCGTGAGCTCCTCGTCACCGGCCTCACCGACCCCGCCGGGCTCGGCGACGTCCGCGTCCGCCCCGACCTCTCGGAGGACGAGGCTCTGCTGACGCTCGAAATCGAGTCGCCCGACGGCTACGCGTCGTTCGAGCTCGAACGCGAGGACGTCGAGACGTTCCTCGAGTCCACCTACGAGCTCGTCCCGCTCGGCTCCGAGAGCGAGCACTTCGACGTCGAGGCGCTGATCGAGGAGATCAGCAACGTCTGAGACTTTCCCGCGGCACGAAGACGAAGGGCGGCCCGAGTGCGCTGGAGGCACTCGGTCCGCCCTTCGTCCTTTTCACGGTCTCCCGCTGACCGGGGCTGAGGTCAGCCGAGGACCAGGGAGGTCCCGGTCGCGGACAACGCCGGCCGCACCGGGAAGAAGTACGTCACCGAGCTGTTGCCGCCGGACAGCATGCCCTGGGCCTGGTTGCCCGCGATGAACGAGCCGCCGGAGTCGCCCGCCTGCGAGCGGACGTTGGTGGCGGTCATGCCGTAGACCGTGCCTTCGGCGTAGCGGACGGTCTGGTTCTTGGCTCCGACGGTGCCGCAGGTCCAGCCGGTGGTCGAACCCGACTTGCAGACCGACGCGCCGGTGGCGGCCACGGTCGAACCGCTCACGCGGGTGCCGTTGTTGATGACCCCGCGCGGCACCCAGTTGCTGTTGACCCGGACGTGGCCGTAGTCGTTGCCGGGGAAGCTGGCGCGGGCGAACGAGCCCATCGCGACCCGGTTGTAGCCGGCCACCGTGCCGGGGCCGCAGTGGCCGGCGGTGAGGAAGCCGCCGTTGACCGAGAAGCCGATCGAGCAGCGGGATGAGCTGTTGATGTAGTAGGCGTCCCCACCGCGGACGTCGTACTTCAGCGTCGGCACCGAAGTGGTCTCGACCACCGCGACGGCGGTCTTGTCCACCTTGGCCTTCTCCAGGTACGAGTCGACGACGCCGCTCTTGCCCGGCAGGACGTTCACCGTCACGCGGTTGGTCCTGGTGTCGACACCCCAGCCGGTGATCGCGCCGTCCGCCGCGCGCTCACTCGCGTTCAGTTTGTCCACAGTGGAATCGAGCTGGGCGGCCGAGAAGCGGACGAGTTCCGCTTCCGCGCCACTGGCGAGGACCTGGCCCAGTTTCGCCGCGTCCGTGACGCCGACGCGGAGCTTGCCGGTGGCCGCGTTGTAGCTGGCGCCGCCGAAGCTGCCGTCGAGCGCCGAAGCGAGTGACTGTTCGAGCGCGCCGGCGGCGGTCTCGCTCTGGATCCGGGCGAGTGCCTGGTCGGCGGTCAGGCCGAGGTCCCGTTGCAGGGCGGGAACCATCTCGGCGTTGAGCAGAGTTTCCGAGGACGCTGCCGCGGGGGTACCCGTGACGAGCGCGCCGGTGGCCAGTGCTGCCGTGGCGGCCACACCGAGGAGCTTCGTGATCTTCATGCTTCTCCCTCGTCATCACGCACGGCTCCGGTTCGCCATGCGATGTCCCTCCCCTGACGGGTGAGCGTTCTGGACTCGGACGAAGGCCGCAATCCGGGTCGGCGCGGGATAGGTATACCCATTCTTCGGGAGCCGGATCCCCTGCTCCACGGGCGGCCACCTAGTGCGGGCACCCGGTCGGGCACGTCCGTAAGTAGGGTTTCGAAGCAAATACCTTGCGTAGTCATTGCCACCCCCTGAACGTGGGATGAATCGCTGAATCGGGTTTGTCGCCGACGTTTCGGGTGTCCAGTGATTTTCCAACCGACGATCCGTCAGCCAACCGGTGACGCTGCGTCGGCAGACGGCCCCGGGGGGTGCCCGTGGTGTCCGGGTTGGGTGGTTTACGACCGAGTAGGCAGTGCTTAGGCTCCGCAGGACAACGCACAAGATCGTGTCGGGCTCAGCGGGAACTCCCCACCGAGGAGCGCATGATGTGGCTTGCCACCCCTCGCCCGACCTCGGTTTCGGTCCGCGCCGGATCGACGGCGCTCGTGGGCCGCGACGTCGAGGTCTCGGCGATCGTGAAGATCCTGCTGCGCCGTCCCGCCGCCGTGCTGATCGAAGGCGAACCCGGGATGGGCCGCAGCAGGCTGCTCGACGAGCTGGCCGGACGCCGTGAATTCGCGGCCGCCCGGGTGCTCCGGGGTGCCTGCCAGCCGATGCGCGAGCCGTTCCCGTTCGGGCCGGTGCTCGAAGCGCTGCGTTCGGCGGGCGACCGGCCGCTCGGTCCGCTCAGCCCGGTCGCCGGGGTGCTGAGACCCTTACTGCCCGAACTAGCGGAAAGCCTTCCGCCCCAACCGGAACCACTCGCCGACCCGTGCGCCGAACGGCACCGCCAGTTCCGCGCCGTCCGCGAACTCCTGATCGCCTGCGGGCCCGCGCTCGTCCTGATCGACGACCTCCAGTGGGCCGACGAAGGCACCCGTGACCTCATGCGCTTCCTCGCCGCGGCCATGCCCGCCGAACTGGCCGTCGTCGCGGCGTACCGGACCGGCTCGCCGTCGGGACACGGCAGCGCGGGTATCCCGTTCCGCACGCGGGCGAACGTCCAGACCGCCCGCGTGACGCTGGGCCCGCTCGACGTCGAAGCCGTCGGGAAGCTGGCCGAGGAACTGCTGGACCTGCCGCGGGTTTCCGCGCCGTTCACCGCGAAACTCCACGAAAGCACCGCCGGGATCCCGTTCGTGGTCGAGGAGACCCTGCGGGCGCTGCGGGACGCGGCGGGCCGCCTGCCGATCGGCGAAGTGCTGAGCGACCGGTTGCTGGAGAGCCTCGAAGTCCCGATCTCCCTGCGTGAGGCCATCACCGAACGGCTCGACGCGCTCCCCGGGCCCGCTGTCCGGCTGGCTCGTGCCGCGGCGGTGCTGGCCGTCCCGTCCGAGCCCGCGGTGATCGGCGAACTCGCCGGTCTCGACGGCGACGAGCTCCGTGCCGCCCTTTTGTCCACTTTGGATGGCGGTGTCCTCGGTGAACTCGGCGGCGACCGCTACGGCTTCCGGCATCCGTTGGCCCGTAAGGCCGTCTACGACACGGTGAGCGGTCCGGAGCGCACCCTGCTGCATTCCCGCGCCATCCAGGTGCTCGCCGATCAGCCGGTCCCGCCGCTCACCCTGCTGGCGAACCACTCGCGCGCGGCCGGCCGGACGGAACAGTGGCGCCACTACGCCGAGGCCGCCGCCGACGAGGCCATCGCCCGCGGGGACACGTCACGGGCCATCGACCTGCTCCAGTCCGTGCTCGCCGACGCGGGGCTCGGCGAGGACGACATCGCCCGGCTGGCCACGAAGCTCAGCCAGGTCGCGCTGCGCGGGTTCCGCCCGGACGTCATCGAGACACTGGAGCGGATCCTCGAAGACCTCGCCGACCTGCGCCCGAGCGTGCGCGGCACGATCCGGCTCAGCCTCGGGATGCTGCTGGTCCGCACGATCGGGCGCCTCGGCCGCGGCCGGGTCGAGGTGGAGAAGGCGATCACCGAACTGGTCGACGAGCCGGAGCTGGCCGCCCGCGGGATCAACCTGCTCGCCCAGCCGATCGACGGGCTGACCCCGTTGTCCTGGCACGAGGTCTGGATGGGGCGGGCCCGCGAGGTCTTCGGCCGGATCGAAGACCCGGAACTGCGGCTCGCGCTGCTCGGCGACCGGATCTCCACCCAGGCGCATATCGGCGACGGGTCGGCCTGGACCGAGTTCACCGCGCTGCCGGACCAGGGCGGCAGCGTCGCCGAACGGGTTCAGCTGGCGCGGCTGTGGTGCAACCTCGCCGACGCGCAGTCCTGGGCAGGCCATCTGACCAGGGCGGAAAAGCTGGTCACGGAAGGGATCCGTCGCGCGACCGACGCCGGCGCGCTGTACGCCGCCGGGCTCGCTCAGGGCACCCGGGTCCGGCTCGACTGGGTGCGCGGTGACTGGTCCGGCCTCGCGGAGGCCACCGAACAGCTGCGCGACGCCTACCCCGACCTCGGCCCGATAGTCATGGAGTGCTCGCTCGTCCTCGGCGGGTTGTCCGCCGTTCGCGGGGAATTCGCCGCCGCGCAACGACATCTGGCCGCGGCGAGCGTCCACGCCCCCGAACACGGGCCCATCCCCGTCGTCCTCTCGGCCGCGGGGGTCCTGATCCGGGTGCTCCTCGCGACGGACGACGTCGACGGCGCGTGCGCGGCGGCCGACAACGCCGTCGCGGCGGCCCGGCGCAAGGGCGTCTGGGTGTGGGCGGCGGCGCTGGTTCCCGCCGCCGCCGAGGCCTACACGCGGGCCGGGCGCTGGTCGGAGGCGGACGCCGTGGTCGAGGAATTCGCCCGCGGGATCGACGGCAAGGACTCGCCGGTCTCCCGGGTCGCGTTGCTCGCCGGCCGGGCGATCCTGCTCGACGCGCGCGGTAAACATCCCGCCGCGGCAACGGTTTTCGACGAGGCGGCGGCAGGCTACGAGGCACTGCCGATGCCCTACCAGGCGATCGGCGCCCGGGAACGGGCGGCGCTGTCGCGGCTGAACGCGGGCCGTCACACCGCGGGCGACCGCAAGGCGATCGAGGAACTGGCGTCGGCCGCGGAGGCCTACGAACGGCTCGGCGCGACGAGGGACGCGGGCCGCTGCCGTCACCAGCTGCGGGAACACGGCGCGTGGGCCCCCTCGCAGCGCGGACGGCGTGGCTACGGCCAGGAGCTTTCGCCCCGGGAACTCGAGGTCGCGCGAATGCTTTCCGACGGACGGACGAACCGGGAGATAGCGGACGGATTGTTCCTTTCCCCGCGTACGGTCGAGCAGCATGTCGCCAAGGTGCTGCGGAAACTCGGGGCCCGGTCACGGACGGACGTGGCCCGCCGGATGACGACCTACGCGCCCGCTTCAGCCGACCGGTGAGGAGTCGTCCCCTGTGGACAGTCGCCACCGTGGTGAGCCCCGGCTGGGGTGTTGCGAAAGCCACTTTCGCAACCATCAAGGTTGTGAAAGTGGCCTTCGCAACGGCGGCCCCGCAAGCAAGGCGCCCAGGGACTGACGACAGAGCGGCGGCCCGCTCGACCCGAAGGGCGTGCCCGTGCCAGACGTCGCGAAAGTGGCTTTCGCGGCACCCCCGGCCCGGAGGGCCCGTACCCGCCCGGAGGCCGGCTGAGCAGGCCGATCACCGTGCCCGTTATTCCTTTAGGGGCAAGAAAAGTGCCCGATCGGGCATGGTGATCCATTCCATCGGGTTCACCGGTGTACGTATGGTTTCGTAGGTTCATGCGCTGTGCTAGTTTGTTTTGGCCATTAACAAAGTCGGGGCCCGACCCCGTGAGGGAGTAGCGCAGAAGCATGGCTGAGCGAGCCGATTTCGCGCTGGGGACGGTCGAGGCGACAGTGGTCGGGCAGGCGCTTGGCGTCGACGCCCGCTTGTTTCCGTTGCGCATCCAGAACACTTCGATCGACCCGGAGCGGTACGCCGCGATCGTCCGGAAGGTCTACACCGATCTCGAACGGCGCCGCCTGTCGATCGACGGCGAGCTGAACCAGGCCGTCCGCACCGCGTTCGCGCTGCTCGGGAACCACCGGATCACCGTTTCGATCAACGGTATCGACGGTATCGGCCAGGACATCGCCGTCCTCGCGCTCACCGACGGCAGGCAGGCGCTCGGCATCACGCAGGCCCACGGCGAAGACCTCCTGCAGTTCGCGCTCTTCTCCGACGAAGAGCTGGTCGAGGTCCTCTCCGGGGTGCTGCCCCGGATGCGCCCCGCGTCGACCGGCCGCCGCACACTCGTGCAGAAGGAGGAGCGCGCCGTCTCCGCGATGGCCGCGCGCCGCCAGGCCGAAGCCGAGTTCGACGAGGAAGAGACCGACGCGTTCGGCAACCTCCAGTTCACCGGCGTCGTCCGCGCCCGGCCGGAGGCCCCGGCGCCGCGCAACGACGAGAGCGACGTCGAGGTCCTGGAGAAGGTGCTGTCCGGGACCCGCCTCGGCGGCGGGTACATCATCGTGAGCGGGATCGGCCGCCGCGGCGAACGGCTCCGGTCGACACCGTTGAGCTGGCTCGACACCGAAGACGGCCGGTACCTGATCCGGACCGAGACCGACGAAGCCTCCGGCGCCGTGATCGGTCACTACGACCCGGCGAGTCAGTCGGGCGTGGCGAACGCGATCCGGGACGCCATCGCGGACATCTACTGACCTTCCTGAATCCGGCGAGAGGATCCTCCGTTGACCGAGGAAGCACAAGAACTGCAGCCGACGGCGGCGTGGGCCCCCATGAAGGTCGGGCTCTCGGGCACGCAGCTGAAGCGCATGGCGGTGCAAGGCGGCTTCGCCGTCGACGAGACCACCGGCCAGGAGATGATCCGTTCACTCCAGGGTGTGATCGACAGCCTCGAAGAGCGCTGGAGCGCGCTGACCAAGCTGCAGAAGTCGCCGCCGATGAGCTCCACCGCGACCGCCCGCTGGGTGTCCGAGCACATGCACGGCACCGCGACGGACGCGCAAGGTCTGCTCACCCAGCTCCAGGCCGCTCGCGCCGAGTTCCCGACCTACATCGAGGCGATCGAACTCGCCCAGCGGAACTACCGGGAACGCGACACCCAGAACCAGCGCGACCTGAAGCAGATCGACACCGAGATCTGAAGGAGAGACCCGTGACCGAATCCGAGGAGAAGACGGCGAAGGTCTCCGACCCGAACTCGCCCGATTACGACCAGCTCGACCCGCACTACGACCCGACGGCCGACTCCTCGTCCGACTACTACGTCGGGCCGCTGGCGGACAAGGCCGCCTCCGGCGACGAGATCCGGGCCGGTGCCACGGCCGGGACGGACGCCCTCTTCGACATCCTCGGCTGGGGGCAGACGCCGCTCGTCCTCGTGAAGGACCAGTTCACGCAGAAGATGTACGAGGCGCAGCTGGAGAAGGCGCGCGAAGGTCTCGACAAGAACCTGGACCTCCGCAAGCCCGGCGAGCCGCCGTCCACGGTCTGGGCGAACGCCACCCACGAGCAGATGCAGACCGCGATCGCGGACAACGCGGATCCGGCCGCGGTGGGCGAGACCTCCGAAGAGTGGATCCGGGCGGGCAACGACCTGGCCTCGCATCAGCGCAACCTGGCGAAGGCGATCAGCGCGAGCACGGCCAACTGGGAGGGCGAGGGCGGCGACGCGGCCCGCGAGCACCTCGCCGGGGTCGGCAAATGGCTCGGCTCGACCGCGAACGGCGCGACGCTGGCCGGGCGGCAGCAGCAGATCCATTCGCAGACGCTCAATGAGACGCAGAAGCAGATGGCGGCGAATCCGCCGGTGGCGTTCAGCGTGCAGGAGGCCAACGCCAACCTGCAGAAGATCACCGACCCGTACGTGTACATGGCGCAGCTCGGGAAAGACCTCAGCACCTTCAAGAAGCAGCAGGACGCGCGGGACCAGGCCGCGAAGGTGATGACCGACTTCGACAGCACGGTCGGCTCGGCGATCGCCACCCCGGCTTTCCCCGCCCCGCCGAAGCTGGCGACCGCGCAGGCGTCCCGGCAGTTGCAAGGCAGCCCCGCGGGCGGCGGCGCGGGTTCGCCCGCCGGCACGCTTCGCGACCGGATGTCACCCGAAGGCACCCCCTTCGAAGCGGTTTCGGACCGTACTCGCCCGGACGGCCTCGTCGCCTCGATGGACGGCACGCCGCAGGGCGGGGCCGGTGGCCCCGGCGGTGTGTCGCCGTTCAACTCGCCGACCGGCGGACCGGGTGGCGGCTTCCCCGGCAGTGGCGGTCCCGGCGGCGGCCCCGGTGGTGGTCCCGGTGGCTTCCCCGGCGGTGGCGGTCCCGGCTCCAGCCCGGTCATGCCCAACATCGGCGTCCCGAACGGGCCGACGGGCGGCGAGACCTACAAGCCCGCGGCCTCGGCGGGCCCCAACCTCCCGAACCTGCCCAAGATCGACGACACCACGCGCACCACGGGCTACACCCCGCCGTCCGTCACGCCGCCGTCGTTCACCCCGCCGAACATCCCCATCCCGGAGGGCGGCGGCCCCCGGCCCGGTAGCGGTCTTCCGTTCACGCCGCCCAGCATCCCCGTCCCCAACGGGCCCACCGGCGGTCCGAGGCCGAACCTGCCGAACATCCCGCCGGTGACGCGTCCCGGCGGGATCGGCGAGCGGCTCACCGGCCCCTCGTTCCCGGACGGCAACTCCTACAAGGGCACGCCGTACAACGCGCCCAAGCTCGGCATGCCGAACATCCCCGGCGGTGGCGGCACCGGCGGCACCGGCGGTGGCGGCACCGGCGGTGCCAGCGGCTTCGGTGGTGGTGGCGGCGGTGCCGGCGCCGGTGGCGCGGGTGCCGGAGGGCTCGGCGGTGCCGGCCGGGCGACGGGTTCGCTCGGCACGGGCGGTGCCTTCGGCGCGGGCGCGATGGACGCCGAGGCGGCCGCGGCCCGTGCGGCAGGCTCCGGTGGCAAGCCGGGTACGCCCGGCGGCATGGGGCCGATGGGCGGCATGGCCCCCGGTGCCGGCAAGGGACAGGGCCAGGAGGACAAGGAGCACAAGGTCGCCGACTACGTCGAGTCCGACGACCCGTCCTTCTTCGCCGCCGACGAGGTCGTGGCGCCGCCGGTGATCGGTGACTGGAAGAACAAGGACTGGAAATGACGGCTTCGTTCGAGGTCGATCCGGACGATCTGACCGCGCACGCGAGCCATCTCGAAGGGCTCGTCGACCGGCTGAACACCGCGCACGGCGCGACCGGTTCGGCGATGTCTCCGGACGCGTACGGCCTGCTGTGCGCGTTCCTGCCGCCGATCGTCAACCCGGCGGGCGAACGCGCGGCGGAGACTATCAAGGCGGCCGCGGAAGGCATCCAGTCGACGGCCGACAACGTCCGCACCGCGGCCAAGTCCTATGTAGACGGTGACAAGACCAACGCGGAACCGTTCAAGGCGGACTTCAAGGCCCTGGACATCGGAGGAAAGCAGTGACCGGCGGGAACGAGCTCGGCGAGCTCATGACCGACCCCGACGAGGCCCAGCGGAAAATGGACCGATGGGCCGCGGGGCTGGAAGAAAAGGCCCAGCGTTACGCGGCCGCGCAAGAACGGACGGAACAGCTGCGGCTGACCGCGTCCAGTTCCGACGGCGCCGTGAAGGTCACCGTCGGGGCGGACGGCGGCGTGACGGATCTCGAGTTCGGGAACAAGGCCAGGACGTATCCGCTGGAGGAACTGTCGCGGCAGATCCTCCAGACCATGCACCAGGCCCAGTCCGGGATCGCGAACCAGGTCGCCGAGGTCATGCAGGAATCGCTCGGCGACGAGGACCAGGAGACCAGGGCGCTGATGATCGGCACCCTGCGCAGCCGCTTCCCCGAGATGGAAGAGGAAGAGTCCCCGGACCCGCCCGCTCCCCCCGCTCCGTCCGCCGACACGCCGCCCGCGCCTCGCGACAAGCGTCACGAAGCGCCGGACGACGAGGAAAACTCGCCCTGGTGAGTTCCTCGTCCCTTGAATCACCAGAAAGGTCGTCGTGGGTAACCCGCTTGTCGCCGAGGTAAAGGACTCGACGAAGGCGTACACCGGCTCGTCGTTGCTGGAGTCGGCGTTCGAACTGAAGTCGGCCATCGAAAGCGGCGACTGGGCCTCGGTGGCGCTGGGCGCGGTCGGGACCGCGCTCGACGCGCTGTCGATGGCGATGGACCCCTTCGGCGCGATCCTCGCGAACGGTGTCGGCTGGCTGATGGAACACGTCGGCCCGCTCAAGGAGGCGCTCGACGCGCTCACCGGCAACGCCGACGAGATCGCCGCGAACGCCGAGACCTGGATGAACATCGCGACCGAACTCGGTGACGTCGGCGCGGATCTGGCCGGGATGGTCTCCGCCGACCTGCAGAGCTGGACCGGGGTTTCGGCCGACGCGTACCGCGCGCAGGCCAAGGACACGGTCACCCTGCTGGAGTCGGCGAAGGCGGGTTGCGAAGGCGCCTCCAGCGGGGTGAAGACGGCGGGTGAGGTCGTCGCCGCCATCCGCGCGCTGGTGCGCGACATCATCGCCGAGCTGATCGGGCATCTGATCAGCTGGGCGCTCCAGGTGCTGTTCACCCTCGGGATCGGGCTGACCTGGGTGGTCCCGCAGGTGGTCAACGCCGTCGCGAAGACCGCGAGCAAGATCGCGAACCTGACGAAGAAGACCGTCAAGGCGCTCCAGGCGCTGATGCCGCTGCTGAAGCGAGCGGACGACCTGTTCGACAGCGCGGCGAAGGCGCTGAAGAAGCTCCAGCCGGGCAAGGGCGCGCCCGCGCCGAAGCCGAACAAGCTGGACGAGGGCACGACACCCAAGAGCAGCCCCGACGGCGGTGGTACTTCACCGTCCGGCGCGGGGCCCGGCAAGAGCGATCCGCCGCCGGTGAAATCGGATCCGCCTCCGCCGCCGAAGAACGAGACGACGGACGGGCCGACCACGCCGTCCGGCTCGCAGCCTCCGCCACCCAGGGACCGCGGCGCCCAGAAGCCCGAGACCACCAACCGGATCAAGGACAACGAAACCACTCCGGGGGACCGCGTCCCGCCCAAGGAGCGCGGCGGCTGCGGCGACCCGATCGACGTCGCGACCGGCTCGATGATGCTGACGCAGGACGACGTCGTGTTCGCCGGCGTCCTCCCGCTGACCGTGTCGCGGACGCACCTCTCGTCGTACCGTCTCGGCCGGTTCTTCGGCGCGTCCTGGGCGTCCACTGTGGACCAGCGGATCGAGGTCGAGGCCGACGGCCTGCATCTCGCACTCGCCGACGGGACACTTCTTTCCTACCCGGTACCGGTTTCCAGTCCCGTCCTCCCGGAATTCGGGCAGCGGCTCCCCTTGTCCAAAGTAGACGGCGGCTACGCGGTGACCACTCCGGACGGGATGCTGTTCTTCTCCGGCCCCGGGGACACCCTTCCGCTGCGCGCGATCGCGGACGGCGACGGTCACCGGATCTCCGTGCACTACGACGACAACGGCGTCCCCCGGGAGCTGGAGCATTCCGCGGGCTACCGCTTGCTCGTCGAGTCGAAGGACGGGCTCATCACCGCGCTTCGGCTTCCTGGAGCGGAAACCGCGCTGCGGAGCTACCGGTACGACGAGCGGCGCCGCCTGGTCGAGATCGCCGACGTCGCCGGGCAGCCCCTGCGGTTCACCTATGACGCCGAAGGCCGGATCGTGCGCTGGGAGGACGTCAACGGGCGCTGGTACGGATACGGCTTCGACTCCGCGGGCCGCGTCGTGCGGGCGCAGGGCACCGGCGGCTTCCTCGACGTCGACATCGAGTACGACCGGGAGAACCTGGTCACCTCGGTCACGAACTCGCTCGGGCACGTCACCCGGTATCAGCTCGACGAACTGCACCGGATCGTCGCGGAGACCGATCCGCTGGGCAACACCACGCGGTACGAAATCGACCGCTTCGGCAAGCTGCTCAGCCACACCGACGCCTTGGGCCGCACCACGCGATGGGAAATGGACGACGACGGGAACGTCGTCACCGTGCTGCAGCCGGGCGGCGGCCGCGCGCTCGCCGAGTACTCCGCGCCCGGCCGCTGGACCAGCAGGACCGGGCCGGACGGCGCGGTCTGGCGCCGCGAGTACGACGAGCGGGGAAAGCTCGTGCGGGCCACGGATCCGACCGGCGCCATCACCACCTACGGCTACGACGACGCGGGCAACGTCGCGGTCGTGACCGACGCGCTCGGCGGCGTCACCCTGATCGAGTCGAACGCGGCGGGCCTGCCGGTCGGGGTCACCGACCCGCTCGGCGCGGTGACGCGGTACACCTACGACGAATTCGGACAGACCACCTCGGTCACCGACCCGCTCGGCGGCGTCACCCGGACGAAGTGGGACGGCTTCGGTGAGATCGCCGAGCAGATCGACCCCGACGGTTCGGTGTGGCGCTGGAACCGCACCACGGCGGGTTCGGCCGACGAAGCCGTGGACGCCCGCGGGCACGCCGTGCGCACCGAGTACTCGCAGTTCGACCTGCCCACCGCCGAAATCGGCCCGGACGGCGATCGACTGTCCTATGTGTACGACACCGAGCTGCGGCTGGTGTCGGTCACCAACGAACACGGACTCGTCTGGCGCTACGACCACGACCCGGCCGGGAACCTGGTGGGCGAGACCGATTTCAACGGCCGCACCACCCGCTACGGCTACGACGCCACGGGACAACTGGTGTCGCGCACCAACAGTCTCGGCCAGACGGTCGCCATCGAACGCGACGCGCTTGGCCGCGTCGTCGGCCGCCGGGCGGGCGACGACGTCGCGACTTTCACCTACGACGGCGCCGACCGGATGACCTCGGCGCGCAACGCGCATTCCGAAGTCACCATCGCCTACGACGCGCTGGGCCGCATCGTCTCGGAAGCGCTCAACGGCCGGGCCGTCCTCTCGGAGTACGACGCCATCGGCCGTCGCGTCGCGCGGCGCACGCCGTCGGGCGCCGAGTCCTTCTTCGCCTACGACGCGGCGAGCCGCCCCGTCGCACTGCGAACCGCCGGGCGCACCCTGCGTTTCGAGTACGACTCGGCTGGCCGGGAAGTGTCCCGGCGGCTCGAAGGCACGCCGGTCGAGCTGCGCCAGGGCTGGGACGCCGCCGACCGGCTGACCTCCCAGACCGTGTCCACCGGCCGGGGTGTCGTGCAGCATCGCGAGTACGGCTATCTGCTGGACGGACTCGTCTCGTCGATCTCGGATTCGCTGTCCGGGCCGCGGTCGCTGCGGGTCGACCGGGCGGGCCGCGTGGTCGACGTCCAAGGTCAGGGCTGGCGGGAGAGTTACGGCTACAACCTCGCGGGCGCGATCACGCAGGCGGGCTGGCCGGGCGCGGATCCGGCCGTCGGACCGCGGCGCTACCAGGGCACCCTGACGACCGGCGCCGGGACGACGTCGTACCTGCACGACACCGAAGGCCGCACGATCGCGCGCCGCGAACCCGGCCGCGCCTGGACGTACCAATGGAACTCCGACGACCGGCTGACCGGCGTGGTCACCCCGGACGGCGAACGCTGGCTCTACCACTACGACGCGCTGGGACGGCGGATCGCCAAGCAGCACCTCGACGTCCAGGGCCGGATCCTCGAACAGATCGACTTCACCTGGGACGGCTCGAACCTCGCCGAGGAGATCCGCGGCGGCATCGCCGTCGTCTGGGACCTGGAGCCGGGCACGGAACGGCCGATCACGCAGATCGAACGGATCCCCGGGCAGGACGCCCGGTTCCACGCCATCGTCACCGATCTCGTCGGATCACCGAGCGAACTGCTCGACGAGTCGGGCGATGTCGCCTGGCATCTGCACACTTCGTTGTGGGGCAAGGTGCTCTCGCCGCCGGGGCGGGCATACACGCCGTTGCGCTTCCCCGGCCAGTACCACGACCCGGAGACCGGGCTGCACTACAACTTCAAGCGTTACTACGACCCGGCCACCGGGCGGTACCTCTCGCACGACCCGCTCGGCCTCGAACCGGCGTCGGACTCGCTGGCCTACG
Source organism: Amycolatopsis sp. NPDC000009 (assembly GCF_055563465.1). Classification (NCBI taxonomy): domain Bacteria; kingdom Bacillati; phylum Actinomycetota; class Actinomycetes; order Pseudonocardiales; family Pseudonocardiaceae; genus Amycolatopsis; species Amycolatopsis sp. NPDC000009. The sequence continues at coordinate 32,982 of NZ_JBVHDI010000012.1, forward strand.
TCGGCAACCCGACGGACATGATCGACCCGCTCGGCCTGGCACCGACGAAACCGAAGACGGGCACCTGCGGCAAGGGGACCCGCGGGGGCGGCGGCAAGACGAAATCGTCGGGCAACCGGGTCACCAAGCCGAAACCGACGCCGGGTCCGAAGAAGCCGCGGCGCCCGCCACAGAGCTACCTCGACGGCACGCACGGCGCGAAGAAGCGTGAGCAGAACCGGCTCACGGCGAAGTACGACAACGAGCTCAAGGCCGACGGCCGGGAGAAGGTCTCCGGAGATTCCCACGAGTCCGAGCACCCGGTCCCGTACGAGGCGATCGGCCGTGGCAGTGGCGGCGCACGGGGTTCGAGTCACGAGCAAAAGGACCTGGAGAACCACGCTTGGGCGTATCAGGAGGCCAAACCCGCGCACGCGTCGCATATCGGTACCGGTAACAAGGGCGACCAGGACCTGACCGAAGGTTCGGCGAAGCCGAGCGGCTTCAAGAACAGTCAGGAGTACCGCGACTCCGAGCGCAACGCGATGGAAGGCGGCGACGCGAACACCGCGATCCAGCTCAACCAGCTCGACTACGCGTTCCGGGACGGGTTCAAGAACACCGACGGCACCCTCGACGGCAAGATCGCGGACGACTCGTACCACAAGATGATCGACGACGCGCACGCCAGCGGCAAGGGCCTCACCTACTCGACCGGTCCCGGTACGACCGCGACCACACCGCCGCTGTCCAGTCACGACGTCAAGGAACTGCACATGACCCGGGACACCATCCGGGACGGGGACTGGCCCGAGGAGATGAAGCGGCAGAACCGCGAGACCTACGAGCAGGAAGTCGACCGGATCCACGACAACTACCCGGAGCCGAGCGCGGCCGACCGGGCGAAGTACCAGACCGGCGAAGGCGGCTGGGGCGACCTGGATTACGGCAAGAAGGACCCGAACGCGATGGACGTCGACTGACCCCGTCGCGTTTCGTCCTCTGGATGCGGTCCTTGCGTGTGCAACTACCGCATCCAGAGGACGAAATGCGGGTCGTCAGGCGGCGGCGAGGGCGACGACGCGGTTCCGCCCGCTGTTCTTCGCCTGGTAGAGCGCGGAGTCGGCGACGTGCAGCAGCCGTTCCAGCACGGTCCCGCCGGACGGGTAGACCGCGGCGCCGATCGACACCGAAAGCCCCCGCACGACACCCGGCCCCGAAGCGGTCGCGACCTCGACTTCGAGCGCCATCACCGCTCGCCGCACGCGCTCGGCCACGGGGAGCACGTCGGTCTCCGTCGCACCGGGAAGCAGCACCACGAACTCCTCCCCACCGAAGCGGCCGACGGAGTCGTAGTCGCGTACGTGCTCGGAGATAGTCTTCGCGACGGCCTTGAGCACGACGTCGCCGGCGAGATGCCCGTAGACGTCGTTGACCTGCTTGAAATGGTCGAGGTCGAGCATCAGCACACCGAGTTTGCTCTTCGCCCTGGCCGCCGACGTGAGCTCCCGCTCGCCCAGCGCGTGCCACGCGTGCGCGTTCAGGACACCGGTCTTGCCGTCGATGTTCGCCGCGATCTCCAGCTGCCGCACCAGCACACTGCGGTGCAGCACCAGCACCGGCAGCAGGACGAACGGGACGAGCGCGGGCGCGTGCACGATGCCCAGCGCGGTCGAGGTCCCGAGCACCAGCGTGGTGATCTCGAGCAGGTTGTCGTCGCCGGTGCCGAACAGCGCACGCGGGGCCCTCGCCCCGGTGTGCAGGTACACCGAGAGCGCCACGACGAAGGCGTTGACCACGGTGAACACGGCCGCCGCCTCGACGATCTTCAGCGAGCCGGCGAACCCGACGGGCAACCCGTTCCATCCGGAGACGATGGCTCCCGAAGCCAGGCAGGAGATCACGATCGCCGCCGCGCAGTACACCACGCGATACGCCGGGCGGTGGCTCATCCCCCGCCACACCCGGAGCCAAAGATGCAGGTAGATGAGCAGCCCGAGGGCCAGCGCGAGCCCCTGCGGCAGGACGAGCACCCCCGCGAACGTCCACACCGAAGTCATGTTGATATGCGGCCGGTCACAAAGCGTGCGCCGTAACCGTTCCACCGAACGCGAAAGCTCGGCCTGCAGGACGGCGAGGCCGAGCAGTGATCCGAATCGGACGAATTCCGTAGTCTCGTAGTTCGATCGGAGCAGGGCGACTACCGCGACTGCCGCTGCAAGTCCTTCCACCACAAGGAAAACCGCGGGAACACCGCGTGGTCCGGACCATAACTCCCAGTGTCGGACCCAGGCTCTCAGACGTGTACCGGTCCCTTCTCCGGCGAGTTCAACATCCCCCATAATCATCGTCACCGGCCCCCTTCCGTACACATTTCAATGTATCCGAGGTAGTACTGAGGGTGGCTCGAGTCAATTCCGGAACACACAGATGGAGCAGTGGGAGGGAGGACCATCATGAACGGTCGCGAGGACTGATCCCGTCAATTCATCCGGTCCGGCTCCCGGCCGGGAGCCAGACATCGGGGCCGGTGGCGATGGCGCGTTTCCAGGCCATCGCCATCGGTCCCGCCGAGGCCACGGCCACCGTCGCGGCCACCCCGACGGCCACGAACGGACCGGTCAGCTGGGCGAGACCGCCCGCGAGCATGATCCCGATTCCTTGCACCGTCACCAAACTCGTCGAGGTCAGGCCCATCACCTGTGCCCGGACCCCATCGGGCACCGCGCGGGCCATCAACGCGACCGCCTGCAGGTGGTACGGCGCCGCGAAGGCCCCGCTGAGCCCGATCAACACCAGGCAGACCGGCAGCGGCGGACGAAAGAAGAGAAAGACCAAAGGAACGACGGATGCGATGGCGAGAATGCCGACCATTCGCGTTTTCCGTCGCGCCGGAACCCATTTCGTGAAGATCCACGATCCGATTACCGAACCGACCGGATCCGCCGCGAGAATGAGCCCGACCGCGAAAGTCCCCGCCCCGAGACCGACGGCGAGCGGCGCCGCGAGCCCTTCCGGCGCGATGGCGAACCCGGCGAGCATCTTCAGCCCGAAGAGCACCCGGATTCCCTTGCCCTGCCACAGTTCTCTGGCGCCTTCACCACTGAAAGCCCGTGCCACCCGGCTTTTCACCGAAGATTCCGCGGCGACGGGCCTCCGGCGGCGAACCCCTGTGGACACCAGCAGTGCCGAGACCACAAAGGTCACCGCGTCGATCACCAGGCCCCAGTAGGGCGTCACGAACCCGATCACCAGCCCGCCACCGCCGAATCCGGCGAGCTGTGCCGTTTGGATGGTGATCGTGCGGACCGCGAGCCCGGCGATGTACCGGTCGCCTTCGAGGACGTCCGGAAGCAGCGCGAGCTGCGCCGCCCGGAACGGGCCGCCCGCCATCGTCAGGACCACCAGCAGTCCCGCCAGCACCACGAGCGGCGTTCCCGGTACGGCCATCAGCGCCGCGATCACCGCGCGCAGCAGGTCGCAGACGATCATCACCGTCCGGCGCGGATACCGGTCCGCCAAACCGGCGAACAGGGTGCCGCCGATCAGCGTCGGCAGGTACGTCAGGCCGTAGGTGAGCCCGGTCAGCCCAGCCGACGCCGTTCTTTCCCAGACCAGCACCGACAGTGCCACTCTTGCCAGCTGGTCACCGGCCTGCGAAAGCGCCTCGGCCGCCCACAACGCACGGAACTCGCCGACCGCGAAAGCGGCCTTGAACGCGGTGCTCCGAGCGGAATCCCCCTTCGCCATGAGCCCCTCCCCTTGGCTCACGGTAGTCGATCACTTCCGCAGTGTCAGCGTCCATCCGGACCACGACGATCGTCAAAGTCCACTGTGGACGGACAGTTTCGCGTGCTCCACGGCGGCGCGGGCGAAGGCCTCGACGAGCGGATGCGGCCGGGTTCCGTCGCCGGCGAGTTCCGGCTGGAACAGCGACGCCACGAAGAACGGATGCTCCGGCAGTTCCGCGATCCGCGCGTCGCCGTCGTCGTCGAATCCACTGAAGACCACGCCGTTCGCCGCCAAGGTGTCCAGATGCCGGGCGTCGAGGCCGTACGAACAGTGGTACCGCTCGACGGATCGGTCCGCCCCGAGGATCCGTGCCGCGCGGGTGCCGGGCGTGACGTGGACGGCGCCCTCGTGCCCGACGAGCGAACAAGCCAGCGGGACGATCAGCCGCTCGGCCGACTCCGGCTCGTTCTCCGCGTGCCCGATCCCGCCGAGGCCGCAGACGTTCCGCGCGAATTCCAGCAGCGCGTGCTGGAAACCGGCGCAGGTGCCGAGGAACGGGACACCGTTCTCGCGGGCGACGCGCACGGTCTCCACCGCGCCGGCTTCGGACCGGTAGGGGCTGCCGGGCACCAGCCAGACGCCGTCGAAACCGGTGATGTCGCCGACGGCGTCGGTCGGGAGCCAGTAGGCGTCGAGTTCGAGACCGTCACGCTCGGCGAGACGCGCGAAGAGCGTCGGGATCCGGACGTGGGAGCGGACGCCGTCCGAACGGTCGCCGACCAGGGCGATCCGGGCTTTCTCTGTCATGCGGACATCCTGACCCGCGAACCGAGTTCAGCGCCAACGATGATCCGTGCTGGATCGATAAGCGATACTGATGACCATGGAGACCCATCTGCTCCGCACCTTCGTCGCGGTGGCGCGCGGCGGCTCGTTCTCGCGGGCCGCCCGCGAGCTCGGCTACACGCAGTCCGCGATCTCCCAGCACATCGCCGCGCTCGAACAGGATCTCGGCACCACGCTGCTGACCCGGCGGCCGGTCGCGCCGACCCGGGCGGGGGAACGGCTGCTCGAACACGCCGGCCCGCTGCTGACCCGGCTCGACGCCGCCCGCGCGGATCTCGCCAGACTCACCGCGGCCCCCACCGGGCGCGTCGTCCTCGGGCTGACCCCGCTGTCGCTCACCGCCGAAGTCGCCGCCACCGTGCGGCGCGGCACCGAAGTACGCGTCCTCGGCCGGGAAGGCGTCCTGGCGGAAATCGCGGCGGGCGCACTCGACCTCGGTCTCGTCGACGGGATGACCGCGCCGAGCGATCCGCTCCCGCTGCCCGACGCCGGCCCGCTCACCACCACCGTCGTCGGCGAACGCCCGCTCGCGGTCGCGGTCCCCGCGGGCCATCCGATGACGGGACGATCCGTCCGGCTGGCCGAACTCGCCGACGCCGGGTGGATCGACGCACCGGACACCGCGATCCCCTTGGAGCGATTGAGGAAATCCGCCTCGACCGACGGGTTCCGCGGCAGGCTGCGGTACACCGGGACCGACGTCCGCGGCCTGCTCGGCCTGGTCGCCGCCGGGCAAGGGCTGGCGCTGCTCCCGGCGGACGTGCTCACCGGCGTGAGCACCCTTTCCCTGTCCTCGCCGCGCGTGGTGCACCGCACCGAACTAGTGCACGGCGACCCCGGAGAGGGCTCCGCGCTGGCCGCCGCGCTGACGCGTCAGCGGCCGTAACTCATCATTCCCTGCGCCATCTCCATCGCCAGCGAACTCGCCACGACGGGATCCATCATGCTCCGGAGGCTCTCCGTCGCCTTGTCCCGCGAGCCGAGGTCGGAACGCGGCTGCTCCGCCGGTTTCGTCTCGGCGGGCGGCAGGGCGACGACCTGCTCCTTGGCGGGCTTCTTCTTCGTCGCGGGCACCTGCTGTTTCACGGTGACCGGGACGTAGACGGTCACCGGAGCGGCCTGCGGCGCGGGCTGCGCGGCGGGTGGCGGCGCGGGCTGGGTCGCCACGGCGGGCAGCGGCTGCTCGGGCAAGGCGGTGTCGTCGACCGGCTCGACGGCGAAGGTTCCGGCGAACCAGCCGATCGCGAGCAGCGCCACGCCCGCCCCGCCGGCCAGCCACGACCGGGCGCGGCGATGGATGACGACGGCCTTGGGCCGCAGATCCTTGTCCACGACCGGTTCGCAGACCGGGGGCCGCACCGGCATCGGCTCGGGTTCGATCTCGTTCTCCGGGCTGCGCCGCCGCTTCGGCAGGCTGGCCGCGATGATCCCCGTCCGGTCCAGGAGCTCGACGGTCTCGACGGGCGCGGAGAAGGCGTCGGTCGACGGACGGCGCTGGGCGGCGCGCGGCATGGGGACCTCCGGAAGCGGAATCACGAACTTGAGCATTGTGGTGCATTTCCGACGCCGCCGTAAGTAACGCACCCCGATCGAGTTATCCCGAGCCGTCCGGAGCACGGAGGGTTACTCCGTTCAGAGTCGTTTCATTCCCAAGCGCCCCAACAGGGCGAGCGGCCGCTGGTAAAAGGAGCCGAGCACGCGGGGAATCGCGTCGATGGCGTACGCGTCCGGACCGATCAGGATGCGTGCCGTCCCCCGTTCGATACCGCGCACGATCGTCTGCGCGGCCTTCTCCGGCGTCGTCCTCGCGATCTTTTCGAATCCCTCGGCGGCTTTGCCGATGTCCCGCTCGACGCCGCCCCGCGCGTCACGCGCGATATTCGTCTTGATCCCACCGGGATGCACGCAGCTGACCTTGACCGGATGCCGGGCGATCAGCATTTCCTGCCGCAGCGCCTCGGTGAAGCCCCGCACCGCGAATTTCGCCGCGTTGTAGGCGCTCTGGGTGGGCACGCCGATGAAGCCGAACACGCTCGAAACGTTGACGACATGCCCGTCACCCGAAGCGATCACCTGGGGCAGAAAGGCTTTCGTGCCGTTGACCACGCCGCCGAGATTGATCCCCATCAGCCAGTCGTAGTCGTCCCAGGTCATTTCCTCGACCGTGGCCCCGAGCGCGACCCCGGCGTTGTTGACCACGACGTTGGCGCCGCCGAAATCCACGGCGACCTCCTCGGCGTGCGCGAGAACGGCGTCGCGGTCGGCCACGTCGAGTGCGTACGCCTTCGCGGTCGCGCCCGCCTTCTCACACTCCGCCACGGTGCCCGCCGCACGGACGGCGTCGACATCGGACAGCGCCAGCCGGGCGCCCCGCCCCGCCAGTTCGATCGCGAGCGCCCTGCCGATCCCCGAGCCCGCGCCCGTGATCACCACGACCTTGTCCGTGAACGACTTCATACCCGCTCCCAACCAGCTCGACTGTTACCGGAGGTAACACATACTACGGCTGTGAGCTTGCTGTGCGTCGATCGATTCGGGCCGTGTTCGCGTACCACTTATGGTGATCTGGAACTCCGACGGCCGTGGACGAGCGAAAGGAAGGCGATGCGCCGCGCCCTGTTGTTCGCGCTCTGTGTCGTTCTGTCCGGTTGCTCAGCCGTGCCGGATCCCGCCGCGACGGTGGCCGGCGCCCCCGCCGGGCCACGGACCGACCCGGCGATCGGCGCGCTCTTCCTCGACGGAACGCATTTCTGCACGGCCAGTGTCGTCCACAGCGCTCCCGGCGACCTCCTGCTGACAGCCGCGCATTGCCTCCACAACGGCGAAGGCGGCGATTACGCGACGGGGATCTCGTTCGCGCCCGGCTATCACGACGGTGTCGCGCCCTACGGCTATTGGGACGTCTCGGATCCGCGGGTCCCCGACGGCTGGGCCGAGTCCTCCGACCCGGACCTCGACGTCGGATTCGCGACCGCCCATCAGGCGGGCACCACGAAGACCCTCGAAAGCGTCACCGGTGCCAACACACTGCTGACCGGCGGCGGGTTCGCCCATGCGATCACCCTGACCGGTTATCCCGACGAACAGGACGCGCCGGTCGTCTGCCACGGCTCGAGCGCCCAGGCCGACACCTACCAGATGCGCGTCGCGTGCCCGGGTTTCACGACCGGCACCAGCGGCGGCCCGTGGGTGATCGGCGACGGCGCCGGGCCGGGCACCGTCGTCGGCGTGATCGGCGGCTACCTGTACGGCGGGGACGATCCGGACACGTCCTACAGCAGCTATTTCGACACCGACGTCGCCACCTTGTACCGGAAGATGGACGCACGGGGATGATCTCCCCATGAGCATCCACGACGTCCCGATCACCGGAGAGCCGATCCGCCTCGGCCAGTTCCTCAAACTGGCGAACCTGGCCGAAGACGGCTCGCACGCCAAAGACCTCCTCGACGCCGAAGAGGTCACGGTCAACGGCGAGGTGGAGGTCCGGCGCGGCCGTCAGCTGACGAACGGCGACGTCGTGGAGGTCGGCGGCGAAGGCGGCCGCGTCGTCCTGGGCTGAAGGGGACTTTCCCCGCATGCGATGCCTTCACCGCGTCAGCCGAGTGGAGAGTCACCTTCAGCGGCCCTGCAGTGGCGCCAGGCGCAAAGCCCGCGCGAGTGCTTCGAGCTCGCGATGCACCGGCTCGTTCAGCGGAACCCCCAGCGCCTGGCACTGTTCGAGGTACTGCGCCTCACGCCAGCCCGGATAGCGGACCGGGGCGCCGCCCTCCCAGCCGAGCAGGCTGCCGAACAACGCGCTGGCGGCCTTGTAGAACCCGTCCGCGCTGCGGAGCGTCGTCGGCGCGATGGCCATCACCATCAGGCCGGTGTCGTGATCGTGGTCACCGACACCCGACAGCACCCCGGCGAAGATCTCCACCAGCAGGGCGAAACCGGCGACGGCCGCACTATCGACGTCGGCGAGGGTTTCCAGGTCGAGGACGAATTCGGGGTACGCGCCGGCCGGGGCGGCCATCCCGAGCGGATTCGCGGCCTTCCCGAGCTCGCCGCCCGCCGCCATGACGAGCCCGATCATGGTGTGCGGCAACGCCCTCGCCGCATGGTGCCCGGCACGGCCGAACGGACCGACGCCGCGGACCGACATGAGCCCGACGCCGTACCGGCCCGCCCGGGACACCGCCCGGTCCATCGCGTCGCCGACGGCCCACAGCCCGGGCGCGCGGCGGTAGTCGATCAGGGCCGCGGCGCCGCGGTCGGCGATCATCAGTGGTTCGGCCCTCGGCCGCACCGTGCCGTCGGCCAGCATCGGCAGATGCAGCCGGGTCAGCTCGGCGACACCGGACTCCGGCGTTCCGGTGAGATCGCCGTGGCACAACGCCTCGGCGGCCATCCTGGCGCGCGACCACGGCAGATCGTGTGCGGTGAAGACCTCGGTGACCAGGTCGATCAGGGCGTCGATCGGGACGCGCTGCCAGACCTGTTCCGGAATCGGGGAGGGTTCGGCCGGTTCGGGGGTCGGCTCGACGGGCGCACGGCGAAGAGAGCGGGGTCTGAGGGGCACTCCGCCGAGGGTGCCCAACCGCGTTTTTCGGCGTCAACGAACCAGGGCAGCTTCTAACCGACTGTGTGATCGAAGCACTCGGAAACGTCGGTGGGCGGACGTACCATCGGGCCATGTGCCGGAACATCACGACGCTTCGAGGGCTTGAGCCGGCGGCGACGCCGGACGAGATCGAGGCCGCCGCCCGCCAGTACGTCCGCAAGGTGTCCGGGGTGCAGAGCCTGTCCGACGCCACCCGCGAGCCCTTCGAGGCCGCCGTCGCCGAGATCACCGAGATCACGCGCCGGCTGCTGACCGAACTGCCCGCACGCCGTCAGCCGCCGGCGACGGTGCCACCCTTGCGCCGTCCCGAAGTCCAGGCGCGAATCGCGGCGAAGGCCGCGAAGAGCCAAGCTTCCTGAGCTCCGGCGGTTTACGGTGAGCGGGTGACATACCCGCAAGACCCCTACGGTCACCAGCAGCCCTACGGTCAGCCGTACCAGCAACCGGGCTATGGGTACGGCCCGCCGCAACCGCCGCAGGAACAAGGTCTGGCGATCGCGGCGCTCGTCGTGTCGATCGCCAGTCTCGTCGCGTGCAGCGGGCTGCCGTCGATCGCGGGTGTCATCATGGGGCATATCGCGCATTCCAAGGCCAAACGCGGGGAAGCGGGCGGCCAGGGGATGGCGCTCGCGGCGATCATCATCGGCTACATCGGCGTCGCCATCATCGTGCTGCTCCTGGCGGGCTTCATCTTCGTGGGGATCCTGACCGACTGGGACTTCGACTAGATCCGAAGCATTGCAGCGAAGCCCCGTCGGATACCCTCGACAGCGGTAGCGTGTCCGAGCGGCCGAAGGAACATGTCTTGAAAACATGCGAGGGCTCTGTCCTCCGTGGGTTCGAATCCCACCGCTACCGCCATACGGATTAATTTCGAACCCCGGTTAGAACCACCTGACCGGGGGTTTCGTCGTCTGGGATGGCGTCGATGGTGATCACTGACCGGGCCATGATCGCGACGCGGGCGTCGTCTGGACGCCTTTCAACGGCCGGATTGGCGTCCGATGGCGTCTCGTCCTCCTTGGCGGCGGCTTCGGTGCGTTCTGCGGCCATCTCGTGGCCCGTTGGTTTGTCGTCAGCCAGGAGCACAGCGAACGGTTCCGTCAGTTCGACTCGTTCCACGGCCCCCTCCTGGCTGATGTAGAGCCTCTCGAAGAGCCCTGGTTGAGGAGTCGCCAGACGCGGGAAATTTTCATGATCCCGATTTGTCTTATTTGAGTCGAGTCGGCCGCTAAAGAATCTGTTTAAGCAGGAGGCTACCTATAGCGCTTTTTCGCACGTGCGGCGAACTTTCTAACGCCCGTACTATTCATGCGCCACCGGGCCATCTCGGTGCTCACGTTGAAGTGGGTGGCAACGTCATCGTCGGCCCACCTTTTGAATGCCGCCCACTTTGCCCCTTCCCAAGGGATGAGCAGCTCGCCAGAGAACTCGGCGGCTTCTTCCTCCGGAACAGACGACGAAGAGCGGCATCCCTTCTCATCAGTGATCAGAAGCTTGAACTCGTGCTCCAAGATCACGTGCGCCATCTCGTGAGCCATCGTCGAGCGGCGCCGACACGGGTTGTGCGTGTGGTTTTCGATGATGTAACAGCCGGTATCGATGGGCACAAGGGCGGCCGAGAACTTTGCGCTACCAAGCGTGGTGAAGTACTCAGCGGCTTCGACCGGGAGACCAGCCTCCCCCAGCGTGAATACATCAACTCCGTAGAGTTCAGCGAGGGCGTACGGATCGATTTCTACCGTAGGGCCAAGATCAATCTCCTTGCGCACTTCAAGGGCTAGCCGCTTTGCTTTTGCCTTGAACCCGTGAGGCAGCGCCACTATCTCCCCCGGCGGTCCGCTCTGATCTTCTTCATTGTCGCGCTTACGATGTCCATCAAGTACTCCTGCTCGGATTCATTGAAGTCGCTCCTAGCTCGAAGTAGCGGCGCGAACTGGGCCTCAAACTCGGGTTCCGGCTTGGGTTCCTCTTCTTGGCCTGACTCGATCATGAAGCTCTCGGCTGGTAGTCCGAGCCACTGCACGAGCGCGACGAAGCCGTCGAGGTCGGGTCGATGGCCGTTGCCCATCCGGCTGAGAAGGGATGGGCTGACCCCTGCCCTGTGGGCGGTCTGGCGCCACGACAGGTTCTGTGCCTGACGCTGGCCATCGAGGGCGTTGTACAGGCGTCTGGTGTCGATGCGTCCGCTCATCACTACCCTCCGTTACGCGGGGTTTGCAGTCTGACATAGGTGTGTCGCTACTGCAACATCGTGTGTTACAGTCTCGACTGACACAGTGTTGCAGTACTGCAATACCTCGAGCGAGTTGATCTAGGAGGCCGACATGGCCACGAACACGGGGCGCAGATCACGTACCGGCGCGGTGCGCAGTCGTAGCCAGACGCAGAACCCTAGGACTGGCGACTGGACCAAGCGCGGCCCGAACGGTCAGTTCATGGACGGCAAGAAGGATGGGACCCCGTTCAAGGGGGTCCGTAAGGAGAAGTAGTCATGGCCATCAAGATCACTGCCATCCGCCTCTCGGGCGGACAAGGACACGAACACATCAGCCGCCTCTGGTGGACCAATCCCGCCACCGGGAACACCGGGGACAACACGCGCGCTGAGGTCGTTACGTGGATCGAAGACAAGAACGGCAAGGCCTACACAGAGGACGCGCGGAACAACCGTGCTGACCTCCTTGTGCGGACTCCGGCCCATGGGTCGAAATACCTGCAGACTCAGGCCGACGGCGTGTGGACCAACAACCTGCTCGCCCTGCCGCGTAAGTAGCTCCAACCGCTAGACGCGAAAGAAGGACCACACCGTTGGAGCCGGTGTGGTCCTTCTTTCGCGATGCTAACTGTTTTCCGCCAACGTTGTCAGCGCATACGACCGGACATCACAGGATAGCGTTCGACTACGAAGAAAATTCAGCAAGCGTTGAACTTTTGGTTCAAGGTTCGAAAACACTCGCAAACCTCCGCCAGTCTTGAGATCGGACTCCCCAGGTCCGCGGGCCCGGGGGGTCCGCGTTCACCTGGACACGAGACCCCAGACGGTCCCACCGTCGCGGCCGCTGTCATGGATCCGCCGGCTTGCTCGCCCTCGTTCACCAGCCCGTCGTCCGGACCAGCTTCCTTCGTCGAACGTGGCAAGTTCTTGGGCGGGGTGAAAGCTCCCTTCGGCCCTGGTCGAGCGGTCGAGCTGGGATTGCCACTACCCTTCCGGCATGCCCAAGTACCTGCTGCTCAAGCACTACCGCGGCGCTCCGGCGGCGGTCAACGACGTGCCGATGGACCACTGGGCCCCGGACGAGATCACGGCGCACATGAACTACATGAAGGACTTCGCCGCCCGGCTCGTGGAGACCGGCGAGTTCGTCCAGGAGCAGGCTCTCGCCCCCGAAGGCACCTTCGTCCGGTACGACGGCGAGGGCAAGCCGCCGGTCACCGACGGCCCCTTCGCCGAGACCAAGGACCTCATCGCCGGTTTTATGGTGATCGACGTCGACAGCCACGAGCGGGCGCTCGAACTCGCGGCCGAGCTGTCGGCCGCGCCGGGAGCGGGCGGGAAACCGATCCACGAGTGGCTCGAACTGCGCCCGGTCCTGAGCGAGCAGCTCCTCATCACGGAGTGAACGCCGAGCTGGACGAGGCCCTGCTCCGGAGTCTCACGCCGAACGTCCTCGGAATCCTTTGCCGCCGCGGCGCCGACTTCGCGGCGGCCGAGGACGCCGTACAGGAAGCGCTGATCGAAGCCGTCCGCGTCTGGCCAGGCGACCGGCCGAAGGACCCGAAAGGCTGGCTCGTCACCGTCGCCTGGCGCAAGTTCCTCGACATGGCCCGGTCGGACGCCGCCCGTCGCCGTCGCGAAGACCTCGTCGACGAGGAGCCCGCACCCGGTCCGGCTCCCGAGGTCGACGACACGCTGCAGCTGTACTTCCTGTGCGCCCACCCGTCGCTGACACCGTCCTCGGCGGTCGCGCTCACGCTGCGCGCGGTCGGCGGGCTGACCACCCGCCAGATCGCCGAGGCGTACCTGGTGCCCGAAGCGACCATGGCGCAGCGCATCAGCCGGGCCAAGCGCACCGTCTCCGGCGTGCGTTTCGACCAGGCGGGTGACGTCGCCACCGTGCTCCGCGTGCTCTACCTGGTGTTCAACGAGGGCTATTCCGGCGACGTCGACCTCGCCGCCGAAGCCATCCGGCTCACCCGCCGGCTTTCGGCCTCGATCGACCATCCCGAGGTCGCGGGCCTGCTCGCCCTCATGCTGCTCCACCATGCCCGGCGTGCCGCACGGACGGCGCCCGGCGGCGAGCTGGTCCCGCTCGCCGAGCAGGACCGCGGCGACTGGGACACCCGCCTGATCGCCGAGGGCGTCGAGATCCTGCAGGCGGCGCTGGCCCGTGACCGGCTGGGCGAGTTCCAGGCGCAGGCCGCCATCGCGGCGCTCCACGCCGACGCGCCCACCGCCGAGGAGACCGACTGGACGCAGATCGTCGAGTGGTACGACGAACTCGCCCGCCTGACCGGCAGCCCGGTCGTCCGGCTCAACCGCGCGGTGGCCGTCGGCGAGGCGGACGGACCGCGCGCCGGGCTGGCCGCCCTCGCGGAACTGGACGACTCTCTACCGCGGCACGCGGCGGTGGCGGCGTACCTGCACGAGCGCGACGGCGACCTGTCGGCGGCGGCGCGGCTGTACGGCGAGGCCGCCGCCAAGGCGGCCAACCTGGCCGAGCGCGCGCACCTGACCCGTCAGGCGGCGCGGCTCAACGCCCTCAGGAAGTGATCGGCGGCAGGCGCGGAAGGCCGTCGATCTCCGACAGGTGATCCAGCACCCGGCCGAAGGCCTGCCCCAGCACCCGCTGCTCTTCGGGGCTCAGCAGGTCGATCAGATGCTCCCGGACCCCCTCGACATGCGTCGGCGCGGCGCCCTCCAGCAGCTCCGCGCCGCTTTCCGTCATCTCCGCGACGACACCGCGTTTGTCCGCCGGGTCGCGCGTGCGGCGGATGAGCCCGTCGGCCTCCAGCCGGACCATCTGGTGCGAAAGCCTGCTCTTGGTCGAGCCGAGCAGGCTCGCCAGCTCCGTCATCCGCATCCGCCGGTCGGGCTGGAGCGACAGGCAGACCAGGACCTCGTAGTCGGCGAGGGTGACGTCGTGGCGCTCGGAGAGTTCGCGATGCAGGCGCTGCCGAAGCCGCATGGTGGCGACGATGTACGAGCGCCAGGCGACCATCTCGGACTCGGACAGCCAGCGCACTTCCTTCTGCTCCACCGCCATCCACGCAGAGTAGAGCGTTGATCGCACAAGGCGCATACCCACCGGTCACTTTTCGGACGGTGAAAAACCCGGCGGGACATTCGCCCGAAGGAGGGTTACGAAAAGGTTGAGACTCGGCGAGAAAAGGCGCATTCTGCTTGTCAGCGGATGGTCGGGCAAGTAGCGGGCGATCTCCTCGAAGGTCGCCGGACCTGCTCCCCAGCCGGGAAGGGTCAGGTGATGGTATGGCGGGTGATTCTCGCGGTTGACCGCCTGCTGTGTCCCCGCGACCGGAACGGAAAGGACCGGGTCGGTCGCGACTGCGAACAGCGATGAACGCGGGCATCTCAAGATGCGCTCGACAATTCTCGCGCATTCGGCGTCACTCCGGCCTGTTTCGGGTTCGCGGCCTCTTCGACCGCCTCGGCAGTGCCCGGCGCCGGCCCGGTGATCGCGGCCAACCGGCGATCGGAACAAGACAACCTCGGTAGTTCTGGGTGCGGCGCCCGCGGGTGGCCGCACCCAGGCGTATCCGGGGTATTCCGGCTACGCTTTCCCCCGTGCGATTCGACGAAGGCGCGGGCCTGGACACTTCCGAGGTCGAGGACCTGCGTGGCGGTGGCGGCGGTGTCGGCGGCCGGGTGGCACTCGGCGGCGGCGGGCTCGGCGTGGTCGGCCTGGTCATCTACTTCCTCCTCTCCCAGTTCGGCGGCGTGAGCCTGAACCCGTCTGCGGGCAGCCTTGGCGGTGTGGGCACCGGGCAGCAGATGGACGACACGACGCTGTCGCAGGAGTGCAGGACCGGCGCGGACGCGAACCGGAACCACGACTGCGCGACGGTCGCCGTGATCAACTCGATCCAGGACTACTGGGCACAGGAGTTCCAGCGGTCCGGGTCGACCTATCGCAAGGCCGTCACCAACTTCTTCAACGGCGGCGTGAACACGGCCTGCGGCAACGCGACTTCGGACGTCGGGCCGTTCTACTGCCCGGGCGACTCCGAGGTCTACATCGATCTCGGCTTCTTCAACGAACTCCGCACCCGGTTCGGCGCACAGGGCGGTCCGTTCGCGGAGGCGTACGTGCTGGCCCACGAATACGGGCACCACGTGCAGAACCTCACCGGAGTGTCCAAAAAGGGCACCGGGAGCGGGCCGACGTCCGGTTCGGTGCGGCTCGAACTGCAGGCCGACTGCTACGCCGGCGTCTGGGCGAACCACGCCACGACCACCCCGGCCGAATCCGGGCGGCCGCTGATCACCGAGATCAGCCAGCAGGACATCGACTCCGCACTGGACACCGCTTCGCGGATCGGCGACGACTACATCCAGTCGAAGCTCGGCGGCGGCCGGGTCGACGAGTCGAAGTTCAGCCACGGCACTTCGGCGCAGCGGAAGAAGTGGTTCACCACCGGCTTCCAGACCGGCGAGCCGGCGCGGTGCGACACCTTCGCGACCAAGAGCCTGGGCTGAGACTTCACCGGCGCACCCGATAGCGCAGGTGGAGTACCCGGTCGCCCTGAATCACCACGTCGGGATCCTACAGCAGGTGCTGCGCCCGGACCGACCCGAAGTAGCGTTTGCCGGATCCGAACACCACGGGTGCGACGTCCATGCGCACCTCGTCGACCAGGCAGGCGGCGAGCGCCTGGCCACCGACGTCACCGGCGGCGACCTCGACCACGCGGTCACCCGCGAGCTCCCGCGCCTTGGCCACGGCCGCCTCGACGCCGCCGACGAAGTGGAACGGCGCCCCGGGGTCCCAGCCCTCGGGCGCCGGCCGGTGCGTCACGACGACCACGTGGTCGATCCCGCTCGGCGGCTTCCCGTCCCAGCCGTCCGTCAGGTCGAAGACGTGCCGGCCGGCGATCGTCACCCCGATCTGGTCCCAGTACGCCCGGGTGTGGTCGTAGGAGGCCTGCGAGACCTTGAGCGCCCCGCTGTCGTCCAGGGGAACGTCACCGCGGGTCAACCAGTCGAACAGCGGTCCGGGCTGGTCGCTCTCGTCCGCGATGAAGCCGTCCACCGACACCGAGCCGTACATGACCACCTTGCCCACGGGCCCTCCTCTGCTTGGGGTGCCCCGAAACTAGCGGGTCGTGCGCCGTCGCTCTGGTAAGAAATCAATCGGCTGGCAGCGGCCAGCCGTCCAGCGCGTGGCCGGGATGTTCGCGCAGGAACCGCCGCCGGACTTCGAGATACCGGGTCGGCGTGAGCCTGGTCGAAGTAACCGGCCCCGCTGGCGAGGGCGCACCAATCGACCGGTCCGGCGGGGTCGATCGCGAAGACGGTGGCGGTGAGGCGGTAGGCGCGGGCCAGCCGCTTCGGTGTGACGCCCACGAGCTGTTTGAACCGCTGTGCCAGATATGTGCCGCTGACCCCGGCCGCGGCGCTCAGGCCGCCGATCGGCACCGCCCCGCCGGTCGCCGCGAGAACGCCGCTCGTCTGGCGGACCAGCTCCAGGCCGGCGGTCTCGCGCAGCCGTCGCATCAGTTCTTCCTCGAGCAGCGTCAGCATCTCGTGCGGTCCGCCCGCGGTGGCCAGCCGGTCTCGCAGCCCGGCGACGGCGGGCCTGCCCCAAACCTGCTCCAGGGTCACCGGCCGGTCGCACAGCTCGGCCGCGGGCATCGGAAGGAACGACGACGGCCCCCACGGTTTGAAGTGCACGCCGACCGACCGGGTCCCGGGCGGGTAGCCGAACTCCACCGCGCGGGTGGGCGTGGTGACCACGCAGCCGTCGGCGTACTCGGCCGCCTCGATTTCGGTGCCGGCGCGGATGCGGAAACGGCGGTCCGAGGTTGACGATGAGGAACGCCCCGGGCATCGGCGGCAACGTCAGCCGGGCGTAGGGCGGCGCGCCCGCCAGGTGGTAGAGGTCGTCGATCAGCCCGTCCAGCGGCGGCCGCGGCACTCTGGACACGTACTCCACGCCCACAGCATCGCCGAAGCCCCCTTCCCCGCGCCAGGCAAGGAAGGGGGCTTCGGTGTATTCGGATCAGGCGGCGACGTGGTGATCGTCAGCGTGGACGGAAGCCGTCATGCTCCGCTGCTGCGACCGCTCGGCCGCGCGAAGCTCCCGCGCCTTCGCGGCCTTGGCACCCGAGACACCGTTGATGTTCTCGGTGCTGGTCGCGTACACGCCCAGCGCCCAGGCGACGGCGTCCGAATTGCGCTCGAGCGCGACGCGGTCGACGTTGCCGAGGTTGTCACAGGCCTGGTGGTAGCACTTGTCGTAAGGAACGTCGGCGCTACCGCCCCACTTGGCGGCCTGTGCGGCGGTCTTCACCCCTTCGGCACCGGTGAACAGGCCACCGGCCGGGATGCCGGCGCGGATGAAGCCCTGGTAGTCCGAGCGGCCGGTGAAGTCCGTGCCCTCGACCGGGACCCCCTTGCCGAGCTGCAGGTAGTCGACCAGGGTCTTCTCCAGCTGGGCCGAGCCGTACGGGCCCGCGCCCTCGCCGACACCGTCGGAGTTGTCACCGTCGTAGGCGAAGTACGCCGCGTTCGGCGAGCCGATCATGTCGTAGTTGTAGTAGAGCGCGATGTCGAGCTGCTGCTCGAAGCTCAGCGAGTTGACGTAGTGGGTCGAGCCGACGAGCCCGAACTCCTCGGCACTCCACCAGCCGAAGCGGACGGCGTTGTTGGCCTTGGGCTTGCTGCCCAGCTGCAGCGCGGTCTCCAGCAGCGCGGCGGAACCGGTGCCGTTGTCGTTGATGCCGGGGCCCTCGGTGACGCTGTCGAGGTGGGCGCCGAGCATCACGACGTTGTCCTTGCGGCCGGTCTTGGTCTCGGCGAGGACGTTGTAGCTGGTCCGCTCCTCCTGGAAGGCACGCAGGTCGAGAGTGACCGAGGCGCCTGCCTTGGTGGCGAGCGCCTGGCCGTCGGCCTGGGTGATGCCGCCGGTCGGGATCTTGCCAGCGGCCGGGTCGCCCAGGGTGCCGTTGACCGGGCCCGGGACGTTGTTGTAGACGATCGCGCCCAGCGCGCCCGCCTCGGCGGCCGTCGCCTGCTTCTGCGCGAAGGAGCAGCCACCACGCTGGATCAGCGCGATCTTGCCGGCGACCCCGCCCGCGTAGTCGGCCGCTTCGCAGCCGCTGGTGTCGTCGACCGGGACCACGGCGAGCGGCGCGGTGATTCCGCCGGCGGGCGTCGACGGGCTGTAGGACATGATGATGATCGGGACGTCGGCGCCCGCGACGGTCAGCTTCTCCGCGAGGGTCTCCGCGTAGGTGAAGGGGAACTCCTGCCGCGTGACCGCGAAGCCCGCCTGCTCCAGCTTCGTGGCGATGTACTCCGCGGACCGCTTGTGGCCCTCGGTGCTGGCGGCGCGGCGGCCACCGGTCGCGTCCGAGATCCGCTGGAACGCGATCAGGTGCCGGTTGACGTTGTTCACGTTCACCTTTTTGACGAGCTGCTTCGCCAGCGCGGGACCGTCGATCCCCGTGGCGGCTGTCGCAGCGGGAGCCATTCCGACCGTGAGCGCGGCGGTGGCCGCCACCACGATCGAGGGAACAATGCTTCTTCGCGAATATGACATGGGCGACACCCTTGTGTGCTTTACGCCACAGGTCAACCGACGTTCGGCGGACTTTACGACACCGGGATATGGTCGTTCGCATGTACGCGATCACCATCCGTGAGCCCGGCGAACCCGATGTTCTCGAATGGACCGAGGTCCCCGATCCCGTGGCCGGTGAGGGCGAAGTCGTCATCGAAGTCGCCGCGAGCGCCGTCAACCGTGCTGACCTGCTGCAACGCCAGGGAAATTACCCACCTCCGCCGGGTGCGAGCGAAATCATCGGACTCGAATGTTCGGGCACGATCGCCGAAATCGGCGAAGGTGTCGAAGGATGGCGAATCGGCGACGAGGTTTGTGCATTGCTCGCCGGTGGCGGCTATGGCGAAAAGGTCGCCGTCCCGGCCGGACAACTGCTTCCGCTTCCCGCCGAAGTCGAATTGCTCGCGGCCGCCGGACTGCCCGAAGTCGCGTGCACCGTGTGGGCGAATGTGGTGATGCACGCCAAGCTGGCCGAAGGCGAGGTCCTGCTCGTGCACGGCGGCGCGGGCGGCATCGGCACGCACGCGATCCAGGTCGCGAAGGCGCTCGGCGCGACGGTCGCGGTGACGGCGGGTTCGGAAGAGCGGCTGGAGAGCTGCCGCCAGCTCGGCGCCGACATCGCGATCAACTACAAGGAGCAGGACTTCGTCGAGGTCCTGCGCGCCGAGACCGGCGGCGCGGACGTCATCCTCGACAACATGGGCGCCAAGTACCTCGGCCGCAACATCGACGCGCTGGCCATGGACGGCAGGCTCGTCGTCATCGGCATGATGGGCGGGGTCAAGGGCGAACTCGACATCGGCAAGCTGATGACCAAACGCGCGAGCATGTTCGGCGCGGGCCTGCGTTCGCGGCCGCTGGACCAGAAGGCGGCGATCGTCGCCGACGTCCGCGAGCGCCTGTGGCCGCTGGTGGAGCAGGGTTCGGTGAAACCGATCGTCGGCCAGGTCGTCCCGATGGCCGAAGCCGCCTCGGCGCACCGCGCGCTCGAAGAAGGCACGGTTTTCGGCAAGGTTCTGCTTGCCGCCAAGAGCTAGCGGATCTCTTCCAGCACCCGGACGAGCTGATTGACCTCGAAGACGTTCGAGTAATGCGCGAGTCCGATGCGGACGGCGCCGCCGACTTCGGCGGCGCCGAGCGACCCGAAGACACCACTCGTGCCGTCGTCGGCGAAGGCGCAGAGCCCCTGGGAGGCCAGGTATTCGGCGACCTCGGGCGCCTTCTTGCCCGCGACGGCGAACGCGAGCGCGGGGATCCGGCGCATGGCGTCGCCGATGACCATGATGTGCCGCAGCGAACGCAGCTCCGTGGACAGCTGCGCCAGAAGTCCCGCGTGGTACGACTTCGCCGAACCCAGCGACGTCACCAGCTTCTCGCGCCGCGAGCCCATCGCGGCGTCGTCCAACCCGGCCAGATAGTCGATCGACGCGATCAACCCGGCCAGCAACGGATACGCGTGCGGCCCCAGCTCCATTCGGGCCGGACCGCGCGCGGCCGGATCGAGCGACACCGACGGCAGGCGTTCGAGCAGCTCGGGGTCGCGGAAGACCAGCGCCCCCACCGACGGCCCGCCCCAAGCCTGCGCCGAAACCACCATCACGTCGGCGCCGAGCGCGTTGAGGTCCAGGGGGACGAACGGCGCCGCGTACGTCGCGTCGACGACCACCAGTGCGCCGACCCGTTTGGCGAACTCGATCACCGTCGGGACGTCGGGCCGGGTGCCGACCGAACCGGACGCCAGCGTCACCGCGACGGCCTTGGTGCGCGCGGAGACGAGGTTCTCGTACTGCCAGGCGGGCAGCTCGCACGTCTCGATGTCGATCTCGCCCCAGCGCACGACCGCGCCGACGCGTTTCGCCGCCCGGCGCCACGGCGCGAGGTTGGCCTCCTCGTCGAGCCGGGAGACGACGACCTCGTCGCCGATCGTCCAGCGGTCGGCCATCGCGTCGACGAGACGGCGGATGAGATCGGGCGCGTTGGGGCCGAGCACGACCCCGGCCGGATCGGCGCCGACCAGGTCGGCGACCGCCCGGCGAGCGGCCGCGACGATGCTTTCCGCACGCTGGGAGGCCGGAAACGCCCCACCCGGCCCGGACACCGGAGCGCGCATGGCCGTGGATACGGCCGAAGCGACCTGTTCAGGTACGAGCATTCCGGCGGCGCCGTCGAAGTGAATCCAGCCGTCACCCAGCGCGGGAAACAGCCCACGGATACGAGCGACGTCGAACGCCATGGGGACACCGTACGGACGTGCGGTTTGGCGCTTTACCCGGGGTTGGCTGCCCGAACACGGGGCGCGACGATTCCCGCTACGCTCGGAGACGGCGGCGAAAACCACACTGCGCTTCGCGCCCCACGTAGGCCAGGATGGAGCACATGACCGACCCAGTTTCCCGCGAATCGACCACGCCCGGTGACGGCGGCGGAGACTCCACGCACCATGTGGTGGTCGTCGGTCCCGACGGCACCCCGGTCGGCGCCGCACGCGTCGCCTCCCCCGGCTCCGGCGACGAGTCGGCACCGGAGGAGTCGCTCGGCGATCTCGTCGAAGAGCCCGCCAAGGTGATGCGCATCGGCACGATGATCAAACAGCTGCTGGAAGAGGTCCGCGCGGCGCCGCTGGACGACGCCAGCCGCAACCGCGTGCGCGAGATCCACCAGACCTCCATCCGCGAGCTGGAGCAGGCGCTCGCGCCCGAGCTGCAGGACGAGCTGGAGCGGCTCGTGCGGCCGTTCACCGAGAACTCGACGCCGTCCGATGCCGAACTGCGGATCGCGCAGGCGCAGCTGGTCGGCTGGCTGGAAGGGCTGTTCAGCGGTATCCAGACCGCGCTGTTCGCGCAGCAGATGGCCGCGCGGGTGCAGCTGGAACAGATGCGGCGCGGGCTCCCGGCCGGTCCTTCCGCGGGTGGCGCCCTCGGCGGGCACGCGGCCGGCGGCGAGTCGCACGGGCCGGGCCAGTACCTCTAGCGCAGCGGGCGGAAGAACGTCCGCAGGTCGTCGATGAGCAGGTCCGGCACCTCCAGCCCGGGGAAGTGACCCCCGCGGTCCGGAGTGGACCAGTGCACGACGTTGTCGGTGCGCTCGGCGAGGTGCCGGATCGGCAGGCCCGTGTCCTTCGGGAACACGGCCACGCCGGTCGGCACCGTGGACTTCGGCGGTTCCTCGCCCCAGGCCGGGCCCAGCGCGGCGTAAATCCGCGAAGACGAGTTCGCCGTGCCGGTGAGCCAGTAGAGCATCACGCTGGTGAGCAGATCGTCGCGGTCGATCGCGTCTTCCGGGACGTCCCGCGAGTCCGAATAGGACTTGAACTTCTCCACCAGCCAGCCGAGCTGCCCGGCCGGTGAGTCGGTGAGCCCGTAGGCAAGCGTTTGCGGTTTGGTCGCCTGGATCATCGCGTAGCCCAGCTCGCCGGTCTGGAACTCCCGCCCGCGCGCCAGCGCCGCCTCTCCCCGCGCGAGTTCCTCACCGGTGAGCCCCGCGAGATCGGCCTCGGATTCCGGCACCGCGTGCGGCAGCATCGTCAGATGCGCGCCGATCACCCGCTCCGGTGACCGGACCCCCACCTCGCGCGACACGATCGCGCCCCAATCGCCCCCGTGGAGCCCGAACCGCTCGTACCCGAGCCGCGACATCAGCACTCCCCAGGCCTCGGCGATCCGGCCCGTGCCCCAGCCCGCGTCGGTCGTCGGCCCCGAGAAGCCGAACCCCGGCAGTGACGGCACGACGACGTGGAACGCGTCCCCGGGGTCACCGCCGTACGCGCGCGGGTCGGAGAGCGGGCCGGCGACGTCGAGGAATTCCACAATGGACCCCGGCCATCCGTGCGTGAGCACCAGCGGGATCGCGCCCGGCTCCGGTGACCGCGCGTGCAGGAAGTGAACGTTCGCGCCGTCGATGTTCGTCAGGAAACCCGGAAACCCGTTGAGGCGCTCCTCATGGGCGCGCCAGTCGTAGCGAAGCCGCCAGTATTCGGCGAGCTCCTGGAGGTACCCGAGCGGCGTCCCGAGCCCCCAGCCGACGCCGTCGATCTCGTCCGGCCAGCGCGTGTTCGCCAGGCGGGCGGCGAGGTCGTCGAGGTCGCGCTGGGGGACGGCGATCTTGAAAGGCGTGATCTCATCGGTCATGGGGCCGACGGTAGGGAGGATCGAGGACAGGGGCGGTCCTCGATCCTCCTTATCGCCTATTCGAAATCGATTCCCCAACGCTGGTTGGCGGCATACTGGCAGTCGTAGATCACCAGTCGGGTGCCGTCAGCGTCACCTCCGCTCTGCGTGCCGAGGCACCGGCCGGAACCGGTGTTCTCGATCATGCCGTCCGGCCGTTGGAACCAGCGCTGCGCAAGTCCGTAGTTGCAATCCCACAGTTGGACCGGCGTGCCGTTCGCGGTGGCACCGTTGGTGACGTCCATGCAGCGGCTCTTCATCCTGATGGTGCCGTCGTTCTGCACCAACACCTGCTGCGCGGTGGATCCGCTACAGGTGTACAGGTTGATCGCCGTGCCGTTCGCGTCGTTGTTGTAGTACACGTCCGCGCACTTGCCGAGCACACCGACGAGCCGCCCCTTGTGCGGGAAGGACCGCACGACGCTCCATGCCTGGGGTTGCGAACCCGTGCAGGTCTGGATCGTCACCGTCGTCGGTCCTTGCGTCGAATCGAGGCACTTTCCGGACTTCGGGTTGACGAGGGATCCGTCGGACCGGAGCTGCCAAAACTGAGCCGCGCCACCGGTGCACTGATACGACCAGACTGGCGTCCCGTCCGCGACGGCACCGTTCTTCACATCGAGGCAACGGCCGAGCGCACGAATGCTCCCGTCCTTCGCCAGGGTCCAAGTGTCCGACAGAGACGCGATACAACCGGTGGTTCCGATGGCCGCACCGTTGCCTACGGCACGCCCGGTGACATTGAGACAGGCACCGAAGCCGTCGGTCAACTGGCCCGCGGGTGCCGCCCGCTCAGCGATCTTCCAGATCTGCTGTGCCTGTCCGTTGCAGTCCTGGATGGTGATGGCCGCACCGTCCGCCGAACCGGCCGCCGACAGGCAGCGTCCGGCCGCGAGGTTGAAGATCCGGCCATCGTCGAAGATCTGCCATTCCTGCGTCGAAGACCCGGCACAGCCCACCGCGACCACGCGGGAACCGGCCGACGTAGCGCCGTTCTGCACGTCGAGGCACTGCCCGAGAACGTGGAGCGCGGTGTCCCCGGCAGTCCACTGCTGAGCAACGGAGCCCGAACAAGTCCACATGTGGACCGTGGTGTTGGTCGGCACGCCACCGGACAGGTCGAGGCAAGCGCCGCCGACACCGGTTACCAGGCCGCTCATCGACACCCGGTTCGAGCGTGCCCTCAAGTTGCGGTATTTGACCTGGTCACCGGCCCCATGACCGGAGAGCTGGACGTTGGTACGCCGGTTGAACATCGACGGAGCGGTGTACTCGTTCACCTTGGTGCCGTTGAGCAACACCGTCACCTTGGGGCCTGCCACGGTGATCTCGAAGGTGTTCCACTCCCCGACCGGTTTCGCCGCCGTCGCGATCGGGGCCTTGATCCCCTTGATCGCTCCGGTCGCGTCCGTGGGTGCCGCCGAGGCTCCGCCGATCGCGATCTGCGCCGCAGCGGGGCCGGGGCCACGCGGAAGCCCGACGTGCACGGCCGACTGCGAATTCGCGCCCGTCGCCTTCCAGTCGACCCTCAGCGTGTAGTCGTTGTCGAACAGGTTGGACGGGTTCCACGGGCCGGCCGTCCCGGCCAGCGTGCCGAATTCACAACCGTCCTGGGTAGCGGAAGTCGGCCCCCATCGAGCGAGGGAAGACTCAGCACGGCCGTCCATGAGCGAACTGAAGCCGGGTTCGAGGTTCGCGTCGACGCAGTTCCCCGCCGGAGCCGCGGCCGGGCCTCCGACGAAGTAGCCGGTGACGTCGGCGGTGAGCTCAGCCTCTCCTTCGGTGTTCGACGCGCTGAGCTTCCCACTCGCGCCCAGCGGGACCAGCGCAGTGGCCGGAGCCGTCTTTCCCTGGTCGATTTGCAGGGCAGGCGCATTGGCGAAGCCGGTTTCAGGAGCGAAGAAGGACACTCCTGTATTGATCACCTTGTCCGCTGCCGACCCGGTGATCACCACACCGGTCGCGCCGAGCGGAACTCCAGCCGTCCCGGCGACCTGCGCGGTCACTGTGGCGCCCCGCTTCAAGGCCCCCATCGGAACACCAGCGCCAGTGGCGGTGTCGATCACCCGGCTGGTCCCGAGTGCGGGGACGAACTTCGCCCCCTCGCCGGGGGCGAACCAACCCAGCAGGTCGACCGCGAGATGGGCCAAACCGGCCGAATTACGCAGCCTGATCTTCCCGTCGTCGCCGATCCGGACAAAAGCGATGTTGGAGCGTCGCTGGCCGACGTTCATGAAGACGCTGCTGGTGTCGGGCGGGTAAGTCTGCGGGTAGGCCGAGATGAAGGTCCCCGCTGTCGACTGACCGGCCGTGAGGTTGACCACAACTGAGGTCGCGTTGGCCGGAACACCCGACACACCCCGGACCTGGACGGCGATCTCCTCGCCTGCTCCGAGCGGCGTGTTCTTCACCGACGCGACGTTCTTCGTGTCGAGGAGCCTGGCCCCGCCTGCCTTGGCCGTATAGGTACCGACTCCATCAGGGCTGAAGTACCCGGCGAAATCCACCGTCACCCCAGGGGTACCGGCTGTGTTGTGGATCCGGACAGCGCCGTCACCGCCGAGTGGAACGATGACCGTCAGAGTGGTCTGCCTGCTGGTCTGCACCGGGAACCGGATCGGTTGCGCGGCGCCGGGGTTACCGGCTGTGAACCGCAGTTCCGTGGGCCCGTCGGCCAGACCGGCGGTGACGGTCAGCACGACCGCCGTCGCATTGGTCGGGGCACCAGGAACGGTCAAAGCGAACGTCTCACCCGCGGTGAAGCGCCGCTGGTGTCCACCGACAGCTGTGTTGGTGTCCAGAATCCGGGTCGGATTCGTGAGGGCGGTGTAGCCACCCGGCTGCACCGCGGTAGCCGATCCCGGCGAACCGGCCCAGAGCACGCCGACACCCCAGTCGTTGGGCGATCCGCCCGATACCGCCTTCGCACGAGACTTGAGCAGGTACTCCAGCTGCGTGGCGTCCAGCTGCGCGTTCGCGCCCTTGAACAAGGCGGCCACCCCGGCCACGTGCGCGGCGGCCGCGGACGTACCGGTGAAGAGATCGGGTGCGGAGGCGGACGTCGAAACGCTGGCGAAGCCGGTGATGTCCGGCTTCGTCCGGCCGTCGACCGTCGGACCATGGCTGCTGTAGGGCTCAAGCTGCCCAGAGGCGGGTTTACTCGCGCCCGTCGCCAGCACGTAAGGCGAGCTGGCGGGTTCGGCGATGCTCCCGGCCGGAGTCGACCACTGGAAACCGCCCGTCTTCCCGAGCTTGGTCAGGTAGAGGTCGAACTTGGTGGTGAAGGGAGCGTTGTTGTTCTTGACCCAGGTGTAGTAGGTACCGCCAGACCCAGAGTCGTTGGTGAAAGTCGCCTCTTCGACCGGAGCTCCGCCGCCGGCGGTGTCCCGCTGAGCGAGGGTCGACCGAGCCACCACATGCGGATCATTCGGGCCGGTCGGCGCGGCCGCCTGGTCGGTGATGTAGAGGTCGAGGTCATTCGTCGTGACCGGCCAGGCATCCCAGCGCAAAGTCACCGTCGCGGGCTGGCCCGGGCCCACCGAGAAGCTGTTGACCTCCGAGGCTCCGCTGAACTCGACCCAGGTGGACGCACCGGCCCGGTCCGCGGCCTGACCGGCGAAATGACGCTCACCGTAGTTGCCCGCCGCCGTCGACCACAGGATTCCGGCTTGGCGAGAGCGCTGGACGACCTGTGCCGGACTGCTGGCGTCCGGGCCCGTGCCGTCGCCTCGCCCGGCTCCCGGCACGGCGATCGCCGCACTGATGATCTGCACACCCTGTTGCTGCAGCCAATCCGCCGCCGGTGCGAAACCCATGTCGTCCTCGACGCAGGCGAGATAGAGCTGCGCGGCGGGTGCCATGTCATGGACGATTTCCGCGACGTTCACGCCGTGCGGATCGTCGATGGTCGCGTCGAGACAGTTCGAACCGTTGGTGACGAGTTGGGTTCCACTCGGAAGCTCACCCGCTGCTTGGGCGGCGGCCAGCCCGGCGAACCCGACATCGAGGATGCCGATCTTCACCCCCGCGCCCTTGTTGTTCGTGTCGATCCATGACTGCGCGCCGGAAACCCCGACACCTTCAGACGTCACGCTGGAAGGAAGCACCCTGGTCGGGCGCCTCACTTCTCGGACGCCTGGCTGCTTCGCGAGTTCGTCGACCTTGTCCTCGGCCACCGCCGCCCTGACCCGCCCCGGCTGCGCGGCGGAAACCGTCCCGCCGACCGCCTTGACGGCATTTCGGAGGTCGGACTCGTTCTGACCGTGAACGTAGAGGAGCACGCGGCCGTTCTGATCCTTGGCCACTCGCTCCTTGGGTCTCTGCCCGGCCACCGATTCCGCGACCGGCGCGTCGCCTGGTGGCGCCGCGTCGGCCGGCAACGTGAAGCCACTCACCGCCAAGGACATGGTGGCGGCTACCAGGGCCGCACGTCGCAATGTCTTCATTTTTCCTTCCGATTATCTAAGGCAGGTCATCGACTACTTCAACCGAGTAATCCTTGGACGGGAATTCATCTGGAAGAACAATGGGGGATATTTTTCCCATAACGAGGGCAGACCAAAAATCATAGAAGCCACCGGAGTGCTCCCACCACTGAAAGCTCTCGAATATGACGACAGTCCACTCCTCCGGCGCACCTTTCGTTCGCCAGAAGTACTGCCCATTGTTATCATCGCAACCCCAAGGCAACAATCCACCAGAAGAAGGGAAGAATGGATAAGGTAGCTCAACCACCTTCATTTTCTCGACATGCTGCCATTCTCCCAAGATTCCAGCCCCCTTCTGCAGTATATTGCCATGCAGACTGCTCGCCCCGGGATGCATGATCGTCACGTGAGAGTCGAAATAGAGCGCTGGAAACTCCTCGCAAAACTCTTTGTAGTCAAGAGGTAGCGGTGTAGCCAGCCGACGTTCCACGTCCACCCAACGGATACGCTGTGGACGCTCGACAGAATCACCGAAGATTTCCTTGTAGCTATGCACAACGGGCTCCTGGCAGCTGGTCCGAGAACTTCGCATTTCTAATTGTCACATCGATGCAGAGTCCCTTGTTTCCGATAGCGTACATATTAATCGCGCTTGGCACAAGCGAAGATCCGTCATATAAGGGGACAACTCGATAGTAGACCTCTTCATTCCGACTCAATGCTCCGGAAATCTGCATCTCATAAGTCAGCATTCCAGCCCAGCTGTTGCCGTGGTAATGATTGAAGGAAACGATATTCTCGGGAACACTCTCGCCACCAAACTGACGTCCAATCAGGTGCGTGCGGGCGTTACCATCACCCTTTACCCAACCAGGTGGATCCTTTGGCTTATCTCTAGGCGGATGAAGGTCTCCAGGACAAAGATAGGCTGTTCCGCCAGTGGGCCTGCCGAGGCTATCAAGATCATCGTAACCGATTGTCGTCTTACATCTTTCTTCACGCTTGGCGAGATCTCCCGCTGTTTCAATAAGAGCTTCCGCATTAACAAACCTGACCAAACCGGCCCAAAAATTTTCGGCAACCTCCTGGGTCACCTTCAGACTTTTCTCGAAGTACTCAATCCCGTGATCAACAGTTCTTGTTGCTGTTGTCACTGCCGAAACCGACTCGGCAACAGCGGCAACCGTCGCACCTGCTGCCAGGTCGGCCGCTCTAGTCAGAGCCTTGACGATCCACGGAGGCGGAGGGGGCGGCGCGGGCTTGACCGGCTTCGACTTCGGCTTCACCCCCGGCTTGAAGCCGGGCTTGCCCGGCTTCACGGTATAAGTGGAAGGCTTCGGACAGCCGCCTACTCGCCACTTACAATGGCCGACCGGAACGGGTTCTTCATTACCGCCTTCCCATTCGTACCCCTGAGCATAGGAATGGAACCATTGTGGACAAAGTTGTCCATTGACGCGAATTTGATCCCCGCAGCCGCCTACCGTTTGACCGCCCATATTGCAGTAGAAGAAGGTGGCAACGTCGCGGAATATGTTACCGCCAGATGGCTTACCTCTCGATGGTGTAGAAGTGCCGGTTCCCGTGGCACCGTCACACCAGTTGACCCAAGGCCCGTGACCGCTCGGGTCAGAGATCCCTACCGGGTCTCCGTTTCCATAGGTGTAGCGGTTCGTCGCCGTCGAAGGATCGGGGGCAAGTTCCCAGTCGTCCCGCGAAAGGAACCCGCCGCGCTCCGGCGAGTACCACCGCGCCGTCATGTTGACGTCACCGGAATCCGGGCTGGTCCAGTCTCCCTGGTAGCCCAGGTTCGAGGTGTCGCCCGACGAAGCCGTCACCACACCGAACGGATCGAACGTCCGCTGGCCGTCCACCACCGCACCGAGGTAGCGCCCGACGACGTCGCCGTGCCTGTCGGCATAGAGCAGCTTCCCACCGGCACCGGCCTTGTCGCCCAGCGCGGTTCCATCGGGAAGCCGGGACA
This sequence comes from Amycolatopsis sp. NPDC000009, assembly GCF_055563465.1. Taxonomy (NCBI): domain Bacteria; kingdom Bacillati; phylum Actinomycetota; class Actinomycetes; order Pseudonocardiales; family Pseudonocardiaceae; genus Amycolatopsis; species Amycolatopsis sp. NPDC000009. The sequence continues at coordinate 62,525 of NZ_JBVHDI010000012.1, forward strand.
CGGTGCGCATGCCGTCGGTGACGGTCTCGTTCGACATACCGTCGTAGGTGAGCGCGACATTGTTGCGAGTGTGGACGCGATCCTTGCTGTCGTACTTGTAGTTCGTCGCACCTTGGGTGACCAGACGATCGAAGGCATCAAACCCGCTCGTCGTCGTGGTACTCCCACGGGTCACCGCGGAAACAGTGCCGCGCTTCGTGTAGGTGTACGCGGCACCACCGCCGGACAGAAGCTGGTTTCGCTCGTTGTACGTGTAACTGACGCCGTTGACCGACGATCGGTTACCCGCGTCGTCCCAGCCATAGGTCGTCTGCTGGGTTCCGGCCGTCCATGAAGTCAGGCGGCCGACACCGTCGTACCCGTAGGCGTTCGTGGCGGCTGCACCAGGACGTGTCGAGGCCTTCGAGGTGACCTTGTCGTCCTTGTCATACCCATAGGTGTCGCCGAACAAGACTCGCGTGCTGGTGTCGGTCAACTGCGTCAGGTTGTCGGACGCGAGCCTGCCGAGCTTGTCGTAGCCGATGTTGCGAGTGACCCGCCCGGACAGGGACCGGTCCTTGGTCAGCGACAACCTGCCCGCGTTGTCGTACCGGTAATCCACCGTCCGGCCGGTGATCGGGTCCGCGGCCGAGTAGAGCCGACCCGCTGCGTCGTAGGTGAACGTCGTGGTTCCGGCCGCGTCCGCGCGCGTCGCGATGGTGCCGTCACCGTTGTAGGTATAGGTGGCGGTTCCCATGGGGCCTTGCGAATTCCGCAGGTTGCCACGGTCGTCGTAACCATAGTGAGTGTCACCACCGGGGCTGCCGACCTTCGTGACGCGACCCGCCGGGTCGTAGCCGAACGTGCGATCCGTCGTCGCCTGTTCCGCTCCGGCGCCGCGTTCGGTGGTCAACCTGTCCTGGTCGTCGTACTCCCGGGTGCGGGTGACACCGCCTGGAGCCACCAGCTTCGTCGCACGACCGACGGCGTCGTAAGTAGTGGTCCAGGAACGATCACCTGGCTCCGTCGCGCCCGCGACAGCGGGTTCGATCACCGATTCGGGCAGCCCCCAGGGGTTGTACGTGTACTCCGTCGCGTTGCCCTTGCCGTCGACGAAGTGGCTGCGGCTCCCCAGCCGGTCGTAGCCGGTCCAGGTCGTGATGGACTTCGTGGCGTCGACCTTCTCGACCTGCTTGACGAGCCGGTTGAGGAAGTCGTAGCCGTAGTCGACCGTTCTGCCTTCCGGAGAGACGGATCGCAGCACGTTCCCGTTGCCGTCGTGGCTGGAAGACGACGACCGCTGCTGCTGCCCCTCGACGGTCTGCACGGTTCCGGTCATCCGGCCCGCCAGATCGTAAGTCCTCTTGGTGACCAAACCGGTCGGGTCGGTGACACTGTCCTGCCGACCTGAGTTGTCGTAGCCGTACGTCACCGTGCGGTTGGTCTCGTCGGTTTCGCTGATCAGGTCGTTCGCACCGTTGTAAGCCTTCGTGCTGACGAAGCCTTGTGGAGTGGTCTGCGAGATGACGTTCCCGGCGTCGTCGTAGCCGGTTCGAGCCGTGTAGAAGACGGTTTGACCACCGTAGCGTTCGACTTGAGTCGCCGAGATCCGACGGCCGAACTCGTCATACGTGAACTCCTCGCGAGCACCGGTCGCATCGGTGCTGCTCAGAAGTTCACCGTTCCCGTTGTAGGACGACTTCAGAACCGAGGGTGTATCACCGACCTGCGGCAACGTCGATGTGAGCAGATGACCGTAGGGGTCATAGGTGTTCGTGGTGGTGCGGTTCAAATGGTCGGTGACCGTGAGCGCGTTGCCTCCGCGGTCGTAGGCCGTACGTGTCACCGGGGTGATCGGTTGGCCGCCTGGCGGCGTGTAGGTCGGAAGAATCCCCGCGGTAGCCCTGCCCATGTTGTCGCGCTCGGTCGTGGTGACGTTCCCAGCGCTGTCCTTGGACTGCGTGACCTCGCCGAACGTGTTGTGGCCCAAAGACTCGGTCAGTTCCACGTTCGCGGTCTTCTGGCCGTTGACCCACACGTCCACGGCTGGCTTGATCGTCGAGACAGGCTGGCCGGTCGCATCGTAGGTATAGCGCGTCTGGACCTGCCGTCGATCGGTGCTCGCCACCGCCAGCCCGCGTTCGTCGTAGGTCGTGGTGGACGAAAGCACCAGCCCGGTCGACGCTGTCGTGTCCTGCCTGAGGACACTGCCATTGGGCGCGTAGCCGAAGTCGGTCGTCTCGATACGCGACGGGTCGGCCCCACCTGTCGAGGAGGCACGCGTGGGATTGCCCGCGCCGTCTCTGACGAATGTGATCTTCCGCTTCACCCCGTCCGGATCCACTGTGGACTCGGCAGGAAACCCAGCGGCGTCGTACGTCGTCATCGTCTTGCGGTTCCCCGCGGTGACCTGTTGGGTCAGGTTGCCGGCCGGATCGTAGACGCGCTGCTCCAGCACGACGTCCCGAGCCGGTCCGGACGGCGGCTGGTACCCCTCCAGAGTCGTCGTGGCGAGCAAGCCGTCGCCGTAGTAGCCGTACCGGGTAGCACGGTTCATCGCGTCCTGAACGCGTTCGAGTCGCCCGGCAGCGTCGTAGCTCCTGTTCTCCACCCGCAGGCTGCCCATGCCCGAGGTGGCAGGATCGGCTCCGATGCCACTGGCCACTCGTGACAGCAGACGACGCTCGTCGTCGAACTGATCGGTCCATTTCGTGCCGAGGACATCGGTGGTGACGACCTTGAGCAGATCGGACGAGCGCTCGTACTGGACCACCCCTCCATCCGGGTAGGTGACGCTGACCCGCTGATCGAAGGCGTTGTAGCCGAAGGTGGTCTTCCGAGCGAGGTCTCCGCCCGTCGCGTCGGAGACCGTTGTCTCGAGCAGGTTCCCGTTCCCGTCGTAAACGTTGCTGGTGACAGGAGTGTGCGTTACTCCGGTGATCGTGTTGGTCACCGCGGGACCCGTGATCTTCGCGATCTCGGATTTCGGTGTGTACTCGAAGGCCCGGATCCCGAACACACCACCGGCGGCGTTGCCCTCCTGCTGTGACAGCCGCCTGCCTATGCCGTCGTACGTGAACGACGTGACCAGTCCCATCACGTCCTTGGTGAACGCCAAGTCCCCGTTCGCCCGGAACGCGTTGCTCGCGGCCTGGTTTCGCCGGTCGGTGACCTGGATCAGCACTCCGGCGGGCACCTTGCCCCCACCTTCGGCGGTTTCGGCACCGCTGGCGTACGTCCTCACCTCGGTCGGCGCGGCGATCTGACCTGCCGGGATCGGGAACGTGGTCGTGGTGAGCCGCCCGGCCGTGTCATAGGCATACGACGTCTGGTACCGGGTGTCGGTGGCGCTCGACGAGCGAGCATCGGAGCTGGTGGCGAGTTTGTCACGCCTCGGGTCCAGAGGATCCGATGAGGTGACATATGTGAAGTACGAGGTGTTGCACGAGCCCGCCGCGCGGCAAGTCTTGCGGCTCAGTACGTTGCCGCGGTCGTCCGTGGTCTGCTCGGCCCGGTTGTCGAGCTCGTCGACAGTCGCCTTCAGGAAGCCTTTTTCGTTGTACTCCCAGTGTTTGTCGAATCCCTTGTGGATGATCGAGGTTAGGCGGCCGCCCTGGTCCGCATCGAACTTGTACGTCCAATCCGGATATGGTCCGCGGAGAGTCACAGTGCGCTCCGCATTGTTTCGCGTCGGCAGATCGAGCGTCCACTTGCGACCATCGTGATCGGTGAGCGACTTGGCACGGTCAGCTCGGTCGTCGTAACCGATCTCGGCGAAGACGCGACCGTCCTGAGGCAGGGTGATCTTCGTCAGCTGGTCGATCGTCCTTGCGGCACCGAAGTGCTGCGCAACGGCGAACGGGCTCAAGGTGTGCTGATAGAGCGCGACTTCGTCGATCGAGCCGTTGAAATAGAAGTCGCCGCCGTTCGTCGATGGGAAGTTCTTACCGACCCCGCCGCCGACCACCAGCTTGCCCAGCGTCCCGTGATCGATCAGGCCGGTGATCGTCCCGATGGCCGCGCCATCGAGGTACAACGTCTGGCGATCGACCGCGGACGTCAGCACCGCATGGTGCCAGCCGTTGTCGTTGACCGGGTTCGTGCTGATCACCTGGCTCGGCCCAGTCACGTTGCGGGCGGACAGCCCGCCGTAGAGGTGGCCGTCGATCCCCACGTAGAGCAACGGCCGCCATTTGGCTGGAGAAGTGGCGGGGAACGCCTGGTCGGCATAGCTGAGCAAGGTCCCACTCGCTCCGGTCTTGAACCACAATTCGGCGGAGACCGACATGTTCTCTTTGAGCAGGTCGTCCGGCAACGTCAGGTAGCTGGCCATGCCGTCGAAGGCCGCGGCGGTGTCGGCCGTACCACCGAGTGCGCCCACCGCCCCGAAGCCGAGGCCGTTCTGCTTGCCCGCGTCCGCGCCGGGAGTACGAGCCGCGGCGTTCGCCGTCGTCGGCCCACTGTCCTCGCCGAGCCGCCAGTACCCGCGCGGCCCGTCGTCCATGACCGAACTGCGGTAGTGCGAACCGGCGAGACGCCCGTAACTCGTGCAGTTCGGTGCCGCACCAGGAGCGCAGACACCGGTCAACGTGTCGCCGTCGTAGGTATAGGTCCAGGTCAACGGCTCCTGCCCGGAAGCGGGCGGAGGCGTCTGCACCTTGGTGACGTGCGCTCCTGTCCAGGTGATCCCCAGCGACCGTCCGGATACGTCGTTCACCACCGCTGTCACGTGGCCAGAGGTGTCGTACTCGAGATGTTCGGTGAGCCCGGCCGGGTCGGTGATGCGGATCAGCTTGCCCGCGTTGTCGAACAGCCAGCGGCTACCGGTGACGTCCCTGAGGGTGTAGTAGCCGGTGCCGCTGTCGTAAACGAGGTCGACGTTCTGCCCCATCGGCGGAGCGAAGGAGCCATCCGGGTTTCGGCCGAACCGTGCCTGCCTTCCGTTCGGATAGGTCAGCAGGACGTCGACGACGACGTTCTGCGCGGACCGGTTCGGTACGAGCCGGGTGTCCAGACGGGACGCCCAGCCGACGCCGAAGGCGGTGTCCCGACGGGGATCCAGGCTGTTGTACGTCCTCGTGATGGTGAGGTCCGGGCCGACGGTGGCGACGTTGGCGTCGGTGACGACGGTCGAGTAGTTCCCGATCTGCGGATCGAGACCAGGACCGTTCACGGTGTCCGGGCTGCCCGCGAGGTGCGAGGTGATCTCCGGCTGCGGGACACGCGTGGTCAGCGCCAACGGCCCGACCCAGTTCGGCGACGGACTCACGGTGTCATGGGTCTTGACACCCCAGTAGTAGGTCTTGCTCCAGCTCAGCTTGCCTGCCGGCGGTACCCAGCTTTCGGGGCCCCACGGGGAATCCGTGCAGTTCTGAGTCAGTGCGGCATCGCTGCAGACCCGGAACTGGAACGTGAACCCCTTGTTCGGCCAGTTGTCGTCATCGACGGCCCGCGCGAACAGGGTCGGTGTCAAGGATTCGACCGTCGCGCCGTTCCCGGGTTGCTGGTAGTTGGACCCGGGTGGCGTGTTCTGCACTTTCAGCGGAGCCGACCCATAGGGAACCTCGTAGACGACGTGGAAGTCCTCGTTCGCGGGATTCCACATGGTCAGGAGAAGCTCGTAGTCGCCCGGCGCCAATGCGGTCAGCGGTACCGTGATGGTCGCTTGGCCACCCGGTGGGACGTCAACACCTGGCGCGGCTCCGTGCGAGGTCTTGATCACCGCGCCGTTCTGCTTGACCAGGTAACCCAGCCGATATCCGCCACCGGCCGCCCAAGTGGAAGACCCCTGGTTGGTGACCTTCGCGGTGAACGTGCCCTCTCGCGTGTTGGTCGGCAGGAGAACGTCGGTGAGCTCGTAAGCGGCGCCTTCCGGCGCGTAGCGAACATCGAGGTACGGCTTGTTCGGAGTATTGGCGGAGGCGAAGCGTTTGAAGGCCGCGCTGTCGCCTTCGTTGGCGGCACGGATGGTGAAACCGTTGCCCAGAGCCGCTCCGTGTGACCATTGGATGGCGATGTCCTGAGGCAGGACGAACTGGGTCAAGTGCTGTCCGGCGCATCCTCCGCCCAACGCCGGGACGTCCACAGTGGCGAGCGCACGGCCCGCCGCCGCTCCCGGCCATACGGCGTTGTTGCCCCAGCCCTGGGTGACCTCGAAAAGGGTGACCGGGCGGGTCTGGCACGAATGAACGGCCAGCACATCGAGAGTCGCCCCGATGATGTACTGGTTCCGGAGTGCGGCGGAGACCGACTCTAGCTTCAAATACGAACGAGAGATCGTCCTTCCGCCGTTCGGCGAACCGACCTCGAGTTCGATGTTCCCCGAGTGGTTCTGGGTCGTACCGGACTTGACGTAGGTGTCCTCGTTGACCCAGACCTTCCCGACGCTCGGGTCCACGACCACGGGAAAGACCCGGCTCGGATCCTTCAGCCAAGCCGAGTCCAAGTCGACTCGCAAGATCCAGGTCTGAGCACCGGACTGCGCGAGTGAGTACCGGACGCCCTCGCTGCGGACACCGATCCCGGTCGCCGGGTCGACCTTGCCGTCGATCATGAAGCCCGCGGGGATGACGCCTCGCACTACGCCCGCCTGGTCGACCAGCTTGATGTCGCCATCGACGATCTGCGGGCGAAGCGCGCCAGTGTGCAAAGTGAACGCGTAACTCGACCGTGCCTTCGAGGAGTGCAGTACGAGTTCCTCTTTGAGCCCACCGTTGGTGGCCGACAACCGCAGGTCGGCCTCCGGCAGGGCACCGGGATAGGTCACCGTGTCAGCGGTCGGCCGAGCCGACACGGGGGCAGCTCCCTGGAGTGCGTAGGCCAGCGTGTGCCCACCGTCCAGACCGACGGCGGCTACCTGCCCGGCGTTCGCATGCGGCGCAAAACTGACCGCGGTGGGAGCCTTTCGCGGGGACCACCGGCCGTCCGGGCCCGCTTGCAGGTTCAGATCGACCGGAGCCCAGCCACCGTCGGCCTCTCGAACGTTCGCCTGCCCCGTGTGCACCCGAAGAGTGCGGCTGCCATCCGGATTCTCGAACGTCTGGGTGTCCGCGGTGCGGTCCTGTGGCCGCTCGATGGCCTTGGGATCGATCGCGGGCAGCCCGCTTCGCTGTTCGACGGCAGGCCTGACGTGTTGTCGACCGTTGACCACGCCGTTGACCTGAGGCGGCGCGGCGGCCGAGTCGGCCACCGCGCCAGCAGGACGAGGCGTGTCACGGGGCTCCAGCCCCGGTCTTTCGTCTCTCCCTGAGCCAGGCCCGCTACCGAGCCTCTGCTCTGGTGAATCAAGCGAAGCCCCCAGGGGCAACGGTTCGGCAGGCTTGGCGTACTCGACGGCCGAACCGGCGACGGGAAGCAAGACAGCCAGAACGAGGCCTAGAACCAACCAGTTCCGCGCAGCATCGACTACACGTGAACGCGCCACAGGACGTACCCCCACGGACCGAACGGTCGTCCCCCGACGCCGTGCGGAACGTTAAGTGCGCGTAAAACGATCAGTCAATGGAGCAGGTCATGAACTACTCGAATGCCGTAACAGAACGGAACATCCCATGTACTCCAAGTGGCCGAGTCGTCAACTACGGATGAGCCGCGCCCACCGCCTCCGCAGCGGGGTGACCGGAGCTTCCGCGGGGGCCTCCGGCTCCGGTTCGGGCCGAACCACGGGCGCGTAGATGGTCTTCGCCAGGTCGCGCTTCGCCTTCTTGAAGCCGGCCAAGGTCTCGGGTGTGTATCCACCCGCCTCCGGCCGATCCGGAACCTCGCTCAAGTCCTCCAGCACGGTCCAGTTCGAACCGAGCGCCGCCAAGGAGCGATGCTTCGTCGCGTAATAGTCGGGGTGGATCGACACCGCGACCCCCGAAGCGCCTCCCGCCGCCGCCAGCATGTGCAGGTGGAACCTGGTGGAGATCCAGGTCTGCCGGGGCGAGACCTGGAGTCCGTGCGTCCAGATGTGCGAAAACGGGTAGAACCGGGCTCCGGGCAGTTCGCGCTCGAGCAGCGCGAACACCTCCCTGTCGACGCGCGGAACGCCTTCGACGACGCCGATTTTTTCGGGCGGGATCTTCCAGGACCGCAGCATCGACAGCACCGCACCCGCCAGCTTTCCGACCCCGACCTCCACCAGGTCGGACTGGAGGCAGAGCATGACCTCGGGAAGATCCTCGGTCTCCTCGTAGAGATGCGGGCCGATGCCGATGAACGCGTCGTCGAGCCCCACCGGCACGTCGAGCAACTCGGCCGAAGCCTCGTCGCGGACTTCCACGATCTCGAACCGGTCGGCCAGCGCGCGCAACAACGGCGCGACGCCGTCACAAGCGGGCACCAGCCCCTGCCCCGTCATGGCCGCCCGGCCACCCGAGCGCTCGGCGGCGGCGGCCGCGCCGGCCAGGAGGCCGATCTGCTTCGGCCACAGCTTGTTGATGTAGCCGCCACCGACGACGTGGATCACGTCGGCCGTCGCGAGCAGTTCGATCCCGTGGTGCAGCCTGGGCATCATCCCGGGGTTGTGGATGGCTTCCCGGACCCATGCCGCGGCCTGCCACGGGTCCTCGGACGATGCCTCCCAGCAGAGGCGCCACAAGGTGTCCGTGAACTTCGCTCGCGGGTGCAGATCATCGAGAAGTACGGCGGCGGGACCGGGCGAATGGGTGTCCACCCACACATCCGCGTCAGGTGCCACTTCGGCCAGATGCCGGAGCCAACTCGCGGCAATGAGTTCGTCACCATAGTTGGGGTGACCGACCGGCGCGACCAGGTAATACAGGGCGCGCCGGGCAGGCTTCGGTTCCGAAGCCGTACTGTCGGGGACCGGCATTCGTGCATCGTAACGCCGCACACACCGTTACCGGACCGGGAGCGCGAAACCTGCTCGGGACGGGGCGGCCCAGGCATCATCGGCCCCATCGGTACCCTCGTTCCCGTGCATGCCACCAGCACGGTTCACGCCGCCGACGGTGCTGCGCCGACCTCGGTTCCGCCGATTTCGGACAGCAAGACCTTTTCGCGCGCGTTCGCCGACATCAAGACCGGTTTCGCCGCCAAAGAGCTGTGGGGACACCTCGGCTGGCAGGACATCAAGCAGCGCTATCGCCGCTCGGTGATCGGCCCGTTCTGGATCACCATCAGCCAGGGTGTCATCGCGCTCGGCCTCGGGCTCCTGTACTCACAGTTGTTCGGAATGCCGATCGAGACCTTCCTGCCCTACCTCAGCACGGGCTTCATCATCTGGGGCTTCATCAGCGGCTGCCTGTCCGAAGGCATGGAGACCTTCATCTCCAACGAGGGGCTGATCAAACAGCTCCCGGCGCCGCTCTCGGTCTACGTGCTGCGCACGGTCTGGCGCCAGACCCTGATGCTGATGCACAACCTGATCGTCTACGTGATCGTCATCGCGATCTTCTTCACCTCGCTCAACCACAAGTATTCGCTGAACGCCGGCAACTGCGATCCGGGTTTCTCCGGCATCTGCCACCCCGGCATCGGCTGGTACTCGCTCACCGCGATCCCCGGCTTCTTCATGCTCGCGTTGAACGCCGGCTGGGTCACCCTGCTGCTGGGCATCATCTCGACCCGCTACCGCGACATCCCGCAGGTGATCAACTCGCTCATCCAGCTGCTCTTCTACATGACGCCGATCGTGTGGCCGATCGACCAGCTGCTGGCAGGCGGCGCGCGGGCCTCGACCTCGTGGGCATTGCCGTTCGTTCACGGCAATCCGCTGTTCCATTTCATCCAGATCGTGCGCGCACCACTGATCGGGCAGCAAGTCAGCATCAACAGCTGGTACGTGGTGGCAGGCATCACCGTCGTCGGCTGGGTTCTCGCGCTGGTCGCGATGCGCAATTACCGTTCCCGCGTCTCTTATTGGGTGTGACAGATGGTCAGCATTGATGTGCACAACGCCTACGTCGACTTCCCCATTTTCGACGCGAAGACCCGCTCCATGAAGAAGAAGGTGCTGGGCAAGGTCGGCGGCAAGATCGGCACCGAGACCAAGGTGCCGATCATCGAGGCCCTCCACGACGTGAGCCTCCAGCTCCGCGAGGGCGACCGTGTCGGCCTCGTCGGCCACAACGGCGCCGGGAAGTCGACGCTGCTGCGGCTGCTTTCCGGCATCTACGAGCCCACCCGCGGTTCGGCGCGGATCACCGGCAAGATCGCGCCGGTCTTCGACCTCGGCATCGGTATGGACCCGGAGATCTCCGGCCTGGAGAACATCATCATCCGCGGCCTGTTCCTCGGGATGACCGCGAAGCAGATGGAAGCCCGCATCGACGACATCGCGGAGTTCACCGAGCTCGGCGACTACCTGCAGATGCCGTTGCGGACGTACTCGACCGGTATGCGGGTGCGCCTGGCGCTGGGCGTGGTCACCTCGATCGACCCGGAGATCCTGATCCTCGACGAGGGTATCGGCGCGGTCGACGCGGCGTTCCTCGACAAGGCCAAGGACCGCCTGAAGGCGCTGGTGAAACGGTCGGGCATCCTGGTGTTCGCCAGCCATTCGGACGAGTTCCTCTTCGAACTCTGCGACTCCGCCATCTGGATGGACGAGGGCCACGTCAAGCAGCGTGGTTCGCTGCGCGACGTGCTCACCGGCTACAAGGGGCGCGACCCGTTCGAGAACATGAGCAAGGAGACGCTGGAGCGGTTCGGTGTCGAGCCCGAGCCGGTGGCGACGACGAACGGCGGCCAAGGATGACCAGCGAGACCCGGCAGTTGCCCGAAGGCGCCGTCGTCGGCGTCGTCGTCACGCGCCATCGGCGGGAACTGCTCGCGGACTCGCTCAAGGTGATCGCCGCGCAGACGCGGCCGGTCGACCACCTCGTCGTGGTCGACAACGGGCCGGACAGGTCGGCGCGGGACATCGTCGAGAACTACCCGCTCCCGTTCACGTACCTGCCCTCGCACCGCAACCTCGGTGGCGCGGGCGGGTTCGCGCTCGGCATGCTGCACGCGCTCTCGCTGGGCGCGGACTGGGTCTGGCTGGCCGACGACGACGGCCGCCCGGCCGACGAGAACGTCCTCGCGATCCTGCTGGACGAGGCCGAGAGGCGGGATCTGGCCGAGATCTCCCCGGTGGTGTCCAACATCGAGGCGCCGGACAAACTCGCGTTCCCGTTGCGGCGCGGACTGACCTGGAAGCGTTCGTCGTCGGAGCTGGGCGTCGACTTCCTGCCGGGAATCGCCTCACTGATGAACGGCGCGTTGTTCCGCGCGTCCACTTTGGACGTCGTCGGCGTGCCGGACCTGCGGCTGTTCTTCCGCGGTGACGAGGTCGAACTGCACCGCCGCCTGGTGCGTTCCGGGCTGCCGTTCGGCACCTCGCTCAAGACCGCGTACCTGCACCCGGACGGCTCGGACGAGTTCAAGCCGATGCTGGGCGGCCGGTTCCACGCGCAGGACCCGGAGAACGAGGTCAAGCGCTACTACACCTACCGCAACCGCGGATACCTGCTGTCCCAGCCAGGTATGCGCAAGATCGGCGCGCTCGAAGTGGTGCGGTTCGGGCTCTACTTCATCGGCGTGAAGCGGGACCCGAAGGCCTTCCTGCAGTGGCTCAAGCTCGTGCGCCAGGGCCGCCGGGAAAAGTTCTACCGCTACTGACCGGGTAGTACATCAGCAGCACGAAGATCAAGGCGGCGACCGCGTCGACGAGGAAACTCGTCGGCGCGGGGACCCAGCCCAGGCTCAGCGCGATGTACAGGAACAGCAGGAACCCGACCCACAGCCGACGGCGTTCGCCGCGCTGGCCGTCCAGCACCACGGCGACGACGCCGAGGACCAGCGGCGCCATCATCACGAAGACCCGGCCGGTGTCGGTCGCGACGAGCCGGCCCGCCACACAGCAGCCGAAGAGCCAAATGCTCGCGACGAGCAGATCGCTGCGCAGGCCGTAGCGCCGGTACTGCTGGTAGAGGCCGTACGCGAAGACGAGCCACAGGAAGTGGAACGTCGTGAACAGCACCAGCTGGTCGGTGCCCTTGTTGGCGGACAAGGCGAACCCGATGTTGTCGAACAGGCTCTTGTTGCCCTGGCCGGCTCCGAAGCCGTATTCCCCGCCGATGAGGTTCTGCGCCCAGAGCCGGAACACGATGTAGAGACCGCCGGCGACCACGACGGCGAGCGCGCCGCCCAGCACGTCGCGGTCGCGGAACTTGCGCCCACGGGTCCAGGCCAGCAGTGGGTAGAGCGGCGCGAGCAACAGCGTGGTTTCCTTGTTGATCGCGCCCACCACGATCACGACGGTGAAGGCGATCAGCTTTCGTTCGAACGCGAGCCACAGCGCGACGACATAGAGCAGGTTGTTCAGCGGGTCGACCAGATACGGATTCGTGAACGCGTACGGCGCGTACCAGAAGGTGCACGCGAGGGCGACCGCGGTCAGGGCCGAGGTGAACAGCTGCAGCTTCAGATGCGAGCGGAGGAACTCGAAGAACACGATGGCCGCGGCCAGCACGGCCACGACGGTGAGTGCGAGCCACAACCGGTCGAGCGAGATCCCGGTCAGGAGATTGGCGCGATGCACGAGCCAGGGGCTCAGCATGCGCAGGGCGAACGGATTGTCCACCGCGGCGCCGGTCTGCTCCGACATCCGGAAGTAGTTGATCGCGTCGCCCCACGCCTTTTCGTGGGCGTTGGGCTGCAGGTTCGCGTGGGAGATCACGTTGAGCAACGTGACCATGGCCAGCGTGGCGTACACGCACAGCCGCTGGGTGAGTGCCGTACCACGGCCGCGAAAGATCAGCTCGGTTTGTTCGGAAGTCATGTCTCGATCCGTCGCGTAGGCAACCAGCGCGTTATCCCGGTGGTGGGGCACATCGGGCATCGTAGTGGGCGGCGAGCAGCAAGCTTTTGCCGGTCAAGCGGTACGAAGCCCGTGTGCGATCGCGCTCCGGCGACCATTCAGGCGATTCTTTACGAAACAAGACGGACACCGGTGTTTCCCCGAAACGCGAATGGCCTCCTCGCCCGTGGGCAAGGAGGCCATTCGCCGGAAAAGTTACTCGCCGATGACCGGCGGAGCGGTGCGCATGTCGGTCCCGAAGACCTCGTCGGGGTCGCCCTCGACGAGGTACGTCGGACGCTGGTGCTCGGTGTCCTCGTCTCCGTCCGCCTGCTGACCGCGGCCACCCATGCCGCCGCCCATACCCGGCCCGCCACGACCGGCGGCGCCACCGCCGAGACCGCCCATACCGCGGCCTGCCGCCGCTTCGGCGGCACCGATCCCACCGGGTCGGGCCGCGCCCGACGCGGAGCCCGAACCGGGCGTGGAACCCCCGGCTCCGCTGCCGGGACCGAACCCGCTTCCGCCGCCGCCACCACGGCCGCTGCGGCCGTTGTAGTCCGAGTCGCCCATGCCGCCGCCCATCATCGGCGGCGCCATCGGCATGGGGCTGATCGGCATCGAGGTGTTGTTGTTGGGGCCGGGCGTGGTGATCGGCGCCGGGCCGTTCTGGAAGCCGGACGGCGTCGTGCCCGACGGAAGGCTTCCGGAACCCGTGCTGCTGCCGGGGCCCGGAAGGTTGGGCGTGCCATAGCCGCCGCCACCGCCTCCACCACCGCCGTTACCCCCGCCTCGGCTGCCGGGCGGGATGTAGGTGTTGCCGGGGTTGTTGGAACCTGGCGTGTTCGAGCCGGGCGGCACCTGGTAGATGTCGGCCCGGTCGCCGGTCCCGCCGCCGCCACCCACACCGAACTTCGGCGGCTCGGCGAAGGCCGGCTGCTTGGACGCGGCTTCGTACAGCGCCTTGTCGTAGCTGTGCATGGCGGAGGCCGCCTCGGTGTGCGCCTCCTGGCTGTCCTTCTGCTTCTGGATGGACTTGTCGATGTTCTCGCCGAGATTGAACGGGTTCGACGTCATCCACCCCCCGACCTCGTCCTTCCAGCTGAAGGGGATCGGTTTGGGCATCGTGTTCTTCACGGTGGAAGCGGCGTTGCCCTGGTCGTAGATCGTCTCGGAAGCGAGCTTCGCGTTCTGGGAGTTCGTCTCGGACCATTTGCTGAGACTCTTGAAGTAGCCCTGCGCGTTACCCGCCGCGTCGCCTTCCCAGGTGCCCTGCGAAGAGGTGACGGCCTGGTCCATGGTCTTCGAGAAGGTGTCGAAGGCCTTGTGCAGGTCGTGGTACGCCGTGGAGACCTGCGTGACCTGCTCGACGTTCAGGTCCGTGTTGACGAACTGTTCGAGCCTCTCGTGGTCGTAGCCCTGGTAGTCCGCGTTCGACGGCTCCAGGCCCTCGACGTACTGGACGTCGCCGTTCTGGGTCAGCTTGTCGACGTTCTTGTCGCCGACCTCCTGCGACTGCTGGTGGGCCTTCCCGGAGGCGATGAACTGATTGACCGCGCCGAACAGCCAGCCGTCGCTGGGGTCGACGCCCTCCTGCGCCTTCTGCTGGAAGTACGCGTCGCGAGCCGCCGGCGAAAGGTCGGAGACCTGCTGCTCGGTCAGGTTCGGTGTCTTGGTGGTCATCCTGGTTCCCCCTTAGCCCTTCGGAAGCTTCGGTTCGACGATGTCGGCGACCTTCTCGGCGATCCCGCAGGCCTTCTGGGCGTCGTCGGCCGCGACGAGGAGATCGACCCGCGCGGACGGGCCGAGTTCGAGCGCCATCAGGCATCCACCCGGCGGCCTGGGCGCGAGGACCGCCTTGCGTCCGTTGACGTTGCCGGTGGTCTTGCCGTTGCCGGAATCGCTCACCGAGTCGAGGCCCTGTGCGTCACGGACGCCGACACCGATCGAGAGGGTCTCGGAGGCCGTCGCCGCTTCCTTGTTCAGCGTGCAGAGCCGGGCTCCGCCCGCGCTTTCGTTCGTCGGCGGCTTGAAAGTCCCGTAGGACGCCAAGTCCGTCGCGCTGACGAGCGAACACGGGTCGATCGACGCGGTGTCCCCGCCGGAAGTGGGCGCGGCGCTGGAAGCGCTCGACTGCGCCGGAGGAGCCGACGGCGCGGGACTGGCGCTGCCCGGCTTTTCGCTGGAGCACGCGGCCAGTACCAGAGCGGCCGCGGCGAGCGGCAGCACGCAGAGTTTCTTCATCGTCCCTCAGGCCTGAATCTTCTTGGTGGCGTCGATCGCGCGATCTTCGACGTCCTTGTACAGCCCGGCGGCCCTGGCCAGCGCCTCGTCGGCGTCCTTGACCACCTGCTCGAACTGCCCGATGATCGCGTTCGCGGAGTTGGCGGACTGTGCGGCGCCCTTGTGGTCGTGCGCGGCGACAGCCTTGCCGTACGGGTGGCCGCCCAGCTGCGGGGCTTCGTTCAGCGCCATGGTCTTGACCTTGAGCGCGCTGAGCTCTTCCGACATGTTCGCAAGCGCCTCACGCAGCGGCTTGACGCCCTCGGCGGTGATCTTGAAGCCGCCGCTCTTGGCGGCCGAGACCAGTTTCTGGGTCTCGGCGCTGACCTTGGCGATCGCGGCCTGGTTCAGGCCGCCCGCCTCCACGTACTTGGCCGCCGCCCCCATGGCGGAGCCGATCGAGAAGTCCGGTGCCGCCTGTCCGCCGTCCGCTTCGAAAGCCATCGCCCGCCCCACTGCATCGTCTGCTCGCCCGTGCGTTTCGCCCGGAAGTCTACTAGCCGGGCACTCAGCGCAACGGTGATTCCCCGATCACCGGAGATCTCGCCGGAACTGTGACGAAACGGGCGTCACGCCGGTTCCCGGAGGTTCAGAACTGGCCTTCGAGCTGGGCGTACAGCTGCTGCGCGATCCTCGCGTTGTCGGCGGGAGCGTAGGTCAGCCAGCTTTGCCCGTCGGACGCCTGGCGCGAAGTCATCATGAACCGGCCCGCCTCGGTGTCGAACCACGCCAGCGGCGGGAAGACCTGGCCGCCGCGGATGAACACACTGAACTGGCCCACGCGGGTCTTCGGTTTCTCGAAGATCCGCTCCACCTGCCGCTGCTGCGGGTTCGATCCGTGCGACCGGGGCCCGCTGACCTGGGCGAAGGGGTCGTACGCGTCGTCGTTCCGGGGGCGCTTCGGAGCGCTCATCGGTTTCGCGATGGTGACCGACTGGCCGGGGCCCGCCGGGGTGAGCGGCAGGAGGTCGACGATCGACGCGACGATCGCGGTCGGCCTGGTCTCCTCGAACACGAGCAGGTTCTCGTCCTGACGCGCGAGAACCGCGAACTGCCCGTTCGTCGCCGCCCGCGCGAACAGCTGCTTGTCCTTGTCCAGCTGCGCGACCGCCCAGACCGCGAGCTGCGGATTGGCGAACGTGGCGAGCGCCAGTTCGACGTCGGCGTCGAGCCTGCCGCCGCGCATCATGCCGCGGCCTTCGAGGTCGCGGAAGACGGCCTCGCGCACCATCGCGCGCTGATCGGTCGTCGTGCCGATGTGCGGGACCTCGAACGGGACCGGTGCCGGGCCGAACCGGCCGTGTTCGAGCAGGATGTCCACCGCCGCCAGCGACAGCGAGAACGAATGCGGCATCGCCATTTCCCCCCGCGGGTGTCTTGTTCGTCGGGATGAACGTAGTCCACACACCCGATACGCCCGCAGCGAACCCGCTTGCCCGGCCCTGATCAAGGCTGGTGCCATGGATTCATGGCAGACCAGAAACCCGCGCTCGTCCTCCATCTCGCCGCCGGCGGTGAGCCGCTGCTCTTCGCGCTCACGGCGGAGGAGACCGAACGGCTGACCAAGGATCTCTCGCATTTCGTCCGCACCGGCGCGGTGCAGACGGTCCGGACGCGGGACGACTCCGAGGTGGCGATCAACTTCTCCCACGTCGCCGCCGCCTACATCGACGACCTGAACCGAAAGACGAGGGTGTTCGGTCTTCACTAGGGCGTGTTTCACAAGCCTGTTCGATGGGCTTCGCGCCCTTGGCTTATGAAACGCGCCCTAGCCCCGGGAGAAGAGCTCCAGCAGTCCCGTCTTGATCTCCGGGCGGCTGGCGGCGACCAGCAGGAAGGTGGCTTCCCGGACGAGCCGCTGGGGGTGTCGTCCGACGAGTACCGACGTGCTGCCGTTGGCCGCGACCAGCGCGCCCGCGGCCCGGAACGCGAGCTCCGCGCCCGCCGCCCTGGCCGCGGGCAGCGACGGCGGATCGGCGAGCGCCGCGTCGAGCCTGCCGCGGACGGTGTCGATCTCGGCTCGGATCCCGGCGGCGACGTCGGCCTTCCCGAGGTCTTCGATGAGCCGCGCGGCGCGGGCGGCAAGGCCGAGGGGCGCGCAGCCGTTGAGGCGGGAGGCGAAGGTGTTGCCCGCGACGAAGTCCGCGTGCGGGGTCTTCCCGTAGACGCGGTCGTCGGCGAGGAAGTAGCGGGTGAAGCCGAGGTGCACGGTGGACGTGCCCTGTGCCGCGACGAGGTCGAGCGGCTGGACCTGCAGCTGCTCCCCGGCGACCGGATCGATGATCGCGCCGACGACGGTGTCGCCGTCGCGGGCGCTGAGCTGGAGCAGGTCGATGACGCCCCAACCGCTGACGAAGGGGGCTTCGCCGTCGAGGAGGTAGCCACCGCCGACGCGTTCCGCCCGCAGCCTCGGCGGGGTCGGGATCACCGCGGCGAACGCGGCGCCGGCCTTCAGCTCCCCGCTGATCAGCGATGGAAGGTAGCGATCGCGCAGGTCGGCGTTGTCGGCTGTGTCGGCAGCGGCCAGCGCCGCGACCAGGCCGTGGTGCTGGACCCAGGTGAACATCGTGCTGAGGCAGCCGCCCGCCAATGCCTCGAGGACCTCGACGGTCTCCGGGAGACCGGCGCCCGGACCGCCGACTTCTTTGGGCGCCGCGAGGCCGTAGAAGCCTTCGGCCGCGAGAGCGTCGAGGTGACTTGAAGGGACTTCGCCCTTGACGTCGACTTCGGTGGCTGCGGGGAAGAGGAGATCATCGGCGAGGGCGTGGGCTCGGGCCACCAGATCCGTCATGCAAGTAAGGCTACCCTTACTTGACCTGTTGTGGTTCTAGCGGCGCTAGGAAAACTAGCGGCACTAAAGGTCCCTTGCTCCCGTTACAGCGACCGGGGCAGGGCACAGGGCGAGGGGTTGCGAAAGCCACTTTCGCAACGTTGAAGGTTGCGAAAGTGGCTTTCGCAACGCGCCGGCAGCAGGTGACCAGGGTCGAGCGAAGCGAAAGGGCCCTTCACCGCGTTGTATGCGGTGAAGGGCCCTTTCAGCTCACGTCAGTCAGTGCCTACAGCTTGTAGAGGCGCTTCCAGTTGTCCCGCGAGCTCAGCTCGGGCATGGCGCGCTTGTACTGCTCCTGCACCGCCGCGCCTTCCTTGCGAAGCCGCTGGATCACCTTCGCGCCCCGGCGCGCCAGCTCGAACATCTTCACGCGGTCGTACGAGCGGACCCGCACGCCTTCCTGCGAAGCATCGGTGACGACGGCGGTGTCGAAGGTCGCGACGTGCCACCAGTGGGCCTCGTCGATCGGGATCGCGCCGAGCGAGTGGCGGCTGCGGCCGAGCACCCGGTCGAGGATCCGCTTGATCAGCACCAGCCGCTGCATGCTGGGCCGCGGCGCGCTGTTGATGATGCCGATGTCGTTCGACGCGATGCCCGGGACGTCGGTGGCCTTGTGCCGTTTGGTCTCGGGGTACTCGTCGCGGATCCGGCGGATCTCCTTCATCGCGGCGACGCCGCCGTCACGCAGGACCTCCGGCCCCTCGAGGAAGTCCTCGACGGCCTTGATCAGCGTGGCGGACAGGCCGTACTGCATGCCGAGCAGGTACCGCACCAGCTGCGCGATGAGCACGCGCGAGAGCAGGTTCAGGTTGAACGGCGAGTGCAGCGCGGCGGTGATGATCGAGTTCCGCAGGTTGAAGTAGCGGTGCCACTCGTCCCAGTCCTTCCAGTGGAAGTCGGCGTGCCAGACGCCGGCGCCCGGAAGGGTGACCGTGGGGAAGCCGTGCGCGCGGGCGCGGTAGCTGTACTCCGCGTCGTCCCACTGGAAGAAGAACGGCAGCGGGTAGCCCGTGGCCTTGACGACCTCGTACGGGATCAGGCACGACCACCAGCCGTTGTACCCGGCGTCGAGGCGGCGTTCCTGACGGTTCGGCTTGAGGGTCTCCTCGTCGACGCCGAGCAGGTCGGCGGTCGAGAGCGAGTGCGTGACCGGCTGGCCGGGCTCCAGCGTGTTCAGCCGGGCGTATTCGGCGCCGACGTGCAGCTGGTTCGGGTGCAGCAGGTTCAGCATCTGGCCGCCGACGATGACCGGGTTGACCGTGCGGTTGGAGAACGCGGTCATCCGGATCACGAGATCCGGCTCCAGCAGCACGTCGTCGTCCATGAACAGGACGTTCGCGTGCTCGGTCTCGGTGTGCCCGGCGACCTCGTAGAGGCCGCGGGTGAACCCGCCGGCGCCGCCGAGGTTCGGCTGCTTGATGTAGTGCAGCTTCTCGCCGAGGTCCTTCGCGACCTGCTCGAAGCCGTCACGCGACTCGACGAGGTCGGTGCCCTGGTCGGCGACGTAGATCGCGTCGAGCGTCTCCAGCGAGGAGACGTCGGCGGCGAGCGCCTGCAGGTTGGACAGGCAGTCGTCGGCGCGGTTCATCGTGCAGATGGTCACCGCGGTCGGGCGGATCTTCTCCGGCGCTGCGACCGTCCAGCGGACGTTCTCGACGCTGAGCGACTGGCCGCCCTCGGTTTCGAGGTCGAGCCAGAGCGCGCCGCCGTCGTAGAACTTGTCGAGCTTCGCGGCGAGCGTCACCTTCTGCCGCTTCGCGCCCGTGACGACCTCGGCGGCGACCACACGCGCGTCGCCCTCGATGTCGGAAGCGCCGACGGACAGCTGGCCGTCACCGGTGACGACGGCCTCGACCTGCACCTCGGTCACGTCGGTCCAGCGCTGCCAGTAGCTCGCGGGGAAACGGCCGAAATAGGTGTTGCCGGACACCTTCGACGCCGGCTCGATGGTGATGCCCGCACGCTCGCGCACGGCACTACCCCATTGGAGCTCGGCGTAGAGGTCTTTGCTGACGATGGGGGCCGGGCCGGCATAGAGCCCGCGCTGCGCGGTGAGACGGCCCTGCGGGGTGCGTTCCGCGAAGCGGGTGTCGTCGACAGTGCTCACCATGGCGCTCGGGGCCTCTCCGGTGACGGCGGCTTTACCGGGCATGAATCCTCAGTTCTCCTCTTTGCTGGTGGCGATGGCGCGGGGCTCACGGAAGACGACCCACTTGAGCATGACGAAATTGATCATGGTCGCGGTTGCCTGCGAAACGACCCAGCCGAAAGTGGCCTTCCAGGCCGACTCCGGCAGGACGTGCAGCATCGTGCGGTTGACGCCGACGGCGACGAGGAACGTCACGGCGTACAAGAGCACGAAGCTACCGATCTGACGCGCGCCCTCCTGGCGTCCACCGGCGAAGGTGAACTTGCGGTTCAGGAAGAAGGCGGTCGTGGTGCCCACGATGAAGCTGAGCGCGCGGGCGACGTCCACCCACGGCGTCGCGTCCATTCCGAGAGCGCGAAGCCCCTGGTAGACGCCGAAATCGACCAAGGCGCAGAAGCCGCCGATGAGGCCGAAGCGGATGAGCTGCCCGAGCAGCCCAGGAGAGGACGGCGCTGCTGCCGTCACGCCGGCTTTCGGGTCGGTCGCCACCACTGCTCTACCTCATAAACTGCTGGGGCTGGTGCGCAAAGTGTAGAAGCGAGCACTTCAGGGTCACGTTCCGGGCATTGTTCGGCGTGGTTACCCTGGTCGGCGTGACCCAAGCACCCAAGACACAGCGGCAGTCGCTCATGGGCTGGGCGAGGACGTCGCCGAGTATCGCGGACGTCCTGAGCACCCCCGACGTGGAAGCCATCGCCCGCGCGGTGACGCGGGCCGGGGAACGCGGGGTCATCGCGCGTGGTCTCGGCCGCTCCTACGGCGACCCGGCGCAGAACGCCGGCGGCCTGGTCGTCGACATGACCGCGCTGGACCGCATCCACTCGATCGACCCGGATTCCGGCATCGTCGACCTCGACGCGGGCGTCAGCCTCGACAAGCTGATGCGCGAGGGCCTGCCGTACGGGCTGTGGGTGCCGGTGCTGCCGGGTACGCGCCAGGTCACCATCGGCGGCGCGATCGCCAACGACATCCACGGCAAGAACCACCACTCGGCGGGCAGCTTCGGCAACCACGTGGTGTCGATGGACCTGGTCACCGCCGACGGGCAGGTGCGCACGCTCACGCCGGAGGGCCCCGACGCGGAGCTGTTCTGGGCGACCGTGGCCGGTATCGGCCTGACGGGCATCATCGTCCGCGCCAAGATCCGGATGACGAAGACCGAGACGGCCTACTTCAAGGCCGACATCCAGCGCACGGCGAACCTCGACGAGACCCTGGCGCTGGTCACCGACGGCTCCGAGGCCAACTACACGTACTCGTCCGGCTGGTTCGACTCGATCTCCAGGGGCGCGAAGCTCGGCCGCGCCGCCTTCCAGCGCGGCTCGCTCGCGAAGCTGGACGAACTGCCGCCCAAGCTGCGGGCCGACCCGCTCAAGTTCAACCCGGGCACGCTGGCCACCCTGCCGGACATCTTTCCGAACGGGCTCATGAACAAGCTGTCGTTCTCCATGGTCGGCGAGCTGTACTACCGCAAGACCGCGAAGAACGCGCGCGACCAGATCCAGAGCCTGACCGCCTTCTACCACCCGCTGGACCTGTTCGGCGAGTGGAACCGGGCGTACGGCTCCAAGGGTTTCCTGCAGTACCAGTTCAGCACGCCGCTGAACGCGCACGAGCCGCTGCGCCGGATCATCCAGAAGGTCGCCGACTCCGGCCACGTGTCGTTCCTCAACGTGTTCAAGCAGATGGGTGAGGGCAACGCGGCGCCGCTGTCGTTCCCGCACCCCGGCTGGATGGTCTGCCTCGACTTCCCGATCAAGGACGGGCTGAGCCGGTTCTGCCAGGAACTCGACGAAGACGTTCTCGCGCTCGGCGGCCGTCTGTACACGGCGAAGGACTCGCGCACCTCCGCGGAGAACTTCGCGAAGATGTACCCGCGGCTCGAAGAATGGCGCAAGGTCCGCGCCTCCGTTGACCCCGAAGGCGTTTTCGCCTCTGACATGTCCCGAAGGTTGGAACTGTGATCGACGCTGTGGGCAACCCCCAGTCCCTGCTGCTGCTCGGCGGCACCTCCGACATCGCGCTCGCGATCGCGGAGAAGTACCTGGCCGAGAAGCCCCTCCGAGTCGTGCTCGCGGGACGTCGGTCGCCTCGGCTCGACGCGGCCGCGCAGCGCCTGAAGGACAAGGGCGCCGAGGTGTCCACTGTGGACTTCGACGCCAAGGACATGGACTCGCACCCCGCCGCGCTGGACAAGGCGTTCGACGCCGGCGACATCGACGTCACCGTCGTGGCGTTCGGCCTGCTCGGTGACCAGGAAGAGCTGTGGCAGGACCACGCGAAGGCCGTCGAGGCGGCCACCGTGAACTACTCGGCCGCCGTGTCGGTCGGTGTCGCGCTGTCGAACAAGCTCAAGAAGCAGGGCCACGGCAAGGTCATCGCGCTGTCGTCGGTCGCCGGTGAGCGGGTCCGCCGGTCGAACTTCGTCTACGGCTCCTCCAAGGCCGGTTTCGACGGCTTCTACCTGGGCCTCGGCGAGGCGCTGGCCGAGTTCGGCGTGCAGATCACCGTCGTCCGCTCCGGCCAGGTCCGGACCAAGATGACCGAAGGTCTCAAGGACGCCCCGCTGACGGTGGACGTCGAGCAGGTCGCCGAGACCGCGGTCGCCGCCTCGCGCGCCGGCAAGGAACTGGTGTGGTCGCCCGCGCCGTTCCGCCTGGTCATGTCGGCCCTGCGGCACATCCCCCGGCCGATCTTCCGGAAACTGCCGATCTAGGGAACGAGCGCTTCACACCATTCGTCTCACCCGGGCACGGACGCCCCTCCGTCCCCGGGTTGAGAGGAATCGATGGCTGACCAGGAAGCCAGGCTCGACGCGGCCATCCGGTCGTTTCAGGAGCAGGCCGCCAAAGCAGCGGAACTGAAGGACAAGATCGCCGGGCTGCGCGGGTCCGCGCGCAACGCCGACGGCTCGGTGACGGTGACCGTCGCCCCGTCCGGCGCCCTGCTGGGACTCCAGCTGTCCCCCAAGGCGATGAACCGCACGCACACCGCGCTGCAGCAGGAGATCCTCACCGCGGTCAGAGAAGCGACCCAGCAGGCCGCGGCCGCGATGCAGCAGACCGTCCAGCCGATCCTCGGTGACCGCGCGGACCAGTTCAAAGAGGCGTTCAACGCCCACGTCGAACCGCTCGGGCCGAGCGCTCCGCCGCCCGCGGAATCCCTCGCCGGCCCGGCCGCGCAGCAGCCCGTCCGCACCCAGCGCCCGGCGCGCCCCGCTCCCGCGGACGACGACGACTTCGGTGGCCCGATCCTGCGGAGGGACTCGTTTTGACCGGCTTCGGCGTACAGACGGAAGCGCTCACCGCGCACGCGACGGGGTCCAAAGAGGCCTCGGGGAACTTCGGCAGCCTCGCGAGCCTGCTGGAGCAGGCCAGGGTCTCGGACGACTGCTTCGGCCCGCTCGGCGAACTGATGGCCTTCAAGTACTTCGACGGGCTGCAGGAGTGCCAGGGCCTCGCCGAGCAGGCGAGATCCTTCATGGACCAGATCGCCGACAAGACCACCACCGCGGCGAAGACCTACCTCGACCACAACCAGGGCACCGCCGAGGTCATCACCGGCCTCGGCGCGGGCCTGGACGACGGCGGCGGCGGCCCCGGCAGCCTGAGCGACCTCAACAGCGCCGGCGACTCCGGCCGCAAGGGGTTCTTGGAGCAGAACGGCGGCTACGGCAGCTCGTGGATCAGCACGTCCTCGGAGGTCGCCAGGGCGAGCAGCCCGCCGGACGTCGCGATCGCGGCCGTGCACGCGCGGATGGAGCAGCTCCAGCTCGTGACCAGCCCCGGACAGTCCTTTGTGGACAACGGACTCGGCTTCCTGATCGGGATCGTGATCAGCCCGCTGGTCGAGCTGGTGCTGGAGCCCGCGATCGGTGACCCCGAGCAGATGCGCAGCACCGCCAAGGGCTGGGAGCAGACGGCGAAGTGGCTCGACGGCGTCGCCGAACACGAGCAGAAGCGCGCCGAAGGCACCACGGAGGCTTGGAAAGGCCAAGCGGGTGACGCGTTCCGCGGCCAGATGACCGAGTTCTCGGGCGGCGCCAAGGCGTTCGCGAACGACGTCCGCGGGCTGCAGCAGATCCTGGAGATCGCCGCCGACCTGTTCGACGCCTTCGTCGAGATCGTCATCGACATCATCCAGGAACTGGTGATGGGCCTGATCATCGAGTGGCTGGCCGCGCTGGCCGCCTCGTGGATCACGGCGGGCGCCTCGGTCGGCGCGGCGGGCGCGGCCACGGCCGGCCAGGTCGCGGTCACCGGCGGGCGGCTCGGGATGAAGGTCAAGCAGCTGCTCGGCAAGCTCAAGCCGTTGATCGACAAGCTCGAAGACATCCTGAAGGCGCTCCGCAACGGGCCGCTGAAGAAGGTCGTCGAGCGCACCGAAGGGCTGCGCGACGGCAACTGGCTGCAGAAGCGGCTCGCCGACCAGATCGACAAGAACCCGCTGGCCAAGATCGTCACGAAGGCCAACCCGGCGACCGGGGCTTCCAAGACGGCCAACAGGTTCGCGGACCGGTACGGCGTCGGTGGCGAGGGCTCGGACGCGCTGACCACGAACCTCACCGAGGCCGGGCTGCGGGCGATGGGTATGAGCGGCACGACCAGCGTCGGCAAGGCCGCCTTCCGCGGCAGTGCCGGTAATCTGGCCGAACTGGGCGTCGAGCAGGGCGTCAAGGCCGGCTACCACGAGTCGCGGGATTCGTCGTCGGAAGAAGAGCGCCGCGCGGCGACCGACAGAGGGTTCACGATCGAAGAATGAATCTCGGCTACCCGCTCGGGGCCGCGTCGCAGGCCCTGCCTTCGCTGCACCCGGGCGAACGGTTGCTGTGGGCCGCGTACGGCCGGACGCTGAACTACGACGTGCGCGGCCTCGACCCGTGGGGAGTGCCGAAGAAGAGCGTGCTGGGCAAGATCGGCTCGGGCGCGGCGAACTTCGCGGGCGACATGGTCGGCGCGGCGCTGGGCGGGGGCGACGACAGCGGCCGGTCGAATCCGCCGTCGCCGCAGGTCGTCGTGCTCGGTGACCAGGGCGGCCTCGCGCACGCGGCGGTGCGGGAGCTGCCCACCAGCGGCTCGCTTTCGCGGCTTTGGGCGCTGACCAGCGCGCGGCTGCTGGTGCTGGAGAAGTTCGTCGCCCCGGAAGAGCCCACGAAGAAGTCGTTCATGGCGAAGGCGATCGGGTTCGGCAAGGACATCGCCTCGATCATGACCACGAAGACCTACGGCGAGAACGCCGAGGGAGTCCCGGTCGCGCGGCACGAGATGGTGCCGTGCGCCGAGATCCCGCGCGAGGCGATCGCCGGTTTCGCGGTGGCCGAACACGGCAAGAAACGGCGACCGTGTCTTCGGGCGTCCTTTGTGGACGGATCGGGAATGGATTTCCTGTTCGACTGCGACGATCCCCGGCAGTTCGCCTGGCTGCACTCGATGACGGTGAGCTGATGGAGACCACGCTTCCGATGGCGAAGTCCGTCGACGAGATCGTCGAACGGGAACTGCACCAGTTCTGGCTCGCGCCCGGCGAGCGTCTGATCATCGGCTGCCCGCCCGCGCACGGGTACGTCGGCCTGTTGCTCGATGGCGAACTCACGCTGCCGTATGAGCCGTCGCGGGAAACCCCTGCGGTGACGGGGAAAACGCGGTGGCCGCTGCCCGCTTCCGACGTGCTCGAAGGCGACTGGACCGACGACCCGACGATCGCCTACTGGGCCGTCGCGCGGACCGCGGATCAGACCGCCGCGCGGCTCGCGGACCACCTCGCCGGCGGCAAGGGCGAGGCACGGCTGACGCTGTCCGATCGGCGGCTGGCCATCGTGTACCCGGCGAAGATGCTGGAGGGCGAGGATCCCGCCCAGCCGTTCCGGACCTTCGAGGAGATGCCGTCGGGAGTGGTCCGTTCGGTGTCCGCGCTCTACCTGGGGCGGAGTTTCCCGCCGCGGCCGGTGCTTCAGTTCGTCTTCGCCGACGGGTCCGTGGTCTACCAGCGGGACATGCTGGCCGTCACGAAGGCCGACCGCGCCCGTTCCCGCCGCTGACTCCCCGCATTTCGTCCTCTGAATGCGGTAGTTGGCATCGCGAACTACCGCATTCAGAGGACGAAATGCGGGAGGGGTCAGCGCGCCGGGAGGAGGTACAGGCTCTGGGTGCCCATCCAGGGCGAGCTGATCGTCCAGGTCGCCAGCGCGTTCGGCGGCGGCGCCTTCCGGGTGGTGGCCAGCACGAGATCCGGGGTCGCGGGCGGGACGCTGTGGTCGAAGAACCGGAAATTCGCCGCCAGCAGAGCCTTGCCGAGATCGCTGCTGCGGTTCTTCGTCTCGACGATCGCCGGATCGACGGAGCCGCGGTCGGAGAACTGGTCGACGATGTCGCAATCGCAGGAGTAGGCGAGCGCGCCGACCTCGCCCGCGCTCTCCACCTTGCGCCCCTTGGTCAGTTCGCCCAGTTGCGCGCCGATCGCGCGGTATTCGTCGGACGCGGCGTGGTTGCTGGTGATGGGGGCGAACCGGCGCGGCAGTTCGGGAGCCGCGTAGGCGACAACGCTCGCGAGGAGGAAGGCGCCCGCGAGGATCCCCGCGCCGAGCCGGGCCCGGCCGGGCACCGCGCAGGCTCCGGCGGCGAGGAAGATCGTCGCGCCGACGATGCTCGGCGCGTAATACCAGTGGTACGGCGGGACGTTCAGCCAGCAATAGGCCAGATAGTGCGTCGCGCCGGCGATGGCGAGCGTGGCGAACGGCAGCAGCCGCTTCGCCCGCGCCGAACCGCGCCGGAAGTGGAATGTCCACAGTAGACCGGCGAGCCCGCCGATCACGAGCGGCAGGAAGGAAAGCGTCGCCGCCACCGGGAAACTGTGCAGGTACAGCAGCGGGCCGTTGGTGAAACTGAACGGCCCCCACGAGCGCTGCATGATCTTGATGACCAGGGTGTCCGGCACCGCCGAACCCAGTACCAGCCAGCTGAACAGGAACCACGGCAGCGTCACCGCGAGCGCGGCGAACGTCATCCGCCAGATGCCAACCCAGAATTCGCGGCGGCCGAGGAACAGCACGAACGCGATCAGCAGCAGGTCGATCCGGATCAGCGCGATCAGGCCGATCACCGCACCCGCGGTGGCGGGACGGCGTTCGTGCAGCAACACCATCGACCAGACGACGGCGGCCGCGCCGAGGGCGACTTCGAGCCCGGCCGACGACAGCAGCAGCGGGTTCACCAGCAGCATGCCCAGCGCCAGCGGGGCGAACCAGCCGGAGAGCCCGGTCGCGGCGCCGATGCGGCGCAGGCCGAGGGCGAGCGCCACCTGGCTCGCGACGAAGACGATCCCCGCGGCGAAGACGGCGTCCCGCACGATGAAGGTGACGAGCGCCAGCACGAGGACGTTCAGCGGCGACGTCGCGGTGTTGGCGGTGCCCTCTTCGATCAGGCCCCAGTGGCCGTGGAAGGCGAGGTTCTTCGCGTACGAGAGCGTGATGTACGTGTCGTCGATCAAATGCCCGCTGACCAGCACGAACACCAGGGCCGAAGCGACCGCCGCCCCGGCCGGGAGCACCCAGGGGCGGGTAAGGACGGCAGCTCCCGGCAGCGCACCGGGAGCCTGGGGCAGATCGGCGGAGGCGCTTCGCATCACGGACACCGTACACGGCGACGTGATGTTTCCGTTATCTACCTGCCGTGGGACTCGTCACGCCAGCCGCGGTCTCCTGGGCCGTCACGGAAGTCACGGTGCATGCCGGGACCGCCATGACCACGGTGTTCACGGGAGAAACCGGGCCGGTCACCGTCGCGGGAGGCCAGGCCGACGGCGGTGCCGATGATGCCGCCGCCGAGGATGAAGCCGAGGGCGCCGACCGCGACCAGCTGCGTCGCACGGTGCCCGGCGAACCGGCGGAATCCGCCCTTCTTCGGCGGGACCTGCCGCACCGGAGGGGGCGCGGCGGGAGCCTCGGCGGGCTGCTCGACCGTCTTGTCCTCGTCTTCGGACGGCCGCTGCGGGTCGCTCATCTTTCGCTCCTCAGGTTGATGGGGGCGGGCTGCGTGCCCGCCCCCATTACCGAGGATGCGTGCGCTTCCTATGGATGCGCTGTGCGTGAGCTGTCGAATCAGAGATAGAACGACAGGAACAGCGTGACGACCCAGCTCGCGCCGAGCACCTGGAGCACGCGGTCCTTGAGCGCGATCTCCTCCGGCTCGCCCGCGTTGCCGCCGTCGACGTCGACGGCGTACCGCAGGACGGCCACCACGAACGGGACCATCGAGACGACCGCCCAGACCGAGTCGTGCTCGACCTGGCGGATCTCGAACGCCCACAGGCAGTACGACATGATCAGGATCGCCGCGGACGTCGCCCAGACGAACCGCAGGTAGCTCGCCGAGTACTTCTTGAGCGAAGACCGGATCTTCGCGCCCGTGCGCTCGAAGAGCATGATCTCGGCGTAGCGCTTGCCCGCCACCATGAACAGCGAACCGAACGCGGTGACCAGCAGGAACCACTGCGAAAGCGCGATACCCGCGGCGACACCGCCGGCGATCGACCGCATCAGGAAGCCCGAGCCGACGATGGCCAGATCGACCACCGGCTGGTGCTTGAGCCCGAAGCAGTAGCCGAGCTGGACGGCCTCGTAGACCGCCAGCACGACCGCGAGCTGCCAGCTGGCGAAGAACGAGATGCCGAGACCCGCCGCGAAGAACACGGCCGCCGCGACGAACGCCACCGGCACCGGCACGATCCCGGCCGCGATGGGCCGGTTCCGCTTGGTCGGATGCGCCCGGTCGGCCTCGACGTCGATCGCGTCGTTGATGAGATAGACCGAGGAGGCCACCAGCGAGAACGCCGCGAAGGCGATCAGCGCGGCGATCAGCAGGCCGGTCCGGTCCGTTGACTTCGAAAAGGCGAAGAACGGTGCGGCGAACACCAGCACGTTCTTCACCCACTGGCGCGGGCGTGCCGTCTTGATGATGCCGCCGACGAGACCGCCGGCGACCTTCTTCGGTTCGGCGGCCTCGGCCACGGGTTCTACGTCGTCAGGCTTGGAATCGGCCTTCTCGGTCGTTTCACTCATCGTCGCTTCAGCTTCCTACGTATCAGGCCGCCGACTACGCCCCCTAGGGCCGCTCCGGCCAGAACGTCGGTCGGGTAGTGGACGCCGAGCACGAGCCGGGAGGCCAGCATCGGCGGTACCAGGGCCGGGACCAGGTTACGCCCGGTCAATCCGGAGTAGAGCACCGCCGCCGCCGTAGTCGATGTCGCGTGCGAGGACGGGAAGCTCAGCTTGCTCGGCGTGGAGACCAGGACCTCGACGCTCGGGTGGTCCGGCCGGGGCCGCCTGACCACGCGTTTCACCGCGATCGACGCGGCGTGCGCGCCGACGACCCCGGCCGCCGCGACCAGCCAGTCCTTGCGGCGCTTCTTGTCGACCGCCGCCCCGACGAGCCCCAGCGCGAACCATCCCGCGCTGTGCTCGCCGAAGTGCGAAAGACCCCGTGCCGCCTTCACCGAGACGTCGCTCTTGAGGATGCCCTGGACCTTCGACAGAACCGCCACCTCGCCGGTGGGAGCGCCCTTCTCAAGCATCGAGGGACCCGTCGAGAGGCGCGCCATCGGTCAGGTGCGGCGCGATCTTGTTGTCGAACACGGACAGCGCCGAGCCGATGGCCATGTGCATGTCGAGGTACTTGTAGGTACCGAGACGACCGCCGAACAGCACGTTCTTGTTCTTGGCCTCGGCCTTCGCCAGCTCGCGGTAGGCCTCGAGCTTCTCGCGGTTCTCCGGGGTGTTGATCGGGTAGTACGGCTCGTCGGCCTCGCCGGCGAACCGGGAGTACTCGCGGAACACGACCGTCTTGTCGGTCGGGTAGTGCTTGCGCTCCGGGTGGAAGTGCCGGAACTCGATGATCCGGGTGTACGGCACCTCTTCGTCGTTGTAGTTGACGACCGAGGCTCCCTGGAAATCACCCGTCTCGACCACCTCGGACTCGAAGTCCACCGTGCGCCAGGTGAACCGGCCCGCGGAGTAGTCGAAGTAGCGGTCCAGCGGACCGGTGTAGACGGTCGGGGTACCGGCGGGGATGTGCTCGCGGACGTCGAAGTAGTCGACGTTCAGCCGCACCTCGATGTTCTCGTGCTCGGCCATCTTCTCGAGCCACGCGGTGTAGCCGTCGACCGGCAGACCCTCGTAGGTGTCGTTGAAGTACCGGTTGTCGAAGGTGTAGCGGACCGGGAGCCGGGTGATGATGTCGGCGCCGAGGTTCTTCGGGTCGTTCTCCCACTGCTTGGCCGTGTAGCCGCGGATGAACGCCTCGTAGAGCGGGCGGCCGATCAGCGAGATCGCCTTCTCTTCGAGGTTCTGCGCGTTCGCGGTCTCGAACTCCGACGCCTGCTTGGCGATCAGCTCGCGGGCCTCGTCCGGCGTGTGCGACTTGCCGAAGAACTGGTTGATCAGCGCCAGGTTCATCGGCAGCGGGTACACCTGCCCCTGGTACTTGCCGAACACGCGGTGCTGGTAGTTCGTGAACTCGGTGAAGCGGTTGACGTACTCCCACACACGCTTGTTGGAGGTGTGGAACAGGTGCGCACCGTAACGGTGCACCTCGATCCCGGTCTCCGGCTCGGCCTCGGAGTAGGCGTTACCACCGAGGTGGTGCCGCCGCTCCAGCACGAGGACCTTCTTGCCGAGCTCGGCCGCGGCCCGTTCGGCGACGGTCAGCCCGAAGAATCCGGAGCCGACGACGATGAGGTCGTAGCCGGTGTAATCGGCTTCAGTAATCTTGTCGGGGTTCGTGTGCGCGCTCACGGGCGTCGAGGGTACGCACGTCGACTCCGAGCCCTGCAGCGAGCATCGGTTTTCACCTTCGACAGACACATTTAGGAAGCAGTGCCTACTCCGGACACCTTCTGGTCGTACTTCGGTGCGACCCTCACCTATCTGGCCGTCCTGGCGGTCCCCGGCGGGCTCGTCGGCCGGGCCGCGGGCCTGCGCGGCTGGGCACTGGCGGGCCTGGCCCCACTGCTGTCCTACACGGTAACCGGACTGGCCGGTCCGTGGCTGGCACTCGCGGGTGTGTCGTACAACCCGCTGACCGTGGCGGCCGTCACGGTCGTGCTCGCCGGGATCGGCTTCGGCCTCCGCAAGCTGGGTCTGAGCCGCGGCCGGCTCAAGCCGGGCGGCGAGGAACCGCCGACGAAGTGGCACCCGCGCGCGCACTACGCCGTCGCGGCCTGCGTCGCGCTGGCCGTGGGGCTCTCGATCCTCGTGGTGCTCTCGGCCCGCGGTGGGACGACGGCGGTGTTCCAGCGCTGGGACACCGTCTTCCACGCGAACGGCATCCGCTACATCGCCGAGACCGGCGACGGCTCGCTGACCGGCATGGGCACCATCAACTGGTACCCGGACGGGTCGTTCTACCCGAACGCGTATCACCTGGTCGGCTCGCTCGTGTACTCGATTTCGGGGACGACGATCCCGGTCACGCTGAACGCCATCACCATGCCGGTCGCCGGCGTCTTCGCGCTGTCGATGGTCGCCCTGATCCGCCAGCTCGGCGGGCGGGCCGTGTTCGCGGGCTGCACGGCCCTGGTGGCCGCCGCGGCCACCACCGGCGCGTACGAGTCGGTGTCCAGCGGGCTCCTGCCGTTCGCGCTGGGGATCGTGCTGACGCCGCTGGCCGTCGTCGCGCTGGCCCGCTTCCTCGCGCGGCCAGGCCTCGACACCGGCTATGTGCTCGCGCTGACCGCGGTCGGCCTGCTGGCCGCGCATTCGTCGGCGCTGTTCGGGGCGCTGCTGTTCGCCTTCCCGCTGGTGGTGCAGCGCTGGTACCGCGCGCTGCGGCACAAGCCGCTCGACGGAGTGCCGGAAGGCCGTGGCGGCTGGCGGGTGATGGGCGGCGACGTCGTCAAGATGGTGCCGGTGATGGTGGGCAGCGCGCTGCTCGCGGCGCCGCACATCCTCGGCGCCCTGAAATTCACTTCGGGTTCATACCCTTATCACGCGTGGGGCTCGGATCTGCCGGTGCTGAAGTCGCTGGGGCTCCTGGTGACGTTCCGGCAGGTGCTGAGCGCCCCGCAGGTGTGGCTGACGGTGCTGCTGGTGATCGGCGTGCTGAGCCTGTTCCGGCTCGGCCGGATGCGCTGGCTGGGTCTTTCGGCGATCGGCTTCTCGGCGCTGTTCGTGCTGGTCGCCTCGTTCGGCGCCGAACCGTGGGTGATCTCGCTGTCGAGGCCGTGGTGGAACGACCGGTACCGCCTGATGGCGCTCGCCGCGATCCCGCTGTGCCTGCTGGCCGGGCACGGGATGGCGGAGCTGCAGCGCTGGTTCGCGAAGTGGGCGAGCGGGCGCTCCTGGGTGAAGAGCCGTCCCGCCCTGCCCGCCCGGCTGGGGCTGGCGACCGCCGTGCTCGTCGTGGCCGCGTCGGCCGTGCTGACCAAGGGGTTCTACACGGAGTCGAACGCGCACGCGGTGTCGTTCCTGTACTACAACGGGCCCGAGGGCGAGGTCACGCCGCCGGTCGGCGCCGACGAACTGGCCGCGATGAACGAGCTGACCAAGATGAACATCGGACCGGACGAGAAGGTGCTCAACGAGCGCTTCGACGGGACGGCCTGGCTGTACGCGATCACCGGTATCCATCCGGTCGCCGGGCACTACGACCCGGGCGTGCCGCCGCCGGACGCGAAGTACCTGGCGCTGCACTTCCGGGATTACGACACCGACCCCGAGGTGCGGGCCGCGGTGCGGCGGCTGAACGTCAAGCACGTGCTGATCGGGAGCACGCCGATCAAGATCGGCGAACCGCCGGCACCGGGCCTGCGGGACCTGGACGGGCTGGACTTCCTGCGTAAGGACTACAGCAACCCCGGGGCCTCGATTTACACCCTGACCCGCTGAAGGACGCTGTCAGCCCCGTACGGAAGAGGCTCGGGGGGGGGGGGGGCGGCCCCCCCCCCCCCCCCCCCCCCCCCGGCCCCCCCACCCCCCCCCGGGGGGCCCAGAGGGGGGGGCGCCGGGGGCCC